>DLHY01000030.1:0-202370 GCA_002483445.1 Blastocatellia bacterium UBA7656
GGGATTGCAACAGGGATTGCAACGAGAGGCGCTGACGATGGTCATGCGCCTGCTCACGCGACAGCTAGGCAAGGTTGACCTTCGAACGCGGCGCAGAATAGAAAAGCTCTCACACACTGAGCTTGAAGACCTGGGCGAAGCGGTGTTTGATTTCAATAAAAAGTCTGACCTCACAAAATGGCTCGACGCTCAGAAACCGCGCAATGAATAGCCGTTGCGACTGCGTGCGAAAGGAAAGCTTATGAGGAGGTGAATGAGATCAGGCAGGAATCCGGAGTTGCTCGACGAATATGACTTCAGCAAACTCAAAGGAACGCGAGGCAGGTATGCCGGTCGCCCCATCAGCCATCACTTCACCATAGAAATCACCTGCAAAGAAGATGGTCATTGGCTCGCTTCGATATCTGCGTTTGGCGTCGAGGCTTTTGGCGGAACTCGCGAGGAAGCGATTTCAAAAGCGCAGGGGCAGGCTTTTCGAGTTCTGGCAGACCGCATAGAGCAGGGCAAAATGGCGCTCGGCGCTTCAACCATTTCTTTTTCCGTCTCGGAGCGATAACTGAATCTCGAATCCGAATCTGCGCGCGAACCAGATTGAAGGGATCACTCAGTCGGGCCGGAATGTTTTCAACTCTTCGAGCAGCAAAAAAATTTCAATGGCAATAAGGTCTGTCTTTATCAGGTCGAGCGTGACAGGAGGCGGTTCGATTGCAAACCGTTTGAGCGACCCGGCGTCAAGCGTGATCGAATCATCCACCCTGAAGAGGTCCGTCTCGGCGCGCTCGCCTCTCGATTTCAGCTTTTCGTAAGCTGCCCGTATGCGCTTGAATCCTTCCGGATCGCGTTCGGGCGGATGCTCTCGCACCAGGGCGAAATATGCCTGCTTGATCTCAGCTTCGGTGGCGTTCGACTCGATGCCAAGCGTCTTGTACGGATCGTCTGTGAAGTGCGCGCTCATAAATCTTCCATAATCTCGCCGAGCAGATGCCTCAATTCCGGCGGAAGCGAGTCGAGGTCGGCGGGCAATCTCCCTGCCAGTCCTTTCAACAAGCGATTGATCTCGGATACTCTCCTCAAATCTTCTCTCACATCATTGACCGCTTCCAGCACGTAAGCAAATTCGCTGCGGCCCGTGGCAAGTCGCTCGGCTTCCTCAAACTCCCGCTCGCCCTCCTCCGATTTCCTCCGCCCCAAAAGCATGATCCCTTTGCCCAGATGCGGCTCAGGATGCTCAGGGTCTTTTCGCATGGCCATATCGACGTAACGCTCGGCTTCGCGGCTATGCTCTTCCCCAAAGAGAATCTTCGATATATTGAGCAGCATCGATATGGGCGCGTCTTCGGATGCCTGCTTGAAATAACCCAGCGCCTTTTTCTCCTCATCGCATTCGAGATAAATCTCGCCTATGCGAACCAGACTTTCAGGATCGCCCTTTATCTCCAAAGCCTTTTGAAATTCTCTCTCCGCTTCTTTTTTATATCCGTTCTCAAGATAGATGTGGCCTGCAATGAGCCGCTTGCCCACATCTTCGGGATCAGCCGCCTTCAGCCGCTCGATGACCCTCTTCGCCTCATCCTCTTCATCGCAATCGAAGCGAAGCGTGGCCAGATGGAAGACAGCCGGGATGAACTCAGGGTCTATGGACAACTGCCGCTCGCATATCTCGATGGCGCGCGCCAGATCGCCTTCTCTTTCGGCGATGGCGGCTTCGTCTCCGAGCATGGAAAGAAAGATTCGGCGCGCTCCCGGATTCGAAGGATCGATTTCGAAGGCCCGCTCGAAACATTTCCGCGCGGCTCCGCGCCTTCGCACCATATCCAACGCCATGCCCTTGTGAACGAGCAGGTCTGCCGACTCGCCGTGTTTGCGCTCGATGTATTCCAATTGCCTGAGCGCCTGCTGTGGGTTATCGAGTTCGAGAAAAATATCGGCGCACTTCCTGCGCAGCTTGACATTGGAAGGGTCGAGTTTGAGGGCCGATTTCAATTCAGCGAGGATTTCATGAATGGGCTTGCCCGCTTCGATCATCATATTGACGAGATGATCTTCGAGCCGCGACAGGCGATCCTTCAATTGCTCGTCCGCTTTTCGACCCATGACCTGTTGCCGCCACACGCGAGCAAGCGCGCGCCAGTAATCGGCTGATTCTTCCTTGCGCCCGAGTTTTTCGCATCCTATCGCGGCGTTCCTCAGCAATCGCTCGTTGCCCGGTTTGGATTTCAAACACTCTTTCCATAATTCGACCGCCTGTTGCGCGCGGCCCGCGCGCCACGCTCGGTTGGCCTCGACCAAAAGAGCGGCGTCGAGATTAAACGCTGTCGCCTTGTTTTCAGGAGCCAGTTCGAGCGCGCGCCGCCACGACTCGATTGCAAGCCGGGTGTCGCCTGCGAGGGCAGCGCCTTCGGCTATGCGATGATAGTAAGCGATGAGGCGCTTGCGCCACGGCAAAGGGATTCCTCGCGCAAGGCTTTCGGCCTGAGAGAGCGACGAATAAGCCTCCTTCCCTTGACCAGCCTCGAAGTTGATCGCTGCGCCATAAAACAGTTGCGTCGAAAGCCAGACCGCTTCCCATCGGTCGGGGCCGTGGTCGGGCGACTCAACCGCATTCAATAGCTGGCGCGCCTCTTGAGCATCCCCATCTCCGAGCCTCGCAAGTGAAAGCAGGAGCGAACTGGCGGGACTCGCCTTCTCGTCTTTCAATCGCTCTCTGACTCTTGCGAAGTTCTCCACCGTCAGATCGCGCACCGATGCAAGCCGTTTCAAATCGTCATCGAGTTTTTCTTCAGGCATATTGTCGAGTCGCTCTTTCACTGCGCGGGTTTTCCCGGCAGCCAGCAACCCGATAGTCAGGGCGCGTTCGATGATTCTATTTTGCGGACTCAGAGCGTCGGCCTTTTCGAGCAGATGAAGCGCGCTCTTCGCTTCATCTCTCGCCAGATGACAAAGTCCAAGGGCAGCAAGGCAGCCAGCATCCGAAGGCTGACGCTTCACCGCCTGTTCCAGATCGGCGATTCTTTTTTCTGCGTCTTCAATCGACAGGGCGCGCTCGAAGTAAGCGCGGGCCAGGGCCTTCGAGACCCGCTCCCTTTGCGTCGGATCGCGCTGAAGTTCCGATTCGGCTCGCATAAGCAACCGCACTGCGTCATCGAATCTGCCCGCTGACAGGCTCTCCTCGCCCTGACGCAGTATCTCGCCCGGAGGAACAGGGCGCGATTGTTTCGTTTTTTTCTTCTTCATGGGTTGAACGGGAAGCGGATCATTTCTCGAAATCGTAAAGGATATCTTCAAGGGCTTCCACCTGTTTGCGGACGCGATTTTCGGTTCCCCCTTCGTAAGCCTCTTCGAGGGCGTGACGGGCCCTGCGCAATTTCTGCGCGCCTTTTTTCTCTCCGTCCGCGCCGAGTTGAAGTTCTATCCTCGCCGCGTCTTCGAGCGCGCGGGCCACATCGCGCTCCAGCGCCGGGTCGAAGTGGCGCTTGCGCTCAGGCTCGGAGACTGCGCGCCTGGCGGCAATGGCGCTGACGGTCATCCGTTCACGCCGCGCCCCCTTGCGGTCTCGCGCCGTCACTTCGACTATTCCATTGATGTTATAGCTGAACTCGACTATCACCTCTCTAGGCATGTTCGGGTCTTCGGAAGGCGGAATGTCGGTGAAATTGAACTCGCCCAGCGCGGTGTTCTCGACGCACAACTGGCTTTCGCCCTGAAAGATTCTGACCTCGACCGTGTCCTGATCGGGAGTGATGGTATAGAACCGCTCGCTTCTCGTCGTCGGGATCGCGGTGTTGCGGCGAATTATGGGGCGGAAGCGTCCCGCTACGATGTGGCCCATCATCACGTCAGCCACTTCTATTCCGAGGCTGTGCGGGCTGACATCTATGAGCATGGCATCGATTGACTGCCCATCGATTATGGCCGCTTGCACTGCCGCCCCGAGCGCCACCGCTTCATCGGGATTGACTTCCAGCGAAGGCTCAAGCCCTATCCGCTCGCGTATCAAATCCCACACTTTCGGTATGCGGGTCGAGCCTCCCACCATAAGCACGCGGCTGATCTGTTGAGGCGCGACGCCTGAATCCAGGATGGCCTTATCGAGGCAATCTAAGGTCGAGGCGAGCAGGGGATCGATCATGTCTTCAAGTTTTTCGCGACTTATTTCCGCGTCGAGGTTGGCTATCTGTCCGTCGTAGCGCGCGAGGAATTCTTCGGAGACGCGGGCGTAGGGCGCAGTCGAGAGAGCTATCTTCGCCTGCTCGGCGGCGCGGGAGAGTCTCGCCATAGCCCGCCGGTCTTCCTTGAAATCGTACTCATACTTCTCGGACAATTCTTCGACGAGATGATCGAGTATAAGCTGATCGAAATCGTCTCCTCCGAGATGCGTGTTGCCGTAGCTTGCTCGCACTTCGAGGATTTCGCTCTGCTGTTCGATTATAGAGACATCGAAAGTGCCGCCGCCCAGATCGTACACCATCAGGTATTGATCGGATTTTTTTTCAGCGCCGTAGGCAAGAGCCGCCGCTGTCGGCTCGTTGATTATTCGCGCCACTTCGAGTCCGGCCATCTCTCCCGCCTTTTGAGTGGCGTGTCGCTGATTGTCGCCGAAATAGGCCGGGACGGTGATTACCGCGCGCTCGACCTTCTCTCCCGTCACCTCTTCGGCCATCTGTTTCAGGTAGCGAAGTATGAAGGCAGAAATCTCTTCGGGCAGATAGGAGCGGTCTCCGAGTGTCACTGTCTGATCGCTTCCCATCATCCGCTTTATCGAGCGAACGGTTCTTTCCGGCGCGAGGACGTACTGATTGAGAGCTTCACGCCCCGTGATTATCCGCCCGTCTTCGGAAAGTCCGACGACAGACGGCACGAGCCCTTCATCCCTTCGGGCCAGCACTTCCGGGCGACCATTGCGCACAATGGCCACGAGAGAGTTGGTCGTTCCGAGGTCTATTCCTACAGTTTTGCTCATCTGGCCAAAGTCACCTCCGCATATCTCAAAACTCTTCCTTCCAGAGTATATCCCTTCAACTCGCATCTGAGGATGGCCCCTGTCTGCGCATCGGGGCGATGCTCGACGGCGATCGCGCGATGCAGAGCAGGGTCGAACCGAACGCCTTCGCATTCGATCACTCTCGCGCCCGCCGTATGCAAAGCCGCTTTCACGCGCTCGAAGAGGAGTCGCTGTCCGTCCATCCACTGACTGATGGCATCGAGTGAATCCTGCAAAGACTGACGGAGTCTCCGCGCTTTGGGAAAGAGAAATATGAAGCCATAGGGTCGGGTGTTTTCACGCAATCGGGCCAGCACTTCTTCGGCAGCCAGAAGCGAGGCTTCCATCGCATCGGCTATGCGAAAGAGTTCCTGGCACAGCGAGGCTTTCGCCTGAAACATCATCTCGGCAGCGCGGTCGTCGAAGCGCGCCGGGATGAGGGCTACGGTCTCGGTCAGCCGTTGAAGTTCTTTGAGCGTGACTTCGAACAATTCCTGATGGCGATCAGCGACCCGATTCGTCTTGAAAAGCTCGCGCCCCACGCGACGGACTTCCTGAGAAAGATCGTCGATTGCCTCCTGAATCTCCCGCGAGATATGAAGATCCGCGTCGTCATGGGCTTCGCCAGTTTCCTCTTCCGATCCTACCTCGGCCTCGCTCAGGGATTCTTCGATCCGGGTCGACGGTTCGAATGCGGGCGAATCCTGTTGCTGAAACCTGCGCCGGCGAAGTTCTCTGAGCAAACCTTCCATCGTCTCGTCGGATTCTGACTCAGGCTCGACAGCCTCCGGATCATCGCCTGTATGCATAGTCGAATGATTCATGAACAGTGGAATATAACATGTAGGTCACGAATGGGAAAACGAAGAGAGAGATTTGCAAAGTCCTGGGAGCCAGGCTTCCAGCGTGCATGATCTCAAATGGAGAGCCTATAGAAAGTCCTAAAGTCTTGACTCCAGATGATGGTCGAAGCGGCCCGTTGAAACTGTGTCGTGGGGAGACACGTATCAGTTCATTCAAAAATTGAATGCGAAAAATGATGGCTACCTGTATCGTTTGCCGACGGAAGCGGAATGGGAGTATGCGTGCAGAGCAGGCAGCACAGGAGATTATGCTGGAAACCTTGATGAAATGGGTTGGTACAAAGTCAACTCAGATAGCAAGATTAATCCTGTTGGGCAGAAGAAACCAAATGCCTGGGGCTTGTACGATAAGTGAATTAGCAAAAGTCTTTTGAAAAATGATTCTGCGAATGAACAAAGTCGGCCCTTTTTATTGACCTCTTCGCAGAGTATATTCAAATCTCTTTTGGCAACTCACTTATGCATGGGAAGGTGTGGGAGTGGTGCCAAGACTGGTACATTGAAAACTATTATGCGCAAAGCCCGATTGTTGATCCACAGGGACCGAGTTGAGGCTCGAACCGGGTGTTACGCGGCGGCGGGTGGTTCGACGTTGCGCCGCGCTACAGATCGGCGTACCGAGACTGGCGCACGACCGGCCTCCGCATTGTGAGGACATTAAGCCAGACGCTTCTACCCTTTCACCCTTTGTGGTTGGCGCGGCTGCGATGTCGACCAGGCGCAATCCGGCGAAGCCCGTTACTGTAGAATGAGCAAAACGTTTTAGCGATTCGCGAAAGGTGAAATCATGCGAGTTTTTCTTTTGAGGGGTTTGTTGCTGACGCTTCTATGCGTTGTCCTGATGACCGGATTCACTCAAATCAGGTCTCGAAATATTATGGCGTTTGAACTGTCTGCCGGAAAAGAAAGCGCACAGTCGTTTCGCCCGGCTTCGGTGGCAAATAATTTCAACAAGACCTTCGAAGGCACGCTCGATAACAGAATAAGAATTCGGGTGAACCTCATTCGAAAGGGCAACGATCTTTCGGGAAGCTATTTCTATGAGAAGTACAAAAAGAATATAGCCCTCTCAGGCGACATAAATGAAAACGGCTATTTCGAGATGGAAGAACGCGATGATAAGAACCAGATTACCGGCGCGTTCCACGGCGCTTTCATAAGCGATGAAGCAATCGTCGGGTTCTGGAACAAGGACGATCTGTTCGGCTCTATCCTTCCATTTCAACTCATCGAGTCTGGCAAGCAAGCAGTCGCTCTCATAACCGACAGGAACCGGCCCGTGAAAATAGAGTGCGAGGTAAAGAATAATAATGGAAGCCTGACCATTCTGCTGATAGGCGATTTGATCGTCGGCTTAGGGTATCAGAATGTCGGAGGAAACGCTCACACCTGCTCGATGTATGTCGACCGCAGAGAAAAAGGCGTCGTATGGCAAGACCGCGATCAGATGACGAAGATAACCTTCACAAAAGAGTACTTCAATGATGACCAGTCCGCCGAGGTGTCGATCAAAAAAAGCCAGCAGGGTTACGATATAACCTTCACCGGCTATCTGACATATTTCTGCGGCGTAAGATCGATATTGCCTCCCAAAGTGACTGTCTACAAATCCGGCAAAATCTGGATCGGCAAATCATGATTGAGACAGGGCATATTCCGTCTTACAGCGGCTTTCGGTTGAATGAACAGGAAAGAGAAAAAGCGATGGGCTTTTCATTTACGCAAAGACTCTTCTCTGCGTAAACTCTGCGTCTCTGCGCCTCTGCGTCAGGAACCCCTTTCGCTGTTCATGCTTATGCAATCGCTATAACGCGAGCCGGATGAATCTTCAGCAGCAGAGAACTTCTCTCGACGCCCTCCGGTTGTGCGCCCGGAAAGCCGACTGATATATTCACTCATTGAGATCAGAAAACAGAATTCAGGTAAACATTATGAGCCACATAAGCAAGCTCTCACGCGAACACGCCGCGCTCGTCGTAATCGATATGCAGGAAGCCTTCCGACCAGTCATCCCCGACTTCGGCGAAGTCTCTGCGCGCATCGCAAAAGCCGTTCAGGGCGCGCGCCTGATGGAAGTCCCGGTCATCGTCACCGAACAGTATCCGAAAGGACTCCGTCACACTGCCGAAGAGATCATCCCGCATCTTCCCAACCAATCGAAGGTCATCGAAAAGATGTGCTTCAGTTCATGCGGCGCGGATGATTTTCAATCCGAGTTTATAAGCCGCAACATAAAACAGGCGCTCGTGTGCGGAATCGAAGCGCATATCTGCGTCACTCAAACCGTACTCGATCTGCTGGCGCGCGACGTGGAAGTTCATCTTCTGATCGATTGCATAACCTCGCGCAAACGCGAAAACAAGGAGATAGCTCTCGCGCGTCTCACTCAATCGGGAGCCGTCCCTTCGAATCTTGAGATGGCCCTCTTCGAATTGATGCGCACGGCGGAGTCTCCTCAGTTCAAGGCCGTGCAGAGCCTGATTAAATGAGTGGGGGAATGGGGGAATGGGGGAATGGGAGAATGGGAACAGTGAGTCTTCATCCCTGGCTTCTCTACTCGCACACTCATTCTCCTCACACTCACCCGCTCCCCCATTCTCCCATTCATCTCAACCATGACTTTTCTCGATAATCTGAACACCGAACAGCGCGAGGCCGTCGAAGCCGAGGAAGGCCCGCTTTTGATCCTTGCTGGCGCGGGGTCGGGCAAGACCCGCGTCATCACTTATCGAATCGCTCATCTCATTCGTAATGCCGATGTTCGGCCTGAGCAGATACTCGCCGTCACCTTCACTAACAAAGCCGCGGAGGAAATGAAATCGCGCGTCGATAAAATACTCGGCGGCGGATCGAAGTCAGCTTCGCCTTTGTTGTCGACTTTTCATTCGCTGTGCGTGCGAATGCTCCGCCGCGACGCGGAAAAGATGAACGCGGGCTATACGCGAAACTTCACGATCTATGACACGGACGATCAGGCGCGAGTCGTCCGCTCGATCATGAAAGAAATCGGCATCGATGATAAATCGCTCACGCCCCGGCAATCGCTTTCGGCTATAAGCTGGGCGAAAAATCGCAGCCTTTCGCCCGCAGCTTACGCGAATCAGGCTGAGTACGCTTCGGATCGCCGTGAACAGATCGCGCGAATTTATAAGCTCTACGCGGAGAAGCTTCAGCAGTCGAACGCGATGGATTTCGATGACCTGCTCATCAATGCCGTAGAGATGCTTCGCCGGGTCGCGGAAGTGCGCGAGTATTATCACTCGCGCTTTCGTCACATAATGATAGACGAGTTTCAGGACACTAACGGCATTCAGTACGAGCTCGCGCGATTGATCGCTATTGGGTCGGCGGATCGCTCGCTTGCGGACAAAGAAGATTTCTGGCGCGAGAGAAGTTTGTGTGTGGTTGGCGATATCGATCAGTCGGTGTACAGTTTTCGCGGATCGGATTTCAATATCATTCTCGGATTTCAGCATGACTTTCGCGGGACGAAAACGATTCGACTTGAGCAGAACTATCGCTCGACTCAGCGAATACTCGAAGCCGCCAACCGCGTGATAGAAAACAATCGCAAGCGATTGCCCAAGACTCTATTTGCCACTGAAGCGCTCGGCGAAGGCGAAAAGATTCGCTTCTATCAGTCTTATGACGGCGAAGGTGAAGCGGCTTTCGTGGCGGAAAAAATTTCAAGTCATTTGCTCCGCTCGCCGGATGAAAAATGCGCCGTGCTTTATCGCACCAATTCGCAGTCGCGCCTCTTCGAAGAATCGCTCCGTCGGCGCGGCATCGCGTATAACATCGTCGGCGGCTTTTCATTCTACGAACGCGCCGAAGTCAAAGACATCATCGCTTACCTGAAACTCGCTTTGAATGCGAACGATGATGTCGCTTTAGACCGGATAATCAATACGCCTTCCCGCGGCATAGGCAAAACAACTATGGAGGCGATCCTCAGAGAGCAACGCGATCTTGGGCTTTCGCTGTGGGAGACGATTCGCGTAGCGGTCGAGCAGAAAAAGCTCAACCCTCGTGTGACTGCCGCGATGGATGTGTTCCGTCAGATTATCATCGGCCTCAGTGAGCGCGTCGCGGCTGGTCGGTCGCTTGATGAAATAGTCAAAGCCGCGACCCGCGAGACGGGATATGTGCGCGCGCTCGAAGAAGAAAAAACGGATGAGGCCGAAGCGAGGCTCGCCAACATCGAAGAGCTTGTCACCGCATCGGTCGAGGCGGCGGAACAGGGCGAGACATTGCGCGACTTCATCGATCATGCCGCGCTCGTATCCGACACCGATCAGTACAAGGCTGATGCGCGGGTGACGCTGATGACGATGCACGCGGCCAAAGGACTTGAATTCCCTGTCGTGTTCATCGTCGGGATGGAGGAAGGCTTGTTTCCTCACCTGCGCGCGGCGGCAAGCGATGATGATATGGAAGAAGAGCGGCGTCTTTGTTATGTGGCGATCACTCGCGCCCAGGAGCATCTTTACATCACTCAGGCGATGAGGCGTCGGACGTGGGGCGAGGAGCGGCCCGCTTCGCCTTCGAGTTTTTTGAGAGAGATTCCGATGGAGCTAATGGAAGACCTCTCGCTCGGCCCTTCGTGGCTCGGATTTTCGGAGCGCGAAGACACTCATCACAATCGACACGCGGCGGCGGCATTGCGCGGCGAGACTTCACGCAAGAAACCGTCGAACTATACGGGCAAGACATACAACTCCGTAGACAGCGTCAACGATTTCTTCAAGCGAATGGCAAACAAATCTTCGAGCGAGCAACGAACCGAAAGCAAAAGACAGCCTGAATCATCGGGAGAGTATCGCATCGGCTCGCGGGTGCGGCACGAGCGATACGGATCAGGCGTAGTGGTTCGCATCGAAGGCGCGGGCGAGGACGCAAAGCTGACGGTGAACTTTCCGGGCTACGGGCAGAAGAAATTCGTGGCCAGATTCGCCGCGCTTGAAAGGCAGTGATCAGTTTTCAGTTTTCAGTTTTCAGTTTTCAGTTGTTTTATTCTGACTTCTGACTTCTGACTCCAGACTCCAGACTCTCGACTCCAGACTTTTGAGAAGCATTATGATCATAAAAGCAGCAGTGATTCAGGCCGCGCCGGTTTATCTCGATCTGCGCGCTTCGGTCGAGAAGGCGCTGGCGTTGATCGCCGATGCTGCGGCGCGAGGCGCGGAGTTGATAGTCTTTCCCGAAACGTGGCTGCCTGGATATCCAGCGTGGCTGGATTGCTGCCGCGATGTCGCGCTGTGGGATCACGAGCCGGTGAAAAAAGTTTTCGCGAGGCTCGCGGAAAACAGCGTCGCGGTTCCCGGCCCTGTCACCGAAATTTTTTCTCGCGCTGCCCACGAGCATCAGGCGGCCATCAACATCAGCGTTCACGAGCGCGTGCATTCAGGCGCGGGGCGCGGCACGCTCTATAACACTATGCTCACATTCGGGGCTGACGGCTCGCTCCTGAATGCTCACAGAAAACTGATGCCTACCTACACCGAGCGCATGATCTGGGGCATGGGCGACGGGTCGAGTCTGAAAGCCGTCGAGACCGCAGGCTGTCGCGTCGGCGGATTGATATGCTGGGAACACTGGATGCCGCTTGCGCGATACGCCCTGCATGTTTCGGGCGAAGACATTCATATCGCGGCGTGGCCGCAGGTTAAGGAGATGAACCTTGTAGCCAGCCGTCATTATGCATTCGAAGGCCGATGCTTCGTCATAGCCGCGGGCGCAGTGATGAGAGCGGGCGAGTTGCCTTCGGAGCTTGAGCCGATTGATTCGCTCAAAGAAAATGTGGACGCTCTGGTTCTCAATGGCGGAAGCGCGATCATAGCTCCCGACGGATCGCTCATAGTCGGGCCGGTGTTTGATGAAGAGATGATACTCGTAGCCGAGCTTGATCTTTCGCGCATACGGGAAGAGAGCCTCACGCTCGACGTGACGGGGCATTATTCGAGACCCGATGTTTTCGATTTCAGTTTAAAACCTGCGAGCGAGAGCTACAAACATAGTCAGTAGCCTAAGTATTGAGCGCCGCTTTCGATTCGGACGTTGCAGAAAGGTTTGATCGATTGGGAATCGGAAACATTGTTCGTCACCAGAAGCGCATCGGCGCGTCTGGCAGTTCGGGCGATGAGTACATCTCGTATGAGGCGTTGTTTTTCATCAGGATGGAGGCGCGGAGTTTTGCCGCGAGATTTCGATTTCAAGCCGCGCAGAAGCGAGTTCAGGATTTTTCCGACCAGCCACCAGTCTTCGCCCGTCGGCACAAGCAGCGTGCCTTGCTCTTCTTGGGCTTTGAAAGCGGTCTCCCAGCGTTGCACGTCTGACTTGTCAACAGCCCCGGCAGTCAACTCCTGAATCACGACAGCAATCTGAGGGGAATTAGACCCCTACAGCAGATTAAGGCAATGATCGACGAAGTTTGGAACTTTGCAGGCGGCAAGCGATTGGAGTGGAAACCTGTCGGGAACACATCGGCAGGTCGTAAGTGCGAGGTGCTGACATTTGACGGATCGGAGGAAGTGCTGGTTGGTCCAACATCTATCGAGATTCCAACTCGATCCAAGTGACTCTCTTCTTCAATCTCCCGCGCTGCTGTCGGTGTGGGTCGCGCGCTTGCCTTCGCTCCAGATCACCTCGTAAATCTGAACAGGCTCTTTCTTTTCCTTCACCTCGCCGCAACCGCACGGGCCTACGGGGAATCGAGCGCCTACGGCTGCAAGCGTCGCCTGCGAAATTATTATCTGTCCGGCCTGCGCCTGCTTCTCCAATCGCGCCGCTAGATTCACTGCATCGCCTATCGCCGTATAACCACTCCTTACCGGCTCACAGACCTTCAAGCGCGCAAACATTCTGCATTCGATTCCTGCGCACAGTTTGTTCTTCTCTCAGGAAGCGAGCGTTCCCAGAATGATTGAAACCGACCTGTGATTTTGACTCCCCAAAAAGTTTTCAGAGATTGATGCTGTCAGAAGAAATTTCCCGGCGCGCGATTCATCTGCATATTTGCATCCAGTGGTTTTGAACTCTGTGGCTCGGCAGAGTTGTCAGGTTTGATGTGTCGAGTATGCGGCCTGATGCGCGTGGGGTGAGACGAGGGGAATGAAGCATTCCAGTCGCCGAGGATAATCCAGTTGAATCCTATCGCCATCGCCAATGCGAGCAGACAGGCAGCCAGAAAACCGATCTGGTCGGCAAGGCTTTTCGTTTGTCGCGCGCGCTTTGACATGATTTCAACCGTTTTCCTGAGCCGGGTAAGTCGACCGGGGCTGAAGGCGGCTGACGGCAACCGGCCCGACACCTGCGTGATGCCGGGGCCGGTTTGACTTTCAGGTTCAGAAGGGCGTCACGCCCTGTTCATAAATACGGGCGGGCGTGAAAGGCGGGTGCATAAAAAAATGCAGGCATTTTTCCAGCGATCATCTATCTGCGCAGGTTGAAGCCAGTCAGATGAAGCGGCGAGAGTTCGCAACCGACTATTGGCCTTTCGCCTGCTCGCTCGTGGATTCTTTTTTAGGAGCCTTGTAGCCGTCCGCAGTCCAGTGAGCGATTTCCTTGCCGTCGAATCGAGCGATGACATCGACGCCTTTTTGCGGTTTGGCGGCGCTGCCGCCATGCGCGGCCTGCCAGTAGCCGTACCATTTGCCCATGGCGCGCTCCTGGATGCCGGGCGGAGAGGACAGCCACGATTGATTCACATTGACGACGAGTTTGTTGCCGTCCATTTCGAAGTCCTGCACGCGAGCGTCGAATTTGAGAAGCTTTTCCACGTCTTCATTGGTGACGCTGCCTTCAGGGAACTGAGCCGCAGGGCCGCTTGTTTCCAGATGGCCCCCGCAGGCCGCCATTAAAATCAGCGCGATGAGGACGGGAAGGAATGAGGCTTTTCTCATAACTGCGAATGAGCTTCGAGCGATCATCAAAATATCCTTTCGATCATTGAACTCGCGCCGACGAGCGCGGCTTGACAGATGCTCATTATCTTGATCGACGGCGCTGGCGTCAAACGATTGAGAAGCTATACAGAGCTTCGTCTTTCGGTTAAATTTGACTCTCTGAAGGAGCGAGCAAAATGTCGAAGGAATTAATTGAGGAGATAATAGCAAAAGCGTCTCAGTTGCCTGCTGAGTTGCAGCGCGAAGCTCTGGCCTTCGTTGAATCGCTGGCCGCGCGCGGGAAGCAAACCGAGATTCGCAGCATAAAGGGGATTCTCAGTTGCAATCTGGACACGCTCGAAGAAGACCTGACCCAAGTGCGCCGCGAGATGTGGAAAGATTTCCCGCGTGAAGATCCAAAATGAGCGATTTGATTGCCGATACCCATGCGTTGCTGTGGTACATGAATAATTCACCCCGCTTATCCGCGATGGCTCGCGCTGCGATGGAAACCGCCGAGCAGGCACGCGATTTCATTTACGTGCCGTCGATAGTTCTTGTGGAGTTGCGGTATCTGGTTGAGAAAGGCACGATCTCGGATATCGATTATCAAGCGATCCTTACTGCGTTGAAAGATGATTCGACCATTCTGACTATTGCACCGTTCGGTTTGAGAGAAGCCGAATCGCTGTCGCTCATTCCGCGCTCAACCGTTCCCGATATGCCGGACAGGATCATAGCGGCGACGGCATTAGCGATGGGCCTGCCGCTGGTACCGCGCGACAGTCGCATCCGCGCGCTGACCAATATCACAACTGTATGGTAGCTGTGGTGAGACTTTTATGATTTGCCGCAGCACGCTCTTCCTCACAAAACCCGCGCGAGTTTCACAAGCGGCTCGGTTGATTTATAATCCACAGGTCTCAGGGTTGCCGGGGTGGTGGAATGGCAGACACAGGGGACTTAAATAATTTGAGCACGTCGGAGGGAAACCCCGGCGTGAATGGAGTCAAAGTCGGCGAAACCTTAACAGGCGACTGATGGCAACGCCGAGCTAAGGCCGAAAGGCAAAGTGTAGAGACGAGACGGCTCCCTCCTAAACATCTCTGATGCATGGAGAAGGCATCGTCCAGACCACAAACTGAGCAGTCAGGTAGCGAAAGCTATAGTGGTAAGAAAATCCCCTGGCCCAAAAGGCCGTGCGGGTTCGAATCCCGCCCTCGGCATTTCTCGAAAAGCGACCTCTGCTGGTCGCTTTTCGGTCTCGCCTTCAAAATGATCAGCAAGCGCATCCTCATAATAATAGTTTCAATCATCGCTCTCGCGCTCCTCGGATTCATATTCATCCGTAACCTCATAGACTTTCCCGTTTATTACTCGGCAGGGCAATCCTTGATCGCAGGCCGCACCGATCTCTACGCGCCGGATTTCGCCCGCGGCCCGTTGATGGATTATCGCTATCCGCCGTTTTTCCTCCTCGCATTTTATCCGCTCTGGTTTCTGCCTTACTCTGTGGCCGCGTATCTATGGTACAGCTTCTCAGTTTTGCAGATCGTCGGGTGCGTGGTTGTTCTGCGACGGCTGACTACTCATGCACCAAAAGCCGTGTGGGCGATTGCCGGACTTGCGACCGCCGGGTACTTCGTGATGATCCTCCACTACGCGAACGCGCATCTGTTGGCCATCTTTTTGCTCTTCGCTTCGTTTTATTTCGCGGCTGAAAAAAAAGATTCCGTAGCCGCGCTGATGATGGCCCTCTCGATAACGATCAAGCTGACTCCCGTTTTCGTGCTTCCCTATTTCGCCATCACGAAGCGATGGAAATTGCTTCTGCTCACTTTTGTTTTCCTCGCGGGCCTCAACCTCGCGCCCGCCGCGTATTTCGGTTTTCAGCCTAACACAGAGTTGCTTCATAACTGGCACGCTCACGTCATTCGTGATCAGGAGTTTCACGAAACGAACGGCCCCATCAATCTTTCGCTCAAGGGGCAACTGCGAAGGTATCTCACGGAAATGGATTACTCGCTCCGTCAGGAAGGAGACACGCGCTATCCGGCAGTGAATTTCTTATCGCTTACGACCCATCAGGCAGACCGTTTGTGGATCGTTTTCGCCTCGATATTTTATTTGTCTGTGTGCGGCCTGATCTGGCAACGTCAGCAAAAGAGAGAGTCGGCGAGTCCAGAGAGTCTTGAGAGTCGGCGAGTCCAGAGAGTCGGCGAGTCCAGAGAGTATGAATTCCCCGACTCTCAAGACTCTCAAGACTCTCAAGACTCTATGGAGCTTGGGTTGATGATTTGTCTGATGCTCGCGGTCGGGCCGCTCACATCGAAGATTTATTTCATCGCGCTTCTGTGGCCGGTCTTCTCGCTTGCTGACTTCGCGTTTGCGGAAAACACGCGGGCGGCCATAGCGGGAAAGCGCATTTTGATTTTCATTGCGGCAGCGAATTCGATATTGCCCCTGCTGCCCGGACGCTCGATTCAGAGATGGCTTCTTGTTGCGGGCGCGGACTTTTTTGTGAATCTTCTGCTGATGGCGGCTCTCCTCTATGCTCTGATTTCGAATCGGCTTCCTGCTTCATCAAACGACGAACGGCAAAGGCAAGCCCGGTCATCAGCCACAGATGCATGACAACTTCGCCGTCGCCGAAGTTGAAATGCACTATCGAGCTTATGTTGAAAGCTATAAGCGCGCCCATCACGCCGAGAATCATTCCCGCGATTTCGCTTTTACCTTCTCGCCCTGCTCTGCGAAACGATCTCCACATTTCGACGAAAAAGATCGCCATGAAAGAAAAGTAAAACGCCAGCGCAGGCAAGCCCCACCACGCGGCTATCTGAATCGGAGTGGAATGGAAATGGCCGGGCGGCAGTCTGCCGTTATCATAGAGTCCGAGTTTGTCTTTGAGCTTGGCCTCGCTGCCCTTGCCTATCCCTAAGACGGGATTCGTCCGAACGAGCGTGAGCGCCTCGCTCCACACCTTCAATCTGTAAGCGGTGCTGCCTTCGTGAAACTCGAATATCGAGCGTCCGCGCGAGCGTTCGAGCGCGATCAAAGCGATGGGCGCAAGCAGAAGTATCGCAATGATCGCCGCCATAACTGCGCGGCGACCGGAACTGACAGCGGCCATCACCAAAACGGCCACAGCCAGAGCGGTCATCGCGGCCCGCGTCGAAGTCAGAATCAAAGTCCCCGAAAGCAGCGCGACCGCAACAAGCAGGAAAACTGCGGCGGCGGATTTTTTATTGCGCATCGCCAGCAGCATCCCGAAAGCGAGCGCCGCTATCATCTGCAAAACTTCGGCGTAGGTCTCATAGTGGCTGTAGAATCCCGACAGTCGAAAATTCCTGCCTGGAGACGTTGTCATCCCCAGCCCATCGGCTTCGAGAGTCTTTATCAACTCGCGCCTTGAAATCGAAGCTTCTCTCAGAGATTCGTTTCTCAAATACCTCACTTCCACCTGCCCGCGACGCGATCTTATGGCCCGCGCAAGGTCTTCTTCGATTTTTATCTTCTGCCCGTCGGCCTCGATGATGACATCTCCTGCGGTCAATCCTTCCGCCGACAGCGGAGAATCCTGTCTCAGGGTGTCGATCCTAAGCCCTCGCCCGCGGGCGAGTTGAGTCGCGCTGTAAGCGACATTGATAAGACACGACGCGATGAGCGCAAAGCACAGGATTCTAGCCACCCGCAGGCTTTTGATGTTATTGCACACGAAATAAAAAGCGAGGAAGAAGGCGGGGCTTTTCAATCCCTTGATGCTGAGCGATGGCTCGTAGGAAAGAAATGAAGAAATCACGCAGCAGGCGAAAAAGCCGAACAGAGAAAGATCAGCCGGGGTTCTGAGTCGCTTCCAGTTGCGGCTCGATGCGAGTTGAACGACCCACGCCGCGGCGCCGGTCAGATATGCTCCCTGCGTGACAGCTATCGAATGAGGAGCAAACAGAGCATAGACGACGAGCGTAAACAGAATTATGCGCTCAGTGATGAGGTGCAGTTTCGAATCTCTGTCAGTCAGCAGGCCGGTCGCAGCAGTATTTATCAAATCTCGTCCTTTGCGTTTTGTTTGCTGCTGGCACATCCTTTATGTCCAGGCAGAAGGTGGAATTTTATGTCGATGGTCGGGGCAAATCAAACCGTTGAGAGTCGCCCCCTATCAAAAAAGCCTTGCTCCTTCACCTCCCGCAACGGGTATAATAATCGAACCAAACGTGGGCCGAAGGCGTTTGGTTGAAGTGAAGTCGGAGAGAAATGATTTTGAAGCGAACGATCATATATTTTTTCATACTGGCTCTTCTCATCACCGCGCCGATCTCATTGCGCGCCGATGGCCGTCAGCAGGCTCTCGATACCAAGCAATCTCATATAACCGAAATAATCAACCAGGCCGAAAGGCATTATCAGCAGGGCCAGAAATCCTACGACGAAGGCGAATACGACACGGCCCGCAAGGAATTCGACCGCGCGGTTGATGTCGTACTCATCGCTTCAATCGATGTCCGCAGCGACGAGAATCTGAGAGTCTACTATCGCGAGTTGATCGAAAAGATCAATCGCTATCAGGTCGCCTCTCTTGAGCGCAAGGACGGCGGCTTCAGCGAGCAGCGATACGAGCCTTCGCCGCTCGACCGCATAGCCTCGCTTTCCGACGCCGACCTCGAAGACATGGCTTCGGAGACCGACATCGCCGGAACGAAATTCAACTTCGCTTTCCAGATGGCTCCGCCCGTGCTTCAGTTCATAGGCTACTTCACGCGAGGGCGCGGACGGGCGACTATGGAAGCGGGGCTTACGCGCTCTGCGCGCTATCGCGAGATGGCCGAGCGAGTATTCAAGGAAGAAGGCGTGCCTACGGATTTGGTATGGCTTGCGCAGATCGAATCGGGCTGGAATCCTTACGCTCTTTCGTGGGCCGGAGCTAAGGGGATGTGGCAATTTATATCTTCGACCGGCTCGCGCTACGGGCTTCAGCAGAATTACTGGATCGATGAGCGTTCGAACCCGGAAAAATCCACCCGCGCCGCGGCGCGTTATTTGAAGTGGCTGTCGAATCGCTACAGCGGCGACTGGTCGCTTGCGCTTGCGGCTTACAACACGGGCGAAGGAAACGTCGATTCGGCGATAGGGCGCGCGGGCGCGCGGGATTTCTGGCGCATACACAGAAGCGGTTATCTGGCTCAGGAGACGCGCAACTATGTGCCTGCGATTTTGGCCGTCGTGACGATAGCCAAAAACCCGCGCAAGTACGGATTCGAACTGCCTGCGACTTATCCTTACAAGTATGAGACTCGCGTCATATCGGCGCAGACTGACCTGCGCCCGCTCGCAAAAAAGCTCAAGATTTCCTACGGCGCACTGCTCGATCTCAACCCTGAACTTCAGCGCGGAGTCACGCCTCCGGGCAAGCACATAATCCGCATTCCCGCCGAGATTCTGACCAGGACTCCCGGCGCGAAGGAAGAGACGCGATGAACATAATCGCTCAATTATGCGAGGAGAAAGTACGACAGGCTGCCCGACCGTCGTAGAGACCTCAATACCATCAACAGGCTGGCCGACGGTTGTACCTCCCGGAACTGAAGCATTATGGTTGAGCGGAAAAAACTATTGCCCCTCCTCTGACCGCCTGTTATTGTGGGCTTACCCGGCTGAGTTGGCCCTCGGATAGATCGAAAGCTCACTGCCCCTCTTTCATGATCGGACCTTCCTGAAAGGGTCTCGCCATGCTATTGACTGTAATTCTTTGGATACTCCTTATCCTGCTTGGGACGTTCACGCTCATTCCCATAGGCAATGAGAACTCAACCGTCCGCCGCCTGCCCTTAATGACCTTCTCCATAATAGTGCTGAATGTATTGATCTACTTTCTGACTCTTCCCGGTCTGGCAACTCAGGAGCGGGATTTGGTCAGCTCGATATTGAAACTCCAGGCGATAATCACTCAGAATCCTCAGCTTCTTTCGGATGAGCAGGTGCGTAGGAGCCTCATAGAGGAAGGGATAATAAGTAAAGAAGAAGAAGAAGCTTTCAGGGACGAGATCAAAAACAGAGGCGATCAGTATGCGGCGTGGCTCAGCGGAACGACCAATCCGGAGTTGCGCACTGAATTCAATCAGCTAATAAGCGGGGTCAAGAGGGCGAAGGAAAACCATCTGTACTTCAAGTGGGGATTTGCGCCTAACGGCGACTGGAAAATTCATCAAGTGATAACCTGCGCCTTTCTTCACGGCGGTCTTGCTCATCTGTTTTTCAATATGATCTTTTTCTTCGCTGTGGGTTTCAGCCTTGAAGACCTTTGGGGACGCGGAGTCTTTATCGGCTTTTATCTGCTCGGAGCCGTCGCTGCCTGCATCCCAACGATCATATCGCCTATCTCCGGGCCTTCTATCGGGGCGTCGGGCGCGATCTCTGCCACTATGGGCGCGTTTCTCGTCCGTCTCTACCGAACCAAAGTGCATATCAGATGGTTTACAATCCCTCTGTTCCTTCCTTTTCTGCTGGCGGGCAAAAAGCCCTGGGGCAAAATCCTGATCCCGGCCTTTCTCTACATACCGTTCTGGATCGTCTATCAGATAGTGGAGCTTTTGTACTATATAAAGGCAGGCATCCCTTATTCGACCGGGTTTTCCGCCCACTTCGCCGGATTCGCCTTCGGAGTCCTGTTCGCCATGTTCATGAAAGCTTCCAAAATCGAGGAGACTCATATTCACCCCAAGATCGAAGCCAAACTCACTTTCTCAGCCGCGCCCGCAATCACTCAGGCGCTCGACTCTCTCGACAAGGGAGGCGTCTCGGAAGCCGAGCGAATTCTCAAAACTCAACTCATGAAATCGCCCGGCGATCTCGATGTCATTCTCGCTTTGATTCAGGTTTATCAGCGATCTTCAAACTTCGATCAGTTGAATCAGATGTATGGCCGCCTCATTCATCACCACCTCGCAAAACAGGACAGGGAAGCCGCTCTCATCGCTTACGACAATCTGCTCTCCTCTTTCCCCGATAATCACATCGATCCGCGCATACCTGTGCGCGACTGGATAGTTGTCTGCGAGTACCTGACCGAGCTTAATATGAATCGCGAAGCCAGCGTCGAATACGAAAGGTTAGTCAAAGCTCACCCTGATGACCCGTCCGTAGTCCGCGCCTGCATTCAGGGAGGCGAGGCCGCTTTCCTCGCAAACGAAGTCCGTCGCGCGCTCGATCTTTTTGAAAAAGCCAAATCCTTCAATCCTCCCGCAGGGTTTTCTTCGCGCATAGAATCAGGAATAGAAAAATGCCGTAAGCGACTCGATAATCTTCCCAAGTGGGCCAAAGAGCCGCACAGACCCGGACATCAGAAAGCTACATTTTAGAAAGACACCTTGAGACTCAGTTGCACGGATCGAGACCGCTGCGCGCGTCGCGGCACGAGAAAATCCGCGTCATCGCGATCAATGAATTCGGCCCCGAAGCTGAACACAGTCTGATTGAACACATTGAACACATCGATTGCCGGTCGTATGCGAATACGCTCTCTGACTTTGAACGTCCGCGCAGCCCTCAGACTCACATTCATCGTCCCCGGGCCGCGCCCGTAATTCCTCGGCAGATTTCCGCTCGATCCTATCGGCGCAAGACGCAACGCATCCTTCACGCTCGATTGCGCGCTGCCCGGTCTGCGCCACACAGGGCGACCCAGAGGAAGGATGAAATCAGGGCGGTCGTTTTGGATGTCGTTGAGATTGCGATCAAACCCCGCTCCGATGTTGAACGGCTTCGATGAGCCGATGGAAATTATCGGGGCAAGATCGATTTCCAGAAACGGCTCGCGGAAAGACCCGCTCAACGTGAAGCGATGACGCTGATCCTGAAGCGAGAGCGCGCGCTCTGCCCGACGATCCTGCAAGTCCTGCGGCGAGGCGGTGTTCGTAGTTCCTTCATCGATGAATTTCGAAAGGGTGTAAACGCCTCGCAGACGAACGCGACTGCTGAGAGAACAGCGCACAGTGAACGCGCCGCCGTGATAGAAAGAATTGCCCGTCGATTCCAACAACTCGACCTGTGTGAGCGACGGATCGGGTCTGAGAAATCGAACCGCGTTTAACGCGGCAGTGATGTTCGTCGAGCGCGGCGCGTTGAGTCCTAAAGTGAGTATTCGAATTCCGTTCTCGATGCGAATGGCCCCGATGGTCGAAGAAGAATTCGCGCCGAGATCGAATCTCACCACATCGGCACTGGTCGAGGTTATGGCGCGGCGACCCGCTCGGTCGGGGCGGTTGTCGAAATCGCGGCTCATAAGAAATTCGCTGAAATCCGCAAACCCTTCGGGCAGAACCGGCGCATTGATGTTGCTCTCGCGCCACAGATGCGCGCCGCGCGTGTAGATGTAATCGATAGTTACGGCGAGTTTCCTGGTGATTTCGCGCTCGATGCCTACTCCCGATTGAACCGTGTAGGGGATTTCGAGACTGGCGTCGACGCGGCGCAGAAACTCCTGTTCAGACAGACCGAATCTTTCAACCACCGCGCGATCAGTGATGGGGTTGGGAAATCGAACCGAATCCAACAGGTCGGGAGTGATCCGCGAATCGATTATGATCGTCGTCGTACCCAGAGAAAAATCATCGAGCGTGCGCAAGAGAGCGCGATTATAAAAAAGGCCGAACCCTGCGCGCACGACCGTCTTTCCCGCTTGAGCGAATCCTTCCTGTTTCCTGCTCCCGCCGAAAGGGTCCCACGCGACGGCGAGGCGCGGGCTGAAATTATCGCGATCATCGAGTATGGATTCGCTGTCCCATCGCATACCGAACGAAAAAGTCAGATGCGGCTTGATGCGCCAGTCGTCCTGAGCGAACAGGCCGTAGACGTTGTTCGAGCGGCGACTCACGGTGTCGAATCGCTGAACGAATCTCGAAGGATTGTTCGAGAGAAAATCATCCGTCGTGTCGAAAGTGTACTGGCCGCCGGTCGCAAACAAGTCATTGAAGACTGAGCGAACGAGTTGCGCATCGATTCCGGCTTTGATCTGATGCGCGCCCGCGAGCAGCAATATGTTGTCCTGAAACTGCGTGCGACGTTCCTCGCGCGCAAAGGCGGGCGAGGACTCCGAGCCGGTGAAAGCTCCTGCGATGACTCGCGGATCGCTGATGACTACTCCGATTGAATCCGTCACGGCGCTGCTTCGCGGCAGAAGGCGCGAGTATTGAAAGCGAGCCTGATTTATAAGCTTCAGGGAAATCATGAAATTATCGGTCAGGCTCACAGAATCCGAATTGCGGCCTTCGATCAGAATGGTATCGAACAGTCGCGCGCCGCCGGGAAAGCCTCGCCGGTTTTCTCCGCGCGCTGCATCGAATCGGGCGGTCGCGTTGTGTCTGTCAGTGAAATTGAAATCGGCGCGAAGGTTGAAAATATTCCTGCTCTCAGGCGTGGAGATCGATTCAAACAACAATCCGACTGCGCTGCCGGGGGCAGTCGGGCGATTAGGCGCAGGCAGAGGAAAAAGCGGATTCGTCTCGACCGGCACGAAGGCGATTATTTCGTCAGAGTCAGTGACATCGAGCCGCTCGTAAGAGGCGAGAAAGAAATCTTTTTTCTTTCTGATCGGGCCTGAGATGACGAACCCCTCGCGCCTGTCCTGCTGAGGCACGCGCCCCAAACCTCTCGCGTTGCGATTGAAGGTGTTGGCGTTTAGGGATTCGTCGCCGAAATAAAAATAAGCGTCTCCGCTGATACTGCTCCCGCCGCCGCGTGTGCGAAGATTGATACGGCCTCCCGACGCGCGGCCATATTCTGCCGCGTATTGATTGGTTATGATCTGCACTTCGGCTATCGCTTCAGGGTTGAGCAGTATTCGCTCGCGCGCACCGCGATCATCATTGTTGTCGAGTCCGTCGATTGTAATGTTGTTCGAGGTGGCAGGCGCTCCGGTGAGAGAAAAGACGCCCGCTTCTTCAGGCGAGTTGCGCAGAAAAACGCCCTTGCCTTCGTCAGCGAGATCAGAAGTCGAAAGTGGCGCTTCGGTCACGCCCGCGAGCAGAAACACAAGCTGCAAAGTGTTGCGATCAAGTATGGGCAATTCATCGATTTCTTTTCTGCTTATGGTGTCGCCCGTGACTGTGCGCGTAGTATCGACGAGCGGCGCGGCAGTGGATTCAATCGTGACCTGTTCCGTCGCTCCGGCGGGCGTAAGCGCGAAATCCATCGACATCGAACGGCCAAGCGTGAGCGTCAACTCGCGGCTTTCTTCTTCCTTGAAGCCCTCGACAGTGACTTTGAGTTTATAGCCGCCCGGTTCGGTGACGAGTATGCGGTAACGGCCTTCTTCATCGGTGTCGACGGATCGCTCGACGCCAGTGGCGAGGTGTCGCGCAGTGACGCGGGCGGCGGGGATGACGGCCCCCGCGCTGTCGCGAATCGTTCCGCGAAAAATTATACTGTCGAGATCATCCGCCGATGCGACAGGAGAGATGAGCGAAGCGAGCAAGGCTATCGAGAGAAGCCGCGCGATCATTTCGGCACCTCCGAAAATTCGGTAGTGAAGATTAGAGAAATGCGCCCTTACTATAAGCTGCAATCTCGCGGCTTCGCAATGAGAAATTTTTCGAGGAGGGGAAAATTTTTTCTGATGTTATTTTCATGTGAACAGATTATAAACAGGGAAGGTGATACAGATATTGACTCTTCATTCGTCACGCCGACACGAAGCTGCTATTTGAACAGATGCGGGGCTGAAGAATATCTCAATGTCCTCGCACTCAATCAGCCAACGACTTCCCCGTGAGAAACGTACCTCGTGAACGACAAAGCCAGACCGCGACACATCGATTTCATCGTACAGCCAGTCTCCATGCCCTGTCTTATAACTCGGAGGGTATTTGAATCGAGATGGTGTTTGAAGGCGATATTTGCGCACGTTCTTGTAATAAAGTTCGATGCGACGATCCTGGTACGCGCTCAAGAGGCGCACACGGATTTGGAGGCTTCGCTCTTGCAGATTGTCTTCAGATGCGACCTCATCAACAATCAGAGATTCTACCCATGAGTCATGGAGTCCCTGCTCGCCGTTATCATAATGCCAGGGAGCCGCGGCAAATTCGTAGACACCCACAGGCAACTGTTCTCGAATAGATTCGATACGCTGATAGTAGGCGTCGAAGCGGGCCTTTATCTCGCTACGGTCGATGTCCGGATCGTGCATAATGTCAGTGAAGAATCTCATACGCCTAGTCTCTGCGTTCCGTCCTCTGCAATAAACTGTCTCGCATAGCCGCTTCTAACCATCAATCCGCTTGCCGTCCTTGACGACTATTTCTATCCTTCGGCGCGGGACGAGAGCGTTCTTCGAATGCTCGTTGATGTTGAGGATTTCCTGGCCCAGATTGTCGCGGATATAATGCAGAAAACTTTCAAACTCGCGCTGCATCTGCTCCATTCGCTCGCGCAGGTTCAAAATAATCTCCACCCCCGCGAGGTTCACTCCCAGATCGCGCGTCAGGTTCAGTATCAGTTCCAAACGCTGTATGTCTTCTTCCGTGTAGTAGCGCGTGCCTTTGGCCGAGCGAGATGGCTTTATCAATCCTTCCCGCTCGTACAATCTCAACGTCTGCGGATGAATGTCGTATTGCTCCGCAACCACGCTGATCGTGTATTTCTTTGTCTGCTTGCTCCGCGCCATCACTTCTCTACTTCTGTCCGGTCGGCGTCGTCATTCCTGCCGCTGGTCTTCGTCATCCCCTGCTCTTCGTCTTTGAGATATTCGACAGCCGCCGTCTTGCCGCTTCGGTTGCCGACGAATTTATCGAGTTCGAGCATACCGGCTCGCATCAGCGATTCTTTCGCTTCGGCAACGTCGCGCTCGTACTGTTCGGCTGATCGTTTCCGTTTCTGGTCGTTCTCGCGAATGATCGCCCAGAACATCAACCCGATGATCGCGAACACGACCAGGTATGCAATCGCGTTTTCCATTCTCTACTCCAGCCCCATATCCTTTCGCGGGTTTTCGGGGTTGTGACGGGCGAAGCTTTGCAGCAAATCTTTGGTCTCTTCGCTGATGACTTTCGGCAAGGTGAGTTTAACCTCGACGAACTGATCGCCGCGAGCGCCGCCTGCTCTGAGGCTCGGAACGCCTCGCTCTCTCAACCTGAATTTCTGTCCCGACTGGGTGCCGGGAGGGATTCTCAGCATTGCTTTGCCATCGATGGTCGGAACCTCGATTCTGGCTCCCAGAGCCGCTTCCGGGATGGTGATAGGTATTGTGCAGTAGATGTTATCGCCCTGCCGTTTGAAATAGGCATGGCTGCCGACGTTGGTGATTATGTAAAGATCACCGGACGGGCCGCCATAAACGCCCGCCTGCCCTTTGCCCGCTATGCGAATCCGCGAGCCTGTCTCGACACCGGCAGGGATGCGCACCGACAGGGTTTCGCGTTTCGAGGCGACGCTCTTTCCGCGGCACGCCTCGCACGCCTGCCCGACTTTTCCCGTGCCTGCGCATTGCGGACACCGCGAAGCCGCTCCAAGTCCGCGCCTCTGCCCCGTCCCCTGACACATCTGACACGCGATTTTGCTCCCCGTAGATTCGCCCGTCCCCTTACACGGCTGGCACGGCTCGCTTCGCTCGACATCGAGTTTGGCCGTGACTCCGCGCATCGCGTCATCGAAAGATATGGCCAGCGGAGTTTCGATATCTTCTCCGCGAGTAACCTTTCGCGGCTGCGCCTGCGCCGTGCGTATGTTGGAAAAAAGATCGGTGAAGATATCGCGGAAGCTCGACGCCGAGAAGCTGCCGAAGTCGAAGCTCGCCCCTGCCGTGCCGCCCGTCGGAATCTGATCCGAGTAGTATCCGTAGCGGTCGTAGACCTCGCGCTTCTTGGGGTCTGAAAGAACATCGAAAGCTTCCGATATCTGTTTGAACTTCTCTTCGGCCTCGCGGTCTGTCGGATTGACATCCGGATGATACTTCCGCGCCAATCGACGATAAGCCTTCTTTATGTCTTCACTTTTGGCGCCTCGCGCGACGCCCAGCACTTTGTAATAGTCGGTTCCAGGCATATTCGGCTGTCCGTTGTCCGTCGTCCGTCGTCCGTTGCAAAGTCCGACAACGGACGACGGACAACGGGCAACGGACAATATGCTCATTTCTTGTCGTCAACATCAACATACTCAGCATCGATGACGCCGTCATCGCCGCCGCCCGAGGCAGCCGCGCCTGACGCGCTCTGATCAGGGCCGCCAGCTTGCGGGCCGCCCGTCTGCTGGTACATGATCTCAGCCAGTTTGTGCGAAGCCTTGACCAGTTTGTCGTAAGCCTCGTTGATCTCCGAAGCGGATTGAGAGTCGAGCTTGCTCTTCGCTTCCGTGAGCGCCGATTCGATGTTGCTTATGGTCGTCGCATCGACTTTGTCGCGATGTTCGGCCAGCGTTTTTTCGGTGGAGTAAACCAGTCCGTCGAGTTTGTTGTGAGCCTCCACGCGGTCGCGCGCCTGACGGTCTTCTTCGGCGTGCGATTCGGCCTCGCGCATCATACGGTCGATCTCTTCCTTCGCCAGACCCGATGAAGCAGTGATCGTGATTTTCTGCTCGCGGCCCGTTCCGAGGTCTTTCGCCGATACGTTGACTATTCCGTTCGCATCGATGTCGAACGTGACTTCGACCTGCGGCATACCGCGCGGAGCGGGAGGAATGCCTACGAGGTGAAACTTGCCCAGCGTGCGATTCTGCATAGCCATCGGGCGCTCGCCCTGAAGCACATGGACTTCGACTGAAGTCTGATTGTCGGAAGCGGTCGAAAAGATTTCCGATTTGCGCGTCGGTATGGTCGTGTTGCGAGGTATGAGCGAAGTGAACACGCCGCCGAGCGTTTCTATGCCGAGGCTGAGCGGAGTCACGTCGAGTAGCAGCAGGTCTTTGACCTCGCCGCCCAGCACCCCCGCCTGAACCGCCGCCCCTACGGCTACGACTTCATCAGGATTGACGCCCTTGTGAGGCTCGCGCCCGAAGAATTCTTTGACCAACTGCTGAACTTTCGGGATGCGAGTCGAGCCGCCGACCAGAACCACTTCATCTATCTGATTCGACTTCAGCCCCGCGTCTTCAAGCGCGGCCTTGCACGGGGCCATAACTCTTTGCAGTATGTCTTCCACAAGCTGCTCGAATTTGGCTCGCGTCAGTTTCATCACCAGATGTTTGGGGCCTGATTGATCGGCAGTGATGAACGGCAGGTTGATCTCAGTTTCCATCGTGGAAGAAAGCTCTATCTTGGCTTTCTCAGCCGCTTCCTTCAAACGCTGAAGCGCCATCTTGTCCTGCGAGAGGTCTATGCCCTGATCCTTTTTGAACTCATCTATTATCCACTCGATGAGCCGCTGATCGATGTTGTCGCCGCCCAGATGCGTGTCGCCGTTGGTGGATTTGACCTCGACCACTCCTTCGCCGACTTCGAGAATGGATATGTCGAACGTGCCGCCGCCGAAGTCGAACACGGCAATGGTCTGATCCTTCTTTTTGTCCAGACCGTAGGCCAGAGCCGCGGCCGTCGGCTCGTTGACTATTCGCATCACTTCAAGCCCTGCTATGCGGCCCGCGTCCTTAGTGGCCTGTCGCTGCGAGTCGTTGAAATATGCGGGAACGGTTATGACGGCTTTGGTGACCTTCTCGCCCAGATAATCTTCTGCCGACTGCTTGAGCTTTTGCAGAATCATCGCCGAAATTTCAGGCGGCGACCAGTCCTTGCCGCCCGCCACGACTCGAACGTCATTGTTACTAGCCCGCGTCACCTTGTAGGGGACCATCTTCATCTCTTCGTTGACTTCATCGAAGCGACGGCCCACGAAACGCTTGATCGAATAAACCGTGTTTTCAGGATTCGTGACCGACTGCCGCTTGGCCACCTGACCTACCAGCCGATTGCCGTCCTTTGCGAATCCCACAACCGAGGGCGTCGTCCTCCCTCCCTCTGCATTGGTTATGACCGTAGGCTCCCCGCCTTCCATAACCGCTACGACTGAATTCGTCGTGCCTAAATCAATTCCAATAATCTTGCTCATTCCTCATTGCCTCCAGTTCATGAAAACGTCCGCCTTATAGTAATATCTGAGTCTTTTATTGTCAATTTTTTCTTCGAGCCACGCTTTAGATTTTAGCAAAAAGTCGTTGAGGTTGGAGGATGAGGCTATTTATCAAGCACTTCGCGCACCTTTCGGCGGAGGTCATCCGGGGTGAAGGGTTTCGGCAGGAGTGGAATTTCGGAGTTTGCGGCGATATGGTGTGTAAAGGCGTCGCCCGTATGGCCTGAGATGTAGAGGATATTGAGTTCCGGGCGCATTTGCGACAATCGCTCAACCAGCACAGGGCCGTTCATTTGCGGCATAACGACATCGGTCAAAAGGAGATGAATCTTTTCAACATCGCGCTGTTTTACTATTCGGAGGGCTTCTTCGCCATCGCCCGCTTCGATCACTTTATACCCGTATTCGCGCAGCGATTCGGCGACCATTTTTCGCACCGAAGGCTCGTCTTCGACCAACAGTATCGTTTCGGTGCCGCGCGCAGGAATTGGCGGTTCTCTTTCAGTAATATCTTCGAGGGCTTCTTCAACACAGGGCAAATAAATTCTGAACGTGGTTCCCGCGTCTGACTCGCTCTCCACTGTGATGTGACCCTTCATCTGGCGGACAGCGCCGTAAACAGTCGAAAGGCCCAGCCCCGTTCCCTTGCCCGTTTCCTTCGTGGTGAAGAAAGGCTCAAATATATGCGATAGCGTTTCTTCATCCATGCCGCATCCCGTGTCTTTGATCTCTATGACCGCATAACGGCCCGGCGCGATCTTTTCCTGATCCGAGTAACTCCCTTCGGCAAGATCGAACCTGGAGGTTTCAACAACCAGCCTCCCGCCCTGAGGCATGGCATCGCAGGCATTCACAACGAGGTTCATCACGATCTGCTCGATCTGTCCGGGGTCGGCTTTTAGGCTCCCCGTCGACGGGTCGAGATTCATCACCAACTTCACATCTTCGGCCACGAGGCGGCGCAGCATCCTGCTCATATCGTTCAGCAGATCATTGATGCTCAACACCCTGTAGTGAAGCATCTGCTTGCGGCTGAAAGCCAGGAGTTGACGAACCAGCGCAGCAGCGCGGTCGCCCGCCGACTTGATTTCAAGAACCTCTTCGCGCATAGGATCATCTTTGTGAATGGATTGAAGCAGCAGGCTGCTATAGCCGATGATCGCGGTCAGAAGGTTGTTGAAGTCATGCGCCACGCCGCCCGCAAGCGTCCCGATGGCTTCCATCTTCTGCGAGTGGCGCAATCGCTCTTCGCTCTGGCGAAGAGCCTCTTCCGCGCGTCTGTGTTCGGTCACGTCGGTAATCGCCGTTCGAATGCGCAGTTGTCGTTCTTCTCCCTCCTCGAATGCAACGCTTGAAAGCTCGACGAATATCTGGCTGTCTCTGGTTGCAAGTCCCATTTCAGATGTCACTTTTTCTTCGCTCTGCTCGCACTGTTTTATATGCTCGCGAAATCGCTCCCGGTCGGATACTTCGACATAATTGATGAACGGTATCCCGGCGAGCGCGGATCGCTTCTGTCCGAGCATGATTGCGCCGGTCAGGTTTATCTCCTCGATCACGCCTCTGCGATTGAGCGTGACATAGCCGACCGGAGCGAAGTCGTAAAGATCGGCGTATCGGTTGCGGGATTCTTCGAGCATCTGTTGTGTTTCGCGCAACTCGCGGTTCTGCATCTCAAGCTCTACCTGATGAACCTCAAGTTCATGCACAGTATGTCTCAACTCGTCGGTCGGGCGCTGATCGAGAGCCTGAAGCGATTTCAATTCCTCGATCAATTCGGCTTTGGTCATTTTTTCGAGGCTTTTTTCGGACTGCTTCCCGGCGCGATTGCCTTTCATGCCTTCTCCCTTCGATCCCGCTACGGGCGATTGGTGACGTCCTCGATGGCTAAAAATATCTTCGCCTCGCCTTTTTCCAGACTCTCGCTGCGGCGCGCGTTGAGCAACAATATCTTTCGACCGGCGCGTTTGAAATCATGAGCGATCTCGAAGTCCTGAATTCGTTTTTTCTTCGAGGAAACCTCATCGAGCAGTTCTCTCAGTCGGGGGATATTCCAGCCTCCCTCTTCCAGATCGTAAATCAAGCGGTCGCGCGTCTCTTCCGCCATGAGTTGAAAAGTCTCGTAGAAAGATCGGTTCGCTGTCTTTACGCGCAACTGAGCGTTGAGTATGAGAAAAGGCGCAGTCGTTTCAAGTATCGCGTCCACGCGCTCGCTCATTTCCTCAAGCTGCTGACGGCTGGACTTGAGCGCATCGATATCGAAGAGAGCTATAACGGCCCCGTCGATCTTGTTGTCCGCCGTCCGATATGGCCGAATTCGCATCAAGTACCATCGGCCATCGCGGTCATGAACTTCGCGCTCGATAGCGCCGAGATCATCGATTACGCTGAGAACCAACCGCTCCAGTTCGGGCATTTCTATGTTCGATTTTATATCGCTGATCGGCCTTCCCACATCGGTCGGGATCAGGTTCAACGCCTTTTCAGCCGACTGAGTGAAGCGTCGTATTCGCAAATCCTGTCCGAGCATCAGCACGGGAATGTTGATGCTGCCCAGCAGATTGTTGAGATCGTTATTGAGCAGGTTGAGTTCGAAATTGCGGTTTTGCATCTCTTCATTGACGGTGGTCAACTCTTCATTGGTCGACTGAAGTTCTTCTTTGGCCGTTTCCAGTTCTTCATTGGTGCTTTGCAGTTCTTCGTTGCTGGATTGAATTTCTTCATTGGCCGAGTGCAGTTCTTCATTAGCCGCTTCCTGCTCTTCGACGGTCGCTTGCAGATAGGCTTTGGCGGATTCAAGCTCCTGCGTGAGTCGCGCGATCTCGTCATCGAGGCTCTTTTGCGCGCTCCTTCCGGTCGGCTTCTCTTTGTCGGATTTCGCCTTTCTCAGATCAAGCCGTTTCGTCGCGGTCGATGAGATCGGAGCGACCTCTTCGAAGAGGACGAGGAAAAAGCGTTCTTTGGAAAGAGGCGGCCTGAACGGAATCACCTCGATTCTCACCTCCCGGCTCTGGTCGTTGTGCCTCAGTCGCAGCCCTTCTTTTTTAACCGTCGCATCTTTTCTTTTCGCTTCGTGAATGGCGGTGCGAACATCGAGCAGGAGGTCTTCGCGAAGCATCTTGAGCAGACTGAGGCTGGCGGCTCCGGGCGCAGGTTCGAGAAAGAGGCCGGTTCGCCCGCGAAATTGCAGGATTTCCATGTTCTCGTTTATCGTCACCCCGGACGGCGCATATTTGTTGAGAACTATTCGGTCGGCTTCTCTCTGCAAATCGAAGCCGCTCCATCCCGCTTCGTTCATCCTGCCTGCCCGCCTCTCCGTCTCTGCTTTCTCGGCCCCGGTGTCTCTGGCGACGAAATCAACCGAGGGTCGCGTTGAAACGGATTTCCGAACGTATGTCCTGTGCTTCTTATCGACCAGCCCGAACAGGTCTGAAAAAGTCCCGATGGTTTCTGAATTGCCGAGCATAAGATACCCTGACGGGTTGAGCGCGTAGTGAAAGATCGGCATGACCTTCTTCTGCAACACCGGGCCGAGATAGATGAGCATGTTGCGACAACTGATCAGATCGAGCTTCGAGAACGGCGGGTCTTTCGTCACATTCTGTCTGGCGAATATGCACATATCGCGTATCGCTCTGGAAATCTGATAGCCTCCCTCCGTCTTGATGAAGAAGCGTCTCAATCGCTCAGGCGAGACATCGGCGCTGATGCTCTCGTCGTAGATTCCTGCGCGCGCTTTTTCTATGGCGCGTTCGCTGATGTCGGTCGCGAAAATCTGAAGGGCGATGTTCGATGGCGTATCCTTGAAAAATTCCAGCCACGAGATGGCTATCGAATAAGCCTCCTCGCCCGTCGAACATCCCGGCACCCATACCCTGATCGATTCCGCCGCGCGGTTGCGGATAAGGGCCGGAAAAATTTTTTCCTTCAAAACGGCGAACGCTTCCGGCTCGCGGAAAAAACTGGTCACGGTGATGAGAATATCCTGATAGAGCAGGTCGATTTCCGTTGGATTCGATTGAAGATATTTTATGTAATCGCCGAGGCTTTCGATCCTGTGCAGAACCATCCGCCGCATGATGCGCCGCCTGATGGTCGTCTGCTTGTAATAGGTGAAGTCAACCCCATAAGCGGCGCGCAGCAGAATGAAAATTTTGTTCAGCGTGTCGCCGCCTTCCGGCAGCAGAGGCTCGTCCTTCTCGGCGTGAATCGGAGCCACATAAGGATGATTGCTGATCTTCACCAACTCGTGCGCTATAGCTTCGGGCGACAGCATGAAATCGACGACGCCCGCATCAATCGCGTTTCTCGGCATACCGTCGTATTTCGCCGTCCGCGGGTCCTGAGCGAAAGTGATTCCGGCTGCGGATTTGATCGCCGTCAGACCTTTAACGCCGTCCGACGCCGTTCCTGAAAGAATGACTCCTATGGCTCTGCTGCCCTGATCTTCGGCCAGAGAGCGCAGAAAATAATCGATAGGCATGTGATGCCCCTGAGTGTTTTTGCGCGGCATCAGGTTCAGGTGTCCGTGCAGCAGGGCCATATTCGTGTTGGGAGGAATGACGTAAACCGAGTCGGGCGCGACCGCCACGCCGTCCCTCACTTCGGCGACCGGCATGAGGGTCGACTTGGAGAGAATTTCCGTCAGCATACTTTCGTGATTCGGAGCGAGGTGCTGAACTACGACGAAACCCATGCCGGTATCAGGCGGCAGGGCGTTGAGCAACTGATTGAACGCTTCGAGGCCGCCCGCCGAAGCTCCGATTCCGACTATGGGGAATTGTTTATTCTGAGGCGTCTGCTCCACATCAACCGGACTCGAAGATTGTGTTCTCTTAATAGTTTTTTTAGCGGGCGCTTTTGCCTTTTTTGCGCGGGCGCTTTTGGATATGGTTGCAGCAGAAGCTTTGCGAGCCGGTTTCTTTCTTCCTGAGTTGCTCATGTCTCATTTCTCTTGAGCGAATGTTTCAGAACCGGAAAGCCATTCATTGAAGCGAATGGACGATTTCAGGGCCGTTTTTTTGCTTTCTCGGTATGGCGATTTCTTCTCGTCTGTTAATCCGAGAAGAGCATTTGAAAAACGCGCGCATGGCTGAAAAATCAATTCACGAATTATGCGCGCCATTCAATCGATTCTTGCAAGCACAAAGTTTCCCGCGCCAGGTTGGCCGATATATTGAAATCCAACAGGGATTGTGCCTCGGCATTATAGCACCGGGAGCAATCAATGTTCACGCTGATCTTACAGGAAATGTGGTGATTTCATTCACACGCAGGCAACGCGGGGTGCAGTTTTCAAGAGTCGGTCTTAATGAGTCCCCGTCCCGTGCGCCTCTCGGCGATCCGGGCCTGCCGTGAGCGTCAGCGCGCAGGCGAGCGCGGCGGCCAGTAGGAGCGCCCGTACAGGTCTACCGCGCTGATTGAAGAGCACTTGACAGCTATAAACAACATGTTTAGGCTTCGCACAGTGATCCAGACCTTCGCCGACAGCGAAACGGAGCGATTCTACACCGCGGGCAAATCCCGCCGTCTGCCGACGGAGATTCTGAAGCGCGCAGCCATGCGGCTTATTCAGTTGAATGCGGCCACACGAATCGAGGATTTGCGGCTGCCACCTTCCAACCGGCTGGAGAAGTTGCACGGAGATCGTGCCGGTCAGTGGAGTATGCGCATCAATGACCAGTGGCGCGTGTGCTTCCGCTTCAAGAACGGCGATGCATTTGACGTAGAGATCGTGGATTACCACTGAGGAGACAGCATCATGGCTAAAAAGGGCTTGCCCGCCATTCATCCGGGCGAATTTCTAGCGGAAACACTGGAGGAGTTGGGCTTATCCCAGGCGGCGTTCGCGCGCGCCATCGGGGTGTCACCGATGCGGATTTCGCATGTGATCAAGGGCGCGCGTCCAGTGACGGCTGAACTGGCTCTGCTCTTTGGACGGGCATTTGACCAGTCGCCGCAATACTGGCTCAACCTCCAGGCCGACTACGACCTGAAAACCGCCGAAGCCAGCATCGGGCCACGTTTGCGCGCCATTCATTCCGTCACCCAAACGTAGTTCTTCACTCGCTGCCCGGCCCGCGCACCGAGGTATCGTTTCGGCGATACACATATCCACAGTGATTGTATCGCCACGGAGTCAGAGGAGAGGTCGCTCCTGACGCAGCCACGGAGAAACCCGATCAACCGATATCTATAGATTTAAAGAAAATGATGTTCTAAAAAAAAAGGAAGCGGTGTTTAGAGTACCGCCTTTAGGCGGAAGACTGTGAGTTTCGCGCCTGCCGACTAAAGTCGGTACTCTGAACTTCTTTTTCTTAACCTCTATATAGACAGGTCGCCCCTCTCGGGCTGAACAGTTATTTCCAAACACCATGATCAGTCTGGCCGACTTTTGAAAACTGCACCCCGGTTTGGATATGGAGAGCAAGGTGTTTTATGAGATTAAAGAAGATCCATTTGAGAGAGTTTTGCGATGCGAGCGGATGATGCGCGCTCCCATCAGCACATACTCGCCGCCTGAAACAAGAACGGAAGCAAACACCACCACATAGAGAGTCGGGAGCAACGAAGTCAGCCAGTTGGCGGTGTGAAAGACCAGAAACCAGAAGACCAGCCCCATTTCGAGAAAGGTGTTGATTCGGCCCAGAGCCGTCGCCTTGAACTCCTTGAATTTCGTCAGGAGGTAAACGATCCACGAGCCGACGACTATGAGCAGATCGCGCCCGATGACGGCAATGACCAACCAGAGCGGAAGCGAAGCGAAGTTATCGCGAGGCAAAGCCATCACGACGAATGATGCCGTCACCAGCAGTTTGTCCGCCGCAGGGTCGAGCATCTGACCGAGGCGCGATTGCTGACCATAGTTTTTCGCCAGATAACCGTCGATGTAATCGGTGATCGAGGCTATGAAAAAAATAGTCAGGGCGATGCCGAATTGCCCCTTGTTGATCAGATAAAGAAACGGAATGATGAGAAGTATGCGGCACATCGTTATCACGTTGGCCGCAGTCCATACGCGCCAGGGAACGGGTTGCGTCAGGGGTTGTTGATCATTCGACATCGGGGAGGATTATAGGAATCCGGTGGAGATGTAGCAATGCGCAGTTATTCAGCCATGCGGCTTAAGATGAGATTCTTCAGGAGCAGGTCTTCAAACCCGGCGTCGGTCGTCGCCATCAGATAGCCTATGCCGTTTGCGCGGCTGAAAGTTTCAAGCTCGGTCGTCATCCGGGCAAACACCGATTTATAAGCGGCAAGAGCGCGGGCATTGACTGTTATCTCGCGCTCATCGCCCGTTTCAGAATCGATCAAAAGCAAATCGCCTAATATCTCAGGCCGGGTCTCTTCCATAGAGAGCGTCTGAATCAGATTCACATCATAGCCGCGACGGGCGAGCAGTTTCATCTCAGCGCGGAAATCGCTTGCGTCCATAAAATCCGAAATCACGAACACGATCCCTGATCGCGCGTTCGATTTCTGATAAGCCCTCATCACCGCCGCAAGATTGGTCGTCTCGTTCGATGAAGAGTCTTCGCCTACTGCCTCGGCAAGATCGTTCAAAAATGAAATCGCCGAGATCAGATGTCCCCGTCCGCGAAGAGCGCGAAGGCGTTCTCTTACGGTCGAATCGAAAGCAATGATTCCAACGCGATCAAGTCCCGTGACGGCGAGGAAAGCAAGCGCGGCGGCGACTCGAATCGAGAAATCGAATTTGGTCAGCGGCTCGCCGAAATGCATCGAGCGGCTTCGATCAATCAATATATCAACCCGTACTTCTTCTTCTTCGATGAACTGGCGGAGCATCAATCGTTCAAGCCGCGCGTAGATATTCCAGTCGACGTGTCGAAAGTCGTCTCCCGTTTCGTACTTTCTGAAATCGGCGAACTCGACCGACGATCCTCGACGCGTTGAGCGGCGCTCGCCGCGAGTCGTACCGGCGAAAGCGCGCCGCGCCTGAATGCGAAGCCGTTCGAGCTTTCTCAAAAATGCGGGATCGAGTAGAGGCTTTTTGTCGGGTTCCATTGATGGGTCGAAAATGTGCAGTTCACCAAACCCTGGGAGCGCAGGCATCTTGCCTGCCAGTCTCACGCATTCGGGCAGTTGGTTACACCTGAAGCCTTGCACGCTGGAAGCGTGCGCCCCCAGGGCAGTCCGCTTTTTTGTTGTCAAACGACCTTGCAACGCCCCTGGTTCACTTCGACGCCGCGACGGCAGATTCCTGCAACACATCATCGAGCAGCGAATCGATGATTACGCCGTCGGCTTCGCCCTCGAAATTCAATATCACGCGATGACGAAGCGACGGCTTCGCCACCGACGTTATATCCGAGGCGCTGACATTGTAGCGACCCGTAAGCAACGCCTTCGCTTTTGCGGTCAGCATCATAGCCTGAGCGCCGCGCGGGCTTGCGCCGAAGCGAACATACTTCCTCACACTTTCAGGCGCGCTTTCCGTCGGATGAGTTCTCATCAACAAATCGACCGTCATCTCTTCGAGATGAGGCGCGACATAAACTTCACGCACGAGCTTTTGCATCTCGACGAGTTCTTCAGGCGAAATCATCGTGTTCGCTCGTGGCACATCTTCTGTGGTCGTTCGCTTCAGCACTTCGATCAAATCCGCGCGCGAAGGAAACTCGATCAGTATCTTGAAGATGAAACGGTCGAGTTGAGCTTCGGGCAGAGGATAAGTGCCTTCCATCTCAAGCGGATTCTGAGTGGCGAGTACGAAGAAAATTCCCTCAAGCGGGTGAGTCTTTCCGCCGACCGTCACCTGACGCTCCTGCATCGATTCGAGCAAAGCGGATTGAGTTTTGGGCGTCGCGCGATTGATTTCATCCGCAAGCAGCAGGTTGGTAAAAACCGGCCCCGGTTGAAACCGGAACATCTTCTCGCCCGTCTCGCCTTCGACGATGATATTCGTTCCCACGATATCGGCAGGCATCAGATCAGGCGTGAACTGAACGCGAGCGAACTTCAAACCCGTAGCTTCTCCAAGCGTGCGAACGAGCAGCGTCTTTCCCAACCCCGGCACGCCTTCGAGCAGAACGTGACCTCCGGCCATCAGAGCCAACAGCGCGCCCTCGACGACTTCTTCCTGCCCCACTATCACGCGGGCGATTTCCGACTTGAGCGCGGCGAATTTCCCGGCGTAGCTCTCAACTCTCTTTTTTATCTCTTCTGTCATTTGTCCGTTGTCCGTTGTCCGTTGTCCGTTGTTGATCAAAAACGACTGACAACGGACGACTGACAACGGACTATTCCTGTTTCCACGGCATACGGAGCGCGATGATATCTTTCATCTGCGAAAGGTGATTGATGTCGTTGCCCTTTATCTGGCGTTCAGTGAGTTGCTCTAGCGTAAGCCTTCCTGATGTTTCGTGAACGCCTGCGCGCGAGAACGCATCGAGAGGCGCGGCTTCGAGAGTGTTTACGGTGATGGCGCGCGTCCGCTTGAAATCTTCGAGTGCAGCCTGAGCATTCTGATTGATGTAGTCTCTCTCGGCGGCCAACTGATCCTGATCGATGTTTGGAAGCAGAGGATTTTCTTCCGAGAGTATGCGAAGGTAGCGCGCAAGATAAGCCTCGCTTTCCATATCGCGCAGGTGGCACATGATCTCCTTGATCGACCACTTGTTTGGTCTCGGTCGCCATCGCAGAGTGTCTTCATCAAGCCCGCTCAACAAATCATCAAGCTCGTTTGGAAGCGATTTCAGATTCCAGATTATCCGCTCTTTTTCTCTCTGATCCATAATTTGCTCCGTGCGCTTCAGGGTTTCTTTTCCACATCAGGGTTGATGACATCGAAATAATTTCGCACCAGCGAGCGCAGGTGCGCTGGCACGCGGCTTCGCTCGACTGCGCGTTCGGCCTCTCTTCGATACTGCGGATAGGCCGACGAATAGGGCGCGCGCGCTGCGCCGGCGCCCGGTCGCGCCTGCAAAAAGAGATATTCGCCGCCCGGTTTTTTCTGCATCCTCCCGGCAAGCTTTTGTTCTTTTCCCTGCCCTTTCAACTGCTCACGGGGCGCGTTCATTTCAAGATTTTTGTCTCCACTGCCTTTGCCTGTGCCTTCGCCCTGCCCGCTTGATTGATTGCGCGCCTGTTCTTTTGCTTCGCCTCTTTGCCTGCCGTCGAACTTCTGCGCGAGACCGGCGACCATCTCTTTCACCTGACGGTTTTCGGCCAGCATTCGCGCGGTTGCCTCAAGCTCTCGTTTGAGTTGCTCATTCTTCATCAACTCGCGCGCCACCTGCTCAAGCTGTTCGGGGTTTACTTTTTGCGCAAGTTGTTCGAGCGCCTGTTGAAATTCTTTCGACTGAGCTATGGGCGCGAGATCGCGGGCAAGATTTTCGGCAGACTGTTGAAGCTTTTTGATATCTTCGGGGTTGAGTTGGCCCGCGCGCAACTGCTCGGCTTTTTTGAGAAGCTGATTCGAGAGAGCTTTCGCCGCCTGCTCTGCCATAAGCCGGGACAGGCCATCGGTCGGAGGTTTGACGTTTTCTTTCTTCTCGCCTTCCGACTTCTCACTTTCCGACTTTTCGCTTTCTGACTTTTCGCTTTCTGACTTTTCGCCTTCGGGTTTTTGCTGTGAATTCTTTTCGCCCGACGGCTCCGTTTCAGATTTGTTTTGATTCACAGGCGACGATTGATTCCCTGATTGCTCGCCCGATGGCTGCTCGTCCTTATCAGGTTGTTTTTTATCTACGTTCGATTCGCTGGAGTTGTCGCCCGAAGGCTTTGACTGATCAGGCTTCCGCTCACCTGTCGGCTTCGCGCTGCTCTCGTCGCTCTTGTTTGAAGCCACGGTTTCTGACTGATTCGAGGTGTCCGCTTTATTTTCATTCTTATTCTCGGCTGCGGCGTTTTGCTCCGACAAACTGGCTTCACTTGCCGAAGTCGCTTTGTCCTGATTTTGTTTGCGCTCCTTAGGCTTTTCAGCGAGAGCCGATTTCAATCTTCTTTCGGCGAGTTCGACTATTTCATCGGCGCGCGTATTTGCAAGCACATCCTGACGCTGGCGGATGCGGCTTTCAAGCTCGTTGATTTTTTTGAGAGCTTCGGCCCGTGTGTCAGTAGAGCGGCGAAGAGCGCGACCCAATTCAGCCTGCTCTTTTGCGAGGCGAGCGGTTTCGGTTTCGGGCGGCAATTCTTTCTCGACTTCCGATCCGATTTGTTCAAGCTGCTCACCCGCGGTTTGAATATCCTGTCGCTCGGCGATCAAAGCGGCGGCCTGTGGGTTGGGCTTTTGCGGAATCATCAGTGCGACCACAAGCGCCGCGATTCCGATCAAACCGAGCGCGTGCCATCGAGCGATGACGAACGGAACTACTCGCGACCCATCAGCTTTGCTGATGCGACTAGCCGCGTCAGCGATCAACGCCGTTTCGATTTCGCGCTGAGGCCCGCCCTGCTCGATGATGGCGCGAGATGAAACGATTCGATCTTCAAGACCCAACGCGCGGTCTATTTTGAAGGCGGCATCTCGCTCTCTTGCGCGAGTCAGAAACCATCTCGCCCCGGCAGCGAGAGCGACTGAGCCAAAAACAGCGATGACGATTTTCCAGATTGAAAGCTCAGCGGGTCGCAAACGTATGTACAGCACGATGGAAGCTGACGCAATGCCTCCAATCATGAGCGCGAGCGCGAGGTGATTGATCATTGATAGCGCGCGTTCGCGCCACATCACTTTTCGCTCGAATCTTTTTATTGAAATCGCCGCGTCGTTCATAACCATTTTCTCACTCGTTCAAGTCTTCTGAGACTGAAGAACAAACTCAAGGCCGTCAGTCCCAGATAGAATATCACCTGCGTGATCCATATCGGAACTTTTTCCATCCACACGCCCTGCGGCATCGGCAGCCCGAAAAGCAAGTAGGCAATGGCTGCGAAAGGATTCGTCCTCATCAGCAGATACACGACGTTGATGAAGCCCTGAGACGGGCCGCCCGAAAAATTGCTCGCAAGCGCGGTGAAAAACATCGCCAGCGCAGGCATCGCCGCTACCAGAAATATCACCGTGAACAGGCTCAGAAGCTGGGCGAACACGCCGCGACGTACAAGCGTTGACCACATAAAACTCATTGAGCAATAAGTCACGCCCGCCACTAGCATCACCAGATAAGCTATCGCCACATCGCCCAAAGCGACGCCTCCCAACGACCACGTTAGAGCGATCAACGGGAGCGATCCGAACAAAGTCAGCAGCAGATAAGAAAGCGATGCGCCGACCTTGCCAAACACAATAGTCGAAGGGCGCGCGAGCGAAACCACTAAAAGATCGAACGTCTCCTGTTCACGCTCGGAACTGATCGCGCTGGCCGAAAAGGTCGGCGCGATCAGGCATATCAACCCCATCTGCACGAATATCAAAACAGGCGTGAGGTAGCGGCCCGCGCTGCTTACGACGCTGGTGGGCGCGTTGTTGCTCAACACCAGATAGACCAGTCCGAGTATGAGACTCAGCACCAGCACATACCCGGTCAGCACCAGAAACGAACGCCGCCCGCGCATTCGCGTTCGCATCTCTTTTATAAGAATCGGATTCGATATGTTCATGATTTGTCATTTGTCATTTGTCCTTCGTCCTTTGTCATTATGTGAAAAAACAAATGACAAGGGACAAGGGACAAAGGACAAATCAAGCAACAACTCCCCGCGTCACCTTGAGGAATATGTCTTCGAGGTCGGCCTCGCTGCGCGTAAACGACAGCACGCGGGCGCCGCCCCGGATCAGATATTCAAGCAGTTCATCAACCTCATTCGCATCGCCTGTGTACTCGGCGCGAATGGCGCGACCGTCGCAGGTCACGCGCTCGATGTCGGCTCGTTCGGAAAGCGCGTCCACGCAAGGGCCGGGGTCGCCTTTGACCGTGATTTCGAGCATAACGTGGCCTGCCAGTTGATGAGTGATGTCATCTATTCGACCCGAGGCCAGCAGACATCCTGCTTCGATGATTCCAATCGAGGTGCAGAAATCCGCAAGCTCGGTCAGGATGTGCGAAGAAACCAAAACGGTTTTTCCCATCCGGCAAAGCTCGCGGATGAGTTCGCGAATCTCTATTCGCGCGTGCGGATCAAGCCCCGATGCAGGCTCGTCCAGAAGCAACACTTCAGGATCGTGAATCAATGTCTTTGCAAGACAGAGCCGCTGCTTCATCCCGCGCGAAAGACTCATCACCTGTGAATCGCGCTTGATCGCGAGATCGGTCAGTTCCAGCACATCAGAGATAGCGCGCCCGCGACGCGCAGGGTCGACTTTGTAGAGCGAGGCGAAATAGTCGAGATACTCCCACACCAACAGGTCTTCGTAGACGCCAAAGCTGTCGGGCATATAGCCGATGATGCGGCGCACTTCATGCGGCTCGCTGACGATATCGTATCCGCCGATGCTCAAGCGTCCGTCGGAGGGAAGCATCAATGTGGCGAGCATTTTTATAGTCGTCGTCTTCCCTGCACCGTTTGGGCCGATGAAGCCGAACACCTCGCCGCGCGCTATTTCCAGCGAGACGTTGTTGACCGCAGGAAAGGTCTTGTAATACTTGGTCACATTTTCGAGCCGTATCATGCTCGTCGTGTTGTTCGGGTTGTCGCCCATAGTTTAGAGATGCACCACATAGAGAGATTTGCTGCGACGGCTCGGCCCGCTTTCGAAGCTCATCGGAACCGGATTGTGTTCGACGAACCCAAGGAGCAACGGTCGCTCAAGTTGTTTGAGAGTGGCGGTCATCATCGCGTTGTCGAAAAAACCCTGGCGAAAGACAGCCTGCCCGCCTATCTCGCGATCAAGCACGAAAGCCAGTTCGCGAAAAACGAGGTCTTCGCTGCTGTCAGGAACAAGCTGACTGCGAAACCAGCTTGAGAAAGTCGAGGGCTGCGCCGGATTGAGTACGATCTGTTTTTCTTCGCCCGCCGCGAGATCGAACGGATCAGACATTCCGGCATTGCTGAGATAAACAGCGCGAGTGATGGGTGAGTCCGAAACATTTTTCACTCGCACCTGCGGGGTTGCGTTTCTCTGGTCTCCGACAGGGGAGGCGGAAATCATCATCGCGGCTGAATCGCCGATTGATCGAATATTGAATACCCCTGTCGTCCACGTGTTCATCGGCACGCTGAGCGAGAGTTGTTTGTTAGCTCGCTCGACTTCGAGGTGATCGGAAGAACCAGGCCGCGAATCGAAAGTGCCTGTCGCATCGATGGCGAAGGTGTCGCGACTGTCGAATGTGATTTGCTGTCGGCTCTTCGAAGAAGATCGGATGAGCAGTGCGCTCATAGCCCGCGACACTCTTTCGCGTTGATGAAGTTCGACCATCGTGACATCAGCCGTGAGAGTCCCGCCGCCCCGGCTCAACTGCGCGACAGTCACGCTCACCGCGGTGAAGAGCAGAATCACAGCGGGGATGGTCAGCCACGCGAGGTCGAGTTTTTTCGTCCATCGAAGCGCGAAGTAATTGATCGGCCCGACGACGAGAATGTAGGCGAGCAGGAAGAGCAGAAAGTAATTGGCCGAAGGCGTCTCGATCCCGGCCAGATCGAAAAGGTAATTCTGAATGCCCCAATTGCTCGACCGCGAATTGCCTCTGCGCCCGCTCGTTATCCACTGAGTCTGACCGGGCAGAGTATCGACGGCGGGGAGCAGAAGATCATTCCACAAATTTTTAGCTGCGCCCCAGCCGCGATAAGGATGAATTTTCGGATTGATCGCAAGGAAGCGAACCATGCCGCTGCCGTAATCGCGTTCTGCTGCGATCACGCGATCACTGGTTCCGAGAAGCACTCGCGCGCCTTCTCGCGCGACAGCCGATTGGACGAGCGTCGCATCCGTTGACTCGAATGCTCCGTAGGCGTTGACGAGATCAGGCACGCCAGGAGCCGGGTTTGCGCCGCGCACGTCTACGGGAAGAATCGAATCGAGTCCGGCAGCGTGAAGGCCGACGAAATCCGCTCCGCCCGTGACGATAAGGAGTCCGCCCGATGCGACCCATAGTTTCAAAGCGCGAGATTGTTCTTCGGTGAGCAGACTCACGGGCGCATCGCCGAGTACGACGGCATCGAGCGAATCGTAAGAGACGAAATCGCGCGGCATGTCTTCAGCCTGAATGACCACCGGATGAGCCGCAGGCCCCTGACGATTGCTGCCCCAGATATTGCGCCGCGATCTCGGTTGAGGCGGTTGAGGCGGCGGGGTCTGATCGGCTTGAGTCGGCGATCCGGGAGGGGCGCTTTTGAAAGCCTGTCGATTCTGAGGCGGAGCGATTTCCGTCGATGAAATATTATTGAGCGCGGTCGCGTCCGTGTCGATGACGGCGATTTCAAGCTGATCATTGACGTAGTAATCGCGCTCGACGCGGAGGCTGGTTCGAGCTATTTCATCGCCGTCGCTTTCGAGAACTATTTCGACCGGGCGATGGCCTGAGTTGAGATAGACCGGTATTTCGTGAAGCTGGCGCGAGGAGGAAGGGAGTTGAATATCCTTGACGAAATCGCGCGCCTGCGAAGTGGGATTGGGGGGCGATTCGGTTCTGACGATGAGGCGACCGGTTATGGCTTGACCCTGGTTGGCGAGAGCTATACGAAAGGGAACCCAGCCGCCTGTAAAGACATCGACCTGAAGTTTTCCGAATCCGGCCCTGACAGTCATTTCGATATCGGGCGAGCGGAAAACCCCATCTTCCGCGCCGTCCTGCGCGCTCACAGGAAAGATGGAAGGGAGCGCGACGAGGAGCGCGAGCAACAAGAGCAGAGAGTGTCTGCGAAGAGTCATAATTTACCGGAGAAATTTTCTCAGCCCTGCGATCAATCACGCGCGCCGTGCGGGGCTGCTCGGATTGAAACTATACAGGCACACCCTCATACGATTCAATGAAGACAAAGTTCCGGTCGACGATCTTTGGTGTGCGAGATTGCGATCAATCTCTTCCCGTTCTTCGCTTACTCTCTTCTGTGTCTTCTGGAGGTGATCCCAGTCTCATCTCAATGCGGAATCCCATCTTGCGTAAGACATAAGCACAGATGAGAATCAACAGGCATACCCATATCGACCAGTGTCCAGACGGAATCTTATCCAAAAGATCATTGACAAAGCCTGATAAAAAAACGAATCTACACATGGGGAAAAACCTCCCTTGCCTGCGAATGGCTTCAACATCCGCAGGTGACAAAATTAGGTTTACCTTCAAGGAGCCTGCGAATCCCATCGATGAGCAGGCTTCTTGTTTTGATTCATTCTAACATCTGCACGTCGCCGGATATGACGAGCGCGAAATCCTGCCTGTCGTGCTTGACCAGAGACCCTACTACCTTTAGAGTCCACACTCCGGCAACAGGCTTTCTTACTACGATGCCCTCCACGTTGTTCATTGAGTCAGGCTCAGGCATCCGTTCGTCTTCAGAATTGCTTATCGAGTCAGTCTCGTCGTTGTCTTCAAAATAATTCCCCATATAGTATTTCTTTTCGGGGCTAAATAGAAATAGGTTCAGATTGTTCACAAGTTTTTCGTCGGGGAAATCCGTGTAGACGAGCGTCACTCGCAGCAAAGATGGGTTATCGCTCTCGTCAGCCGATTTGTTTATTTCAAACTGATAAGTACGCTCCTCGCCGGTAGCAAGTCCCTGCAATTCGTCTATGAAAAAAGTCCGTGTTGGCGCACCCGATGCAATGATGTTTTTCAGATTTACTCTTCCCCATCCCTGTTCGTTGTCGGCCCACTTCGAGGACGAAGGGTGCAAGTTAGGATCATTCAGGTACTCGGCAGAATGTATCAGAGACGCTTTCAGCAGAGCAGCCGTGGGGTTTGTAATTTTTTTCTTTTCGCGAAGGTATTGACGGACGAGGGCGGCGCATCCGGCAACGAGTGGAGCGGACATAGAAGTGCCGCTGCAATAGATGTAATTGCTTTGGGCTTGTGAATATTGAACCCAGGGAAAACTCAGTTTGTCGTCCGACACCTGAGATGAACGGGGCGATAGAATGAATGTTCCGGGAGCAACCACATCAGGCTTACGCCGCCTGCGTGGGGCATTATCAGGATCGTTGCAGGGGCCGCGACTGCTGAACGCAACAATATGTTTTATTGAATCTGTCATGACACGCGAATAGAAAGGCTCGGCTGTAAAGTTTTTCTCCGAGTACATCCCATAAGTATATTTAAAATCTTTACGCTCATTTTCGCTGGCTCCAACCGTCAAACAATTCTTGGCTGTCCCAGGCGGATCGATGCTGGGTTGGTCTATGAAATCCGGACGATATGGATATTGTCTTCCCCGATTGCCTGCAGCGACTATAACGAGGAAGTCTTTGTGGTTCCAAACGAATTCGTCTAAATCCTCGCAGCGATTATTGTAATCCCCTATTTTACCTCCCCCCCATGAATTGCAGTGAATCCTTGCGCCGTTTTCGTAAGCTTCTTCAAAGAGTTTTCCAAGCTCGTCAGGGATACCAAAGAACCCTCGCTCAGGCGGCGGCGACTGGTATCTCTGCCAATAATATCTATGACCATTCTCGTTCCACTTGGGAGTCTGCTCAACCGCCTGGAATATTAGATCGGCATCGGGGGCTGTGCCTTGAATGGAAGGGAGCTTTAAGGCTTGCGCCTGCGCTCCATTTCCTATTGCGCTCCCAGCCACATGAGTTCCGTGTCCTGACAGATCAGCAGGATTGTTATCACCAGCCGGATTATCCACTCTCTCTTTATAAGATTCCGCTATAGGATACTTTTCTAAGAATCGGACTCTCCCGCGAAAATCCAGGTGCAAGGTTGATTTGTCGCCCGTATCGAGTCCAGTGTCAGCGACAGCTATGATTTCGCCTTTCCCGGTCAGATCGATGTCAGGGCAGTCTAACCCGACAGAGCCGGAGGGATTGGGGTTTGTAGTGATTGAGCCTTCTATTAAAACCTTTCGGGCGACATCGTTCGACCATGTCTCTATAGTCTTTTCTTCAAGTACGCGCAATCCTTCCAGCCTTGAGATTATTGAAAAGTCATTCAACACATTTTTGGTCGAGCTTATATCAACTATGAGCCGTTTCTCACCCGGACGGCTGACAACTTCGATGCCGCGCGCCAACAATTCTTCTGCGGCGCGATCTCGATACTCTCGTGTAAAAAAGCTGGCGATCAAAAGTCCAGGTATAGCTTTGCCCCGGAGGTCGGAGTATGCGGCTTTTCCTTCCGCCGCTGCCAGTCTGGATTCTGTAGCCTCTTCTTCCGTGGAGTCCTGACCTAATCCCTGAAGAGACTCTATGCGGATATCGGGTTCGAAAGCATAAACGTCCCGAACTTCATTCAGTCTTCCGATAAGTTCCAGAGTTTGGGCGCTGTAGAGAGAAATTATGATTGAAAAGTTGTCGAGAGGTTGGATAATCCTCGCCCCTGCATCCTCGATCTGCTTCTTCCACTCATCGCAGATAGGAGCTATGAATCTCACCACCATGTTACGCATTACCGTTTCTCCTGGTCTCACTGGGGCCGCTTTGAGATCATCTTCATCTTCAAGTATTTCCACCGGGCAGCGTTTTCGCAACTCGGAAACAGCGTCCGGGGGCGCTGAGACGATGGCAAAAGCCTCATACTGCTGAAGTACGCGCACGCTCTGGGGAAAGTCTCTGGCATCTTCGGGACAAAAGACTCTGTAGGTCGCCGCCTCTGTCAAAGTCGTAGGTTCTACGGGTAGACGTTGAGTAATAAAGTCGCTTGGCCCTCCGGTATTGTAAGCCTGCGGCGGTGCGCTTGAGAAGTCTATTTCCCGCTGTTCTATGCGCTGGATAGCAATATCGATGAAACGTTCAATTTGCTCAGAGGTAAAAGGAAGATCGCTCTTGATAACCTGAAACAGCTTAATCCGCACCAAGTCTTCTTTATCTCCTTTTTCAATCATCCACATCAGAGTGGCTTCAAATTCTTCTTGTGAATCCGGCCATCTAAGCTGAATTTTTCTTCCAATCCTTTCAACGTAATTCCAAAGATCTCGCCATTCTGCACTAAAGGGGCTTCTCGCTCCTAAGCGCGCCATCTTGCTGCAAGCATTGATAAGACTTTTCAAGACGCTTAACAACTCAAGTTTCTCACGTGGATCAAACTGCTCTTGCTCTTCGGACATGGCCTGCTGCATTAATCTCTGATCAAGCGAGCGAGGTTCACCTTTGATTAGCGAGTCGATTGTCTTGAGCAATGAGATACTCAGTCGTTCCCTTATTTCCTTCTGACCGGATTGAGGAGTTTGTTGTAGTGTATTAGACAACAATTCCTTCAAGTCCTTCTCAAAACTTGTGGCATTTTCAGTCACGTTATTCATTTCCTTGCCCCCATTCGCTCTTTAGCGCTTCAGAATCTCATCAACACACTCAGCCAGTTCGTAAGGCAGGACTCTCGTCTTTTGCCGGAACCAGCAATAGGCTTCTCCGTTGAACCGCTCTCTCACGCTTTCATCAGAAACGTTGGTTAAAATAATCACGGGTAATTCAGGATGCGTCTTTCTGATGCTTTCATAAAAATCCACTCCGGTTCTTAAACCTTCATGGCGGGCAGCCTCGAAATTTTTTCCCTGCGGCATCATTATGTCGAGAATCAGGAGTTCTATGTCGTTATATGCCTCTTCGAGAAACGCCAATGCCTTATCCACATCAGGCTCAAAAACAACCGTGTACTTTGACATTTCCAACTCCAACTTGTAGCTATCCATCTCTCGCATCTCATCGTCAACGAAAAGAATCATTGAAGTTCCCCCTCCCTCTTTTTAGGTATGATCATCTGAAACTCAGTGGGTTTGCGATTATTGGTCAATCTGAGGTCTCCCCCCAGTTCTTTCATGATCGCTCTTGATATCGTCAGCCCGAGTCCGGAACTATAGACATCTTTCCTCTTCGCCTGGGGGGTGCGAAAGCCTCTCTCAAAAACCCTTGAGACGTATGGCTCATCGATCCCTATGCCCCAATCCTGAAACTTGATGATGAAATTATCCCGATTCTCTTTAACCTCGATTTGCACTCCGAAATCATTCGGGTTGTCTTCAGCATACTTAACAGAGTTTATAAGCAGATTGAAGACGACCTGATTGAGTCTGCTCGGGTCTGTAAAAACTCTTATTCGCTGACTGCCAGCAGGGTTGTAGATCACCTTTGCTGGACTGAGACCACGACCGGCTATAAAGGGTCTTAGTTGGTTTATGGTTTTTATAATCACATCTCGATACACAAAAGTTTCTTCCAGCTTCGGTGCGCGACGAGGCTTACCAAAAAAGTATTCAAGCTCTTCCACCTGATAAGACAGTATGGTGCTGTCGATTAACATGTCGGCAAGTTTGTTGCTCATGAGTTGCTCACTTAGCTGGCTAAATCGCCTTTCAAGAAAACTTGCGTTGCTTCTGAGACCCACTATAGGCGTGCTTAGTTCATGTATAATCTGATCCATCAAATATACTTTCTCCAATTGCAAAGCCTGCGCCGCATAATCGACTAATCGCTTGAGCATCTCCACATCGCGTTCGTAGATGTGGTTTCTATATTTTTTCTTATAGCCAGCTTCGACTACGCCCGTCACGCGCTTGGTTGCCGGGTCGATCAGAGGGACGAACACTCGCGCCAAATCATCGATGCGAAACCGCTTGGCGAGTTTCTTATCCAGCCTGTTGTCATCCAAATCGGGAACTTCAATCTCTTCGTGTCTGACAATATTTGCGTAAATATAGTTGTCGCCTTCCAGGGGATGGACGAACAAAGGATAAACAGCTTGTTGCTTAAACAGGTTTATCTCATGCTCTTCGATCCCGGTGACATATTCTGCCTGAATACACTTTCGATCCGGGATCACCCGCAATATATTCACATAGTCGAACCCCAGAATCCGCTTAATCCCCCTCAAAAGGGTACTCATAATCTGATCTTGTCTGGTTTCCTTAACTATTCTATCCTCGACCATGCGCAGATCATTGAGCTTTTTGTCAGATTCGATCCTATCTATCATCAATGCTGCATAACGCGCGAGCGACCATAAGCAACCCTCATCCGTTCGGGAGAAAGCCTTCGGCTTTGGGCTTTCAATGTTCAATACCCCTATTGGTTTCACACCCTGCTTTACGTCCTTCCCTTCTCGAATTCGTGCCTTGTTCAATAAAATCGGGATCGCCATCTCAGATTTAGTGTCTTCCCAGTATTCGACATATATTCCTTTCCATTCCGGACTATGAATATTGCCTGCTCTTACAGGTCGTCCGTCTGCCAATGCCTTGCCAGTGATTCCTGTTGGGTATTTGATTAGATATTTAGGTTGCTCTCCGCTAGAAGCCACAGCGCGCAGATCGTCTGTAGCATAGTCCAGCTGCCTGACCAGCCCCCTCGTTCCGCCTACGAGGTCCAGCCCTCCCTTCAGAAAAATCTCCAGCAGGCTGTCGACATCGTCCGATTCAGACATCTCTAGTATGATCTCGGCGAGCTTTTCCAGCTTTCTCTTGTCTTCAGTCTCTTTCAGCAGGCCGATTTTCTGAAACGACAATGCCGCGTGATTTGCGAAAGTCGCAAATATCGCTTTTTCCCATTCCTTGAAATGGCGAACGTGTTTAGTGAAAACTTCCAGCATCCCTATCAAATCATCATTTACCTGCAAAGGCACCGTCATCAAAGAAACCCATCCTCTTCGCTCGATTTCGTTCAAATGAGTCTGTCGAGGATGCGCTTTGGATACTTCAGGAATATAAGAGACTTCATTGCTGGAAAGATGTTTCTTCACATCATCATTATTTCGATCAAGCTCAAGCTGTCTGTAGTCGTCGTCCACTTCGTCTGTTGCAGCCACGATCTTGAGCTTATTGTCGACCTGCTTCCAGATGATGCAGATTGGAACCAATAAAAGATCGCGGGCTTTTTCGGCTACAGCCTGGAGAAAATCGGCAGGGTTATCACGCAGTAAGCTTTTCGAAAGCTCTTTAAGGATGCTCGAAGACCTGTTGAAAGTATGATACTGGTCGAATTTGTCGATAGTGAGCATCGCCTGATGAGCGAATATCTCGATCAGACGTTTTTGACTTGGAGTGAATTTGCGTTCAGACGAAAAGTGATTGATGTATCCAATAAGGCTGCTGTTCGAGTGAAGAGGATGACCCAACAATGAATTGATGCCATACTTTTTCGCTATTTCGGGATTAACCACCCCCTGCCCATCTTTTTGCAAATCGTAAAGCTCCAGCACCTTTCCTGCTCTTACTACGTTGAAGTCCAGATAGCCTTCTATCGGCAGTTCATCATGCTCGCTAAAGAATTTTTCCATCTCTGGATGAGAGCTTGCCCAGGCAGCGTGTGTGAGTTTTCTTCTATCCAGATCGACAAAGGCCAGAGTGCAGGTATGCGAGTTCATCGCTTCCTTGCCCAATTCAGTTATCCGCTTCAACGCCTGCTTCTGATCATCGTATTGAAACGGCACATCACTCAGAGCGCCGACGATTTCCAACAATCTTGCTTCAGGTGATCTCTTTGCCATCGCTTCTAACTCTTGCACAATACTCGGCAGCAAAGCTGTTTGATCTGTCTCACATCAGTTTGAATATGAAATCATCCAAATGGATGATTCTCGATTTGAGGAGCATCAAATTCCAAAGACAGGCTGTATTATACTACAGGCCGTCTGACGTAAAAGCTTTTTTCACCTATGAAAGTGAAGTATCTCGCGGTCACGCATGACCTGTTATCAACGCTCAGACTTTAACAAGCTCGCCCAAAAGTGCTAGATTAAAATCGAATGATGAAACTCACAGGGAGCCGAGTATGAAATTTTCTACTAAAGCCATTCACGCGGGCAATGAACCTGACCCGACGACCGGCGCTGTTTCTGTGCCGATTTATCAAACTTCTACTTACGCTCAGGAAAGCATCGGCAAACATAAAGGATTCGAATATGCCCGCACTCAAAATCCTACCCGACTCGCGCTTGAACGAAATTTGGCCGCGCTCGAAGGCGGCGCGCACTGCTACGCCTTCGCGTCGGGGATGGCAGCTATCAACGCCGTCACTACTTTGCTCAAAGCGGGCGATCATGTCATCGTCAGCGATAACACCTACGGCGGAACGTTCCGGCTCTTCGACAAGGTGCTGAAAAAATTTGGGCTTGAGTTCTCTTATGTTGACGGGCGCGATATGTTCAACTTCGAAGAAGCTCTCAGGCCGGAAACCCGTATGGTCTTCATCGAAACGCCGACTAACCCGGTGATGACGCTCATCGATATCCGCGCTGTTTCTGCGATCACTCGCCCGCGCAATGTTCGACTGGTCGTCGATAACACTTTTATGAGTCCTTATTTTCAACGCCCGCTCGAACTCGGCGCGGACATCGTCGTGCATTCGACTACGAAGTACCTCAACGGCCACAGCGACAGCATCGGCGGCGCAGTCATCCTCAACGACGAAGAAGACGCCCGCGCCATTCAGTTCATTCAAAACGCGGCGGGCGCGATCATCTCTCCGATGGATTCGTGGCTCGTGCTTCGCGGGACGAAGACGCTGGCAGTGCGAATGCGACAGCATGACGAAAACGGTCGCGTCATCGCGCAGTTTCTTGCCGAAAACCCGCGGGTCAAAAAAGTTTATTATCCGGGCCTCAAATCTCATCCGCAGCATGAGCTTGCGCGGCGTCAGATGACGGGGTTCGGCGGGATGATTTCGTTTGAAACCGGCTCGCTTGAAAATGCCCGCCGCGTGCTTGAAGGCGTGAGGCTCTGTACGTTGGGAGAATCTCTCGGCGGAGTCGAAACATTGATCTCCCATCCGGCGACGATGACTCATGCATCTGTCCCGCAGTCGGAGCGCGAGAGGCTTGGCATCACTGACGGGCTGGTGCGGATTTCGGTCGGCATAGAAGACGTGGAAGACCTGCTTGCCGATCTGGATCAGGCTTTGGAGCAGATCGATTGAGTGTTTTAGGTTGCCGATTATGTTGACGAAGGGTTGTTGCGCATCGAAAGAAAATACTTCATAATCTGCCCACAAACGGCAGTAGATGTTTAGGGGAAATTTTTTCGCGCCGCGTCGGCTGAGCGCCCTTATCAGGCCGGAATGGCGGTTTAAGGTATGCCGGAAAATGTAGCGTTCACCATCGCTGTTTTCGCAATGACTGACGTTGGGATGGTGCGTCAGGTCAATGAAGATAATTTTCTGGTTGTCAATCTCTCGACCGCTGACACCTGGACTCCGGGAACGACCAAAGGCGACCCGGATGAAAAAATAGCGACCTTCACTCAGAGCGCGTGCGGCTCGGTGCTTGCCGTTACAGACGGCATAGGCGGCGCGCTGGCAGGCGAAGTCGCTTCGCACATGGCCGTAGAGAGCGTCCGCGACCGTATGCTGGAACTTCAGTCCAGCCCGACTTATTCAAAGTTCCCATTCCACGAAAGACTGAGGCTTTCAATCGAACTGACCAATCAGAATATAAATGAAATGAGTTCGAAGAAGCGCGAGTACATGGGAATGGGAGCGACTTTCACCGCAGTGGGACTCTTCGGCACGACGGCTTACTTCGGGCAGGTGGGCGACTCTCGCGCTTACATCATCCGGGGCAACAGCATTCAACAGATAACCCGCGATCAATCCCTTGTCGGCCAACTGGTTCAGGCCGGTCACATCACCGAAGAAGAAGCCGAGCGGCACGCTTACAAAAACGTCATCCTTCAGGCTCTTGGCGCATCGCCCCGCGTCAATGTGGCCATAGACAGATTGCCGCTTCACGATCTGGATATTCTGGTGATGTGCAGCGATGGTTTATCGAACAAGGTGCGCTCGGAAGAGATGCATCAGATCATCGACCGCGCGCCTTCGCTCAAGGAAGCCTGTGAAGATTTGATCAAGCTTGCCAATCGGCGAGGAGGAGAAGACAACATCACGGTTCTGGTCTCTCAGTTCACCGGCAATCAGGTTCTTCCCCCCCAGCCTTATACCGCAACTCCTGACACCGTTCCTTTAGTAAACGGAGTGCCTGCGGTCTCGGACACGACGAAGCCAGCCGAGCGATGGGGAGCCGAGACACTGCCTCGCGATCCGAACCTTCCTTACGAAATCGATGTCAGAGAATTGCACGAAGAAGAAGACACTCTTCGTCCCGCTGGAGGTGAAGAAGTGAAGAGGTGAAAAGGTGAAGAGGTGAAAGCCCTCCCTTATGGTGGGCTACTGACATCAGTCGCGGCGACTGGATCAACGACGATCTCTGACTTCGAGTAACAGCGCGCTCTCTTCATCAGATCGCGCGGCAATCTCACTGCTTTGATTCAAAAACCACTGACTCTTCAAAATGCGATACTGCACTATCGGTTTATTCTCGCCGTAGGTCGCCCCTCTGAGCCAGCGAGCGAGTAAACCACTGCGGTGCGGCGTCATACCGATTTTTTCCATTACACGTCGGGAGGCGACGTTGTTGGCAAAACATCGCGCAGATATGCGCTCAACACCATGATCCTGAAAACCCAGTCGCAGGAGTTCATGGGCCGACTCTGTGGCGTAGCCATTGCCTCGATATGCGCTTCCAAAATGCCAGCCCATACTCGTTTGAGTGTATCCGGCGATAGTGCCGCCGATGGAGCAGGAGCCAATCAGCGCCCCTGTGTCTTTAAGCACGACTGCAAGGGCGTAACCTAAGCGCGGGTTCTGCTCGGCCAACATGAGTCCAATTTCAAATTCCCGCATGATTTGCAGGTCGCCTGACTGAAAGGAAAGTATGCCGTCCTGAGCTAAGGGGTCTTTGAAATGTTGGGTGAAGGCTTCCCAATCATCCTCCTGATAATCTCGAAGGATTAACCGTTTTGTCTCGATGGAAAACATCGTGCCTCCGATTCAGGGAACGGAGAAGATCACAACGAAGAGTCAACCCACCGCGCATTGAGCAAGAGGGCGATATGGAAACCGCGCCTTATTCTCACTCCGCGTCACGTGAATTTTTCATCCGTTGGGAGATTCTTCCATACAGCGCCGACCATACATCAGATAAGTCAGCGGCAGCGAATGCCTTTTCTCTCTGATCACAATGGCTATCATAGACCGCAACCCAAGGCTCGTTCAGCAAGCTCTTGCGCAAACAATCCAGCAAGCTGGTCTTAGGGGTGTAAATCTCCCAGCAGGTGCTGTCCGTGTAAATAAGCCATACACGAGCATACTTGCGAACGATCTCCGCTGCGTTTCTTGAGTCTCTGAGCAGTCTTCTCAGATACATAGCGGTAATCTGTTGCGGATTGCCTGTTGCTGGATCAATGCCCCAAAGTTCGATGTACTCTTCACTGAACTGATCCGCGTAAGAAGACAAACCACCAGGCCGCCAAAGCTGAACCTCCGAGGCTCCTTCGCCCCCGTAAGAGAGCAGAACGGATGTATCATCGTAGAAGTTAATCGGGGGGGCCATCCATGGCTGAAGGGTGAAACACCAATAGAATCGATCTAAATTCCGGCGGATAGAGCCGAACAAATTCCAGAATCGCGGCTCAGGATAATTGCCTTGATAATTGTTTAGTTTCAGAAGAAGGCCGTCCATCTGATACCTTTCTCTGCAAAGAGACGACCCGAAACAAAAATCAAAACATCCTTGTCGCCCATCAACGATGAGCCGCCGTGTCGCTCATGTTGCCCGTAGATTCTCTCAGCAGACTCGCAGTATGACGAATCTTGTGCTTGTCGAGGAGATGTCGCAGCGAGCGCACTGGCATGTTCAAAATCTCCGCCGCGCGGGTCTGATTGCCGCTCGTGCGCTGAAGCGCCTTGATGATGTAATCCTTTTCAAGTTGCGCGAGATATGCCTCCAGGTCGAATCCATCTTCAGGCAAATCAATATCAGTGATCATTCTGGGCTTGTACTTGAGTATGCGTTCGGGCAGACACTCCGGCCCGACCGCGCCTTCCTTCGCGCCCCCCTCGGCGCTCATCGCCCGCGAAGGCTGAAGGGCTACCGCGCGCTCGATAGTGTTTTCAAGCTCGCGCACATTGCCCGGCCAGTCGTAAGACTCAAGATACTGCATACACTCTTCCGAGATTTCCAGCGGCACGCGGCACGCCGCTGCGCAGTATTTGTTTATGAAGTGACGGACGAGTTCAGGTATGTCAGCCCGACGAGCGCGAAGCGGAGGCATCTCGATGGGTATGACGCTGATGCGATAAAAAAGATCGTTGCGAAATGTCCCCAACTCGACCATCTTCGCAAGGTCGCGATTCGTGGCGGCCACTACGCGGCAATCGACGGGGATTTCTTCAAGCCCGCCCACACGACGTATGCATCGCTCCTGAAGCACGCGAAGAAGTTTCACCTGCATCGCAGGCGTAGTCTCTCCGATTTCGTCGAGAAAGATCGTCCCTCCTTCGGCTGCTTCAAAAAGTCCTTTGCGGTTGGCCCCTGCTCCTGTAAACGCCCCCTTCATGTAGCCGAACAGTTCCGATTCGAGAAGCGTTTCGGTGAAGGCTCCGCAGTTGATCGAAACGAATGGCGCGGCTGCGCGATCACTTGTGTCGTGAATGGCGCGAGCGACAAGCTCTTTTCCCGTTCCCGATTCGCCCGTGATCAACACGGTCGATGTGGTGGCGGCGACCGTAAGAATCATCTGATTGATGGCGTGCATCTGAGGAGAGGAGCCGACCATGTTATTAGGCGAGTTGCGCTTGCGCTGCTCATCCTTGAGGACTTTGTTCTCCTGACGAAGCCGTTTCTTTTCGAGCGCCTTGCTTATGGTTATCTTGAGTTCTTCGACATCGAAGCCGGAGTCTTTGATGACGAAATCTTCAGCGCCCAGCTTGAAGGCTCGGCGCGCAGTGTCGACGGTTGCGAACGCCGTTATCATGATGACCATCGTTTCGGGCGAAATCTCGCGCACGCGATCCAGAAGATCGATGCCGCTGATGTCGGGCATCTTCACGTCCGATATCATAAGGTCATAAACATTATGCCGGACCAGTTCCAGCGCGCGAGTGCCGTTCTCGGCGGTATGGACGGAATAATTGGCGCGTTTCAGCACAAGCTCCAGGAGTTCGCGCATACTGCGTTCATCATCTACGACAAGTATCTTTTCCATGGGAATCCTCTCGGAATCAGCCCTCAGAGCCAATTCGGTGCCGATTTAATTCTAGCCAACTACTGCCACCGGGGAGGAGGAACCGGGGCGAGGAGCCGCGTCAGAGGCGCTTTCTTCATCGCGGATGACGCGCCCTTCGACGGGGAGTTTTATTGAAATACTCGTTCCCTTTCCCGACTCGCTATCGACGAGTATCTTTCCTCTGTGATCGCTCACCAGTTGATAAACAATCGCCATGCCGAGTCCTGTGCCGCCGCTCGATGAACTGAACGGCTCGAACAATCGGTCTTTCTGCTCGCGCGTCATCCCAGAGCCGGAATCGCTGAAGGTGATAGTCACATCCTGATCGCGGTTGGCCTCAAGAATGACTCTCAGTTCGCCCCCGCCTGGCATCGCCTGAATCGAATTGCGAGTGAGGTTCCAGAAAATCTGGCGGATCTGATTCGGGTCGCCGTAGTAATGCACCGCCTCCGAGGGGTAGTCCTCGACGACCGAGTGATCCTGCCTCAGTTCAGTGCTGTTGCGGAGCAGGGCTACGGTCTCTGAGAGTATGCTTGAAAGCTCGATGACTGTGCGCTCGGTTCTCGGCGGGCGCGCGTAGGTCAGAAAGTCCGAAACTATTCGGTTCAGTCTGTCGGATTCGCGAAGCACGATTTCCATCAACTGCGATTGATCGGGCGAAAGGCTCAACTCGCTTGCAAGCACCTGAACCGATCCGCGCATCGATGCAAGCGGATTGCGAATCTCATGCGCAAGCCCTGCGGCCATCTTGCCCAGCGCGGCGAGGCGTTCCTGACGGCGCACTTCGCGCTCAAGCTCCATGACTTCCGTGAGGTCTTGAAACGTCAGCACATATCCTCTGGCTTCGCCCGATTCATCTACGAGAGGAGCGACGGAAAATCCCAAATGAATATCGCCGCCGTTGGCCGCCTTGCAGCCGATGTCGAAACGGGGCAGGCGCGAGCGCGTGCGTATGGATTCAAGTCCGACTTCGATCTGTTTTCGAATGTCGCCGAAGATCTCGAATATGTTTCTTCCGCGAACGTCGGATGCTTTGTAGCCGGTTATTTCTTCCGATGCGCGATTGAAGGTGGTGATTTCGCCGCCGAGATTCGTCGTCACCAGTCCGCTGCGGACGCTTTCGATGATGCGGTCGTTGAAGAGGCGGTTATCGGCAAGCTCTTTTGTCGCCGTCGCCAGAAGAGATTCGCTTCTTCGGGCGCGCTCCGACAGATGGCTTGAAAGCAGAGCCACCGCGCATATAGCCACCAGGTTGGTCGCGAATATGAATTGCGCCGAAGAAAGCGACGCCCCATCATAGTAATCCCACCCGTCAGCGCGCGTGATCAGTCCATTCATCGTCAGCGTCGAGACGCAGGCATAGAGGGCGGCTCCGGCAGCGCCAAGCACTGTGACTCCGCGCTTGCTGAACAGCGCGCTTGCGGCAAAGATAGCGACCAGATAGAGCGCCAGAAAAGGCGATTCGACATCTCCCGTGTGATAAACGAGCCAGGTTATCAGCGCCAGATCGATCCAGAGTTGAACGTAGCCGAGGCGGTCGTAGTGGAAGCGGTGGCGGAGAGCCAGAAAATATAATGCCGATAAAACGAGCAACGCTCCGACAACCGGAGCCAGGGCGGGCATAAATGAGCGCGACCCGGCGTCCCGCTCAAACAGCGCCACCGCGACAAGCAGCGCGACTGCTATGGCGAGCCGCCAGATTTGCAACCATTGCAGCTTTTTGTACATAACCGGAAAACCGCATTGGCGGATGAAAGGGGAAAGCCCGCGGCTTCCCTCTTTCATCCTCCGAACTGCAACTATTTTCCTCCTGCCAGTTTGCCGATCAGAGTGAACAGCGGCATGTACATAGCGATAACTATGGTTCCGATTGTCACGCCGAGGAACATAATCATAGCCGGTTCCATCAGGGCCAACAAGTTAGCTATCGCGGCATCCACTTCCTGCTCGTAGAAGTCCGCTATCTTCGAAAGCATGGTATCGAGCGCGCCCGTCTGTTCGCCGACCCCTATCATCTGGCTGACCATCGTCGGAAAGACGTTCGACGCGCGCAGAGGCTCGACTATCGTCTGGCCCTGCTCTATGCCGATGCGAATTCGCATGATCGCTCCGCCAATGATGACGTTGCCTGCGGTCTTGGCCGTTATCTCCAGGGATTCGAGAATCGGCACGCCTGAACTCATGAGAGTCGAGAGTGTGCGGCTGAAGCGCGCAATTGCGATCTTCTGCATGATGAGGCCGAGTATGGGCAGCTTCAATATGAGCTTGTCGATCACGTGCTGTCCCTTCTCAGTCTTGTACCACGCTTTGGCGCCGAAGAAGGCTAAAGCGCACACTATCGCCACCAGCCACCAGTAACCTGCCATGATGTGCGATATATCGACGACGACTTCCGTGAGCCACGGAAGCTTTTCGCCCGGCCCGAGCAAGCCTTCGAATATGTTCTTGAAGGCCGGGATCACGACGATCATGATGATCGAAATCACGATGATCGAGATGATTATGACCGCTACCGGGTAGACGAGCGCGCTTTTGACATCGCTCTTCAACTTGACCATCTTTTCGAGGTAAGTCGAGAGTCGTTGCAGAATGATGTCCAGGATACCGCCCGTCTCGCCCGCCGCCACCATGTTGGTATAGAGCGGCTCGAATACTTTCGGATGGCGGGCCATCGCATCTGCCAGCGTCATACCGGCTTCCACATCTGCGCGGGTCTGAAATATGATCTTCTGAAAATGCTTGTTGTCCTGCTGCTGGCCCAGAATTTCAAGACACTGAACGAGCGGGAGTCCCGCATCGAGCATGACTGAAAACTGACGGGTGAACAGAGCCAGGTCTTTGTGCTTGACCTTCTCGCGGCCAATTTTCGGCAGACTGATTTCGCGCCCCTTCTCGCGCGCCGAAGTCAGTATGATCTGTTCGCGACGCAGCAGAGATTCGAGCGTCGAGCGGTCGGACGCCACACGTTCGCCGACTACGATCTCGTTCAAGCGATTGCGGCCCTTAAAAACATACGTAGGCATTTTGGCCTCCTGACATAGGCATTTCTGAAATTGAACCCAAAACTAGAGGGCAAAGGGGGACCGCAGCGTGAGGAATCGAATGTATCATCATCATCGTCCTATCCGGCTCAGCGAAGGGCCTTGCGGACGGTTGCCGGGAGTCGCAGGTCCCGGCGTGCGAGCCTGATGCTGAACGCTCAGGGCGGCAGCCCCGCGATTGATTATGTCCTGAAGCTCGTCGGGGTTGGACGAGCGCGCAAGAGCGAGTTCGAGCGTGATCTGTTTTTTGAAGTACAGATTGGCAAGCGACTGATTGAAGGTGACCATGCCGAACTTCTCCTGACCGGCCTGCATCATCGAGTAAACCTGGTGAATCTTGTCTTCACGAATAAGGTTGCGGATGGCTGAGTTGGGGATGAGTATCTCCATAGCCAGACAGCGACCCTGACCGTTTGCCTTTGGCAGAAGAGACTGAGTGACGATGCCTTCCAAAACCATCGAAAGCTGTGTGCGAATCTGCGACTGCTGGTGCGCGGGGAATATATCGATGATACGGTTGATGGAAGACGCCGCCGAGTTGGTGTGCAAAGTCGCAAACGTCAGGTGGCCCGTCTCGGCGATGCGCAGCGCGGTCTCGGTGGTTTCCAGATCGCGCATCTCTCCGATCAGCACTATGTCCGGGTCCTGACGAAGGGCGGCGCGAAGCGCATTGGCAAACGAGTGAGTGTCGCCGTGAACTTCCCGCTGATTGACTATGCAGCCTTTGTGCATGTGCAGATATTCGATGGGGTCTTCGACCGTGATGATATGCTCGTGTCGCTCGCGATTGATCTTGTCAAGCATGGCCGCAAGCGTGGTGGATTTTCCCGAACCCGTAGGCCCGGTGACCAGGATCAGTCCGCGCGGCTTCTCGCAGAGTTTTTCGATCACAGGAGGAAGCCCAAGCTCTTCGAATGATCTGATTTCGTAAGGTATGGAACGGAACACCGCCCCGACCGCGCCGCGCTGATTGAACAAATTGGCGCGAAAGCGCGACAGCCCCTTGATGCCGAAAGAAAAGTCCAGTTCGAGCGATTCCTCGAATCGGTGCTTCTGCGAGTCGGTCAGAACCGAATAGGAAAGCTGTTTCGTCTCAGCCGGGGTCATCTCAGTGTATTCGAGAGGGCGGAGCGTTCCATGCACGCGAACCATGGGCGGAGAGTTCGTCGTTATGTGCAGGTCTGATCCGTTCAACTCGATCATCTTCTTGAGCAATTCGCTTAATGCTATCTCTGGCATAATCCCTCCAGTTTTCAGTTTTCAGTTTTCAGTTTTCAGTTCGCCGAGCAGCTTTTCTGAAAACTGAAAACTGAAAACTGAAAACTATTTCACCGTCTCTCTCACAACTTCTTCAACAGTCGTAGCTCCGAGTCTTATCTTTTCCAGTCCGCTTTGACGCAACGTCAGCATTCCTTCTTCTATCGCCTTGCGGCGCAACTCCAGACCCGACGCGCCGACCAGAATCAATTCGCGCAGATCGTCCGTGATTTCCATGACTTCGTACAGACCCACCCGGCCCTTGTAGCCTGTGCCATTGCAAGCCTGACAGCCCGCGCCTTTGAAGGTCTTGAGATCAGGCGCTTCGGTTGGCGAAAAGCCTACATCGATTAGAGCCTCGATCGGCACTTTCACCTGCGCCTTGCACTCTTTGCAGATTCGTCGGACGAGTCTCTGAGCCTGAATCAGGTTGACCGAGGTCGCAACCAGAAAAGGCTCTATTCCCATGTTCATCAATCGGCTTACGGTAGAAGGCGCGTCGTTGGTATGCAGTGTGGAAAGCACGAGGTGACCCGTGAGCGCCGCCTTGACGCCGATCTCTGCGGTCTCGAAGTCGCGGATTTCGCCGACCAGTATTATGTTCGGATCCTGACGCAGGAAAGAGCGGAGCGCGGTGGCGAAGTTCAATCCTATCGATTCCTTCATCTGCACCTGATTGACGCCCTGAAGATTGAATTCAACAGGGTCTTCAGCCGTCATGATGTTGGTATCGATGGTGTTGAGACTCTGAAGCGCAGAGTAAAGAGTTGATGTTTTTCCCGACCCGGTAGGCCCGGTGACGAGCACCATTCCATAAGGCTTGCTGATGTTGCGCTTGAATTTTTCGAGGCTCTCAGGCTCGAATCCGAGTTGCGTCATGTCGAGTCGCAGATTCTCCTTGTCGAGGAGTCGCATCACGACCTTTTCGCCGAATATGGTCGGAAGGGTCGAGACGCGGAAATCTATCTCGCGCGAGCGCCCGTCGAGTTTGACTCTCAGTTTGATTCTCCCGTCCTGCGGAAGTCGCTTTTCGGCGATGTCCAGTCGGGCCATGATTTTGAGTCGCGAGGTAAGCGCGTCGCGCATCTTGAATGGCGGGTTCATTATGTTGTAAAGCACGCCGTCCATGCGGAAGCGGACGCGGAGTTCTTTTTCATAAGGCTCGACGTGAATATCGGAAGCTCCGCGACGGAGAGCATCGACCATGAAGACGTTGACCAGTTTGACGACAGGCGCGTCATCGGCCATCTTCTCCAGATTTTCGAGGTCGATTTCTTCCTCTTCTATCAGATCGAAAGCAGCCGCATCATCCGAGTATTCGTCGGCGGCAGTGCTTTCGGCCACAAGGTCTTCGACCACGCGGGCAAGTTCCAGTTCGCGCGAGGTGCCGTAATGTTTTTTGATCGCGTTCTCGAGAGCCGTCTCGCTTACGACTACAGGCTCGACCTGAAGCCCGGTCATGAATTTTATGTCGTCTATGGCGAAGACGTTCGTCGGATCGACCATCGCCAGAGTGAGCGTCGCTCCGATTCTCGACAGTGGAAGGACTGAATACCGCTCGGCTGTCTCCTGAGGAACCAGCGCGACCGCCGTCGGATCGACCTCGAAGAGATCGAGGTTGACCGAAGGAACCCCGTACTGCCGACTGAGAACAGAGGTTACTTCTTCGTCACTCAGCATACCGAGTCTCACGAGCGTCGAAGCCAGTCGCCCGCCGTTGACTCTCTGGTAGTCCAGCGCCTCCTTGAGTTGCTGCGGAGTGATGAGGTTTTCTTTAAGAAGAGTCTCGCCCAGTTTCGCCGACATAATTAAACAGGATTTCCGCCTCGCTGTCTGAGTCGAACCGGGCAAAACGCGCCCGATAGAGCTATAGACAGGGAGCTAAAAGAACCGCAACCTTTTCACTCTCGACCGAAAAGTAGAGAGCGGATTTGGGAGAAACAACCGGGGGAATCACGACAAAATGAAAGGGCAATCGCAGGGGCAGGCTAAAGCGACAAGACCGGGGATTCTTCTCTATCAACGAGCATCGCTTTGAATTGGGTTTCCGACTCAAAGCCTTCTACCTTGTAACATCAGTCCACATGCATGTCAATAATAAAGTTCCCCCGCAAACGCCCTCTGATGGCTCAATATAGCCGCCTCGCGACACCCGACCTGCTCTTGCCTGACAGGGCGCGGCGCGTGATCGAGAGGAGCGCGAATTTTATAGCTTTTTCGGATCGAATCAACGGCCCGCGCGAGCGAAATGAGAGGCGATCCATTCGCCTATTTTTTCCTTGTGAGCGGTGAGGCGATGGTCTCCGTCTTTGACTAAAATCACATCGATTTCAGACGATATGGCGCGGCCCGCAAAACTCAAGGCGTGAAGGTAACTGATCGCGTCGTCGCGCATCCCGTGAATGATAAGCGCGGGCGTGGAAAACCTTTGGGCAAGCTGAGAGAGCGAATAGCGCCGCCAGTCCTCGACCAGTTGGTAGCCGAGTTCCGTCGTGCCATACTGGTTTGTGAACTTCATCAGTCCGTTCTTCTTCCATTCGCTCAAACGATTCTGCCCGATCTGATCGACGAGCAGATTGACGAAATTGAACGCGGGCGCGATGAACGCGCACGAGGCTATACGGTCAGGGTTCGTCGCCGCATACCACGCCGCGGCGCACGCGCCCATGCTCGACCCGATGAGCGAGACGCGGCGGTACTCGGCGGAGAGCGGAGTTATCACCTCCGCACAGTCTTCGAGCAGGCGGCTCACGGTCAAATCCTTCTTCGAGCCTTCCGATTTTCCGTGACCGCGAAAATCGAACGTCACGAAAGCAAATCCTGCTTTCGTCAATCGGTCGCCGAGCGAGGTCGCCTTCTCTCCCGTCTGATCCGAACCGAATCCGTGAAGAAACACCGCGACCCGTTCGGTCGGCTTTCGTGGACGGTGATGGGTGACGCTCAGTTTCATCGCCTCTCGATCTTAGACACCCCCCGGCGCGGCGTCAAAGAATTTTATGCTTGACCTGCCTCCGACACTTGTAGTAGAGTCAGCCTCATCTGTAGTAGCTCAGAAACGGAGAGATGATCGTGGCAAAAAAAAAGGGGATAAAGCTGACCAGGTTCGAGATGGAGGTGATGGATGCGTTGTGGGAGTTGGGCAGCGCGTCGGTCAGAGAGATTCAGGAGCGGCTGCCTGAGCGCAAGCGACCTGCCTACACGACCGTGCAGACGATAGTGCGAAGGCTTGAAGAAAAGGGGGCCGTCCGTCAGGTAAAAAAAATCGGCAACGCATTCATATTCGAACCTGCGGTCACGCGCAAAGCGGCTCATCATCGTTTGATCGATGATCTGCTCGAATTGTTCGGAGGCTCGGCCCGCCCTCTGATGGCGCACCTGGCGGAAGCAGGCAAGCTCGATCTTGAAGATGTGCGCGAGTTGGAGAAGATGCTGGCCGAATCTCAGGAATCGAAAGGCAGATCGCGCAAGTAGCGTCGAGAAGGAGAAGAATATGACTTTTCACGAATGGCTTGCAGATGTGTCGAGCCGCCTGTGGCCTTTGCTTGCGAATCATCTATGGCAGGCTACGCTCTTTTGCGCGGTGGCGTTCGCGGCGATTCTTCTGCTGCGAAGAGGGTCGGCGCGGGCGCGCTACTGGGTGTGGCTGATCGCGTCGCTCAAATTCGTTCTGCCGTCGGTTCTTGTGATCGCGGCAATCGAGCGTCTCGGCATGGATTTGAGTTCCTTCAATCCGCAATCCGCCATTGTCGCTGATTCATCGAGTCAAATCGCCATATTCAACATAGCCGACACATCCCTAAGCCCTCAGCTTTCGCGCGTTCACAGCGAATTTTATTGCGCGCTCACTTTTATCTGGCTTGCGGGCTTTCTTTTTTTCATCGGGCGATGGTGCTGGAAGCGGCTGGAATTTTCACGCGCTTTGAGTGCCGGAAGAGTCGCCTTCTCAGGCCGCGAGGCAGAATCGTTGCGCCGCGTCAGTTCGTGGCTCGGCACAAAGCGCGACATCAGGCTCATACTTGCACGAGGGATAATCGAGCCGGGCGCGTGGCGCATATTTCGCCCGGTCATCGTTTTGCCCGAAGACATCTCAGCGCATCTATCCGAAGCCGAGCTTGAGTCAGTGATTATGCATGAACTTATTCATATCGAGCGGAGAGACAATCTCATCGGCACTCTTCAAATGATCCTCTGCTCTATTTTTTGGTTCCACCCACTTGTCTGGCTTATTGATCGCTGGACGCTGGCCGAAAGCGAGCGGGCCTGCGATGAGAAGGTGTGCGAGCTTGGCTCGGACAGCACGGTTTATGCGGCAAGCCTGTTGAAGGTTTTGCAGTTCTGCATAGGTTTGAGAATGGCCGGTATATCGAGCGCCGCCGGTTCGAATCTGAAAAGGAGGATAGAGCAAATCATGGATAACAAGATCGAAAGAAGATCGTCCTGGCGCAGTCATGCTTTGATCGCGACAGCGGCGCTGGCAGTGATAACTTTCACTCTGGTTACCGGAGCGTTGAGCCGCGACAGGGTTTTTGCCGTACAGAAGACCAAATCCCGCGCTGCTTCAAAAGGAGTGCCGGGTGGTGTGCCGGGCGGCGTTCCGGGCGGTGTAGTTGGGGGCGTTCCGGGCGGAGTGCCGGGAGGTGTGCCGGGAGGTGTGCCCGGCGGTGTTGGCGATGACGAAGTTCTGACGGATTTGGGCGCGCAGTCTTCCGGGCAGAAGGTTTGGGATCTGGAGGAAGAGTTCCGCAAAGCGAATGAAATCTCGCTCCGTTACGACAACAGTGAGAACCCGCCCGTCATCATCAACGACGTGAGAATCAAAGCGGTCAAACGCGAAGGCGTTTATGAAAGGAGAGGTGATCGATGGGAGCGTCGAGGAGATCGTTATGCTTTCCGGTTGACCGTCTCACTTCTCAACAACTCGAACCATCGCGCCATAGGGATTGTCATAGAACTGCAAGATGAAAAGGGCATAGGTCTAACGCTCTACGAAAAGATACCGACGGCCATTGAGTCAGGCGCTACCCACAAATACACGCTTGAGCAAGTGGATTCTCCCCGCTCTTCCGGGCCGCCCTCAGCAAGAAATTTATTTTCTCTGATGGATGATCCATCGTCTCTCGCGGTGAAGGTTGTGGGGGTGCTGTTCGACAACAAATACAGTTGGGGCATGGTTCCGCCGCCTCCTCCTCCCCCGCCGCCGCCTGATTCGCCCAACGTCATTCGCAAATCAGGCAGCGTGATTCAGGGAGAAGCCATCCATCAGGTGACGCCCGTTTATCCGCCTCTGGCGCGAGCCGCGCAGATAACCGGCTCGGTCGTCGTCGAAGTAGCAATCGATGAGGAAGGAAATGTTATCACCGCGCGCGCCTTATCGGGCCATCCTCTCTTGAAGGACTCAGCCGTTGATGCCGCGCGTCAGTGGAAATTCACTCCCACCACTCTTGAGGGAAAAGCGGTCAAAGTCATTAGCTCTCTGACCTTCAATTTCGCTCCGTAAGATTGCGAGTCGAGAGTCAGTCGGTGTCCCGTCGAGCGGCAAAAGCTCCAATCCCTGACTCTCGACTTTTTCAAAAACTCCGCCGGATCAGATAAGACATCTTGATGAAAAAGACGCGGCCATTGCGGTGAAAGCCTCGTTCCAAATGAGAGGTGAACGGATTGAAGCCGTTGTAATTGAGGTCGTCGTTGTAGCCCGCATAAAAAGCGGTTCCGGGATTGGGAGTCCAGCCAAAGAGCATCTGCCCGCGCACACTGCTTGAAAGCGTGTCGTAATCCACGCGAGCGCGAGCGAACGCAAACCGCGTGAACTGATAAGTCGTCGTCGTCGAATAAATATTCGACACGAACACCACACGATCCGTATCGCGGCGGTGAAGTGTGTTTCTCGAATATCTCAGGGACGTGTTCAAATCCTTACTCAGCTTGTAAGAGATTCCCGCCCCAAAATCCGTCGAATCAGCCGCGCCGGGATCGAGCGGCGCGTCCGAGTTGATAAGCCCAACGGGGCTGACTCTCGGATAGCGAGGCCCCGCGCCGAAGTCGAAATCGAATACTTTCCATGCGCGGCTCATATTGACCGACATCTCCAGTTTGTCGGTCGGATTCGTTTCAAACCAGAAAAAGGTCGATGTCCACGGGCTTGATCGCTCCGAGTCGCCGAAAAACGCTCCCGCCTGCCTCGCGTTGCGACGCGCGCCGAACTCTTCTTCGAATATCCTCTGATAACCGCGCGCCACGCCCCCGCCCATCCCCGTGTTGTGGGCAAGTCTCACTCCGCCCGATCCTTCCATCGCAAGGTCAGTCATCCTTCCCTGCCAGTCGAAGTTGGTATTTGTGAAGCTGAACACCCGCCACGAAATCAGTTTCGCTTTCGGTTTCGGATCGGTGTTGTATCGAACGAACCAGCCATAGGAATTCGTGTTCGTGCGCGGCGTAAATCCCACGTCCGCGCGATAGTCCTCAGTCCTCCCCGACCCGCGCAGGTTGTAACCGAAGTTTCGCCCCCCCTTGTCGAAATTCCAGGTGTAGGCGAAACCGTTGCCAGTTCTGTAAACACCTTCTCCCCCTTCAGGGTCGAAGAAAAATCTGCGCGATGTCGTCCCGATAGCCTGAAAAGACAGAGTCGTCTGTTGATCGAGTTTGAAGCGTCCATCTATTCCGCCAAGCTGATTGTGCCGTTCGATGAAGTTATAACTCGTCGCTATCATTCCGAGAGAAGATTCTTTTCCCACATCGCGCTTGAGGCGAAGGATTCCGATGTAAGCATTCTTGTCGATGAACTTCGCTATATCGGGAAACAGATCGGGGTCGTTGATTTCCTCTTCGCTGAACTGGCCCGGCGCGTTGTCGGAAGCCAGAAGCAGGCCGAAAGAATTCCGTCCCTGCTTGCCGGTGAGTTTTACGGCGTAATCGGGATCGATTATCGTGCGCGTGTGTACGGCCTGAACAGGCGTTCTGAAAATATCTATGCCTTCGAGGAAAAACGGTCGCTTCTCTCCGAAGAAGATGGGGAAACGCTGATTGGCAAGCACTACGGGAGCGTCTGCTTCGACCTGCGCGAAATCGGGATTGGCCGCAAAGTCGAGCGTGAGGTTGGGCGTGATGCCGAATTTGATCGATATGCCGGGATCGATTCTCACGGGGCTGTTGACGAACCTTCCCGGATCGATGAGAGACGAAGGAGAGTTGGAGGGAAGAGTCGCAACCCTTCTTCCTGACTCGGAAAAAGTGATGGTCGGAATTATTTCAAGCGAGCGTTCGACGGCTATGCCTTCAAGCCCCGTGATGTGGCCCGCCTGATTGAGAAGTCCTGTTTTATCTCTTGATAGGGGCATCCACGAATTGTTTTCGTTATCGAGCCTTGTTATGCGGCGGAAAGCGTGAACGCCCCAGAGCTTTCCCGCCCCTGCTTCGTATCTGAGGGATTTGAATGGGATGGCGACTTCCACCGTGTAGCCGTCGTCGGCAAGAACGCCTTTCGATTCCATAATGATGTCGACGCTGTAGTCTTCGCCCGCGCCTTCTGTCCTTATTCCGTCCGCCTGAATGCCGAAAGGATTGAAAGCCAGCACGTAAGCCTTTCGCTTATCGTTGAAGGTGTCGAGCATTATCTGAACGGTGTCATCCGAAAATATATCGTCGCGGGCGGCGACCGTCGCGCGCACTTTCTCTGCTTCGTCCCTGGCGCGAAAGGCGAGGTAGAGCGTGCGGCTGTCGAAAGCGATCAGTATTTCGGTCTGGTGCGAAGGCGCGATGTTGTCTCCCGGATGTGTTTGATAGAAGTCTTTCAGAACGGCGGCTGATTTCCACACTTCGTCATCGAGTTTGCCATCGATGACCGGGGCATTGACGGTGAGCGGCAGGCGAACGGGTTGAGCTTTTTCGGGCGAGAGCGAAACGGCGGAAGCTTTCGCAGAAGAAGGCGATCCTGATGGAGAAGAACTTATCTTCTGAGCGCGGGCGGGAGCCGCTATCACAAGCAGCGCAAGCATAATCAGTAAAGGCATTATCAATCTCTTCTCCATTTTCTTCGTAGAGATAATTCTTTTTCGTCTGCGGGAGCTTAGGTTGCTCAACCATTAGACGAACAGCGGGGAGCTTTGTTCCGTCGATTCCGATTTTTTTCGCCGCGCACAGAAGCAGTCCAAAGAATTGGCGATGCGTTAATCACCAGCCTAAACCGGCGAGGGCAACGAGAGCAATACAAACCTTCGCGCGCCTTCAGCACAAGATTCCAATCACTCCCGATAAGCCATTATCGCCTCCATCGCCGGATCGCGATTGGCTTTGAACCATTCAAACGACGGCGGCGCGTAAATCTGCGGCGCTATCCACACCCGATAATCCATCGCAACGGAGTTCTGCCAGTAAAGATCGGATATGCTCCCCTTCATCTTGCTGTAAGGCAGATTCATCGGGTTGGTCTCGCCGACGAAGTTGGGACTCGACCCCGTAGGTTCGCCCGCGAAAATCGCGTTGGTGTATCGCTCGATCTGCGCGGCCCCGCACATCGCGGCTGAAAAAGTATTTCTTCCGACGATGACGAAGAGTTTTCCCCGCTGATTGATCTTCTCGCATCGAATCAGCCCGCTGATTAGAGTCTGATTGAGAAACATGTTGCCTCCGTCGTTCCAGCGCATGTCGATCACGAGTCGCTCGACCGGATTGTCATCGATGAACCCAAACAGCCGCTCCCAGAACGTCTTCAAGGGATCCTTGGGATCGTTGCGAACCACGTTGTACTGAAAGTAAACCGTCTTGGAATCCGGGAGGTACTCGAACCAATAAGGAGTGTTTCGGTTCTTGAGGTAGAGCGGTTCTGGGTTCGGCGCATTCTTTCGAGCCGTCACCCACGCGCCCTTCGCCGTGAGCACTTCAAGAGGGAGCGAAGCCGTGACCGGGAGCGAAACCGTTCGCACCTTGCCCGAGGCATCTTTGACCGTAAGCGGCAACTGATCGGGTTGCGGGATAAGCCCAAGTCCGTTGAGCATCTGCGGGTAAGCTATATACTGCGGCGCGATGAATTTCACCCACATCGAGTTGTCGTGGCTTATGATCTGTTCGAGCGATGCAATCACCCGGTCTACAGTGTGATCGCCTACGCGAATCACCTCGGCCCCGGCAAGGTCGCCGTAGCGTGGATCAATAGCCGTGATGAACAGCCCTTCGGTGAAAAGATAAAACTGCACCATGACACCACGTCGCGCTAACTGGGCGTAAGAGGGGTAAATGCGCGTGTGACCATCGCCCGCCATACTCATTAACTTCATGAAGGCAACTTCGATCTGATGATCGCCGAGTCGCGGAATATCATCGTTGAGCTTGCTGACGTAAGCTTCAAAATCCTGCTTCGAAACTTTCGCAAACAGGTTGTAATGAATTCGCTTCAACTCCCGCGCAAGCAGCCACAAGTCGTAGCGCCATCCTTCGTCGCGCGTCATCTTGCTCGTATCGACGATGGCAGCGAGTCGTTTGAATCGCTCGTCATCGCGCAGAGAGGCGAAATCCTGTTCATCCTGCAAGCCTTTCAAATTGCGCAATCCCATATCAAGCGACCGCTCTATCCACTCAAGAGCGCGGTCTTTTTCACCCATTAGCACATGGCAGCGCGCAATGGAGTAAGTCCAGTTGGAAGGATTATCGACTCCCATCTCAATGAGCTTTTGATAAGCCGTGATCGCCCCGCGATAATCCTTTATGCGCAGTCGCGCCGACGCGAGTTGTTTCCAGTTCGATCCGAGATAAGGGTTCATCTCGACCGCTCGTTGCCAGAGCGCGGCGGCTTCGGCCCACTGCTGAGCGAACGTTTTAGCTTCGGCCTGTCGAAGAGTTTCCTGATAAGCGGGGATGCCTTTTTCCTGAGCCTGCGCAGTCGGGAAGAAAAGCAGTGAAGCGAGTACGAGGTTCAGCTTTTGAAATCGAATCATTCAGAGTGCCTTCGCTGGATCATACTATTTATTCTCGGTAAGCCATTATCGCCTCCATCGCCGGATCGCGATTGGCTTTGAACCATTCAAACGACGGCGGCGCGTAAATCTGCGGCGCTATCCACACCCGATAATCCATCGCAACGGAGTTCTGCCAGTAAAGATCGGAAATGCTCCCCGTCATCTTGCTGTAAGGGAGATTGACAGGAATAGTCTCGCCGACGAAGTTCGGACTCGACCCTGTAGGCTCTCCGGCAAATATCGCGTTGGTGTACCTTTCAAATTGCGCAGCCCCGCACATCGCAGCCGAAAAGGTGTTTCTTCCGACGATGACAAAGAGCTTCCCTCGCTGGTTGATCTTCTCGCATCGAATCAGCGAATAGAGTATAGGCTTGACGAGGAAATTGTTTCCGCCCCCGTTCCACCGCATATCGATGACGAGTCGCTCGACCGGATTCTCATCGATGAACTTGAACAGCCGCTCGCAAAATTTTTCAATCGGCTCTTTCACGTCGCTTCGCACTGCGTTGTACTGGAAGAAAACTGTCTTCGACTCGGCGAGATACTCGAACCAGTAAGGCGTGTTTCTGTTCTTGAGATAAAGCGGATCAGGCTTGGGCGCATCCTTGCGAGCCGTGACCCACGAATCATTCGCCATGCCTGCTTCAACAGGCAGCGACACCTGCCTGACCTGTCCCGCCGCGTCTTTTATCGTCAAAGGCAAAACGTCGCTCGTTGGAATCAGCCCCAGCCCGTTGAGGATTTGCGGATAGGCCATAAGCGCAGGCGCTATGAGTTTGATCCAGATCGCGTTGTCGCGGCTTATGATCTGCTCCAACGATTCGATGACCCGCTCGACTGTTTGCTCGCCGAATCGAAGCACCTGCGCGCCGACAAGGTTTGCATATTTCGGATCAGCCGCCGTCACATACAGCCCTTCGGTGAAGAGATAAAACTGAACGAGCGCGCCCTTGCGACCCTCGCCCCGCGCATAAGTCGGAAGTATTCGCGTATGACCATCGCCCGCCATCCGCATCAGTTTCATAAAACTCACTTCGATCTGACGGTCGGTGAGTCGCGGAATATCATTGTTGAGCTTTGCGACATAAGCCTCGAAATCCTGCTTAGGGATTTTCGCAAACAGATCGTAATGAATGCGTTTGAGTTCGCGCGCAAGCAGCCACAGGTCATATCGCCAGCCTTCGTCGCGAGTCATCTTGCTTGTATCGACGATGGCGGCGAGTCGTTTGAATCGCTCGTCTTCGCGCAGAGAGGCGAAATCCTGTTCATTTTGCAGGCCCGCCAAATTCCGCAATCCCATATCGAGCGAACGCTCAAGCCATCGGAGAGCCGTCTCTTTTTCTCCAATCAGCGCATAGCATCGGGCGATGGCATAAGCCGCATTGAACGGATATTGGAATCCAAGCTCGATCATCTTTTCATAAGCCTCGACAGCCTTGCGATAATCTTTGGCGCGAAGCCGCGCTTGAGCAAGCTGGTTCCAGTTATTGCCCAGATGCGGGTTCATATCCGTCGCCCGCTCCCACAACGCAGCGGCTTCGGCCCACTGCTGAGCAAGCATTTTCGCTTCGGCCTGACGAACTGTTTCCTGATAAGCAGGGAAACCTTTTTCCTGAGCGCGCGCAACATTGAAGAGAGAGAAAAGCGGAATGAGAAGTGATGCAATAAGCGGTGTCACGATTCGAAATCGAATCATTCAGATCGCCCCCCTTCTAACATGCCGGATCGAGTTCATCCGCTCATACGAGATTTCAGCGACGAGTGTTTTGAGCAATCGCTGAATAAGGCAAAAGTAAAAAGGCAAAAGAGGAAACCCGCGCAACGGGTGATTCTCTCCGATTGCGACGGCCTTCCTACTTTTGCCTTTTGCCTTTTTACTTTTACCTTGCTTCTGACGCTCCTGCGCGAGAGAGGCGAACGCGCCCGTTCACGCCGTCGACCGTGATTCGCGTCCCGCCCGATCCTATGCGGGCGCGGAAGTTCTGGCGCGAGAGTTTGCCCAGCACCGTGACGTTGGGCATGTCCGCATAGACCGAGCCGTTGCATCCGGTCACATCGAGGTCGGCGTTGACATCCTCGGTGAATTTCAATTCGACTCCGCCGTTGATGCCGCTCACATCGATGCCGCGCTCTCCGAGACGAGCTATGGTGACTGTCACGCGGCCATTGATTCCCGAAATGCTGGCGTGGCCTGCGGCCTGCGCGACCTCGACACTGCCGTTGATGCCATTGATGCGGAGCGACCCGTCGATCTCTCCTGAGCGGACTCTGCCGTTTATGCCGGAGGCGACGAATTCAACCTGTCGCGGGATGCGAAGAGTGACTTTCTGGCGCACCTCGCGATTGCGGCCTCGCCAGCCGTCGCGGTCTTTCTCGCCGCGAATGACGAGGCTCGTGGGAGTGTGATCGACGATGATCTTCTGAAATTCGAGGTCTTCGCGATTGCGCGCCGAGCGGACTATATCGACCTGAGCGGTGCTGACGTTGGCCGTCTCGATTTCGACTCCGCCGTTGATGCCGCGCAGTTCGACACGCGCGCCCGGTGACATTTGATAAGTCTGATGAAACTCATCTTTTTCGGGAAGGTCATCTTCCCACCTGCCGCGCTGCGCCGATGCGGGAAGCGAAACGGCGAAAGCAACCATCAGTGTGAGCGATAGCAAGAAAAGTTTTTTCATGGTTTCTCGTCTCCAATTTTGTCTTATGTCTTATGTCCTTTGTTTATAGTTGATTGCAAATGACAAAGGACGAAGGACAAGGGACAAAGAACTAAGGACAATTTTTAACAGCCGCGCCTTTTATGATTCGCGCCGCGCCGCTGAATGAATCCAAAGTGATCTGAGCCTGCCCGTCGCCGTAGCGACCAATCACGCGACGATTGACAGGCCCCTGAAGAGGCGAATCGAGTTTCAACGGAAAAGCTGTTTCGATCTCTCCGCTGTAGGTCGAAAGCGTGGCAGTAAACCCCGGCGCGTCGGACTGAACCGTCATCGTCACTTCGCCTGAAAGCGACTTCAATCGATATCGGCCAGAGGCGCGAATCGGCCCGCGAAAAATCACATCGCCGCTCGTTGTGTTCGCGTCAACGTCGCCGCCGATTCCGGTCAGCGTCACTGTTCCGCTCACGGCTGTCGCATCGATGCGGTCTTTCGCGCAATCTATCCGAATGTCTCCCGATGTTGAGTTGAGCGTGACCGTGCCGTCGATGTTCTGCACTGTGATGTCGCCGCTGAAGCAGGAGATATCGACCGCGCCGCTCGCGCCGATGACCTGAATATCTCCGCTGAAATTCTTTCCGACGAAGTTCCCCTTCACATCGCGGGCGATGATAGCGCCTGTGCGCGACCCGACTTTGAGCGAGCCAGTGCGAGAGGCCATCACGTCTCCGTTGCTGCTCGTGATCGAGGCCGCGCCCTCGATGTCGCTCACATCGACATCGCCGCGATGAATTTCTATTGATTCGATTTCAGCGTAGCGCGGAACGAAGACCTTGAGGCTGACCTCTGCGCCATACCTGCGCTCCGGCGAGAGCGAAACTCGCGCGCGACGCGCATCGCCTGTTATTTGAACCCTGACTTGTGATGATTCATCATCGGAGGCCGAAGCTTCTATCGTGTCGCGATCCCATCCCTTTACGGTTATCTGTCCGGCGCTGTTGACTATCGAAACCCTGCCTCCGCGCTCAAGCTTGAAGCTCTGTGTTTGCGCCGCCCCGGTTTGAGCCGCTATCAAGGGCGCGGCTGCAAGCGCGAGCGTTAAAATAAATTTTGAAAATATGTTCTTCATTTGTCATTTGTCATTATGTCATTATGTCCGCCGCTGACCATTCATCGCCTTTGCAAAAACAAAGGACAACGAACGACGGACAACTGACAAAATCAATCATTGGCCATCTCTCTCAGCACATCGACCTTCTTTGCGTAAGCGGCAAGCATATACTGCAACGCAATCGGATCATTCGGACTCTGGCGCACTGCTCGGCGAGTATCTTCGATGGTGCGATCAATGGCCGCAAGCGCGCTGTCGAATTGCGCAAGCACCGCCGGATCGAGTTCCGTGCGTCGTTGATTGACTTCTTTCGACAGCAAAGCGATTGCCGCAACATACTTCTGCTCGGCCTCGCGCACAAGCTGTTCAGGCGTGGGCTTCTTCGCAGTTTCTTTGCGTGCAACTCTGTTTGGCGGAACAGGCATCGGCTCGCTCTTCTCCGGCGCGGGTGGAGCGACATCATCCGGTTTCTGGTTGTCTGTTCCGCCCTGCGTGTTTGAATTCGATGACGGATTGTTCCGAGCCGTTTGATCTCCGGTGGATACGCCACCCGGCTGATTTCGCGAATTCAAGTAACTCATCACCCCAACCGTAGCCCCGACCGCTATCACGACGAGCGCGGCTGTCGCAACGAGGCTGAGCCTCGGAGCGGAGAAGAAGCCTGTGAGCCACTGGCGAACGCTTCCCGTCTGATCTGCTCTTTCTTCTCTGATCCTCGCCTGCACTCCTGCCCAGAGCGCGGGCGTGACATCAACCTCGCGCTCATAGCTCGTGTAAAGCTCCTGCTCTCGGCCAAGCCTGTCATACTCCAGAGCGCACGCGCCGCAGGCCGCGATGTGAGCGGCGACGAGCCGAGAGTTTTTCTCGTCCATCTCGCCGTCGAAATATTCTTCTATCATCGAAAGAAACTCTTCACACTTCATAGCCCACCCCCAGGTAAGGCTCTATGCGTCGGCGCATCTCTGCGCGGGCGCGATGCAAATCCGTCTTCAGCTTGGGGACAGAAAAGCCGGTTATATCGGCTATCTCTTCGTAGCTCCGCTGCTGAAAAATTTTCAACGTGAATACCATCCGCTTGTCTTCATCCAAAGCCGAGAGCGCCGCCTGAATCACCAGGCTCAATTCCTTGTTGAGCAATCTGTCGTCAGGCGTAAGCTCGTTGTCGGCTATCATGGCAACCCTGTCGTCGTCGATTTCAACCCGATGGTTTTCACGCATACGGGAGCGCAGAGATTCGCGAGCCACGTTTTTCGCGATCCCGAAGAGCCACGTCGAAAGCTTCGCGTCATCGCGAAGCAACTTGAGCGAACGGTAAGCCCGCACGAAAGTCTCCTGCGTCAACTCTTCGGCCAGTTCCCGCTGGCCTACCATATCATAGATGAAACTGATTATGGGCCGCGAATAGCGATCAAAAATCATGCGAAAGGCTTCATCGTCGCCGCCTCGGGCGCGCTCTATGATGCGGGAATTGTTCATCAAAGCCTCAGCGCGTCCGCTCGACTGACTTCGCAGGCTTATTGCCTCTGCCATTTGCTCCATCCTCAGTTCCGCGAGTAAGTGACGGGCGCACAGAAAAAGTTGCAAAACAGATGATTTTTTTTCAACCCGACTGCCATACGCCATGTTCCAGCGGCGCGTTTCAATAACCTGCTTTCCTGCCGACAGATGATGCTAAAAAATCAGCATCTCATGAATTTTCAGCACCCCATCAACACACTGCGCCGTATTTACAGTGCGAAGGCGGCTCAAAAAAATGGAACGTATCGCCATTCGTGAGTGTACATGTTCTCAACAGCGGCTTGTTGCTACGGTCCGATCCGGGGAGAAGGAAAAGATGAGCGTCAATAATTCCCTCATACGCCTCGAAGGCGTAAAGAAGATTTTTTACACTGACGAAATTGAGACTCACGCTCTTTCAGGAGTCCACGTCGAGATTGGTAAAGGAGAGTTCGTCTCGATAGCCGGACCTTCAGGCTGCGGCAAATCCACGCTGCTCGCTATACTCGGTCTGCTCGACACTCCGACGGCGGGCGATTACCTGCTCGGCGGCAAAACTGTCTCCGATCTCAAACCTGCGGAGAGAGCGAGAATAAGAAATCGCGAAATAGGTTTCATCTTTCAGAGCTTCAATCTCATAGGAGACCTCAACGTGTTCGAGAACGTCGAGTTGCCTCTGACCTATCGCGGGATGAAGGCATCGGAGAGAAGAGAGCGCGTCGAGGAAGCTCTGGAGAAAGTCGGCATGGCTCATCGCGCTCGTCATCTGCCCTCTCAGTTATCAGGCGGTCAGCAGCAACGCGTCGCCGTAGCTCGCGCCGTGGCGGGCGACCCTTTGATACTGCTCGCTGACGAGCCAACAGGAAATCTCGATTCGGCAAACGGCGAAGCGGTCATTCAACTGCTCTCGGAGCTTCACACGCAGGGCGCGACTATTTGTATGGTGACTCACGACGGGCGTTACGCTCGCTTTGCAGAGAGAACCATTCACCTCTTCGACGGTCGAGTAGTCGAAGAGAAAGCGAAGGTGGCCTGATGGAAAATATACTCAAAGACATTCGCTACGCAGTGAGAATGCTTGCCCGCAATCCGGGCTTTTCGCTGATCGCCGTTCTCGCGCTGGCTCTCGGAATAGGCGCGAACTCGGCGATCTTCAGCGTCGTCAACGCGGTTCTTCTCAATCCGCTTCCTTACCGCGAGCCTGATCGATTGGCGATGATCTATCACAAATACCCTGACATCAATCTTATGGACGCCTCGCTCTCGCCGCCGAGTTATGTCGAGTATCGCGATATGACTGCTTCGTTCGAGCGGGTGGCGGTCGGGGCTGGCTGGGGCGTAAATCTTACGGGCGCGGGCGAGCCTGAGCGACTTCAGGGCGCGAGGCTTTCGGCCAGCTTTCTTTCGACGCTCGGTGTCGAGCCTGCGCTTGGCCGCAATTTCATTCCTGAAGAAGAACAACCCGGAAAGAACAACGTCGTGATTCTCAGTCACGGACTCTGGCAGCGACAGTTCGGCGGCGATCAAGGCATCCTCGGAAAAACGATCACGCTTGATGGAAACGGCTACGAGGTTGTCGGAGTGATGCCGCCGGGATTTTCGTTTTTTCGGGAAGTCGATATATGGTCGCCCGTGGCGTTCACGCCCGAACAGTTGGCCGCCGACAATCACGGCAACGAAAATCTGCTCGGCATCGCCCGTCTCAAACAGGGCGTGAGCCTCGCTCAGGCGCAATCGGAGATGGACTCGCTCGCTGATCAACTCCGCCAGCAGTTTTACCGCAACACCAACTGGGGCATCTCGCTCGTCGGGATGCGGGAACAGTTGGTCGGCGACATTCAGCCCGCGCTGTTGATACTGCTTGCGGCGGTCGGTTGCGTGTTGCTGATAGCCTGCGCGAACGTGGCGAATCTTCTGCTGGCCCGTGCTGCAAGTCGACAAAAAGAGATATCGATTCGCGCCGCGCTCGGAGCCACTCGGTTGAGGGTGATCAGGCAATTGCTTACGGAAAGCCTTCTGCTCGCTGCTCTTGGCGGAGTGATCGGGCTTGCGCTGGCTTATGGCGGAGTCAAACTTTTGATCGCAGGCATTCCGCCCGATATAGCTCAGTTCATCCCCGGATGGAAAAGCATCGGCATCGATTCGCGAGTGCTTCTGTTCACGCTCGCCGCTTCGATGCTCACAGGAATTATTTTCGGCGTTATACCCGCCATTAAAACTTCGAAGGCCGATCTCAACGAGACGCTCAAGGAAGGCGGAAGGGGCGCGGCTTCAGGGTCGCGCAGCCACGCGCTTCTCAACCTGTTCGTCGTCGCGGAAGTCGCAATATCTCTTGTGCTGCTCATCGGAGCGGGGCTGCTCGTGAGAAGCTTCATCAATCTTCAGGAAGTCAAACCGGGCTTCAACCCGCAGGGCGTTTTGACCATGCAGATGTCGCTTCCGCAATCAAAATATCGCGAGCGATTTCAGCAGGCGGCTTTCTTCGACGAGGCGCTCAGGAAAATCTCATCCCTTCCGGGAGTTCAATCAGCCGGAGTCGTCGATAACGTCCCGATGGGCGGCAACAATTCTCAGGCATCGTTCATGATAGAGGGCTTGGAGATCGCGCCCGGTCAGTCTTCCCCGCATGGCGACCGCCATCTCGCCAGCCCCGATTACTTCAAAGCGATTGGAATATCTTTGATACGCGGGCGATTTTTTAGCCATCAGGATACGGCTGATTCCCTGCCCGTGGCGATCATCGATGAAACTCTGGCCGAGCGTTACTGGCCGGGTGAAGACCCTATAGGCAAACGGATGGGCGCTTTCTTCGACCGTGTTGATGGAAAGGTTCGTATACGCGAGATCGTCGGCGTGGTGAGCCACGTCAAGCAGTACGGGCTTGATGGAACATCGCGCGTGCAATACTACTTCCCCGTAGCCCAGCGACCGCAGTCGGCGATGTTTCTGGTCGTGAGAACTTCTTCGGAGCCATCGAGCATGGTCGCTTCAGTGAGAAGCGCGATTCAATCCATAGATTCGGATCAACCCATCTTCAGCGTGAAGACCATGGAAGCAATCGTTTCGGGATCGATGGCGCAGAAGCGATTTGCCACCTTTCTGCTCGGCATCTTCGCCATCGTCGCGATGTTGCTGGCCAGCATCGGAATCTACGGCGTGATGAGTTACTCAGTCAGTCAGCGCACGCACGAGATAGGCATCCGCATGGCTTTGGGCGCAAGCGCGCAGGATGTGCTTCGCCTCATTGTCGGGCGTGGAATGCTTCTGGCTGTGACAGGCGTCGTATTGGGGCTTGTCGCTGCTTTCTGGGCAACCAGCGTAATGTCGAGTCTGCTCTTCGGGGTGACGGCGACCGACGTGACAACATTCATAGCTATCCCGATGGCGCTTGCAGCAGTCGCGTCAGTGGCAAGCTATCTGCCCGCCCGCCGCGCAACTCGTGTCGACCCGATGGCGGCGCTCAGATGCGAATGATGGGGACGGAAGAATGGGAGAATGGGGGAATGGGAGAATGGGAGAGTAGGAGCGATGAGTCTTCATCCCCCACACTCCCACTCTCCCATTCATCTCCCCGCCCTCTTCCTTGTCAGTCCTCGCTTCCGTCGTTATGCTATAGCCCTTTATGGCTACAGCATTCATTTATGATCCCGTCTTTTTGAAGCATAAGACCGGGCGGCATCCCGAAAACGCCCGCAGGGTCGAAGTGATTTTGTCTGCTGTCGAGTCGGATGACGCGCTCTGGCCGCAGCTTTCAAAAGTCGCCCCGCGACCTGCGCGCGACGAAGATGTGATGCGGTGTCACAGCGAACATCTCATCGATCATCTTCGCGGACTGTGCGAGCGCGGCGTGCCTTTCGTCGATTTGGACACGGTTATATGCGCGGAGTCTTTCGAGGTTGCGCTTATGGCTGCGGGCGCGGGGGTAACTGCCGTAGATCACGTATTCAATGAAGCGGCGCAGAATGCTTTCGCGCTCATCCGTCCGCCCGGACATCACGCCACACAGAGTCGCTCGATGGGCTTTTGCCTTTTCAACAACGCAGCCGTGGCCGCTCGCTACGCGCAGTCTCAATACGGAGCCGAGCGCGTGTTGATAATCGATTGGGACGTGCATCATGGCAACGGCACGCAGGACATTTTTTATCACGACCCGACAGTGTTTTATTTTTCGACGCATCAGTACCCGTATTATCCCGGCACCGGATCGGCGAGCGAGCGCGGGCTTGACGCGGGCGAAGGCACGACGCTCAACATCCCTCTGACCGAAGGCACATCGGCGCGCGCTTACCGCGAGGCATTCACAGACGCGCTTCGAGCGATTGAGAAAATTTTTCCTCCCGATCTCATCATCATCTCCGCCGGATTCGATTCGAGAATAGACGATCCGCTCGGCGGGCTGATGCTCACGGACTCGGACTTTCGCGAGATGACTAAAGAAGTGATGGATATGGCTGACCGTCACGCCCGCGGAAGAGTGGTATCGGTGCTTGAAGGCGGATACAACCTCGACACTCTGGGCGAAACAGTTCGCACACACATCGAAACCTTATCCTCATGAATATGAATAGAAGAGAGTTCAACTTGAGCCTGCTCGCAGCAATGGGAACGAGCGCAATCGCTCGCTCGCAAACCAGTCTGCGCGCGAACGGCAAACGTCTCAACGATCATCTCTCTGCTCTCGCGGAGTTCGGCAAAAATCCGCAGGGCGGAGTGAGCCGCGTCGCCTACAGCGATGCTGACCGCGAGGGCCGCGAGTTTGCCATGAGATTGATGCGCGAAGTCCGCCTCGACGTGAAAATCGATACGGCGGGAAATATTATTGGAAAGCGCGCAGGCAGTCAGCCTAACCTGCCGCCGATAATGATCGGCTCACACATCGATTCGGTTCCCGAAGGCGGCAACTACGATGGCAATGTAGGCTCGATGAGCGCGATTGAAGTCGCTCAGACCGTTGCCGAAAACAACATCGCCACGCGGCACTCGGTTGAAGTCATCATCTTTCAAAACGAAGAAGGCGGGTTGATAGGCAGTCGCGCCGTGAGCGGCGAGTTGACTGAAAAAGAACTCGACCTTGTGAGCCGCAGCGGTAAGACCATTCGAGATGGAATCAAATTCATAGGCGGCGATCCTGCGCGCATCAGTGAAGCGAGGCGGCGGCGCGGCGAGATCGCGGCTTATGTGGAATTGCACATCGAGCAGGGCGCTATACTCGCCACTGAAAAGATCGACATCGGCATAGTCGAAGGCATAGTCGGCATCAACTGGTGGGATGTGACCTTAGAAGGCTTCGCCAATCACGCTGGCACGACTCCTATGAATCAAAGGCGAGATGCGATGCTGGCTGCTGCGAAATTCACTGAAGCGGTCAATCGAGTTGTGACAAGCATACCGGGCCGACAGGTAGGAACGGTCGGGCGCATTCAGGCGTGGCCGGGAGCGCCGAACGTGATTCCGGGCAAGGTGGTTTTAAGTTTGGAGTTGCGCGACCTCGACGGCGCGAAGATTCAAATGCTTTACGGAAGGATTCGCGCGGAAGCTGACGAGATCGCAAAAGCATCGGGCGTGAGTTTCGATTTCAAAGAGATCAACGTGAACACGCCTGCGCCCACTGACGAGCGCGTTCGACGGATGATTGCTGAATCAGCGAAGGAGTTGGGGTTGACGACGAAATTGATGCCGAGCGGCGCAGGCCACGACGCGCAGGATATTGCGCGACTCGCTCCCGTAGGGATGATCTTCGTTCCAAGCGCGGGAGGCATCAGCCATTCGCCGAAAGAGTTCTCGCGCCCTGAAGACATAACCAACGGAGCGAACGTGCTTCTGCACACGCTCCTCAAACTCGATAAGCAGATTTGACGAGTGGGAGCGAAAAAGAGAGAAGGATTGCGGGGATACTCACCTGCGGCGCATCCTCTACTAACATCTATCCTCTAACATCTAACATCTTTTTCCGAAGGAGCGGAGATGAGCGAGGCGAAATCAGAAATTCCCGCTGGAACGGAAATCGGGCAGCGCGCGCCTGATTTCGAATTGAAGGATCAGAACGGAGAGACGTGGAAGCTTTCGAGCAATGAGAGGAAAGTGGTCGCGCTGATTTTTTATCCGAGAGATGAAACGCCTGTCTGCACGAAGCAGATGTGCAGCATGAGAGATCGCTGGATGGATTATCAGGAGACAGGCGCGGAGGTTGTGGCCATCTCGGTAGGCACGGAGGAGTCGCACAAAGAATTCGCCGAGCATCACGACTTACCTCAACGATTGCTCGCAGACGAGCGAGGGGAAGTGACTCGGCTTTACAAAGTGAAATCGCTACTCGGAGGCTCGCAGCGCGCAGTGATAGTGATCGACGGCGCGGGCGTGATCCATTATCGCAAATCGGTGCTTCCGATTTTCCGACCCGATGATGATGAAGTGATAACGGCGATTCGCAGCGCAGCGCGTAAACCGAATTGAGTATGCCTCAATGCTTCCAGACAGCGAGGCGCAGGATCGGATGAGAAGGCGGCAAATGATCAGCTATGAGCATGAAGTCTTTTCGGTTGCGCGAAACCAGACCATAACCGTGCGCCAGTGCTGTTGCGGCAATGAAAACATCTTTCAAGAGATCTCTTGACATATTTTTTGAAAGACGGCCACAGACATATGCAGCTACGGTAGCAGCAGTTTGATTGAAATCCAGAATCGAACAGTTTTCAATAAAAAATTTGATCCTTTCAAGACCCTCATTTGCGCTGCTATCTTGAACGCCTGATTCTTTTGCTCCACTCTCGAATCCGTGTAGTGATTCAAAAACAGTTATTGAGGTCAATGCAGGTAATAGCTTATGCGTTGCTTGATATGCTATAACCTCGCGCAGAATGTTTTGCTCGCCGTATCTCCAAGCAGTAAGGATATTAGTGTCGAGAGCAACACGTATGTCTGGGGACACTGCGCCTATTGCCATCAACCAGTTTCTCCGTTCTTATCCCCTGTCAGAAAAGACCCAAAATCCAAATCAGGCCGGGCTGTTACTGCTGCTTTCTGTTCTTCTGTCAAACCAGCCAGCGTTGATGCAGCAAGCAGGTTATATTGTTCAACCAAACGTGCATCGAGTTGCGATTCAAGATGAACCAACATCTGAATATCAGGATCCCAGGGTGTGTCAGGTAGGCGTGGCGCGTCCAGCAAGTTAAATATGGCTTGCCCACTTCTTGATCCCACAAGAAATTCAACAGGATGACCATCATCTGCTGCCAACTCGTGCCTCACATCATCAGGGTTCTGAATGAAAAAATCTTCAATAATCACTGTATAGCTGCCGAGCGAAATCTCTTTCCCAAGCACAGTCTGACTGCTCGGCATCACTGAAGATTCGTAGCAAGCTGTTTCATCATCAGGAAACAACCTAGCAAGATTCTCTGACGTGGCAGGCGCTGCATCCTTTAATAGTCTCTTCGGATTCACCGGCCAGGCAAATGAACGATCAACTATCGCGCGGTATGTGAAGATAATCGATTCTATCTCGCTTCCTGAAAAATCAGATGGAAGCTCAAATCGCTTGCCAGTGGCGCATTCTATCACCATAAGCCTATAGGCATTCTGCCGCATTTGTAGCCTCTGGCTTATTCTCTTGAGCGACATATCGAACCTCTGCTTGAGGTTAAGTCCAATTCCAGGAATCTGTAAGGGTACCCCACTAGAAAGCCCAAATAGCGCATAAAAAGTTGAGGCGATGAACTCAGCACACGGCTTCTTCTCAATCTTCTTTAATTCAAGCCAAACTTCATTGATGTGAAATGCACTGTTCAACCTGCCTGATAAGGTCAGAGCAATAACAACATCCTTGCTAATATTTGCTTGTGCAGTTACCTTGCCTGATTTTTTCGCAAAATGAAAATCTGTGATAGGAGCAGTCACATGAAAACCAAAATCAGGGAAATCTATGTGGAAAACCGCATCAGGAACAACATTGGGAAAAGGCACTGGCAAAATCCCGGCGGCAACGGAGGCAACTATCGAAGGGTGATCGGCTGCAATAAGCGCACTCATAAAAAACCTCGTTTCATTCAGAGCCTTTACTACTCCAAATGACTAACAGAGAGAGTAATCCCCGTGCTGTCTCAGATCAAGATGATGGCGCGTAAAGCCAGTTTCTTCACACATCCAGCAAATCTGCCAGCGCCGCTAAGTTTGCAACTTCTGCTGTAGGCCCAACGCCGCCTTCCGGGACGCGCTCGCTTTTGCGATTTACCCAAACGACAGGCAGATTCAACGCTCGCGCAGGCACTACATCATGAAAATAACTCTGCGCCGCGTGCAACAATCGAAGTTCGCCCGCTCTCGACTCGGCTTCGAGAAAATGGGCGTGACCTGGTTTATATGAGCGAACCTGCTGGGCAGTCACTATCAGATCGAAATCCACGGTGAAATGCCTGCGCGTCAAAGCCAGCAGGTCATCATCCGTATTTGAAAGTATGCCGAGGCTGAATCTACGCGCGAGCCTTTCGAGCGCAGCATTCGTGTCCGCAAACGGTTTCCACTCAGGCAAACTTGCGGCGAGAAACCGGGCGCGGTCCGGTTCGATATTCCAACCCAATCGCGAGGCCACACGCTGCGCAGTCTCCATAAGAACTTCGCGATAAGTCCGATACTCCGATTCAACCACAGGCTCTTCCGTGTGGTAAGCCGCGATGATGCTTTCGCGGTCAAAACTCAGACCGTCGAGCGCGGCTTCGCTTTGAAAAGCTTTTGTGATGCCGCCTTCCCAATCTATCAGCGTGCCGTAGCAGTCAAACGTGACGAGATCAAATTCGTTCGTGTTCATATTTTCACTTTCTCAGGAATTGACCGCTTCGTAAAGCGAGAGCCACGAAGCTCTCAGCAACTCTTCTATTCGTTTCCAGTCCGCTTCCGTCACGCCGCCCTCATCGGCTTTCGTGTCGCGTATGGTCATCGCTTCGGCTCGCAGCCGCGCGTGTTCGGCGAGTTTTTCTGCGGGCATTTGGTAAAGCTCGGCGGGAAGTTCCGCAAGCGCGCGCTCTAAATCCGCGGGCTTGTGACGCGCTCGCTCACGATGGATGATCCACCATTCAAGCTCAAGCCTCGCCGCGCGTTCGATGTTGAAATCGATGTCGCTGATGCGATGAATCGCTCCATAAAAATCTCTCAGGTACGGAAGCGCCTTTTCATACTCGGCGCGATTGCGTCCGCCCTTGAAGACGAAAGCTGCGCGGGCCGCGCTGTAGGCGACTTTGTTCGATCTGAAGAAAGGCAGGTTGTACTGAGTCCTGAGCAGTTCGGTCAGTTGATTGAACAATCGCACTTCCTGCTTCTGGTAATAAGACCGCCACATCGCCGCTTCCAATCGCCCGACTTCCGCAGGATCGAATTGGCGAAGGCTCGTAGAGCGCGGCCCGTAAAGGTCGTAAACAACCCACACCGCCACGAGCATCAAAATGATGCCGACCACCTTCCAGAATTTCGAGCGTTTGCGTTTTGGTTTGACGACCGGCTCGACTTCCGTCTCGGTTTGCGCTTTGCTCATTTCTTGTTCCGCCTCGCGAATATTAGAACACAGGTAGTGTGTTTCGAAAACGTCTGCCGCAGAGGCGCCGCGTTGTCCGGCAAGCTGGCAGCTTGCCGCAGGCTTTCACCTCTCGCCTCTGGAAATCAACAGTCCTTTGCTCGAAGCAACGACAAGCTGGCAGCTTGTCGAACATACAAGACACTACGACGCCGGACAGTCAAAAAGTTTTCTGCCTGCCCGACGTCGCCTTCATTCAACAATGCGGATATGCAACTCGCGCAACTGATCTTCGGAAACCGAACCGGGCGATTGATTGTTCTTCAGGCAGGGGGTTCGAGACTCAAATCCTCAGTCGCTTTACTAATCATTTCGATCTCAGCGAGCGCGATATTCATCCCGACATATTCATCCACCTGCTGGCGCAGGCTGTTGATGTGATCGATTATCGGCTCGGCCATCAGCGCGAATCGCCTGGGATTGAGAGAATAGACATCCCGCCTGAGCGCGGCGAGCGAGGATTCGAGGTTGATGATTGCGAGTTGTGTCTGTTCCAGTTGCTCATCGTTTGTAATCATAGCTCAACCCTCAACAGCCCTTTCCTTCGTCGGCTTGTTTGCAAATCCGGGTCATCAGGTTTGACGCCTGAAAAGAACTCAACCAGCCTTTCATAAGTCTCACTTCCATCCACTGCCGGAAAAACGTCGAACCGGTATTTCCTTTTCACCATTCGTTTCGATTGAACATTGTACTCGAATGGCCTCAACTCTTGTACCAAATCAAAGTCTGCTCGCAAAACCAATATCAGGTCAATGTCCGATGGCCCGAACTTGGCAGTTATGTAACTCCCGTCTATGATAACCGCCTTTGCAATACCCGCGGCGCGAACCTCTTCAACATATTGCTTGAGTTTCTCAGTCAATAGCGGTCTCTTATCCGATTCTCTGAACTGACCGAAAACGCTTTCTACTTCATCCAGCGTGCAAGCATATATGCCTTCCGGAAGTACACCATCAACAAACTCAGGTATCAAACTGCGGCCCTCCCATGGCGTCAGGCTATCCAGATTTTGAAACCAGCCCAGTTGCAAACATTGCCTGTTTTTGCTCAACACAACTACGCGGTTCATTGATGAGCCGCATCAGTTTCTCACTCAACAATTCTGATATGCAACTCGCGCAACTGATCTTCGGAAACCGAACCGGGCGCTTCGGTCATAAGGTCTGCCGCGCTGGCCGTTTTCGGAAATGCGATCACTTCGCGAATCGATTTCTCTCGCGCCAGCAACATCACCAGTCGATCAAACCCGAACGCGATCCCTCCGTGCGGCGGCGTGCCGTACTCCAAAGCATCGAGCAGAAATCCGAACTTCGAACGCGCTTCTTCATCGCTGAGTCCCAGAGCCTTGAATATGCGCCGTTGAGTCTCGCGCTGATGAATTCTTATCGAGCCGCTGCCCAACTCCACCCCGTTGAGCACCAAATCATAAGCCTTAGCCAGCACCGCGCCGGGGTCGGTTTCTATCTTGTCCATGTCTTCATCCCTCGGAGAAGTGAACGGATGATGCATCGCGTAATAACGCCCATCTTCCTCGTGATACTCGAACATCGGAAAATCCGTCACCCACAGGAAATTGAATTTGTTCGGATCGATCAACCCTTCGCGCTCGGCCACTTCAGACCGCAGCGCATTCAAAGACGCAGCCACGACCGAAGGCTTACCGGCTATGACCAAAGCGCAATCGCCCGCCTCACAAGCGGCTGCTGAAGCCAGTTGGGTGACTTTCTCTTCTCCCAGAGCTTTCGCAAGCGAAGACGACACGTCGCCCGCATCGCTCACTTTTATCCAGGCCATTCCGCCTGCGCCGAATCGCTTTGCAATCTCAGTAAGCTCATCGAGATTCTTGCGCGAATACTTCGCGCCGCCTTTCACCGTTATCGCCTTGACCTGACCCCTTGCGTCGAGCGCATTTCGGTACAAAGCGAAATCCGTATCCGCGAGGTGCGCGCCGAGGTCGACTATCTCCATCGCGTAGCGCGTGTCGGGTTTGTCCGACCCGTATCGGCTCATCGCTTCACTGTAAGTGATGCGCGGGAACGGCAGATCGACTTTGACTTCGATGAGTCGCGCAAGCTCGACCATCATCGGCTCTATCGTCTTGAACAGATCGTCCTGACGAATGAAGCTCATCTCGATATCGATCTGCGTGAATTCAGGCTGGCGGTCTGCCCGCAGGTCTTCATCGCGGAAGCAATGCGCCATCTGAAAATACTTGTCATAGCCTGCGACCATAAGCAGTTGCTTGAATATCTGCGGCGACTGAGGCAGCGCATAGAAGTTACCGGGCGAGATGCGGCTCGGCACGATGTAGTCGCGCGCGCCTTCGGGCGTCGTGCGGATGAGTTGCGGAGTTTCGATTTCGCAAAAGCTGTGTTCATCCAGATAGCGGCGCACAGTAATCAACGAGCGATGACGGAGGATGATGTTGTACTGCATCTTCTCTCGGCGAAGGTCGAGATAGCGATACTTCAATCGCACATCTTCGCTCGCCCGCGCGCCGTCGATTTCGAAAGGAGGCGTCTTGGCATCGTTGAGGATGTAGAGTTCTTTGGCGACGACTTCGACTCTTCCGGTTTTCAGATTGGGGTTGTACTTTTCCTTTTCGCGCATCACCACTTTGCCGACGACTGCGGCTACGAACTCGCCGCGCAGGTCTTTGGCGCGGCGGTGAGCGTCCGGGTTTTTGTCCTCGTCGAAGACGACCTGAACTATGCCTTCGCGGTCGCGCAGGTCTACGAAAGTGAGCGGGCCGAAGTCGCGCCGTCGATGAACCCATCCCATAAGCGTGACCTGTTCTCCGGCGTGGTCGGGTTTGAGTTCGCCGCAATAACGTGTGCGTTTCAGAGTGCCGAGTGTATCAAGCATGTTGATCCTTAAAAAGTAATCGCTCAGTTTTGGAAGAAGAAAGCCCTCTCATTAACACCTCGATGAATCGAGGTGTGTGGCGGCTTGACGGTCTTCGAACGGTTTCAACCGTTTTCGACTTTCAAACCGTTGAAACGGTTGAAGACATCGCAGCGTCGCCAATCACCCAGCTAAAGCAGGGTGTTAATGAGAGAAGATGACTGCTCATTTTTTCCTCCACTGAAGCATTGCCTTAAAAAAATAAACGATGAGCCGAAAGGTGATGAACGGTCTGAAGTCCATCACCTTTCGATCATCGTCCGTTAAGATTATTTACGAGTTCAGTTTCTGTTACTTCCTTTTGCTCGCCTGTCGTCATATCGCGAAGCGCGTAGCTTCCGCGATGTATTTCATCCTCGCCGATGATGAGCGCGAATCGCGCTGAAAGATTGTTGGCCACTGCCAGAGCCTTCTTGAGCTTTCGCCCTTCGAGATCAACCACCGTGGTAATACCTGCCTCGCGCAGTCGCCGCGCAAGGGCGAACGAATGCCGCCGCGCCTCATCGCCTATGTAAGCGATGAAGATGGTCGGCGCTGATGCTCGCGCGTCAACTATATTTTCAGGCAGACTCAAAATCATTCGCTCGATTCCGAAGGCGAAACCGAATCCTTTAACCGGCGGGCCGCCGATCAGTTCTGACAATCCATCATATCGCCCGCCGCCCACTATTGTGTTCTGCGCGCCAAGCTGGCTGCCAGTGATTTCAAACGCCGTGCGGCTGTAGTAATCAAGCCCGCGCACGAGTCGCGGCGCGATGGTGTAGGGAATGCCGCGCTCGTCGAGCATCTGCTTGAACTGATCGAAATGATCGCGGCACGCTTTGCACAAACTGTCGGTGATCGTGGGAAGCTCACTGAGATAGGGCTGGCACGATTCGACTTTGCAATCGAGCACCCGCAGCGGATTCGTCTCATAACGCCCGCGACAGTTTCCGCAAAGGTTGGACAATCGCTCGCTTATGGCTTCTTTCAAACGGGCGATGTAAGCAGGTCGGCAGTTCTCGTCGCCGATGGAATTTATCAGTATTTCTATGCCGGTGATCGAGAGCTTTTTGAAATAGAGATCGAGCATCTCTATGACTTCAGCTTCGATGGCCGGGTCATCGCTCTGGCCGAGGACTTCGACTCCGATCTGTCCGAACTGGCGATAGCGTCCCTTCTGCGGTCGCTCGCGTCGAAACTGCGGGCCGATGTAATAAAGTTTCACGAGTCCCGGCTGATTGAACAATCCGTGTTCGATGTAAGCGCGCACGACCGAAGCCGTAGATTCAGGTCGCAGTGATACCGACTGACCGTCGCGATCTTCGAAGGTGTACATCTCCTTGTTGACATCGGTTTCGGTTCCGACGCCGCGTTCGAAGAGTTCGGTCTTTTCGATTATGGGCGTGCGAATCTCATCGAATCCGAAGAGACGAAACACCTCGCGCGCTGCGCCCTCGACCAGATTCCAACGCTCGATCTGCGCGTCCGTTTTGTCGAGGAGTCGCGCAGGCAGTATGTCTTGTGTTCCGCGAACCTTGTTTATCATTAGGTTATAGGTGACAGGTGACAGGGAACAGAAGCTGAATCGATTTCTCCCTGTAACCTGTCACCTGTTCCCTGTTCCCTTTCTCAAAACTTCTGACCCGCTTCGGCCAGATAAGTATTTTTGTATTCGATGTAGTTCTGCCAGTGTTCATCGATTCGGGCGATTTCTTCTTCGGTCACTTCGCGCTTGACCCGCGCGGGCGACCCCAAAACAAGAGAGCGCGGCGGAATGATGGTTCCCGGAGTCACAAGTGAACCGGCGGCGATGAATGATTCTTCGCCTATGACGACGTTATCGAGAACTATCGCGCCGATGCCGATGAGCGAGCGGTCTTTGATGGTGCATCCGTGCAGCACGACGTTATGGCCGATGGTGACATAGTTGCCGATGACGGTCGGAAAGCGTTCGCGGGTGACGTGAATTATGGTGCCGTCCTGAATATTGGTGCCGTGTCCGATGCGTATCGGATTCACGTCGCCGCGAATGACGCAGTTGAACCATACGCTCGAATGCTCGCCGATATGCACGTCGCCTATGATATGCGCGCTGGCTTCGATCAAAGCCGTTGCGGCTATCTGCGGTCTCACCCCTTTGTATGGCCTTATCATAGCGGACTCCTTTACTGCGCTCTCATGGAGGGCGCGTGCGCTTGTGGCGGAAAGGAGTGAAGTTATCATGCGGTTTGCGCAAGTAGCAAGTTGACACCCTCAGCAGGCTCGAATAGCATCAGGAGAATGTTTGATAAGGCAAAAGGCAAAAGGCAAAAGGCAAAAGTGGTTCTTCACTTTTTTCTCGTCACAGCTTTGCTTTTGTCAGCCTGCGGGAAACCGTTCAACGTCAAACCGCGTCCCGACACTCCGCCGCCGATAGCGGGCGCGAGCGCGACGGCTTCAAATATCTCGCTCGAAGCCGAGGCTGTGACAGATGAGGATTATCTTTACGAGACATTCGAGGCAAATTTGATAATGGCGGGCGTTCTTCCTGTGCGCGTGAAAGTCATAAATCGCGGGACTGAGTCAGTCAGCTTGAAGAGGTCGCGTTTTGAAATTCGATCCGACGAGCCTCGCGCTTACAAATCGATCAAAGCGGGCGAGGCTTTCAATCGAGTCTTTTCGTTTTATGGAATCTCGCTCTACACCAAACGCGGGTACAAGGAATCGAAGAGCGATTTCCTCTCGCACGCAATTGATCTGAGCGCGCCTCTTGCCGAGGGAGAATCTCGCCAGGGGTTGATGTTTTTCAATATGCCTGATGACATCGCGCGAAGGCCGGGGCTGAGGCTCGCGGCCAGTCGCCTCAATGCGGACAAGAAAGAATCCGACGACGCTGTTGAATTGAAATTGAATTGATGATTTGCCCGTAGTCCGTGGTCAGTCGTCCGTTGTTCCGCGCCTGTGTTTGCAACGGACAACTGACTACGGACTACGGACAAAGAGGGAGCATAGTCATGAAAAGTTTTCCTCGCTTCTGTTTGCTTCTCATCGTCAGCGCGATTGCTTTCAGTTCCTCGTTTGCGCAGGAGACTTTCAAAAATCCTGCGATGGAGCAGGAGAGTGAGTTTGATCGCGCATTCGCCCGCGCACACGCGCTGGCCCGCGAGGGGAATATTGAAGAAGCGATCAGGGAATTCCGAAAAGCAGCCGGTCTTAAAAACGGGCAGTGTCCCGAATGCTTTCGCTTCATAGGTCAGGTTTATTTTCAGGCTGCGAAGTACAAGGAAGCCGCCGCCGCGTTTCGTCAGGCCCTCGCGCTCAAGACGGACAAGGAAGCAGACACGAATAATGCTCTCGGAGTCGCGCTCTATCAGCAAAACGACAAGAAGCTGTATGAAGAAGCCGTCGCCGCTTTCCGTCGCGCAATCGAATTGAGCGGCAACCGTCTGCCGAGGGTTCACTACAATCTCGGTTACGCGCTCATCAAGATGGGTAGCGAGGAGGAAGGTGTGGCTGAGTTGAAAAAGTATCTTGAGATCGCGCCTTCAGCTATGGACGCTTCGCAGGTGCGCGCGGTTATTGCGAACCCAAAGCTGGCATTTGAAACTCTCCCGGTTGAATTCCGAGTGAAATCGATTGCGGGCGATGAGCTTTCGCTTGAAAAATTCAAAGGCAAAGTTGTGCTGCTCGACTTCTGGGCGACGTGGTGCGGGCCGTGTATGCGCGATATGCCCGAAGTCAAACGTATCTGGAAGAAGTACAGCGCGGATCAGTTCATCATCCTGGGCATAAACATGGACACCAATGAACGGGCGATGCGCGCTTATCTTGAGAAGGAAGGCATAGAGTGGCCGCAGTATTTCGACGGACTTGGCTGGAACAACAAGGTGGCCTCTCTCTACGACGTCCATTCCATACCGCACACTATTTTGATCGATCACGAAGGCATAGTCCGCGCTGTAGGACTTCGAGGCGGCTCGCTTTCGGGAAAGGTCGGCGACCTGCTCAAGAAAATTCCCAAAGCGAGCGCAAACAAGTGAAGTTGTTTTGATTTCCTATCTGAAATAGTAGAAGTGATGAAAGCCCGAACCGTAAGCGGGAGTCAGCCGCTTGAAAAATTCACGCGCCGCTTCGTTGTCGAGCGAGGAGTACAACTCTTCTTTGACCAGACTCATATCTCAGATTCAGCAATGTATTCAGGATAATGGCGCTCGATGACCTCTCCGGGTCGCGCTGGTTCCTTGACGAGAAGCAACGCGTCGCGCAGGACTCGCTTTTGAAGATCAGGCATAAACGCCCGTCCCAAAGCATTGCCCGGTTTGAACCCGCTTGGATAGAGCGCGCGAGGAGGGCGCATCTGGCGGGTCGGTTCGGGATTGATCGTGATGACCACTGTCGATATCCCTCGCAACTCTATTTCGCGCTGAACCGCAACGACCGTGCGGTGACACACATTCGGTCAGCCGCCTGTCAGTACGACCACATCGGCGCGAGACTTCTTCTCGATTTCTTCGGCTATCTGAGGCGCGACTTCTTCATACATCTGCTTGAGTTGCATGGTGAATCCGAGATAGCCGATATGGAGGCGAGCGACTTCGCCTATGAAGCCTTCCCGGACGAGTTCGCGCAGAGGATCGATTGGAAAGACCACGTTGATGTCGCGGTCTGCGTCCGAGTGATCATAGTGATGATGCGTCACCATAAGATCAGAAGCCTGAACGCCTCCGTCTATGATGCGAAAAGTCATATCGCCCAAATCGTCGGCTATATTGAAAGGCTCCTGACTTTTCAGATGCACGCCTCCGGCGCTGACAAGGGCGACGGTTGCGCGCGAAAGCTCTCGCTCATAAGGAGTGAAGGGAACGCACTTTCTCGAAATCATATTCATCGCTCTTTCGTGCAGGCTTGCGTCTGAAATCTCGGATTTGAAATTTGAAATTTTAAATCCGAGATTTCAGACGGGCCTGCGCCGTTCAACCGAGTTTGCGCAACACATCGAATATAACCTCGTTATCAGGTTGCTCGCCTATGTTGTGAATGTCCTTAAAGGCTACCTTGCCTTCTTTATCGATGACGAACAGAGCGCGCTCGGCGTAGCCTTCCGGGCGGTAAGCGCCAAAACTGCGGGCCACTTCTCCCTTAGGCTCGAAATCGGAAAGAAGATCGTAGTTGATTCCTCCCAGGCTCTTGGCCCAGGCTTTGTTGCAAGGAACGGAGTCTACGGATATACCCAGCACCTGGGTATCATAGCTCTCGAATCGGCTGAGGTCAGCCTCATACGAGGGCATTTGCACTGTTCATACTGGCGTCCAGGCCAGCGGGTAGAAAGCGATGAAAACATTTTTGCCTCGCAACTCCGACAGCTTGACCTTGCTGCCCTTGTGGCTGGCCAATTCAAAGTCAGGCGCCAGATCTCCCACTTCAACTGACATTGATTATTTCCTCCTGATGAATTTAACTTCTTTCAGTTATGGTTTAGACCATCACTTCCGCAGTGTCAAGCAGCGATTCTTTCAATCGCTGCCCGCCGCATCAACTCCGTCGGCGCATCGAGTCCCGTCCACAGTTTGAACTGCAATGCCGCCTGAGCGACCAGCATATCCAGCCCCGTGATTACGCGACAGCCTTCCTCTCCGGCATAGCGGAGAAATCGTGTGTCGAGCGGATTATAAACCAGATCATAAGCTATCAAGCGACCTCGAAGTGATTCTCTCGGAACCGGGCTTTGCCCTGCTGAGTGTCCGTACATTCCGAGGGGTGTCGTGTTGATGACTATACGCGCATCGCTTGCAGCAAACTCGTCGAGAGGCAAAACTCGCGCGCCGAAACTATCGGCAAGCGATTGCGCTCGCTCCGGGTCGCGAGCGAAGACCGTGACTCCGGCCCCTCGATCCATCAGACCACAGACTACAGCCCGCGCCGCGCCTCCTGCTCCAAGCACGGCGCAGTTTTCACCTTCGAGTTTGCAGATTTTTTCGAGCGGCTCTATCGCGCCCGCCGCATCCGTGTTGTAACCTAAGAGTCGCCCGTCTCTTACAACGATGGTGTTGACTGCGCCAATCGTTCGGGCCGTCTCGTCGATTTCATCGAGCAAACTCATCACCGCCACTTTGTGCGGAATGGTCACGCTCAATCCGCCGACGCTCTCGCCGCGAATCGTGTCGAAGAATTCTTTGATATCGTCGACCGCGAAAGGTAGATAAACGAAATCGAGCGATAGCGCGTCGAATGCCGCATTGTGCATCGCGGGCGAAGCTGAATGATGGACGGGCTTGCCGATTATCCCGGTGATGGTCGTTTTCGGAGAGAGGCGGTCGACGCGATAGATATTTTTCAATTCGTCACAAGTGAATTGCCCCGGCGCGCTCTCTCGTCCGCGACCGAGCGAGCCGAAGGTGAGGAATCCGCCCCGCGCAAGAGCCATCGCGCGCGTAATCATCCCCGCTTCGCCCATAGCCAGAGCGATAAGTTTTTTGCCTTCACTCTTCGCGCGGTCGAGCAAATGAAGTATCGCTATAGAGTCCGCGAAAATGTTCGCCTGCGTCGCTATTTTGCAAACGGCTGCGGGCAGATGCGAGAGTTTTTCATAAACGCTTTCGATATCGGTGGGCGTTTCGGAAAAGTTGTGATAGGAAACTATCACTCGCGAATAATCGGGCGAAAGCTCCGCAGCGCGATCAAAGCTCGCCCACTCGATGTCGCACCATTCGGCCCATTGCGCGCCTTCGACGAGAAGGCGAAGCCTCATGTCTTCCGCGACCATCTGGCGGCCTCCTTCCGAAGCGGCCCGACAGGTGATGATGACGGGAATGGTTTTATCTTCGAGTAGTTTTTGCAAACTTTGAGGATCGTTGAAATCAAAATCGCGCAGATAATCGAGCCGCACTTCAGCCAGATCGGCGCACAGGGATGCTTCTCGGAGAGCGGCGCGAGCCGATTCGACAGTTTCTTCAGTGATGACAGCACAGATTCGGTTTTGTGACATAGCAAAATTGGTGATACAGCCGGGTTTCGCGGGCATCGCAACGAGCTTCGAAATCTATGAACAGCGAAAGGGGTATTCGACGCAGAGACGCCGCGTTGTCCGGCAAGCTGGCAGCTTGCCGCAGGCTTTCACCTCTCGCCTCTGGAAATCAACAGTCCGTTGCTCGAAGCAACGACAAGCTGGCAGCTTGTCGAACATACAAGACGCAGAGACGCCGAGACGCAGAGTTGGCGCAGAGAAGAATTCCGCTCTGCGAGGTCTCTGCGCCTCTGCGGCAAAGTCACCTCCCGACGACGCGCCTGAAAACCTATTTCAAGAGCCTTGATTGAGAACAAAGAGTGTCGCCTCGATTCAGTGCGCGAAAGATTCGATCAATAACTCTGCAAGGTAGAGCAGCGCCACTCCCGCAAAGACGGTGAAAGATATTTTCGCGCCGCCTTCTCTGGTGTTCACTTCGGGAATCAAATCCGAAGCGGCGACGTAAAGCGTCACTCCCGCCGACAGCGGCAAAACGTAAGCTGAAAGCGGGCGCGAGTAAAATTCAAAGCTCTCGAAAATGATCACCAGCGCAACTCCCGTCATCGTCGCCGCTCCGACCATAAGCGCCGCCCTCCGCGCGCTCCTGCTGCCGCGTCCCGCAGCAATCATCATCGAAGCGACGGTGAAGCCTTCAGGCAACTTGTGCAACAGGATGGCGATGAAGACCAGCGCGCCGAGTTGAGGGCTGACGAGCGACGCGACGGCTATCGATACGCCATCGAAAAAAGCGTGAACCATAAGCGCGCTCACTCCGGCAATCGCCGCGTGTTGAGCCAGCATCGCCTCTTCGTGCGTCTCTTCGCCGAAATGAAAATGCGGCGCGACCGTATGCTCGACGAGTTGTATCAGAAGATACCCGCCGAGCAGCCACGTCATAGGGATTATCGGCTCGCCCGGCCAGAGTTCGAAAGACTCAGGCACCATTTTCAAAAACACCGCTGCAAGCATAAAGCCCGCTCCCAATGCGATCAGGTAGCGGAGCGTCGCCTGACCGAGTCGGCGAGAGGAAACCAGCAGACCGCCCGCTATGTTGCCAGCGGCGGCCATGAGTCCGTAAGCGATTATGGAAAAAGTTCTCATCTCCAGGCTTTCTTTCGCGCGATCAAAGGCAGGCAATATACCACACCTGGCGGCGGGATTTCGCTAAAGGTTTTTCTTGATGTAGTACCGCTTGAGCCAGTTGCTCAATCCATCGAGTCCGGGAAAGAGGACTCGCTCGGTTATGTTGGCTTGATCCAGCTTGTCGCGCACTTCCCATTTGAGCGGCGCGGGTATGATCACTCTGCGATAAAGTTTCGGATATGTGGTGAGCCATTTGTCGAGCCTCGTCACGGGAGAGGACATCATCGAGAAGAGCGCGAACTGATTCACAATGCGATCATCGAGAGAGGGCGGCTCGAAGAATACGACGAACTCTTCGCCCCACAATCGATCATAATCGGCAAGCGTCCCTGCGACGCGATCAAGCATCTCTACGGTGAAGGCATTCGAGCCTTCTTCTTCGAGAAGGGCTTTGAGTTTTTCAGGCAACAGTTGATTGGTCTTGACGAAATCGACGAACCATATCACGCCGTCGACGTCGTATTTTTCTATGTTCTCGGTGGCGAAATGAAGCGCGACCAGCGGCGAATAAGTCCAGTCGAGCAACCGGGTAGGAAGCCCGTGATGCTGGGCCAGCGCCAGCCAGTTCCAGATGGAATCATCCGGGGCGGAGTCGCGGCGGGCGTACTTGCGAAAGTTGCGAAGCAAGTGGCCTTCGAGTTTTTCGTCCGTTCCGGCAAGCCGCGTGAGGCTGGTTTGCAAATCGTAGCTTGCATCCGACATTCCGCGAAAAGCGTACTTCGAGCGGAACCGACCCAGAGGCTCTCTCCACGAGCCTTCATAAAGCCTATCGAGCAGATCGGCCCAGTTTGATGCGAGTATGTCTTCCATTGCGCTTCAAGCTACAGCGTTTCGCAGTTGGGCGCAACCCTGACCCATACAAATTGAAGGGCTGCGCCCGCATCAGCGCGCGAGCGCAGCCCGATGAAATCCGCACCCGTCGCTCGCCTGCACCCCGACGAGGCGCTGGCCCACGTTTGCCGCGCAATCTGCCGCGACGTTTGCAGAGATGACACCGCTGGTGTTGACGATGCCGGTTACGCTGATTCCTGCGGCGGGCGCATTGCCCTACGCTGCCGCCATCGCCGTGGGCGGACTGAGCGGCGGTTGGATCGTGATGCTGGAGGTCACAAGCTGCATTTGCGTGGCAAACTGGACGAGTTGCGCCCAGGCTGTTTGTGCAGCCTGCAGCTCGACCTGCTGCAAAATGCCGGTGACACTGCCAGCCTGTTGCAGGTCGGTAATCACGCTCTGCAACTTGCTTTTCAAATCATCCCACTGGGTGGCGACGACAGTCAGCGCCTGTTGGGCGGCTTCGTTTAAAGCCACGATCTGGTTGAGCGTGCCGACCAGTCCCGTCAGGGCGAGAATCTGATTGGTCTCGTCGGTCAGCTTCTGCTGTTCCTTTAGCAGTTGCGCCATCTCGCGTTGAGAATCCACACTGTAAGCCGTCGTGGTGCCGACGGCTGCTCCGACGCCTGCCACTGCGATTGCGCCGACGAGCAGCGGCGCTGCCAGCCCGCCAGTGGCGACCGCCAATCCGAAGGCGGCGACGGCTATGAAAATACCGACGCCGAGTCCGATTTCCGATTCAAGCACCTTCTGCGAATTTATCGCTATATCGGTTTGCAACCTCAGAATCATTCCCATGACGTTTTGCTTGGTCTGCTCGTCCAAATCAAGCGCGCTCTGGATGCTGTCCGTGCCGGTTTGCAGGTCGGTGTTGTCCTGCAACACATCCTCGCTGAACTGCCGCAATCGGGTTTGCAAGCTGGTTACTACCTGTTGCTGCGCTTCCAGTGAATTCAACATGGCTTTGAGCAGAGCCACGATCTTCTTCATATCTGCGGGGCTGGGGTTGTCATTGGTGGTCGCCAGAATTTGCAGGATGTCGCCCGTCGCTGAGGTGAAGATATTGCCGTAGTTGATGATCGCCTGCGGCACTTTGGCATTGATGTCGGGCGCGAGTGTATCGACCCATCCTTGCGCGTGCAGCTTGGCGATATCGAGGTTGCCATTGAGCGTCGGATACCAGGTTTGCAGCGGCCTCATCGGCTTAATGAATAGATTGAGGATGGCGTTCGCATAACCCGTCACCGCGATCGTCGCGTTGACGTGCGTTGTCAAATCCTTCAACGAGTTGTCCACGAGCGGCGCGAAGTTGGAATTGTTCGTATTTAAGTTTTGCATAATGTTTCTCCTTTTCGGTTGATCGGTTATGTTGATCGATGGAAGCCGCGTTTGGCGCAGCCCCCGGTAAATGCGAATGTCTGAGGAAAAGAGTCTTCCTTTTGCTGACGCCTTCGAAGCTTTCATAAGCCGGATTGCGCGACAAAGTCCGTCAACTGACTCCATGCCTGAGCCGCGACTTGCACCTCCAACGCCTGCAACTGACTGGCGATTTGCGCGGCGGCTGCCTCGGCGATCTGCGCGCTGACCTCGGCGTACTTGCCGCTCAAGGTCGCCACCAGATTGGCAAACGCCGAGAGTCCCAGACCCAGCCCTTCGCTGGCGCTCAGAGCGTCGTCCACATCTGAGGCCAGTGCGGTTAACTGATCGATTACCTGCCCGCCGATCTGTTCGACCAGCTTTGCCAGTTCATCGCCCAATATCCTGCCGATGAACTGGGAGGCATCGTCTAAAATCTGCTGCTGCACTTGCGGAATGATGCGACTGAGCGCGGCATCGCTCTCGGTCAGCGCGATATGATCGGCGGTAAACTGATTCTGAAAAGTGATCAGATTCTGCTGCGCCGATGCGATCACAGCCTCGCCTTCGGCCAGCCCGTCGGCGATGGCGGCGAGCGCGGCCGTGACGGTCTGCCGCTCGGCGGACGTAGGCGTGCCGTCGATGCCTATGGCATTGATGACCGCACTCAGTCGCCCCGCCTGCATTTGAAAGGTGTCGTTAAAGTCCGGCAGTCCTTCGACCGCCCAGACATTCAGCGGCTGGCTGACGTTGTTGGCAAAACTCAGGACATGCGCTCGCGCGTTTTGCAGATTGTCAGCCAGTTGCGGATGGTTGGCGAGCGGATCGAACTCGCCCAGCGTTTGTTTGTCCAAGATCAGAGGTTGTGGCCCCAACCGCAGATCGAACAGCGTCTCTGCGTAAGGCAATAAGAGGCGCTGGCTGCTCGTGAACCTCGTTACGGCTTGCTCGATAGCGGAAACGTCCGGCGTTAGCATCGGTGTTACTCCTTCAAACAGGCGGTCTGCCTGATAGCGCCTCCTGCATTGCAGTCGGCCTGATCAGGTTGTTGAGCGAGACGGTTTGCGTTTGCGTGAGCGAAGAGTTCTGCACATTGGTAGCGCGCTTGACGATGGTTTGCCAATCCTGCGCGGCTTCCGTCAGAGTGTTGAGCGCGCTGATGAGGCTGACATCGATTTCAGGTTGTTGCAGAACCTCGATGACTGACTGAATCTGGTCGTCGATATAATCCCAGGTAGGCACGATACCGCCGCCTGACTGGCTGGCCTGCAAGTTTTGATCGCGCAGCCGGATCAGAGTGTCGATGATCCCTTGCAACGCGGCGATCTGCTGTTGCTCGGCGGTCAACATCACCTGCGTATCGGCGATGTCCTTGAGGTCTTTGAGCAGGGCGCGGTCTTCGAGCGTCTCCTGCACGGCGGCAAAAGTGAGAGCGAGAATACCTCCGGCGATGCCAAAGACGGGAAATGTCGCGCCAGCGACGATGGCCTCGACGCTGTAAGAGAGGATCGTGAAGCTGAAGGTAGCGCCGGACGTGGCGGCGTTGGTGAAGGAGTTCTTCACATCTTCGGCGATGGCGCTGACTTTGGCTTGTAACTGCCCGAGTTGATCGCGCAATTGGAGAACCTGCGCTTCATCGTCGTTGAGCGTTGCGTCAGCGACCTTAATGTCGTTGGTCAGCGCGCTGCGTTGCGCTTCGACCTGCGCGGCGAAGCGGCTCAGTCGTCCCTGCAATTCGGCGGCGGCGGCGCGTGCGGCCTGCGCTCTGTTGCTGAGTTGACCGAGCAGTTGCAATAGCTCCTGACGTTCAGCCTCGGTCGGTATCCGTCCGGGGTTCTGCTTGATCTGAGCAACCCGGTTGGCCAACGCCCGCCCCGTCGGGATGAAAAGGTCTGCGTAATCGATCCAGGTCTGTGGCAATCCCGCGGCCACCGCAGGGCCATCGGTGTCAATCCATCGCTGGGCGTCGGCCTGCGCGCTCCGCAAATTGGCGTTGAGGGGCGCGAACCACGAGGGCTGCGGATCAAGCGGAAACGGCACGATGTTGAGCAGCGTATGCGCGTAGGTCGTCAAGGCGTTGCCCGCGAGGAAGTTGGTTGAAAGCAATTGCGTGATCCAATCTATGTCAGGTGATAATCTCATGTGACCTCCATAAAGAAAGCTGTGTTTGTGAAGGCGACCAAATCCGGCAGCCGTCTTCATCGGTTAAATGAAGCGCAAGTCAAGAGCGACTTTCATCTGAGGCCGCTCCTTTTGTTTATGACATCCAGTTGGAAAACCGCGCCGGTTCACAGTGATCGCGGGCGATGGTTTTGCCGACTTCATCCACTCATGGCGCAAAAGGAATAAGAATCGGGTCACTCGTCCGAAAAAAAAGGAAGGCAAGCGGGCTTGCCTTCCTTCAGCAACAGAACTACCAGAGGGATCGAAGCAGCGGGCTATCTCTCGGCCAATATCACATAAACACTCGTATCAGACCGGATTTCGGCTCAGTGTACGGGTCAACTTTGGAGTGCTGCGACTTGTCACCGCACTCCAAAAAATTCATTTTCTTATCCCGCACATGCAAATGAAACCCGATCTAAACCTGTTCCTTCAGGGCAGCCTTGTGAAGCCTTATCAAGTTCGCGAATGCGCCGCCGTCAGATGCCCCAGAAGAGATAAATGTAAACAGGAGTCACGGAGGACTATCACCTCTTCAAAATCGCCTGCTCGCCTGCCGTTCGGCGCACGAGCAGGCGTTGTTTCTGGTGTCCCTGTCAGTTATCGAGCAACTGAATGCGCCCGATGTGGATTGCAAAACCGCCGTCGCGCGATTCACAGACGCATCGATTCTTGCCTGCACTCTTCGCTCGCTCGTGTTATGAGTTAGCGTCAACACGCTTCCCTGCCGCCTGAGGCTGCCTCTTCCTGTGAAGTTTTCCTCGCCGCAACAAAAGCGATAATCGCCCGTCTGCGAATTTATCAGCAGCGACCTTGCGGCGTTGCTGTCATCCTGAAGACAAGTATCGAAGGCCGTCACAGTGAACGCACAACTGCCTGTGTTGCCCGATGCATCCCTCGCCATGCAGGTCACAGTCGTCACGCCGAGAGGAAAGCAGGAGCCAGACGGCGGTGAGCAAACGACACTCGCCTCTGTACAGTTGTCTGTCGCCGTGGGAGTTGCGTAACTCACAGTCAGGCAGTTCTGACCCGCAGGCAGAATGATCGAGATGTCGGATGGGCAGGTGATTGCGGGCGGTTGTGCGTCGCGCACGGTGATGGTGAATTGGCAGGCGGATACATTACCTGCCCGGTCTGTCGCCCTGACCTCAACAGTCGTCGTACCCACAGGGAAGTTCGTCCCCGAAGGCGGACTGGCGACGACGCTCACTCCCGGACAATTGTCGATTGCAGTCGGATTGAAGATCGCCACCGCTGAGCAACTGTTCAACGGTGTGTTGATCGTAAGATTCGCCGGACAGAGGAGCGTCGGCGGCTCCGTGTCATTAACGGCGACGGTGAAGCTGCATTGAGCATCGGTTCCGACCCCGTTCGAAGCCGTGCAGATTACCGTCGTCACCCCGACAGGAAAAGCGATCCCCGAAGGCGGCACGCACGTAATGATCGGCTCAGGAAAGCCTGTGGCCGTAGCGGCAAACTGGACAGGCGCAGCGCATTGACCCGGAGCATTGTTGACCTCGATGTTTGCAGGGCATTCGATAGCAGGCGCGCGGTTGACGTTGAGGAAAAAAGAAGTGGTTGAAATCGCGCCGCAGTTGTCAGTCGCTGCGAGCGTCACCGTGTAGCGGCCAGCAGGCGCGGCCTGTATGATCGTCAATTGACCGCTGTCGGAGAGGAGATTGAAGCCGCCCGCGAAACTCGCGGGAGAAAATGAAACCTCAAGGTCGTTGATCGTGCCATTATCCGCAGGCGGCGCGCTCGGCGTGACCGTAACGCTGCCACCTTCGAGAACTGAAGTTTCGGGATACGTCCCCAAAGAAGGCGGCGTGTTGGCGGTGACCGTCACGATCAACTCTGCCGTCACCGTCGCGCAGCCGTCGCTGACAGTGATCTCGATGGTGTTCGGCCCTGTCTGCGCCAAACAGTCGGCAGCGATGTTGGCCGCCAAAATGCCATTGAGCACGCCCGCAAGGTTGACGACATCGGTGACGAGCAATCCCTGCGAGGTTGAACGAACCGTCACCGTCAGTTGATCGGCGCTGGTCTCCGCGTCGCTGTAGGTGGCGAGAATCGAATTGCGAGCCGGACTACCCTGCTGACGGATGAGCGGGTCTATCTCCGGGTCTATCAGGTTGATAACCGGCGGCGTGTTGAGATCGCAGGCGGGGACGAAGACATAGGCCGCGCCGCGTTCATTGCCGCTTGATACTTCGCCGACCGCGCCGATCAGTATGCTCCGCAAATCAATCGAGACTCCGCGTCCTAAGTTGTCTCCCGGACTGCCATCATCGGCAGTCAAGGTCTGCGTCTCGTTCCATGTCGTTCCCGACCTCTCGAACACATAAGCCGCTCCTTGATTGCTGTTGGTCTGCAAAGCGCCGACGACTGCCGTATCGCCGCTGATGCCGACGGAAAATCCGAAACCGGCGGCCTGCTCATCGCTCGGCGTCAGCTTCTGTTGTTCGCTCCACAACGCGAGTGAGCGCGTGAAGACATAAGCGGCTTGAATGCCGCTCGGGCCGTGCGCGCCGACGATGATCGTGTTGTTGTGAATGCCGACTGAGCTTCCGAATTGATCTAACTCCGCGCCGTCACTTGCCAGCAACATCGTTTCTTCATCCCAGACTGCGCCCGAACGCCGGAAGACCCAGGCCGACCCTTGTTCAAAATTCCCGCCCACAGGGCCGCCGATGCGATCAGCCAACGCGCCGACAACGATGGTGTCATCACTGATGGCGACGGCGATGCCGAATTGATCCTGCTCTTCCTCTCGCCGTTCGCCGGAGAACAATTGCTGCCGCTCCTGCCATATAGTCCCTTCCCGCTCAAACACATAAGCCGCGCCCAGAAAGCCTGTATTGCCCGGCGCGCCGACGACTATCGTCTCGCCGCTAATGCCGACCGAAGAGCCGAAAAACTCCACTGTCACAAAGCTCGGGGTCAGCTTCTGTTGTTCGCTCCAAACTCCGCCCGAACGCGCGAAGACGTAAGCCGCGCCTTGGCCGCCGTTCTGATTCAAAGCGCCGACGACTATCGTCTCCCCGCTGATGGCGACGGAAAAACCGAAGCCATCGTTGAACGCGCCGTCGCTGGCGGTCAGTTTCTGTTGCTGCGTCCAAACCGTTCCCGACCGCACAAAGACATAGGCCGCGCCTTGATTGATGATCACACCTTGGGGGAGTACCCCGCTCTGAGGGAGTACCGGGACTTCATTGATGTCGGCGAAGGGTGCGCCGATGACTGCTGTGTCGCCGCTGATGGAGACTGATTCGCCGAAGTGGTCGAATTCCTGCCCGTCGCTCGCTTCCAGCTTCGCTTGCTGCGAGAACGGAACTCCCGTCGCCGTCAGCGCGGCAGTGCGGAGCGAAGCCGCGAGTCCTGCCTTCGCAAGGTAGTTGATCGCCTGCCGACCGTGCAGCGTGGGAAGCGCAGGCGCGGAAGCGGTTGACGATGCCGCCGAATGAGAGAATGCCAGGCTGCCCGCCAGCGCCGTCAGCATGAGCAAACCGATGAGCGACATCCGGCACAGTCGCAGGTTTTGACCGTTTGGGAAGGTGTGATGAATTTGGTAAGACATAAGAGAATCCTTATCCTTCAACGAGGCGCGGGAACACAGATCGCTCGCGCCGTCACCCCGCCGCTGCTGCAACGGGTTTGCCATTTGGTTCGCGTCAGCGGCACATTCGAGAGAATCGAGCCGCGACTGCATTCGCCGCCTCCGGTGAGCAACAGAAATCCGACAGGGCATTCGGCCACTGCCGTCGCGCTGCCACTGATGGGAGTCGTCACTTCGACAATGATGCTGTCGAGCAACGCCGACGCTCCGGCGATGCCCTGCGGCCCTTGCGGCCCCTGTAACCCTTGCGGTCCCGGTTGACTAGGCGGGCCTTGCGGGCCTGGCAATCCGGTGAGGCCACGCTCGCCTTGCGGCCCAGGCACACCTTGCGCGCCCTGTGATCCTTGCGGCCCAACTGGTCCAACCGGCCCTTGCAGACCTTGCGGCCCTTCAGGCCCTCTCTCGCCTTGCGGGCCGGGCAGTCCTGATGAACAGTAGGTCGCCGGAACGTCGCCTGCCGTCGCCTGCCGTGCGATCAAAATCCAGCTAGCCCGCTGCGTCACGAACAGCGAGAAGGTCACCGAAAAGACCCGTTGAGAAAGCCCCGAGCCGAAAAAGGTCGGCTGTCCGGCATCGATAAGCGGCGGGATGGTCGGCGGGTCAAAGACGATCTGATTGTTCGCGCCTCGGCTAACAACAATGAAATTCACATCGGTAAAAAGGAAGCCGAAGTGCGCTGTCAGCCGACGGGCCTCCAGTCTGACCGGCTCACTCGCGGTGTGCGCGTTCGACAACCCGCCGCTGAAGCTGATCGTAAAGGGGCCAGCGCCGCTGATGGCCATGACGAGTCTGATCTCTTCGACAGGGCTGCCCGGATCAATGACCACGCGGTCGCCCGCCGTCAACAGTCCGTCGCCGAGACTGATCGAGGAGAGATCAATCGCCGTGTCGCCCGCCGTCGCCGCTTGCGATAGACTCACCGTATTGGCAGCGTTGAACGGCACGACGCAATCAACCGACGGAAAGAGCGGTTGCGCGAAGCTGCTCTCCGGCGCCGCAAACGCGAACAGACAAAAGATGAACAGACTGAGTATCAAATACCGCATAGCTATTTCCTCCTTCGAATCAGGCAAAACCAAGCAAGCTTTTTTGCGCGCCTCTGCGCTCCGCGGTGAAAAGCCTTTTCATCCGCTTGCGTGGCATTGCACGAGTACATGCCAACATCGCCGAACTTCACAGACTCGCATCGAGATGCGCTTCGTAAGCGCCGATGTCAACCACCAACACGCCATCGCCATTACCGTCGGTCGCGCGCGGAAAGCCGCGCTGATCGGTCACGAGGTTGAGTGGCGGGCCGACGATGAGTGACGAGATGCGGTGACGTGTTTTCATAATGATGCTCTCCTCATGACAAAGTGATTAGAGAGAGGGCGAGCGGCGACTGTGAGCGACCGCTTTCCCGCGCTCACTCTCTCATGGCGCAATATCGGTCAGAATAGGCTCACGGGCGACAACTTTTTTTGTGACACTCCATCGGAGAAGTGACAGACATCAATCGCGCGCCGGATCGTTACTTCGAATACCTTGACTTACATGAGGCAAGCACATAAGCTGATGCTATTCTGCTGGATGACCGCCAGACGCACGCGGACTTTATCATGAAGGATGCACCTCAAAATGTGACGCAGTTGCTGATTGACTTGCGCGACGGTGACCGCGAAGCGCTCGACCGCCTTATGCCTGTAGTTTACGATGAACTGAAGCGACTCGCTTCAGGCTATCTCCGCCGCGAGCGGCCTAATCACACTCTTCAACCCACGGCTCTCGTCAATGAAGCTTATATGAGGCTCATCGACCAGCGTCAGATGAACTGGCAGAATCGCGCGCATTTTTTCGGCGCAGCGTCGGAGTTGATGCGCCGCATACTCGTCGATCACGCTCGCGCTCACGGGGCGAAGAAGCGCGGCGGCGGCGCATATAAAGTTTCTCTCAGAGAAATATCCGAGGCTCCTGAGCAGGAAGACCTCGATCTGGTCTCGCTCGATGACGCGCTCACGGAACTCGCGGCGCTCGATGCGCAGTTGAGCCGACTGGTTGAATTGCGTTTTTTCGGCGGACTCTCCATCGAAGAAACGGCTGAAGTGATGGGGACTTCGCCCTCGACCATAAAACGACACTGGAAGACCGCGCAAGCGTGGCTCTACAGGCGGCTCAAAGCAGAATAAACAGGCGGGTGATATGGCCCGGCACAACTCCCGTCGCGCGTCTGCCTCTTTATGACTCCCGAAAGATGGCAACAGGTCAGAGAGATTCTCGAACCCGCGCTTGAGCGCGCGAAGGATGATCGCGTCGCTTACCTCGATCTGGCCTGCGGCGATGATGACGATCTGCGCCGCGAAGTCGAATCCCTCATCGCAGCAAGCGACGAAGCCGATGATTTCATCGAGACGCCTCCGCTCTCGATGGTCGCCGAGTCGCTCTCCGATCAGCCGGAACTTCAATCGGGCGAGCGTCTGGGACATTACAAAGTGATTTCGCGCCTGAGCCGGGGAGGGATGGGCGAAGTTTATCTGGCCCGCGATGACAGGCTCGGACGAAAAGTCGCACTCAAGCTCCTTCCTTCCATATACACCACCGATCAACAGCGAGTGCGCCGCTTCGAACAGGAAGCGCGGGCGGCCTCGGCTCTCAATCATCCGAATATTCTTATGATCTTCGACATCGGGCGCGCGGAGCAGAAACACTTCATCGCCTCAGAATTCGTCGAAGGCCGCACCATCAGAGACGCGCTCGCCGAAGGGCCGCTGCGTCCGACCGATGCTCTCGATGTCGCCATTCAATCGACAGCCGCGCTCGCAGCGGCTCATCGCGCAGGGATCGTTCACCGGGATATAAAACCGGAAAACATAATGATTCGACCCGACGGCTATGTGAAGGTGCTGGATTTCGGGCTGGCAAAACTGGCTGAAAAATCTGTGACAGATACCACGTCCGGCATCGAGCAGTTGACGACCGCGCCGGGACTCGTCATGGGTACGCCGGGTTATATGTCGCCGGAACAGGCGCGCGGACATGAAGTCGACGAGAGGTCGGACATATTCAGCCTCGGCGTGGTGATTTATGAAATGATAGCGGGTTGCTCTCCATTCAAGGGCGAAACACCGACAGACGCCATCGCCTCGATACTGAAAGATGAGCCGCCCGCGCTCTCACAATTCTGCGAGGAAACGCCCGCAGAACTTCAGCGCGTTGTGAGCAGGACTCTGCAAAAGGAAAAAGCCAGCCGCTATCAGAGCGCCGAAGACCTGCTGATCGATCTGCAAGCCATCAGAGAAGAGATCAGAATTCAATCGCATCTGGATCAATCGAGCGACCCTCAGCGCGCAGCATCAATCGCTTCGGGAGCAGGGCGCGCGGTGTCGAGCGCCGAATACCTCGTCACTGGAATCAGGAATCACTATCGGATGGTGATCGCCGTAGTCCTGTTGCTGATCGTTTCCACAGCAGCGATCTTTTATTTCAACAGGCCCGACTCGGCGATAAGGTCTGTCGCTGTTTTGCCGCTGGCAAACATGAGCGGAGACCCCGAAGCCGATTATCTCTCAGACGGCATCGCCGACAGCCTGATCACCAGACTTTCGCAGTTGCTCGGCCTTCGGGTGATGTCGTTCAATTCCGTGTCGCGGTACAAAGGCCAGAATGTGGATTCCAGACAAGTCGGGCGCGAGATGAACGTGCAGGTGGTATTGGTCGGGCGAATGCTTCAACGCGGCGACGATCTTTCGATCATAGTCGAACTGGTCGATGCGCGCGATAACCATCGCATCTGGGGCCGACAGTACAATCGGAAGCTTTCTGACATGCTGGCGGTGCAGGAGGAAATATCGAAGGAAATCACCGAGAATCTGAGACTGAAACTGACAGGCGAAGATCAGAAGCGGCTGGCGAAAACCTATACCGAAAACAGCGAAGCCTATCGGCTTTACCTCAAGGGCCGTTACCACTGGAGCCTGCGCTCCGAAGAAGGATTCAGGCGCGGAATCGAATTTTTCAATCAGGCGATTGAAAAAGACCCAGCCTACGCGCTGGCCTGGGCGGGGCTGGCCGACTGCTATGGGCTGCTGTCGAATTACAGCAGCACTCCGCCCGCGGAATCGATGGCCAGAGCCAGGAATGCTGCGATGAAGGCTCTCGCTATCGACGAGACTCTGGCCGAAGCGCACACGTCTCTGGGTCTGGTCAAAAAGGAATACGACTGGGACGTTGCGGGCGCTGAAAGAGAGTTTCAGCGCGCCATCGAACTCAATCCCAACTACCCGACGGCTCATCAGTGGCGGGCCGAAAACCTTATCACGCTCAAGCGAACCGACGAAGCCCTGAGCGAGATGAAGCTGGCTCAGGAACTCGATCCTTTTTCGCTCATCATCAGCAGCGAAGTAGGCTGGGTTTTTTATCATGCCCGCAGATTCGACGAAGCTATCGATCAGCTTCAAAAGACCGCCGAGATGTCGCCCAACTTTCCGAGAGCGCATTTTTTCCTCGGAAGAGTTTATGAGCAGAAGCAGATGTATGACGAAGCGATCACGGAAACTCAAAAAGCGATTTCGCTTTCAGGCGGCTACGCGCTCTACAAAGCGTCGCTCGGTCATATACTGGGAATGGCTGGCAGGAGAGCGGAGGCTGAAAAGATAGTTGAGGAATTGAAGGAAAGATCGAAGCGCGAATACGTCCCGCCTTTTGCCATGGCTCTCGTTTACACGGGTCTGGGCGAGAAAGACCGCGCGTTTGAATGGCTCGAAAAAGCTTACAAGCAACGCGATACGATTCTTATAAACTATATACGCGATCCGCAACTCGCCCCTGTGCGCGCGGATCAGCGGTTTGCGGACATGCTTGATCGGCTGGGGCTTGCGCTTTGAGCAGTGGTCGGTTGCAATCCCGTCTCCTCGCCCTTCATAAACTCAAGCGATACTGTCGAATATCACCGACCACCGGCCACTGATTCACCTCAGCGGGATGGAATTCTTCGTGACGATGTCCATGTAGTTATCGCACCCGCCCGTCTGGCACATCTTCAAAAGGTCTTCGATTCGCTGTATGAGTTGAGTGGAGAAGTGATTGCCTTCGGCCTGCGGATGCGGCGGCGCGTAATAATTAAAGTAGCTCCTGATGATGAGGCTGTTGCGGTCTATGGGGAGCGACTTGAGGTTCTCGATGAACTTGTCATAAGTCCCCTGACGGACCAAATAGAATTCGACGTTCGAGACATAGAAGGCCGATATCTTCTCTTTGAGTTCGGCGACATACTTTCCAATCGCTTTGACCGCCTGCGGGCCTGAGAGATCGCCCACAAGGGGAACGATCAAATCCTGCTCCTGCATCTTTTTGAGAAACTGAAAATCATCCTCGGAGTTGAAGTAGTGCTGCTGCCGTCCCGCGAGGTCGCGTTCAAGTATAAGCTCGCGATAAGTCGGATAGATCGAGCGCGGCGGGCGGTGATGGCTCGAATAGCGAATGTCGAGACCCGCTTCGTAGAAAGCCTGGTAGACTTTTGCAATCGTGTCGAGGTCTGAGCCTGACACGGAGATTCCGAATTTCTGAACCTCGCGGCGAATTTCGGCGGCGGTTTTTTCATAAAACTTTGCGTCCGACGGAGTGTTATCGATGTAATCGACAAGCTCCTTGATCGTCTTCTGCTCCCAGCCCGCGGTCTTTGGCACAGGCTTTCCGAAAAGCAGACACATATACTCTACGCGGTTGCGCGCTCGCTCGAATAGAGCCTTGTAGAGAAGATGCTGAAGCAGATTGTCGCGGCGAATATCGATCATCAGCGCGAGCTTGGGGCGAATCTTCGAGATGTAGAGAAATCCCTGATCCGGCCCGACGCCCATATAGACGCCGCCGCTGAGGTTCATCTCCTTGATTTTGCCCAAAACGTGCTGAAGCGAGGTTTCATTCGATATCAGGTTGTCGGAATCGAAATAACCGCCCGACTCGGACAAACGGGCAGAAAGCGCGGCGAACGATTTGTGGTCTTTGCCCGCAAGTTCTATTCGAGTCGCGCCCGCGGTGATGAGCGCGCTCGTCATGATGATTGCGATTAGCATTCGTTTCCAAGTGAGCGATTTCGAACCGCTTTGCTCTTTCATTGTGTTCAAGCTTTCTTCCTCCATAACCTCATCTCCACTTCCTGGCAGTCCGATGCTTTGGAGCTATTATGCCAGCGTTCACATCCGCGCGCTCCCGCATTTTGCGCAAAACAAATCGATCATTGCGGCTGCCCTCCCTGCGGGCGAGCGGAGAGGCGTCTATAGTAGTCTTCGATCATACGGCGATAGCGATCAGGCGCGTCGCCTTCGCCGGGAGACCCCGCGCCGATGCCGAGTTTCGCCTGAAGCTTGCGCGCAAGCTCGACTTCGATCTGGCGGAGCGGATCGATGACTTCATTTTTGAGCAGAGCGAGTTGCGCCGCATCGTTGAAGATATTGGGATTGATGCGTTTCAACTGCTCGATCACGCGGTCGAGGTCGCGGGCAAGATCGCTGTTGCGGCCAAGCTGTCGTCTTAGCTCCTGCGCTTCGGCAAGGCGTTCGCGAAGCTCGCTTTCAAGCTGGCGATCCCCGCCGCGCGGAGGCCCGCCGCCTGCTCTCGGATCAGAGGCATCAGCATAAGGCTGCTGACCCTGTTGCCGCCCGCCCTGCTGACGACCGCCTTGTTGCTGACCACCTTGTTGTTGACCTTGTTGTTGGCCCTGTTGCTGACCTTGCTGCTGACCTTGTTGTTGCCCGCTTTGCTGGCCTTGTTGCTGGCCTTGTTGTTGCCCGCTTTGCTGGCCCTGTTGCTGACCTTGCTGCTGGCCTTGTTGCTGGCCCTGTTGTCCGCGTTGACCCTGCTGCTGACCACGCTGGCCCTGCTGCTGACCTGCCTGATTCTGCTGGCCTTGTTGCTGACCCTGCTGCTGTCCGCGCTGACCTTGCTGCTGACCTTGCTGGCCCTGTTGTTGACCTTGCTGTTGGCCTGCCTGATTCTGCTGACCCTGTTGTTGTCCCTGTTGTTGCTGGCCCTGCTGCTGACCCTGTTGTTGAGATTCGATTTTGCGCTTCAGGGATTCGAGGTTGTCGCCAAGCTCGCGCGCGCGCGCAATGGCGTCTTCGAGCGAATTGGTCTGATTGCGCTGAACGGGACTGCCTTCTGCGGCCTGAAGATTTTTCAGCACCTCATCGATGTTGTTCTGGATGATTTGCTCGCGCTCGCGGGCCTGATCCATCCAGCCGTTATTGATCATCTGTTCGCTTTGACGTATGCGATCCGGTATTCGATTGCGGCGAATCCCGTTTGCAGCATCGCGCAGCTTGTCGGCGGACTGCTGTCGTTCCTCTCCGAGTGAGCGCGCAGTCTCATCGATGCTGCGCTCAAGCCCTGCGACCTGCTCGGCAAGCTCCTGCTTGCGCTCCGAAAGCTGTTGCTTCTTCTCCTGGCTCGCTCCCTGTTTGCTGCTTGCAATCTCATCGACGCGACGCGAGATGTCCTGCTGTCGCTTGAGCGCCTCTTCAGCCTGCTGGCGGAGTCGTTGCAAACTCTGTTGCCCGCCCGATTGTTTCGCGGATTCGAGCGATTTCCTCGCCTGTTCCATTCGTTCGAGAGCGCGAAGCTGCTGCGCGGTCGCTTCCTGACTGTTCGCATTCTGAGAGGACTGAGCGCGCTGCATCTCTTCCGCCGCGCGCTGCATCTGCTGCGCGCTTTCGGCCATCTTGGGATCGCGACGGTCGCGCGAAAGACGCTCAAGCTCACGAGCCAGTTTCTTCGCCTCTTCGATCATCTCCTGCTGCTGACGTTGCGAGCCGCCTCCGCCTCCGCCGCCCTGTTGTTGCTGCTGCTGTCGCTGTCGCTGTTCGAGTTGCTGTTGCTGACGGCGCGCAAGCTCCTGAAGTCGGCGCGCAAGCTCATCCTGCTGCTGGTTCTGCTGTTGCTGCTGCCCGCGCTGAAGAGTCTCGTATTGATTCTTCATCTTGTCGAGTTGAAGCTCGAACAGATCGGCAAGCTCCTGCTCCTGCTGGCTGCCTTGTCCCTGTCCCTGTCCGCGCGCTATCTGAATATCGCGAAAGACCGCTTCGGCGCGAAGCAGTTGTTGCAGGGCGCGCTGTTCAGGCGAGAGCGCATCCTTCGCCTTGCGCGTTTTCAACACCTCGGTCGCCGTCACCATTTCTTTCGCGGCCTGCTGCAAATACTCGACGATCTTAGCGAAATCAGGTTGCGATTGAAGCTGCTCGCCAAGCCTTCGGCGTATGCGCTCGGCCAGCACATCCGTGTCGCCTTTCAACTTTTCCTGATTGAGAGTGACGGTGTCGAATTTTTCGGCCTTCTCTTCAGGCGTATAGAATGCCTCTTCGCGCTGCACGCGATGAGTGGCGGCGATGATTTCGCGCTGGCGGCGCGTGAGCGCGTTCGAATTCTGTTCCCCTTCGCCCTGACCGCTGCCCTGTTGCTGAGACTGACGGAACGAGCGATCGAACGGGCGCACTTCGAGAAAATAAATATCCGAGGTCGATTCCTGTCCGCCAGGAGCGTTGTCGCGAGCCTTCGCGTAGTAGGAAACGAAATCGCCCGGTTGAAGGCTATGCTCTTCGAGGAAAAACGTGTGAGAGCCTGAGAGCGTTTTTGCCGCGTCGCTTCGTAGGTCTTGCAGCTTGACCTGTTTTTCCTCGCCGCCGTTTACCGAATAAAAAAACTCGACCTGAGTGATGCCGTAATCGTCCTCGGCGCGAGCCTGCGCGAAGACCTCCTGAATGGAAGTCACTTTCATATCGCGACCGGGTTTATCGATGACGACCGTAGGCGGCTGGTCTTCCATAATCGTCACGTCATACTCATTCGAGCCGTTATACTTTTCCCCATCCTTGCTGGTCAGTTCTATGCGATACGTCCCGTTTTGCTTGACCGGGAACTGTCCGACAAAAAGATTGTTGCCCGCTCCGCTCATGTCGAACTTCGAACCATCGTTCATCACTATTCGGGCCGATTTGATCTCGCCGCTCAGATGAGAGATGACGGAAACTACAGTGCCTTTGAGCGCGGCCACTTCGCCGCCGTTTTCTATCTTCTTGTCCGCAAGGCCCGTGTAGTCGGGAAAGTTCAGCGCCAGATCGATCTGTTTGACGAAAGCGAGGTCGGCTACTTCCATATCGAATTCGGGAGAGCGCACTTCGCCCGCTTCGACATAGTAAGTGATCGAATCCTGAATATTGAAAATCATGTACTGGAACTCGCTCTCATTTTTTGCAGGCTCCATGACCTGAGCGATCCAATGATCGGTTCCGGCTTTGCGAATGAAGAGTTGAGCGACTTCAGAATCGAAGCCGTGAAGCATGGCTTTGAATTTCTGATCAGACCCGCGAGGCGCGCGGGCGCTGCCCGGATTGACTTCGATGAACATCGAAGAAGCCGACACTTCATCCGACGAGTAGAGCGCGACGAGCTTTCTTGAAATCGGGAAAAAGATGAGCGATGCGACGAGAGCGATCAACACGACAGCGGAAGATGCGGCATAAACATAAGCGCGGCGCGGCGAGACGACCCGGTTCAAATCGACCGAAGAACTGCGCTCGCTCACGTCTTTGACCAATCGATCAATTATCGTGGGCGAAGCTGCGCGCGGAGAATCTGAAAACTCGACAGCCGTCACCAGTCGGTCTTCCATCGCGCACTTTTCTTCGATCAGACGGGCGATGCGAGCCGAATCGATCTTCGCCCTCGTGGGCTTCCAGATGAAAAGCCATGCGGAGACCCCGGCCAGCAGGATCGGCAGCACGCGAAGCGCAGTCAATCCGGCGAGTCCCGGCGTGATTTTCAAGGCGAGGAGCGAAGCGGCGATGAGCGAGATGACCGCCACTAGAAGCGTGATGGCAGCGCCTTTGAGGGCTGCTCTCGTGCGAATTCGGTTGTGAACCCGCGCTATCAGGTCGCTGATGCTCGTTTGATTCATGCTGCTCTCCTGTGGAATCAGAAGTCAGGAGTCAGAAGTCAGAAGTCAGAATGCGGATTCTGAGATTGCCCCGCGCTCCCGGCTTTCACCATTTCAATCCGTCGTCGCTGACGACTCTTCAATTCGCCGCTGGCCTCGGTTGAGTATAATGCTTTGCCGCTGCAATTGCGACTGTAGCAGTGGTCGGCGGTCGGTGGTCAGTATATCGATCACCCCTCACCTCTTCACCTCCTCACCTCTTCACCTAGCTGATCAGTTTCGCGATTCGAATCCTTCGCGCGAGGATAGCTTCGCCGACGAAGAGCGCAAGCGCCGCGATGAGCAGAGGCAGCCACAACCTTTGACGCGCTTCCATATCTTCAGCAGCAAGTCCGGTCGCTGGCGACTGATTTTCTCTTTCGCCGGTTTCGGTCGTGATGCTTCGCGCGAATTCATCCAGGTTGAGTTTCTTCAAATCCGATTCTTTAGTGTCGAGATTGACTGCCGCGTACTGGTCGCGGTCGCGGTAGCGCAATCGATAAAATCCGATCTCAGTAGCTTCCAACGTCGCCTCTCCCGTCGAAGAAGACCGCGCTTCCAATCTTCCGCCTGCCGGACTATCAATTGCCGGAAGCGAGCCATCGCGATCCGCCGCAGCGGCAAGCGCCTGTCCCACTCTGATCGCTGCCGCGTTTCTCTCCCCGCTGAGATATTCAAGCATACGACGAAGCATCGGCAGAAACATCTGCGTCACGGGCAGATCGTTCCACGCCGTATCGAGAGTGGTCGCTATAAGCAGAACTTTTCCGCGCCCCGCCGAGCCTTCCACGATCAGAGGCGACCCGTCATCGAGAGCGGCTATCGTTTGCGCGCCTTCTCTCGGTGTCGCGCGGCGATAGCCGAATATGCGAGTGGAGGCCAGCCGCCCGCCTCGCGCGAAGACGTTGAATACGGGATGATCGGCGCTGACCTGACTCATCAATGCGAAACTGCGCGTGTGAACCGCTTCGCCGAGAGTGGCGGGCAAGACCGATTCGAATGCGCGATTGAATTCATCCGGGTCAGTGTGTTTGCCTGCGGCGATTACGACTCCGCCGCCGCGCTCGACGTAGCTTCTGATAGCTGCGGCAAGCTGTTCGCTCACTCGCTCCGTGTCATTGATGATGATGGCGGCGTAGGTATCTATCTCAACGGGGTTGATACTGCCAGCAGTTTTGACTGTGAGCGCGTACTGGCTGCTGTCGCCTGCGCCGAGAGCCTGCTGGACGAAGAAAGTTTCGCTGCGCCCGCGCGTGGGCGTTTCGATGATAAGCACGCGGGTTTGAGAATCGCGGCGAAGGGTGAAGAAGAATTTATTATCTATGGCGAGCGCGTCGGGTGTAACTTCGATAGTCGCGCGGTTCGAGCCTTCCGTCACGTTGAAGCCCGAAAACTCGACCGTCTGTGAAGAAATCGGGTCAAGCTCGATCTCTCTTCTTTCGACCACCAGATCGTTGATTTTGAAATCGACAACGGCCTGACTTCCCGAATCCGCGCTGAAGTTGGCCAGCGTTGCGACCACCTTGCCGGGATACTTCTGTTGATAGATGACCGGCTCGGCTTTGACATCGGTGACACAGATATTTTTTTGATCCGCATCGGACACATCTTTAGGTATGAACTGGATTCCTGGCGCGAGCCTCGCGGGAGCAGTCGAGCGATTCCATCCCTGATCCTGAAAATCCGATATCAGATAAACCTTCCTCGCGCCCAAGGGGGCGTCTTTGAGTATCGCGTCAGCGGCCTGAATCGCTTGAAGATAATCGGTCGCGGCAAGACTGGGTTGAATGGAATCGAGCAGGGCGCTGGCTTCAGCGCGACTGGTTTTGAGCGGCATTATGATTTCGTAGCTATGCGCGAAGCTAACGAGCGCGAGTTGTTCACTCGTCGCCGAGCTATTGATGATTTCGCGAGCGGCCTGCCGTGCGCGGTCGAACACGCCGGGATAGCGCATACTGTAGGAAGTATCGATTAGTATGACTGTGCTTGACTGTGCGCCTCCGGCTGCAAGCGGGTTGCTTTGAGTGAAGTAAGGCCGCGCGAAAGCGAGCGAGAGCAGAAGGATTGCGGCGCATCGCATGAGTAGAAGAAGCCAGTTTCGCAGGTGTCGTCTGCGAATGGTTTTCTGTTCTATTCGGCGCAGGAACATCAGCGACGCGAACGGCACGCGAACGGCGCGGGTGCGACGAACGAGGTGGACGATTACGGGAACGGCTGCGGCCATCGCTCCCAGCAAAAATATGGGACTCAGAAACGACATATCAAAAAAAGCGATACTGACCTGACGAATGCCCGGCCCGATTATTCTTGCAAAACGCGGCTTCCACTGGGATCGAATCTGTGCGCGACTTGTGAAACTATAGCAAAGCCTCAACCCGCAGCAAAAGCCCGATGGCGATGGATTGCAGTAGTTGATGCGGTATAATGAACGCCATTGCGAATCATCGGGATTCGAATTCATTTTCATTGGAGGCGATTATGCTGGAAATCGCGGTGAAAGAAATTTATGAGGATGTCGCGTTGTGAGGCGTGGTTTTATTTCCGAATCTTCCGACAAGACGAATGCCATATCTCCTCAAATCAGCAACGCTCATTGAATTCGATCCCGCGCGGGTCGAGCAGAGCGATCTTCGAATCCGTGATGGGCTGATCGTTGATCGCGCGCCTTTGCTTGAACCACAGGAAGGCGAAGAAACCATCGACCTCGGCGGCAAAATCATTCTTCCCGGTTTAGTGTGCGGTCACACGCATCTCTACTCGGCGCTTGCTCGCGGGATGCCCGCGCCGCCTCGCGCTCCGCGAAACTTCGAAGAAATTCTCGAACTCGTCTGGTGGCGATTGGATCGCGCGCTTGATGAAGAAACTATCTATTACAGCGCGATGGCGGGAGCGATTGAGGCTGTGCGCGCAGGGACCACTTGTCTGATCGATCATCACGCTTCGCCTTCGCATATCGCGGGTTCGCTTCAAATCGTGCGCGAGGCTATGGAGCGCGTAGGCATTCGCGGCGCGCTTTGCTACGAAGTCACTGACCGGGGCGGCGACCTTCAGCGAGATGAAGGTATAAACGAAAACCGGGATTTTCTTCGCTGGGTGAAAGAGTCAAAAACGAATCTTTTTCGTGGACTTATGGGCGCGCACGCTTCGTTCACGCTCTCAGACCGCTCGCTTGAAATGTGTGCGGAAGCCATGCGCGAATTTCAATCCGGTTTGCACATTCATGTCGCTGAAGACAGGTGCGACGTGGAAGACGCTCGCGCGAAATATGGTTCGGGAATCGTCGAACGACTGAATAGATTCGACGCGCTCAACGACTGCACGATACTCGCTCACTGCACGCATCTCGACGATGGCGAAATCCAGATGGCCCGCGAATCCCAAGTCTGGTTCGCTCACAATCCGCGTTCGAATATGAACAATCAGGTGGGCTACGCAGATGTGGAACAGTTCGGCGACCGTGTTCTCATCGGCACTGACGGCATCGGCGCGGACATGTTCGAGGAAACCCGCGCGGCTTTCTTCAAAGGTCGCGATGCGAAAATAAATTTCGGCGCAGACGAATGGCTGAAGATTTTATCGAACAATCAACGATTCGCTTCACATCTTTTCGGCACGGAGATGGGCGCGCTACAGTGGGGCGCGGCGGCTGATCTCGTTGTGATCGATTACCCGCAGCCTACGCCTCTGACATCAGAAAACGCGGCGTGGCATTTTGTGTTCGGGATGAACTCGGCTTGGGTTGAAAGCGTTATGGTTGCGGGCCGGTTCGTCATCCGTGAAAGACGTTTCCCGTTTGACATCGCGGATGTTTATGAGCGGATTCGAGAGGCGAGCCAGCGGCTGTGGGAGAGGCTGCGGAAACTTTGAAAACGGCTCCCGCAGCCTGTTTCATTACCTGCCACGATCTTCCAGCCGTACATAGTCGCGCTCATCATAGCCGAGATAAATCTGTCGCGGGCGCGCGATCTTCTGTTCACCGTCTAAGAGCATTTCCTGCCACTGAGCCAACCAGCCTGAAGTCCTTGGGATAGCGAACAGGACGGGGAACATCTCAACGGGGAATCCCATCGCCTGATAAATGATCCCCGAATAGAAATCGACGTTCGGATAGAGTTTGCGCTCGATGAAGTAATCGTCTTCCAAAGCGATGCGTTCAAGCTCAAGAGCAATATCGAGGACGGGATTCGTCCCCGTCACCTTGAAGACATCTTCAGCGGCTTTCTTGATTATGCGCGCTCGTGGGTCATAGTTTTTGTAAACGCGATGGCCGAATCCCATCAGTCTCACTTCGCCGCGCTTGACCCGGTCGATGTAGCCGGGGATGTTCTCTTTTTTCTGAATCTCGTCGAGCATTCTCAGCACGGCCTCATTGGCTCCGCCGTGCAGCGGGCCGTAGAGAGCCGCTGCCGCGCCCGCAACTGCCGAAAACGGATCGACGTGAGAACTGCCTATGCTGCGCATGGCATTAGTCGAACAGTTCTGCTCGTGGTCTGCGTGCAGGATGAAAAGGACATCCAAAGCGCGCTCAAGCGCCGGGTCGGGGTTGTATTTAACCTCAGTCATCTTGAACAGCATGTTGAGAAAATTTCCCGTGTAGCTCAGGTCGTTGTCCGGGTAGACATAAGGCAGCCCGACGCTGTGGCGATAAGCGAAAGCGGCTATGGTCGGCACTTTGGCTATGAGCCGATGAGTCTGCTTCGTGCGAATTTTTTCATCGAATATTTCTTTGGCTTCCGGGTAGAACGTGGAGAGCGCGCCGATGGTGCCGAGAAACATGCCCATCGGATGCGCGTTGTAATGAAAAGCATCGATTGCCTTCTTGATGTTTTCGTGAATGAAGGTGTGATGCGTGATGTCCCACGTCCATTTATCGAGTTCCTCTTTTTGCGGCAACTCTCCGTAAAGTATGAGGTAGGCGACTTCCAGGTAGGTGCTTTTTTCGGCGAGTTGTTCTATGGGGTAGCCGCGGTATTGGAGTATGCCACGGTCGCCGTCTATGAATGTCACGCGGCTCTTGCACGACGCGGTGTTCATAAACGCCGGGTCATAGCTGACAAGCCCCGTGTCGTCATCGGAGGCTTTGATTTTTTTCAGGTCGGTGGCCTTTATAGTTCCGTATTCGATGGGAATTTCGTACTGCTTTCCCGTCCGGTTATCAGTTATCGTCAGGGTATCCTTCGCCATGATTCCTCCGCTCTGTTTTTGTTTTTCATGAGCTATTATCGCTCTCTCCAAATCAGGACGCAAAGATTCATTCACCTGGTAGGGAACAGGTGACAGGTGACAGGGAACGGGGTATAGGCGATTTCATTACTTTTCCCTATAACCTGTCACCTGTCACCTATAATTCCGGCTTCGTTCCATGATTGATCGCCATGATTCCGCCGCCGAATTCGATGACTCCCGTGTCGAGGAATCCCGCTTTATTCATCAACTCGCGCACGCCGTGCTGTCCCGGATAGAGTTTGAGGGATTCGGGAATGTAACGATATGTGTCCGGGTCGCCGTGCAAAACGAAGCCGAGCGTCGAGCCTACGACTACGAGATAGCGCAGATAAAGCCAGCGATAAATTTTATTGCCGGGATGCGCGAAATCAAGCGAGAGGAAACGCCCGCCCGGTTTTAGGATTCGCTTTATTTCTTCGAGCGCGCCCGCGACATCAGGCACGTTTCGCAAAGCGTATCCACAGGTGATGCAATCGAACGACTCCGACTCGAACGGCAGACTCATGATATCTGCGCGATGAAAGGCGACGTTCGCTGCATTGCGCTCGCTGCGCTTCTGTTCGGCTATAACGAGCATACCCTGCGTGATATCGAGTCCCACGGCCTGACCCGCAGGGAGTCGTTCGGCTAAGGAAAAAGTTATATCGCCCGTCCCGCAGGCAAGATCGAGCGCCGATTCGTCGCCTTGCAGGTTTATCATATCGACCAGCTTGCGTTTCCATCCGCGATCCATCCCGTAGGAGAGGAAAACCGTTATGAAGTCGTATCGCGGCGCGATGGTCTCGAACATCTGATTGACATAAGTCTGCTTCTTTTCCTTCGACGAGATGTGTTCTTTGAGATTCAGTCTCTTTGTCATGTTTTCAGATAGGTGACAGTTTATAGGAGTCCGACCTGTAACCTGTCACCTGTCACCTGTTCCCTAAACCCGATAGCCGCCTGATATGGTAATCGTCTCGCCTGTGATGTTGCGGCCTTCTTCCGAAGCGAGAAAAATGGACATCGCGGCTATGTCTTCTTCATCGACCATGCGCTCAAGGGCTATGGGGGCGATGTATTCGCGCTCGACTTCTTCGAAGGAGCGGCCCATCTCGTCGGCGCGGCGGCGAATGACTTCATCTATTCGCGGGCCGCGGACGGGGCCGGGAGCGATGGCATTGACCGTTATATCGTAACGCCCGACTTCCAGAGCCAGCGAGCGAGTCAAGCCTATCATTCCCCATTTCGAAACCGAATACGGGCTGCGCAGCGCATAGCCGCCAAGCCCCGCGACCGAGGTTATATTAATGATGCGCCCGCTGCGTCGCTCAATCATCGAAGGAAGCGCGTGCTTTGCGCACAGGTACGCGCCTGTGAGATTTACCGCAAGCGTATGATCCCAATCCTTTCGCTCAACGCTGACCACAGGCGCGGTCGGGCCGATGATGCCTGCGTTGTTGATCAGGATATCGACCTGATTGAATTCACGGATTGCCTCCTCGACCATCCGACGGACGCTCTCTTCATCCGCGACATCTGTGAGAATCGAGACGGCGCGGCCTCCCTGTTGGCGTATTTCGCGGGCTGTCGAATCAATAGTCTCCTCGGTCGATCCCGTTACGACGACGACGGCTCCCTCACGGGCAAACCACAGCGCGATTGTTTTTCCTATGCCGCGCCCCGCGCCGGTGATGATGGAGACTTTGCCCTCAAGCTTCATTGTTTTCCTCCGATGATTATTTATTGAAGGTGTCAGCGCCGCGCATAATATACCTGATACTGCATCTGCGCGACAGGCGATGGCTCGCCTCTTCGCTGCTCGAAGTCAGAGTTTGTGTATTTGTTTTCGTCCACACCGCTCTGTTTTTTTGAGGGGGGAGCGCCAATAGCTGGAATAACAGGAGAAAGGGTGAGCATTTTATTTCATGAGAGAAGCGCACGAATTGAGGCACGTTGTAGCAAAAGGTGTAACGCGGGCGATGACGCGCTTTGTCAGACAGGATGATGGCCGAAACCCTTTCTGCAAGTCTGACGGCGGGATATGTTCGTATATTGAAGCGATGAGGCTTTGAAATGATCGTTGACAGCAGTTGTTTTATTTGAGTTAGAAGGCGATTGATGCAGTATGGCGCGGCAAAGAAACCGAGATCGAAAAACCGGCATCAAAGTTGCCGAGTTGATAATTGAGTTGATTATTGAAAGGATCGCCGATGTTGCAACGGCAAATAAGCGGTCAGAACTTTTTGAAAGGTTGGAGCTGAGTGAAGCGTCTTAGCCTCCGACGGAGGTGATTGATTATGACAGGCAGAAAATTAATGACGTTGAATCCTGATGCGAGAAGTCAGCAGGCGATTGACTTCGAAGCGGGGCTTCGCTCACGAGTGGTTGGACAGGATCGCGCTATTCGCAGCATAACGGCGCTCTATCAGGTATTTCAGGCCGGCATGACGAACCCGACTCGTCCGCTTGGAAATCTGCTCTTCCTCGGCCCTACGGGATCGGGCAAGACTCGCGTGGTCGAAGCCGCAGCCGAAGTTATGTTCGGCGACGCGAACGCAGTTGTAAAAATCGATTGCGCGGAGTTTCAACACTCGCATGAAATAGCAAAGCTTATAGGCTCGCCTCCGGGCTATCTGGGCCACCGCGAAACTTCGCCCCTTCTGACTCAGGAGAATCTGGAAAAACATAGAACCGAGCGCGACCCGTTCACGCTCGTGCTATTTGACGAAATCGAAAAAGCGAGCGATGCGCTCTGGCAACTCCTTCTGGGCGTGCTGGATAAAGGAACGCTCACGCTGGGCGATAATCGCCGGGTAGATTTTTCACAGACGATGATTTTTATGACTTCTAATCTGGGCGCGAAAGAGATGAGCGAACTGATCACAGGCTCTTTGGGATTCGCTCCAGCGCGCGCCTTGACCCTGGTTGAAAATGATATCGATCAGAAGATTTATCGAACGGCGCTCGACGCCGCGCGCAGGAAATTTTCACCCGAATTTATGAATCGAATAGATAAGGTCGTCGTATTTCGCAGCCTCAAGCACGCCGAGCTAAGACAGATACTCGACATAGAGCTTGACTCCGTGCAGCGCCGAATCAATGACAGCGCAGGCGAGCGATTCACCTTCGCGCTCACAAGCGAAGCGAAAGAGTTTTTGTTGAGCGAAGGAACCGAGTATCGCTATGGCGCGCGCCACCTGAAACGGGCCATCGAGCGATTCCTCGTCAACCCGATTGCGAATCTTTCAGCAACCCATCAGGTGAAAAAGGGCGATACGCTTTTCATCGACATAGACGGGGAGAGGCAGAAACTCTCCTTCTTTCTCGAAGCTGCCGAAGCGACAGCGACGGCGGAAGCGCGTCAGACCGGCAGCCTTAGGGCCGCGTGACGCTCAAACAACGAGGTGCCTAAAACGGGGTCAGCGCGCAAATGCGCTGGCCCTTTCCTTTTTTATTCTCAAACTAAAGCGATCCCTCATCAGCCGAAGGCCCATAGATCGACGGAACCGGAATATCGTTCATTCTGAGGTAGACGCCGAGTTGGGCGCGGTGATGAATGATGTGATTTAGGACGAAGCTGCGCAGCACGGCTATGCGCGGCAGAGAAAAAACCGATTTGCCGCCGTGAAGCAGCGTCCACGCTTTGAACAGGTGTTCATCGCTCGCAGAGGCGATGGCGGCTCGCGCAGCGGCGACTCTGTCATCGAACACGGCGAGTATTTCTTCGCAGGAGCCTGATTGAGGAGTTTTCAAAGGCGGCTCGCCGGGTGGAGCGATATCGATTGATTCGTCGTTGACGGTGTGGACGGCCCAGGCGGGCAGGAATGCGATGTGGTTGGCCAGAGGCCCCATCGCAAAGGATTTCTCGTGCGGCTTCCATCCCATTTTGTCGTCAGGCACTCGTTCGAGCGTCTTTCGGGTGTTAGCCATCTCGTGATCGAATTCGGGCAACAATGCTTCACTCAGTCCCATATTTTCCTCCAATAGAAAGATTTTTTTCTGCTCAGACGCAGGATAAAAAGATAATCGAATGGAGCAATCGAGTCCATGCAAACGAGCTAATCGTATGATCAGCATTTCGTGCTATAATCGCCGTGTTATGACGACCAACACCGCACCAGCTATCACATCATTGCAGGCGCAGGGCGCAGCCAGCACGTTTCTGAGCGATCATCTGCCGGATCGATTCACTTCGGGCCATCCTGCTTTCGATCATCAGGTCAATGTGTGGCGCGTTCCCGTCCTGCTCACCTACGCCGTCATCGGATCTGTAGGTCAGGTCGGAGAAATAATAGTCAGCGCGGAATCAGAGGATATAGTTTCATTCACTTCGATTGATGAAATGAAAAAGTCGGCTCAGTCTCTCTACGAAAAGCATCGCGATGAAATCGAAGCCCCCGTTCCATAAACAAGAGACGCGCTATTCCTGCCTGCCCGCCTGCATGAAAATCGTTTTGGGCAGTATGGGCCTCGACATCTCGGAATCGGATTTGAGGGCGCTTTGCGATTGCACGCCATTCGGAACAGACGCCTTGAAAGCCATCGATGCCGCTCGAAAACTCGGCTTCGCCAAATCATCCAAACAGAACCTCAGTGTTGAAGAGTTGAAATCACTGATCGCTAAGGGTCAATATCCAATCGCTTTTGTCAATCTCGATCCTATTGATGGAATAAATGATTCGCACGCTTTGGTAATCATCGAAATGAGAGATACGAACATCGTGGTTTATGACCCGCTGCACGGGGAAAGGGCTTTGCCGCGCGAGTCGTTTTCGGCTGCCTGGGCGATGATGAAGAATCTTGTGATCCTGAGCGAGAAGTGATCACATCACCCCACTGCAGCAAGTCCGAACTTGGGTTGCTGGCGAACGACCTCGACAAGCTCGGCGGTCTCGCGCGTGTTGCGACGCGCAGTCAGCAAATAATCAGTCTCTTTGCGGGCCGCTTCCAATAGTGAATAATCCCGCACGATGTTTCCTATTCTGAAAGTCGGCACGCCCGATTGCCGTGTTCCCATCACTTCGCCCGGCCCGCGTATCTCCAAATCCTTTTCAGCTATCTTGAATCCGTCGCTCGTCTCTTCCATGATCGCAAGCCGCTCGCGCGCTTCAGCCGTGCGTTTGTGACTCGCCATCAGTATGCAATAGGCCTGCTCGTCTCCACGTCCAACCCGCCCGCGTAGCTGATGCAGTTGCGACAGGCCGAACCTTTCGGCGTGTTCTATGATCATCACGCTTGCATTCGGCACATCGACGCCCACTTCGATCACCGTAGTCGCAACCAGCATGTGAATCGCGCCGCGACGGAAATCTTCCATCACCGCGTCCTTTTCTTCCTGCTTCATCCGACCGTGAATCAGTCCTATGCGGAAGTTAGGGAAAACAGCCTGCTGAAGATGCTCGGCCATCTGAGTCGCATTCAACAGGTCGAGTTTTTCCGATTCTTCGACGAGCGGATAAACCAGATAAACCTGACGGCCCTGACGTATGATCGTATCGAGAAAATGATAAACCTTCGTGCGCGCTTCCTCGCCTCGCACTTTCGTAACGACAGGCTTTCTCCCCGGCGGCAGTTCGTCGATTATGGAAACATCGAGGTCGCCATAAACCGTCATCGCAAGCGAGCGCGGAATGGGAGTCGCCGTCATCACCAGCGTGTCAGGGTTGTAGCCGCGATTTATCAACTCTGCCCGCTGCATCACTCCGAAGCGATGCTGCTCATCTATGACTACGAAACCCAGTTTTTGAAATTTCACGCCCTCCTGAATCAAAGCATGTGTGCCTACGACTAAATCGACTTCGCCTTCCTGTATCGCCCGATGAAGCTCGCGCTTGCGCGCAGTCGCAAGCGATCCGGTCAACTGCTCCACTCGATAAGAAGTCCGGGCCGTGATCCGCTTTATGTTGCGCGCGTGCTGCTCGGCCAGTATCTCGGTCGGAACCATGATGGCCGACTGATAGCCGTTTTCTATAGCGACTATCGCGGCCTGCACGGCGACAATGGTTTTGCCCGATCCGACATCGCCCTGAAGCAGGCGGTTCATAGGCTTTGGCCCCGACATATCCGCCACGATTTCGCGAAGCGCGCGCTTTTGCGCATCCGTAGGTTTGAAAGGCAACACCTGACGCACTGCCTCGCGCACGCGATCGTTTATCTCGATGACCGTCCCTTTGGGTGATTGCTCGCGCCCCTGGCGACGGAGACCGAGCGCGAGACCGAGCCAGAAAAATTCTTCGAATATGAGACGGCGATGAGCGGGCGAGATGGCGCGATTGTAGTTTTCCAACGGCGCGTCTTCCGCAGGAAAATGAATCTGACGGAGAGCTTCGCCGCGAGCGATCAAATTATTTCTCGCGCGAATTTCCTGCGGCACCATATCGGCGACTTCGCTCCAATCCAATCGCTCGACAACCGCGTGCATGACGGAGCGAAGCTGACGGGTTCGGATTTCGCCGAGCTTGCGATAGACCGGAACTCTTCGACTCAGGTGAACGGGGTCAGCATCTTCATCATCCGTCAAGAATTCATAATCGGGATTTTCGACTTCGAAGAATCCGCGTCGCCCGCGTTTCCACTGTCCGTAGAGCAACACACGTCGCCCTCTCGGAAATGAGTTTTGCAGATAAGGCTGATTCCACCAGTAAGCGCGTATCTGACCGGTCTCATCTATGCCTGAAAATTCGAAGATGCGCAGCCGTCCGCCTTTCACCGCGTAAGTTCCTGACACGCGCACTTCGACTTCGATGGTCGCGAATGATCCGTGTTCGAGGTTGCGAATGCGCGCAAGGTTCGAGCGGTCTTCATAGCGCATCGGCAGGTAATGAAGCAGATCATCTACAGTCGCGTGAAGCGGATTTCCGCTCGTGAGAGTAGCAGCGACGCCCTGCGCCAGTTTTTGCGCCACCTTGACCGACAGGCGCGGAATCTCGTGCAGGTGAAGTTCGTAGACGGGTGTCGTGAGCTTTATCAAAGCTGTCCTCGCGCGGGGTTTCTCCGTCAGATTCTAGGCGAGCGGCGCAATGTAGCACAAGCTGACAGCCCACGGCGATGCTGATACAATCACCGCCATTATGAAAAAGCTATTCTTCGCACTTGCAATGATGTTAGCTTTCGCCTTCCCTGCGATGGCGCAAACGGCTACGATGAGAGTCGATTATTACCACACGGGCAACTCCGCGCAGGAAATTTTCAGCATTGATCGCGTAGTGATCGAGCCGCTCGCGTGGGCGGGCAATCCGCAAAAGGCAATTGATGACACTAATCTTGGAAAGTATCTCTTCGAAGTCGTCGACCGCAGCACGAATCGAGTTGTGTACTCGCGCGGCTTCGCTTCGATATATGGCGAATGGGAAACTACGGACGAACCTAAAACGATGTCTCGCACATTTCACGAATCGCTTCGCTTCCCTGCCCCGACTTCGCCCGTGCAGATAACGCTGAAGAAACGCGACCGCGCGAACGCTTTTCGCGAAATCTGGTCATTTCTTCTCGATCCGAAAGATATCTTCATCGATACTGCAAAGCCGCCCGCTCCCGGCCCGCTCGTGGAGATTCAAAAGAGCGGCGACCCCGCGTCGAAAGTCGATCTGCTGATACTCGGCGACGGCTACACTCTCTCAGAGCGAAATAAATTTGAAAACGATGCGCGACGGTTGACTGAAATCCTGTTCACCGTTTCGCCCTTCAAAGAGCGACGACGCGATTTCAACGTGTGGGGGCTTTGCCCTGCGGCGATGGAGTCGGGCGTCTCGCGCCCTTCGACAGGCATTCATCGTCGCTCGCCTGTAGGCGCAACTTATGATGCTTTCGGCTCGGAGCGATATGTGCTGACATTCGACAATCGCTCTTTCAGAGACGTGGCATCATTTGCGCCTTATGAATTCGTCGAGATTCTGGTCAACGATAAAACCTACGGCGGCGGCGGGATATTCAATGATTTCGCAACGGTAGCGGCTGACAACCTGTGGTCGCCTTACGTCTTCGTTCATGAATTCGGCCATCACTTCGCAGGACTTGCAGACGAGTATTACACTTCGTCAGTCGCCTACGCTCCGGCTGCGGATCGCACGGAGCCATGGGAGCCGAATGTCACCGCATTGCTCGACCCTGCGAATCTGAAATGGAAAGACATCGTCGACCGGGCGACGCCGTTGCCTACGCCGTGGGAAAAAGATGCTTTTGAAAAGCATTCGCTCGACATTCAGAAACGTCGTCGACAAATTCGCGCCGAGCGAAGGCCGGAATCGGAAATGGACGCGCTCTTCAAAGAGCAGAAGGAACGCGAGACGCGCTCGCTCGCCTCTGAAAAATACGCGGGCAAGGTTGGAGCATTCGAGGGGGCGATGTACGAAGCGAAAGGTTATTTTCGACCGCAGGCCGATTGCATAATGTTCACGCGCGATGATGTGCCTTTCTGCGCCGTCTGCCGACGGGCGATTGAACGGGTCATCGATCTTTACGCGCGTTGAGAGAATCGCTGATTCGATGGCCAATCGTTATGCATAATGTGAGAGACTTCAAAGGAGTTGAAAAATTCGGCATCAGGGCGATGACTCCAAAAGAGTTTTTACAGGAGATCGGAGAAGCAAAATGAGCGCGATCACCATCGACATACCAGACTCGCTTTATGAAAAGCTCAGGGAGGCCGCCGAAAAAGACCATAGCACACCTGAGCTTTTCGCCGTTCTCGCGATAGCCGAAAAGCTGTCCAGCCTTATGACGGCTGAGTATCTGGAAGAAAGAGCGAAAAGGGTGAAGCCTGAAAGATTCGAACAGTTACTTTCAAAAGTGCCTGATGTAGAGCCTGAAGAGCGTGACAGACTTTGAGCGAATGCTTCTGAAAAGTGCGTGGGCAAGGGCGGAGTATTCGGAGATGTCGGGCGATTGAGCGCGTGATCGATCTTTACGCGCGTTGAAAGATTGGCGAAATCGATATCAAACGCCAGGGCGCGACCTGTCGCGCCCTGGCATTTTTATGAGAGTGTCACCGCTTGCGAGCGATGTAGAAGTTGTTGAGGAAGTCGCCTTCGACGCGCCTGACTTCGACGCTCGTGAATCCCGCTTCGTTCAACATCTCTCGCGCCCTTTGCTCGCCCCAAGCCGCGCCCAACCCTTCGCCGTTCAAGGCGAGCGAAACCGTCATGCAGTGCATGCAGGAGACCGCGTATATCCATGGCCCTATGGGGTGATCTATGTTCTCGCCGACATTGCTCGACGCGGCGATATCGACCATCAAAAACACCCCGTCATCCCTGAGCGCGCGGGCTACGGCTTCAAGCACGCTCGCAGGGCGAGCCTGATCGTGAATCGCGTCGAATGCCGTGATCAGATCAAACTGATTTTCTGAGTCGAGCGCGGCCACGTCCCGGACTTCGAAGCGCGCGTTGGCAAGCCCCTGCGTTGCAGCTTCATTTCTTGCCGACTGAACAGCTTCTTCCGAAAAATCGAAGCCTGTAAATCGACTTCGCGGAAAAGCCCGCGCCATCAGATTGATCGCATGGCCCGCGCCGCATCCGATGTCGCTCACATCGATTCCATTATTCAATCGCTTGATCAAACCATCGACCAAAGGAAGAGTCGATTCGATGAGCGTAGCGTCGAATGTCGAACCGCTCAGTTCGGCCATGATCTGATGAAAGTGCGGGAAGTGTGAATAACTCACGCCGCCGCCTTCGCGGAAGCACTCTACGATGCGGTCTTCGACATCGCCGAGCATCGGTATGAGTTGAGCCATTCGCGCCAGATTGTTCGGGCCTGAATGGTGAGTGAGAAAACCCGCATGCTCAGGCGGCAGATTGTAAGTTCCCCTGTTCGAATCATGCTCGATTATGCGCGCCGTCACCATCACGCCCAGCCACTCGCGCACGTAACGCTCGCTCAGACCCGCTTTGAGCGCGATCTGTTCGCTCGTCGAGGGAGGCAGTTCCGATAAGGTGTCGAATAACCCCGTCTTGTGTCCTATGCTCATCATCAGCACGGTCGCGCCTTTGTTGAGCGTGTCGAACATCTGACCTGCGAATGCTTCCGCCTTTTTCTGATCGATCATTTCAGTCGCTTGTCGAGTCATAATTTGTCCTTTCCGTTTGTCTATATTCCAACTTCTCTTGAATCTATATTCATCTGTCGAGGCTTTCAATGAAAGCCTCGAGATCAGAGGCGAACCGTTCAGGCTCTTCCCAGTGAAGCGCATGACCCGTGCCGGAATACACGACGAGTCGCGCGCCTCGTATGCGAGAGGCGAGCGTGTCCTGCTCTTTTCTGAGAAATAACGAATCCCTGTCGCCCCATACGATCAGGGTCGGCGCTTTGATAAGGTTGAGTTCTCCTGATGAATCATCCTCCAAAAAGGCTTCCAGAGCCGATTTCCAGACTCGCGCCGGAAGCTTCACGCTCTCATCGATCACGGTTTCGAGAAACTTCTCAGGCACCGCTCGACTGATGGTGCTTACCTGAAACTCGCGCGCAAAGCTGCGGTCTATCGGATCGCTCTGTTTAGACGCGAGAGCATCTCGCAGGCTCAATACCTCCGGGTTGCCTTTGTAGGTAGTGAAAGAACCTGCAAGCACAAGCCCCATTACTCGATCAGGATAATCAAGGGCGAATCGTTGAGCTACATAACTTCCCATCGAGTGGCCGACGATGACGGCTGATCTGATTTTCAATTCATCCATAAACGCCGCCACATCCGCAGCGAAATCCCGCGGGCTGTATGACGCGGGCCGAGATGAATTGCCGTGTCCTCTTTGCGACAACGCGAATACGCGAAAGCTGCGAGGCAGGCGCGGCATCACCAGATCGAAGGAATGAAGCGAGTCGGTGTAGCCGTGCAATAGAATCACCGGAATGCCTTTCGGGTCTCCCTGCTCCGTGTACTCAAGCGTGACACGGGTAGAAAGCTCGATGGATTTGATAGCGGGCGTCACGCCTGCTGACGCCTCGCTATTTTTTTCGCCGGTCTTTTCTTTTTTGAACTCTTTGCCAATCGATTTCCAGGGCCACGCTTCGCTGGGTTTTATATCTGAGTAAGCCCATGCCTTCTCGAATCGATTGCGCGCTTCCTGTGCGGCCTTCTTGTTGCCCTGCGCTTTGAGGCTCAGAGAAAGTCCATAAAGCGACCAGCCGTTTTCAGGATTGCGCCTGAGGTCTTCTGCGAAAACTCTTTCGGCTTCCTTTGCGCGACCCGCAGCGAGCAAGACTCCGCCCAATGACTGTCGCACGGGATAATGCCAAGGGGCGGGTTCGTCATAACGCAACTCGCCTTCGAGCCGCACAGCTTCTTCCAATCGACTGACTGCCTGCGCAATATCGCCGCGCTCGAAGGCCAACTCTCCGGCCAAAACTTCGCGCGCGATTCGCACCAGCGCCGCCGTCGTGTTGATGTCCCAGATCGTGACCGATTCGAGAGATTTGTCGGCGGCTATCGGAATCAGGCTTTCAAGCTCGCGTTGCGACTCACTGAACATCTTCTTTTTCGCGAAAGCCATCCCGCGCGCATAATGCCAGATGGCCGTCGGATAGAGCAGGTCGCTATCGGGCGCAGGCTCTTTCAAAATCTCATCCCACTTTGCGAACCTGACCAGCGCGTAAAGCGGCGTGATCACATAATGCTGAATCGTCCCGTAGCCCGGTTCCCGAATGAGTTTGCGGTCGACGTTTGCGGCCATGAAGCGCGCAGCTTCCATCGCCTTCGCGCTGCGTCCTTCCATCGTCGTCGAGGCCCAGAGGAAATGATGATTGTGCGGAATGTAGACGACCGGGTAGATTCCGCCTATCGCGTGACATTGCGTGTGATAGTTGCGATCAGATTCGACGGCGCGCTCGTTGGCCAAAGTCGCGTCGTGATAGCGGCCCACACGCATGTAAATGTGCGCGGGCATGTGAACCAGATGGCCCGCTCCCGGAACCAGATCGCGCAATCGGTCTGCGCTTGCAATCGCGCGCTCAGGCGTGAGAGACGCTTCGAGGGCGTGAATATAAAAATGATTCGCGCCCGGATTATTCGGATCGCGAGCAAGCGCCGCTTCGAGCGCAGCGATTATCTCAAGCGTAGCAGGCTTGGCTCGTCCGTCTTTCATCCAGTAATCCCACGGCATCGTGTCCATCAACGATTCGGCAAAAAGCGTGAGCGCGTCCGCATCTTCAGAGTAACGACGAGCAAGCTGGCGCATCGCGTCGGCATAAGCTTCATCGAGAGCTTTTCTATCGGCGGCAGGTTCTTTGACGTAACGCCGCCGAAGAGCTTCGATATAAGCGCGGTCGCGCTCGTTGGCCTGCGGCGCAAGCTCTATGGCTTTCTGCAACGCTTCATAAGCAAGGCGCGCGGCTTCCTCCGGCATAGTCGCGTTGATGTTCGGGCCTAAAGCGAGCGCGACTCCCCAGTAAGCCATAGCGCACTGAGGGTCCAATCGCGCGGCTTCGCGGAATGAGCGCACGGCTTCCGCGTGATTGAATGCGTAGACGAAGATCAAACCCTGATCGAAATACTTTTGCGCAAGGTCAGATTTCGTCGCTATTGGATGATGGTGATTGCCAAGCCCTGCGAACAGCGGCGTGGCGTTATGATTTTTGTGATCGTCTGCGCCGTAGGCAGCCATCGCCGCGGGCGCAAACATAATAAAAAGCAAAGCCAATATTTTTTTCATACTGCTTCCTCCTTGCAATACAGTTTTCAGTTTTCAGTTTTCGGTTTTCAGCAACATATTGCCGAATTAAAAATCAGAGACCAGTTGATGTTTGTTTCGCGTTGAGGCTGGTCAGGCGCAGATAAGTTTCAAATGCCTTCCCTGCTTTGGCCCACTGTCTTTTGGCTTCATAAATCAATCCGAGTTCCAGATGAGCGGGCGCGTAGTTGGGAGCGATTCTTATCAATTCCAGAGCCTCGCGTTCGGCTTCCACAAGTCGGCCCTGACTGCGGCAGGCTCGCGCAAGCCACCAGCGCGCGGAGAGAAACGCAGGGTCGAGTTGCACGCTGGCTTTGAATTCGCGCATGGCGAAGATCATCCTGCCGCGAGCGTAGTGCTGAAGTCCGAGTCGATATCGCGGCAAGGCCCAACCGGGAGCAATCACAGCGGCGCGATTGTAAAACTCAGCGGCTTTATCCGCGCCGCTTGTTTTTTCATAAGCCACGCCGAGCGCGTTGTAAGGACAGGCCGTGCGCGAATCGAAGGTGAGCGATCTCTCCAACAGATCGATTGCTTCCTTCGCTTTGCCTTCCGCGAGCAAGACGCGGGCGGCTGCGAATAATCGCTTCGCTTCCACGTGCGAATCTTCCGGTTTCAATTGTCGAAGCCGCTCGTAGCTCGCGCTCGCGCGTCGAAGCCTCTCGGCGTCGAAAGGCTTTTCAGATGAGCGCACATAGTTGTTGATCGATTGCTGGCCTGTCTCTTCAAGCGCGCCGCTCAATTCGATTTCAATAGCCGCGCGCTGCGGGTCGTCGGGCGACTGGCGAACCATCTGTTCATAAAGCGACCACGCGCCGTTTTCATCCGTTAGATTTCCTCTCGCCATCGATTCGCGGATGCGGGCCGCAAGAGGCGAACCTTTAGTCGAAGACCGCGCCGCGCTCGTCACGTCGAGTACGGTCTTGGCCGACGAGAGAGAAATCATTTGTTTGATCGTCACACCGCTCGGCTCGTCAATCGATATTTCATGATCGCCACCCTTGATTCCCGCGACTGCCAGAGTTCCGTTCGGAGGGATCCGTCCGCGATAAGAAGAATCGAGATAGACTTCGCTGCCCGCCGCTCCGCGCACTTCGAGAGCGACGAGGGATGCCGTTTCTGTGACGCGGACGATGGAGAGCGGCAATCGCGCGTCGAGATTGCCCGCTGCGCGCGGGTGCTGCGCGGCCTGAGTCTCTGCCGGAACGACTTCTGAAAGATAATCGAGAAGTTCTCCCGCGCGAACCACTCCGTCGCGGTCGCGGTCGCCTCTGCCGCCGAGACCTTCGAGTAGGAAATGAGTGAAGACCCCATGGCCGCCGCCCCATCTTTCGTCCTCGAAGCTCTTTTCATTCTCGCGCGAAGCGAGCAGGCGGAAAGTTCCCGCGCCGCTCTTTCCCACTTCATCCAAAAAGCGATTGATGATCAACTCTTCTCTCGCGCCGCGCGACTGAAGGCCGATCTTTCCCGCGTGACAGGCATCGGCTATGAGAATCTTCACCCGCGATTCGACTCTCTCGGTTATCACGCGATCTATCTCGGCCACGGCGAGAGATGTGGCGTAAAGGTTCTGCGGGTCTGAGTCGTGCGCGAGCAGGTAGGCGTCTTCGCCTTCGACCACGCCGTGACCGGCGAAGAAGATGTAAACCACGTCTTCCTTTTCAGCCGAGCGGGCGAGCCACGTTCCGAGCGCGGTTCGCACAGCAGCGAGCGTCGCCTGTTCGTTGATCAGAAGTTTGATCTGATGGGAAGGAAATCCTCCGCCTTCGGGGCTGCGCAGAAAAGCGGCTAGACTTTCAGCATCGCGATGCGCGAATCGAAGCTGTTCTTCTGCGCGAAGGTTTCTGTAGTTCGACACTCCGATGACGACCGCCCACAATCGTCCGCGCCCGTCCATCGATGCGCCGCTTTTGATCGTAGAAGTCGAGATGGAAAGCTCTCGATCCTGTGCGCTCTCGCGCCGCTTACCCTTCGCGCGGTCTCCCTGCGCGAAAGCGGTTGAGACGAGAATCAGTAAAACAAGCGATGAATAGAATCGTTTCATAAGTCTTTCTCCGGATCATGTTCGATATGTTAAAAGTCATCTCGCTCGCCGCCATCGGATTCGCTCTCAGTGATGGCGACGCTCTTTTCATGAATGATGCTTGTGATGACAGAGGTCGTTATTCGTCTGATGCCCTGCGGGGATTTCAGATGAAACAACGCCTGTGCGCCGACCTTGAGACTCGTTTCGTCTCTGCTCGAAGGGTCATCTGATTCGATCATGCCGACGAGCGTCGCCCGCGCCATCGCTCTCCTGAGCCGCCCGCCCGTGAGGATGCCGATTCTTTCTACAGGATCGAGGACGAGGAAGCTGTATCGGCTGTACTCGGTATGAATCATCAGGCTGTCGGAAGCTTTCAAGTCTTCGAATAGAACTTTTTCGCCCGCCGATTCATCCAGCCGCCGGGTCACATAAGCCCGCGGGTCATCGCCTGACGCATGAGAATCCAGCCTCAAAGTATCAGCCGATGAGAGGCGACGCCAGCAGCGACCTCGCGCAGATGTTTCTCTCAACCGGCCTGATACGCGATCAGGATTTGTCGAGTATCGTCGATCCGTATGATTTTTCAGCATGGCTTTCACTATCCCTTCTCATCAACACCCTGTGAATCGCGACGCCTGAGCGACTCCAACGGTTGAAACCGTTGGGGAAGGTCTCGCGCCGTTCGTCACCTCGATTTATCGAGGCGTTAATGAAAGGCCATATTCCACAAGGCACACAAATTCCTTCAACCAGTTCCGGCGCGTGTGCGCGCTCGCCGTTCTGATATATAATCAAACCCTTTGAGGCCGACGACTTCATCCGCCTCGCTGTCAACCGAAAGGTAAATCGAGAGCGCGGGGGAAGTCCTCAGACGGCCCTCAAAAAGTTTTCAAAGAGTTCTCAAATGCTTATGCGCCCGCAGATAAAGCGATTTTATGAATTCGACCGGTTTCGCATAGACCTCATAGAGCGCGTGCTTGTGTGCGACGGCGAGATGGTTCCGCTTACGCAGAAAGCCTTCGATGTGCTGCTCGCGCTTGTCGAAGAGCGCGGGCGCATAGTCGAAAAAGACGAATTGATGCAAAGAGTCTGGCCCGACAGCTTCGTTGAAGAAGGCAATCTCACTCAGAATATCTACACGTTGAGAAAAATCCTCGGCCAGATGGCTGACGGAGAAAATTACATCGAAACCGTCCCGCGTCGCGGCTATCGCTTCGCCGCCCAGGTGAGCGAGCGCGGTCAGTCGCCATCGGATGAGGCGAAAAAAATTCGCGTCACCGAGTCGGTGGATATAGAGATGATCGAAACCGCCTCCGTATCGGAACCTCCAACTTTCACAAACGACGATACTCAAGTGATCGAGCCTGCCGCATCGACCATCGACGCGGACAGATTCAAACAGGCGACCGGGCGCAAGAAGTTAGCCGTGATACTGATCGCCGCGCTCGCTTTAGTCGCAATCGCTATCATCGCGCAAGGATTGTTACGCCCGCGGCCCACGCCCACGCAGACGACCGTCACCAGTCTGACGACCACAGGCAATATTCAGTGCGCGGCTGTTTCGCCCGATGGGGCCTATGTCATTTATGCGATGGCAGACAAACCTAATCTGAGCAGCCTTTGGATCATGCAGCTTGCCACTTCGACGAGTCAGATGATCCTCGCTCCCGCCGAAGTCCAGTATCACGCGGCGGCGTTCTCGCCCGACGGCACATACATTTATTATGTGATGAGAGAGAATAATTCCGCGCCGCGCACGCTCTACAGAACGTCGCGGCTGGGCGGCCCGTCCAGAAAACTTATCGAGCGCATCGATAGCCCTCCTTCTTTTTCGCCTGACGGAAAACATTTCGTATTCCGGCGCGGGATCGATGATCGCAGAGCCGCCGGACTCTTCATCGCCAATGCCGAGGGCGAAGAGCAAAGAGAACTGGCTTCGATCAATTACCCTGAAAGCTTCGGCGATCCGACGTGGTCGCCCGACGGGAGCCGAATAGCGTGCGCGGCAGGCCATTCCAACGGCGGATTGAACCGGCGCGTGGTGGAAGTCAGCGCAACAGACGGAACTATAAAAACGATTTCGGATCACAGATGGAGATGGGTCGGTCAGATGGCGTGGCTCAGGGATTCGAGCGGACTGGTGATGGTCGGAGTCGATCAACTCTCAGGGCCGTTTCAGGTCTGGCATCTCAGTTATCCCGGAGGCGAGGCGCGAAAAATAACCAACGATTCGAATGCATACAATCGATTGAGCCTGTCAGATGACTCTCGCACGCTCGTAGCCCTTCAGAGCAGACAGGTGACAGGCGTGTGGATCATACCGGCTCAGAAGCCCGAAGAGATGAAGCGGATAACATTCGGAGCGGGCGGCTATCGAGGCAAGCTTTCGTGGACGCCTGACGGAAGGATCGTCTATGACTCGGAAGCGGGCGCGGCCACTGTCATTTCGATAATGAATGCAGACGGGAGCAATCCGCAGCAGTTGACCGGTGACGCGACAGGGAAAGCTTACTTCGGATATTCGACCGCCTCGCCCGATGGTCGCTACATCCTCTTCAGTTGCGATCTGGCAGGCGCGAGGAACATCTGGAGAATGAACACCGATGGCAGCAACATGATTCGATTGACCGACGGCGAGGGAGAAGATCAGCCCACCTGCTCTCCCGACAGTCGATGGGTCGTCTACACGAAACTTGTCGCGGACAAATCCACGATCTGGCGAGTGCCTATTGATGGAGGCGAGTCGGAGCGATTGTCTGATGCGCACCTCGGTCATCCGGCAATCTCGCCTGATGGAAAATTGATAGCGTGTTACTACTATGATCCTGGGCCGGGAGCGCGAGTGAAACTGGTTCTCCTGCCATTCGAGGGAGGCAGTTTCACGAAAGTGTTTGCGACCGAGTTGCAATCTCCATTTCTGATTCGATGGACGCCTGATGGTCGCGGGCTGACTTACGCTGAGAATCCTATAGGCACGTCGAAGATATGGATTCAGCCTCTGGAGGGCGGGCAGCCGAAAAAGTTGATCGAGATTGAAACCGACCGGGTATTCGGCTTCGACTGGTCGCGCGACGGGAAGTATCTCGCCTGCGTGCGAGGCATCTGGTCGGCCAATGCTGTGGTGATAAAGGATTTCATAAAAGAATGACAGCTTTCGAAGGTCGTTGTATAAAAGTCTTTCGCTCCTCTTATAGCGGCATTCATAAAAAGGGCCTTCTCAATAACACCGCGACCCGTTGCGGTGTTATTGAGAAGGTATCTCTTGCAGTATTCAAATAGTTCATCCCTGTGCATACTGTTGCGACCTCCTTGAGCGATTTCTTGCCTTTCACGCAGGCCAACGGAGATGTGGCTGTCGGCTATTTGCTGACGCGCTTCGAGTGTGACTCATTTCTCCGTCAGCCCTTTCAACAAATCAAATCGTGCAACTATCTCTCAGGCTGGAATTTTCTGGTCGCATCACTGCCGCGATAACCGAGGCGCGTAAGCGAAGCGAAGCGGTGCAGAGAGCGAGCAAACTCTCTGTGCCGTTTCTTTCTGCAAGAATTCTTGGACTTGACCGCGCAGCTTAAATAAAATTGCCAGCGCAATGACTGCCGAAGTCACTCAACTGCTGATCGATTGGAGCCGGGGCGACCGCGAGGCGCTCGACCAGATGATGCCGCTCGTTTACGCGGAACTTCGTCGCATGGCCGCTTCTTATCTCAGCCGCGAGCGACGCGATCATACGCTTCAACCTACGGCGCTCGTCAATGAGTCGTACCTCCGGCTCATCGATCAACAGCGAGTCAACTGGCAGAATCGCGCGCAGTTTTTCGGCATAGCCGCCCAGATGATGCGGCGCATACTCATCAATCACGCAAACGAGCGCGTGGCCGCCAAACGCGGAGGCGGCGCGATCAAGGTATCGTTGAGCGAAGCAGAAAACGAAATCGATATAAGTGACGCAAGCCTTCTTGCGCTCGACGAGTCCTTAAAGCGGCTCTCAGAGCTTGATCCGAGGAAGAGCCGGATAATCGAGTTGAAATTCTTCGGCGGCCTAACCATCGCTGATATCGCTGAAGTGATGTCGCTCTCTCACGCTACAGTAGAGCGCGAATGGACTCTCGCGCGCGCGTGGCTCCACCGCGAGATGCAGAGGTAGAGATGACTCCTGAACAATGGCAACGAGTCAACGATCTCTTTTACGCCGCGCTCGAACGCGACCCCGACCAGAGGCTTGAGTTTTTGCTCCAATCCTGCGTGGACGACGTCGAGATTCTCCGTGAAGTCGAATCGCTTCTTGCCGCTCATCACCGGGCCGACACTCTCACGGGCGGACAGGTTTTTCAAAAAGCCGTCCGCGTCATCGCCGACGAAGAACCCGATTCAATCGCGGGAAACCGAATCGGCCCCTATCGCATAATCCGCGAGATAGGTCGCGGCGGGATGGGCGCAGTCTACCTGGCCGAACGCGATGACGATGAGTATCAAAAGCAGGTCGCAATAAAACTCATCAAGCGCGGCATGGATTCAGATGCTATCCTTCATCGCTTTCTCAGCGAGCGGCAGATACTTGCTCGCCTCGATCACGCGAACATCGCCCGCCTGCTTGACGGAGGGACGACTACGGACGGACGGCCCTACTTCGTGATGGAGTACATCGAAGGTCAGCCGATAGACCGTTACGCGGACGAGCGCAAATTATCGATCACGGAACGGCTCGCGCTCTTTCTTGAGGTCGCGGCGGCTGTCGAGCATTCGCATCAACATCTCGTAGTGCATCGCGATATAAAACCGAGCAACATCATCGTCACATCGGGCGGCTCGCCGCGGCTTTTAGATTTCGGGATAGCGAAGATAGTCACGCCTGAGACAGGAATTGCGGAGACGCGCTCCGCAAAAGGGTGGATGACGCCTGAATACTCAAGCCCCGAACAGTTGAGGGGCGAGGCTATTACTACGGCGACTGACGTGTATTCGCTCGGCGTCGTTTTGTATGAACTGCTCACGGGGCGTTCGCCTTATCGATTCGAGAATCGTTCGCCCGCCGAATTGGCCGAGTTGATATCGAGCGACGACCCGCAGCGACCATCTACGGCAGCCGTTCGCATCTCTCCGGTCACGGCGCGAGATGATGCGCCGACACAGATTTCGCCTGATGTGATAAGCGAGTTTCGCGACGCCACGCCTGAGAAATTGCGCCGACGGTTGAGCGGAGACTTGGACAACATCGTGCTGATGGCGATGAACAAGGAAAAGGAATCGCGATACGCTTCGGTCGCCGCGCTGGCCGACGACATTCGCCGTCATCTCGAAGGCCGCACGGTTATGGCGCGCAAGGCGACCTTTGCATATCGCGCATCGAAGTTCATTCGAAGAAATAAAATCAGTGTCGCCGCTGCCGCCTTAATCGCCCTCACTCTGATTGGGAGCAGCATCCTTACCGCATGGCAGGCCCGCCGGGCCCGACAGGCGCAGGCCCAGGCCGAGCGCAGTTTCAATGATATGAGATTTCTGGCGCAGTCGGTCTTCTTCAATTATCACGACCGAATAAGCGATCTGCCCGGCTCGACTCCGGTGCGCGAACAGATCGTCAGCGATACGCTCGATTACCTCAACTCTCTGGCTGAACGCGGCAACCAGGATCCATTGCTTCAGGCGGAGATAGCCAATGCTTATGAGAAGCTCAGTTCGATTCAGGGAGGCCGTGGGCTTGCCAATCTCGGCGACACCGCCGGGGCGGTCGAAAGCCTGCGAAAATGCTTGCAGATTCGTCAGTCGCTTTTAGCGGCAAATCCCGGTGACTCTGATATTCGATTGAGTGCCGCAATAGCCCTTCGAAATCTCGCCGAACTGCTTGGCCAGAGGGGCGACCGTGAGGGCGCAGCGGAGAGTTATCATAACGCCGTGAGTATGTCCGAGGCACTCTTATCTATAGACGCAACGAAGACCGAATTTCTATATCAGGCGGCGATCAGCTACGGCTCGCTTGGAGATTTTCTGATCGCCAGGGGAGACTGGAAGGGCGCTCTGGAAAACGAGGAGAAGGCTCTCGCTTTATTCAAGTCGATCCCTCGGGATCATCCGCAAATAGAAGAGATAGATCGCTCGATAGGGATCAATCATCTGCTATCGGGTATGGCGATGAAGGGGCTGAACGATCTGGCCGGGGCTGGGGAGAGCCATTCAAGAGCCATAGAGATTTTCACCGCGCTCTCCCGCAAGGATCCAACCAACGCGGATTATCGTCGTATGATTGCGGCCTCTTACTACTATCAGGGCGGCGCGCTTAAAGCCTGGGGCCGTCTGGCCGACGCGCTGGCGAGCTTCCGACGTTACGCAGAAATAGCCGAGGAGGTTTCGGCAGCCGATCCACAAGACGCAACCTCGCTCCTCGATCGCGCGACCGCATACAGCGGGATCGGAGCGATACTCTTGAAGACCAGCCAGAACAGCGAGGCGCTTTCTTATATCAGGCGCTCGCTCGACATTAGCCGGCCTGTTTACGACCGTGACCCGGATGATTTGGACAAGCTGATGATTCTGATAGAAGGCATGGGTCTGATGAGCAAGGCTCTCGCTCAAGCGGGAAACATACAGGCTGCGGTGGATGAGAGTCGAAAGGCGATGACCGTCCTTGCCCGCGCGGACGAGAACTCAGAGCGCGCTGATCTGAGGGGCACCTGCGCTCTGGCTCTCAGGAATATAGCGGAGGCGTTCGAGGCCGCCGCCCGATCTTCAACGGGTCAGCGGAAACGAATGGGCGAAGAAGCGCGCGCTCAGTATCAGCGATCTCTGGATATTCTTCTCGACATGCAGAGCAAAGGGACGCTTTCTTCGTCTGACGCGCCGTTGATCGAAGAAGCGCGTCAGGGCATTGCGCGATGCGAATTGCTGATTCGATAAATATCGATTCGCGCGTGGCCGATTTAGCAAATCATGAATCTCCTCTCTTCCGGGATAGCGAACCGGCTGAGGTGTTTGACGATGTCGCTGGAACCCTGAAACCCCATTAAGGAGGTGTTGTTATACTCAGCAGGGTCATAAACTGCGCTTTTGTGGGTCGTAATCGTACAACCGTCGGCCAGCCTGTTGCCGCGTTTCCCAACAGGCTGGCCGACGGTTGTACGATTTTAGCCCCGTTGCCAGAAGCGCAAATTATGCCCGTTGGCAGTATATCAGGAATACGCGGCTGGAGTTCCATGGCCTTAGGTATGTGAAAGGCGTACTGCTCGGAGAGGTCGAGCACAATGCCGTATTTTCGGTTGTAGGCGGCCTCAAGAGCCGCGACGCCCGCGAAAGCCCAGCAGGTGTCGCGACCTAACTGGTCATTTATCGGCGTCTGGTATTGCGCCAGAGAGTGCGAACTCTGCGCTGCGGCCTGGCTGTTGAAACAGACGATCAAGCAGAAAACGACCAGGGCGATGCTCAAAAGGTTCAGTTTCGTGCCGACCAGACTCATCTTATTGTTTATTTCCCTGTTCATATATTCTTCTTTCCGATCAGCATTCCTGTCCGGTGCTTGTTTGAAGTATGCTTTCATGGCTTTACCCCGTTCTTTATTTGCGACCTGACTGTCACAAGTTAAATAAGATCATTCGTTGAATGCGCTCTCCGTTTGTTTGCTCAGAGCGTCCGTTTTGCTTTCAACCTGTAGCGAGCAGTTACTCGCTCACTTAATAACGCAGCAAACGCCGACGAATTCCCTCACCCTCCGGGCGGGAAGGCAAAAGTAAAAAGTAAAAAGGCAAAGGGAAAAACGGGAAGCCGCAAAAACAACGCGCAGACGCGAAGATCGGAAAGCCAATCTTTCGCCGCGTCTCCCACTCGCTGTGTCCCTCCCCTGCCGCGTCGGGCGGGGCTGCGGCTCTGCGGTTTTTGCCTTTTACCTTTTAACTTTTGCCTTTTTTGCCTGCGTCTCAAAATAAATCAGCCTGAGACAGCAGTTGCGCTATCTCAGGCCGTGTGGATCGAGCCGCTGTGATCGCCGGCTTTTCGCTGACAGGCTCTCTTCGCTAATTCGTGATATTAACCTCGCCCGAAGTCCCCCATCTCATCAATGTCACCGTCTTGCCGCTGAGGGGGCTGCTTTTTGACACGTGATTGTATGCGGGCTTGATGAAGATGAAGTCTCCATCCTGGGCAACCTCAACCGCCTTCCTGATTAACTGGCACGGAGAGTTGTATGTGCAATCCTCATTGCTCGGGCTGGCGAGCGGATCGACGTATCGCGCCCCTTTGGTTATCAGGTTCGGCCTTTGGTTGCGCAGGCAGTACAATATGACTTTGATCTGATCGGGAGTGAACTGGTCACGACACGGTCTGCCGGAGTAGGACATTATGTTCCTTGTCGGCGGGTTATAAGTGCCGCTACAGCCCGCCGGAGTCATGGCCGACTTGTCGTAGACACATGCCTGGTCCGCCTTATCGTTTAAGTCGGGATCGGCAGGAGTGTCGCATATAAGGTCACCTGCTTCCGCACAATTGCTTCCGTTCGGACACTCTACCCCGCGATCAGTTTCATGAGTGTGGAAAAGATCGAAGTAATGTCCTATCTCATGAGCGAAGGTGGACGGATTGTACTCATTGTCGTCCTTGGTGGCCGGATCATCTACGGCTCCCATTACCTTGATGTTCATCAGCACTCCCTGAATGCGTCTAGTCGAACGGGTTGACTCGCCGTTCAGGCCCGCAATGTTAGTGATGTAAACATTGATCGTGTGGCCGACAGGGTTGACCTGCCGCAGCGCGTCCCTTGCGGCCTTTTCTGCGTCGCTGTCGCCGCCCGGCAAATAATAGTGAGCAGTATCGTTGATGTAGTCGATTTCTCCATAGATGAAGAACTGAACGCCGACCGGTTGCCATATCCGGTTCAAGTCCTCCATCGCCCGGTACAACGCGCTGAGCGCAAGCCCGCCATTCCTCTGACTGTTCCGCACGATGTGAATCGAAAGCGGTATGTAGTAAGGCGCGTCGGTCGGCGGATCGAGCGCCTGCGCTTCGAGATTGAGTTCGCGGTTTTTTCGCATCTGCTTGATTCGGGCCATCGCTATCTCGAAGTCCTCCGCCGTAGCGGTCGTCCCACACTCCCTCATTTTACTTTGCTTACGCAAATTTATTTCCTGGGCCTTAGGTGCTGGCAAATATGCCAGCACCAGAATTATCAAAAGTATGAATGTTGATAGTGTACGCATGATGGTTATCTCCTTTTCAATATCCTTAGAGTTCATTACTGGAGAGTGACCAGCACGAGGACCAGCCCTCGGCCTGACTTCAATCCGGTCATCGCCTTGCCGATGATCGCGCCCTGAGCCTTCGACGCATTGGTCGCTTTCATAGCGTGGCCCGGCGTCGAAGAAGTCGTCAGAAGGTCGCCCGGCTCGATTGCGCCCTGCGAAGCGTCAACCCAGCAGTAGACTCGTCCGCTCAACGCTACGGGGTGCTGGCCGTCGGCGAGCGTTCCCGCCTGACTCATCATCATTCCGGGATTGACTCCGCCCGCGCCGCTGATGATGCCTGCAACTCTTCGGTCGTAAGCCTCAGTTGCGAGCGTCAGCTTGCCAGGAGCAGCCGGATCAATCGAAACCACCATGCCCGCTTCGACTTTCGTCGCCAGCGCTTCGCTGCTCGTCGCCGCCGTGTTGACATCGAAGTTTTCGGCGAAGTCAGAGCCGTTGGTGATGCGTAGCGCGCCCACTTCGACAACTCCGTCGGTGCCAATAGTGAGCCGGGCCTTGAAAGCTGTGCGGTCGAAGATCGCAAACTTTCCAGCCTCGCCAAAGACTCCGTTTTCCAGCGTCCAGACTCGATTCTCACCCCCGATGGTGCTGTTGAGGCTCAGAATTGCTCGCTCATTGGTGCTCTGAACTGATGACTCAACAAAACCATCGCCCGTAACGAGAAGATTGCTGCCAATTACAGTTCGTCCCCAATCCCTGCCAAAATTCACGACGAGATCGCCGCCGTTATCCACTAAGGCGCGACCGGGATTGCCGCGACGGCCCGCATGACCCAGCCACAGATCATGGGCGCGGATGATCGCATTGTTACCGTCGATCACCATCGTATCCTCATCGTTCACTCTAAATACCAGTGGGTGAGCCGAGGTGGTGCCGATGTAACCGCCTGCGCCGGATGCCTGCACCAGAAGATTTACGCCGTTACCCTGAGCGATAGCTATACCAGCGTCGCCCGAGTTACTGGCGATCACTGCGTTCACGCGGCTCTGGTCTATCGAACTCGTGCCGGGACCAATATGAAGCTGGTTTTGCAGGTTTAGCGCCCCGATCCCGACCTGGCCCGCGGTATTGACAGTTATTCCACTTAATGGAGACGGAGGCCCGCCGTGGGGACCCGCCACTAATTTTAGTGTCGAGCCGTCAAATCTGAGATCGGCCCTGGGTCCATTGGTGGAGCCGTTCTCGTTACGTGGACCCATCGCTATCGCCATCCCTAATTCCCCGTTGGGCGTGCTGAATGTAATGTCCCCTCGGTCTCCTCCTGGTGTCAGGAAGGTAGGGCCGTTGACGTGCAGCCGAAATCCGATTTGAGGAGTCGTCGTCCCGATGCCGACGTTGCCATCGATTTCGGTGATCTCCGAAACGCCGATCTCTTCTTCAGAAATGAATTTGACGATCTGTCCTGCCACACCGGTCCCGGACAGCGACAATTCCGCCGATCCTGACTTCTTATCCCTCTTTGCCTTGCCACTCTTCGCTCCGGGTTCGCCGCCGCGCTCCGCTTCGCCGCCGCGCTCCGTTCCACCTCGCTCGCTGTCTCTTTCACGGCTCGGCGCACTAAGGCCAGCGACGGTCGCGGTCTCGTCGCGCGCTACGGTCAACTCTGTGCCGACGCCATTATCGTTCTGGCTCGTCACCCACAGCTTGTCCGTCGCGCTATCCCGGTCTTTGGTGCGATCTACTATGAAATGGCCGCGTCGCGCGCGCGCCGTCTCCGCTCCGGCTTCCTTGATCGAAAGCGTATAGGCATAAAGCCCGCTCTTGATCGCTTCTCCACTGGCGTTTTGCAACGCCCAGTTGATTTCCTGCTCGGTGATCGGGCCGCTGTCGTAGACCATCTCTCCCGTCTGATCGAAGATTTGCAACTGCATCTCCGAGACGGCCTTCTGCGCACTGAAGCGCACTTTTTCCTGCTGAATTATGATCGTCACATCCTGTGATATCGTGTTGGGTTGAGGTTCGCGCTGATTGTTTTGCGCCTGCTGCGCAAGGGCCATAGGCGCGCAAAGCAGTAGGCAAAGCATAATGGTAATGAAACGTTTTGTGGTACTCATAGTTTTATCTCTCCTTCGAAAATGTACAGTAGGCTGCCAGCCTGCTGGTTCTCCACTTTTCGTACTTTCAGGGCGTCAACAGGCTGGCAGCCTGTTGTACGTCACGGACTCCTTTGTTAAGTTAGTGTCATTTATCAAATCTGCTTTCGGCGCTTGCCGAGAGCGTAAGTTCCTCTTTCAACCTGATCGCGAGCAGTTATTCGCTCACTTGATAACGCAGGAAACGCGGACGAATTCCCTCACCCTCCTCGAACTTTTTTTGAATCTGTCTAATCCCGCTCGTTCGGAGACGGGCGGGCGGGAAAGTTTTCACCTGGCGAACGGAAGAGGTTCCTGTTTTCATTGCATCGAAGGAGAGAAGAATGGATTTCGCTTCTCGATACAATCGGATGGTTTTGAAGCTGCTCGGCAGACGGCTCAAACGCGGGGATGGATCAAGCGAACGCGAAATTCGTGAAGCGGAAAAGCGGCTCAAGCTCCGCCTGCCTCGCGCGTTTCGCGACTATTACCGCGTGGCCGGAAATCTCGCGGAGTTGAACAAACAACACAATCAGCTTCTTGATCTTTCAGACCTCGTTGTTGAAGAAAATCACCTTATATTTATGCATGAAGATCAAGGGGTCGTGAGTTGGGGCATCAGTATCGAAGACATATCAGTCGAAGACCCTGCGGTGTGGCAGCGCAACAACTCCGAGCCGGTCGAGTGGCACGCAGAAGATATGACCGTTTCTGAATTCATTCCAGCGATGCTTCTCTGGCAGTCAGGAGTGGATGAAGTCGAGGCGCGAGCGACACGTTTTTGATCAGATCAATAGATCAGATATTTCCTGCGAACGCGGGCGAACTCCGCAAGGCCCGCCTGCCAGGTCGCCGCTATCTCTGAAGGCGTCCGCCCTGATTTGAGCGCGTTGAGCGCAACACGATTTGCGAGGAGTCGAATATAATCATCCACCTTCCACTCGTTCGGATGAAGTCGCGTCAGGTGATAGGCTATAGCGATGCCCGTCGTCACAGGCCGAAACCCTCCGCGATCAGTGATGATGATGTTTATGCCACTGCATTCTTCGCCCGCGAATTTCGAAGAGCGCGGAGTGAACCTCACAGGCACGAAACGCGCGCCCGCAAGCCCGGCGCGATTCAACTCTTCAGCCAACTTCTTTCCATCCATCCACGGAGCGCCGATCACTTCGAAAGGCGTGTCAGTTCCCCGCCCCACTGAAACGTTGGTCGTCTCCAGCAATCCGATTCCGGGATAAAGCAACGCCTCAGTGAGGCTCCGCATGTTCGGAGAAGGATTGATCCACTGAAGCGAGGTGCCGTCATAAAAATCGGCCCGTCGCCATCCTTCCATCTTTATCACTGTGAGGTCAGCATTGATATTGCGTTCACGATTAAAAAGCATAGCAAGTTCGCCGATAGTCATTCCGTATCGAACGGGAATAGGGTGATAAGCGGTGAAAGTATTTGCGAGATCATTGTCAGCGACAGGCCCCTCAATGTCATAGCCGTTGATAGGATTCGGGCGATCAAGCACGACGAATTTCAGTTTTCGACGCGCCGCTTCTTCCATCGCGTAGCCGCACGTCGTGATGTAGGTATAAAAACGCGCGCCTATGTCCTGAATATCGAAAACGATTGTATCCACACCCGCCAGCATTTCATCCGTCGGGCGACGACGATCTTTATCATAAAGGCTGTAGACAGGCAGCCCTGTCTTTTCGTCTCGCGTGTCGCCGACGTGAGTGTCTTCCAGCCCGCGCAATCCATGCTCAGGCGAAAGAAGGGCGACGAGTTTCAAATTCTTCGCCGATGCGAGAACGTCAATCGTCGAACGGCCTTCGCTATCTCTGCCCGTGTGATTGGTGATGAGCGCGACTCTTCGGCCTTCGAGTTGTTTGAAACCGTCTCGCTCTAAAACATCTATGCCTGTCATCACAGGATGAAGCGGCCCTGCGGGAGCCGTTCTGGTGATAGCCGCGCGAGGCGTTTCCACGTAATCACGCTTCGAGAGCGACTCAAACATTTTTTGAGGCGGCGAGGTGATCGAAGCTGCGACTATCGAAGCGATGAATGAGCGGAGGCGTGTGACATCGCCTCTGCCTGCGGGGTGAACGCGGTTTGTGAGCAGCACGACGAAGGTTTCCGTCGCCGGGTCGAGCCATACGCTCGTGCCTGTGAATCCCGTATGCCCGAATGTGCCGACGGGAAACAGATCGCCGCGATTGGAAGAAAACGGCGTGTTGACATCCCATCCGAGTCCGCGCATCTGCGAAGCGGGAAGCGCGTGCGCGGCGGTCATTCTTTCAACCGTGTAAGGCGCAAGCACGCGCCCCCCTCGGTACTCGCCGCCGTTGAGAATCATCTGACAAAACACAGCCACATCGTCAGCGGTCGAAAAAAGTCCCGCGTGACCTGCTACTCCGCCCATTTCGTAAGCGCGCGGGTCATGCACTTCGCCACGCATCCATCGCCCCTCGCGCATTTCTGTCGGCGCGATTTTGTCCTTTGTCCTTTGTCCTTTGTCATTCGTTATGTGTTTCCTTTCTTCCGACGAATGACCAGTGACAAAGGACAAGGGACGAAAGAAAGTATCTTTCATCCCAAGCGGCGCGAAGATGTTTTCGCGCGAGAACTGATCGAGAGTTTTTCCTGAAACGCGGCGGATGACTTCTGCGGCGACGATATAGCCGACATCGGAATAGACGAAGCGCGCGCCCGGTTCGTAGCTCAGTTGCAGGTCGTAAATTTTTTCAAGCGGATTGATGGTCACGCCGACGTAATCGGCGATTTCGTTGTCAGGCACTAATCCCGCGCGATGCGTGAGCAATTGTTCGATGGTCACTCGTTCTTTTCCGAAGCGCGCGAACTCAGGGATGTAGCGCGCGACCGCATCGTTGAGGCTCACCTGTCCGCGTTCGACGAGTATCATCATCGATGCGGCTGTGGCTATGACTTTGGTGAGCGAGGCCAAATCGAAAATAGTGTCGACGGTCATCGGCTCTCGACGAGGTTCGACGGCGCGATGGCCGAAAGCTTTTCGATAAACGATGCGGCCTTTGCGCGCGACGAGAACGACTACGCCCGGAGTTTCCCTTCGCTCGATTGAATCAAGCACAACGCCGTCTATGCGCGAGAGTCGTTCGCTCGACACGCCTACGGACTGAGGAGCGGATCGAACGAGGCGTTGAGGCGCGCGCGTTTGCGCCACTAGCGAAAGGGGCAGAAGCGAAACGATGGAGGCAATCAGCGCCAGCCGTCGCGTAAAAATCGATGCCGTGCAGGCGCAATGCTTCAGTGTTAAGAGGAGAAGGAGGCTCTCATTAACACCTCGATGAATCGAGGTGACGAGAGGCACGGTGATCTCCCCAACGGTTTCAACCGTTTTCTCGCGCAAAACCGTTGAAACGGTTGAAGACATCGAAGTGAGTCGTCTCACCCAGCTAAAGCAGGGTGTTAATGAGAAAGGCCGCTCGCTCATTTTTTCCTCCCAGGGCTGAGGGGACATCGGCGGGAACCCCTGCCTGCCCGTCCGATGTTGCTCAATATTTTATTCTCATCATCAATTCAATCCGCCGCCTCTTGGTTTGCCATAGGCCCGCGCTCGAAAATCGCGCTCGTCACATATCCGACGAGAAAAGTCACAGCCGACCCCACGAGCGCGTACCACTGCCAGGACAGAGTTGTTCCTGCCCACACGAATGTCATAAACGCGACGCCGCATACCACGCCTGCCAGCGCGCCATTTTGTCTGACTCTCTTTGTGAGCGTACCCATAAAAAATAATCCCAGAACCGGGCCGCTCGTAAACGACGCTATTCCGAGAACCGTGTCGACTATACGCTTGTCCTTGCCGATGACGAATAACGCGGCGGCTATCTGCACCACGCCCCAGAAGGCCGTCAGGTAGCGCGAGACTTTCATGTAATGATCTTCAGAGCGCGCGGGCGCGATGAGCGGTTTATAAAAATCCGCGAGCGAAGTAGATGCAAGCGCATTCAAAGACGATGACATCGCCGCTGCAAGCATCGCGGCGATGACAAGCCCGACTATCCCTGCTGGAAGTTCGTTGACGATGAAGTGAGCGAACACGCGATCCGGGCTTATGCCTTCCGGCAGCGTCGGCGATTGTCGATAAAACACGAACAGCATCACCCCTATGAAAAGAAACATCACGAACTGCGCGAATATGATCACGCCGCTTGTGAGCAATGCGGCTGCGGCCTGCCGCGCGTTTTTGCCGCACAGGTAACGCTGAACCATGTACTGATCCGTCCCGTGCGTCGCGGTGTTCAAAAACGCGCCGCCGATCACTCCCGCCCAGAACGTGTAGCTTTTGGCAAGGCTGACAGAAAAATCGAACAGATGAAACTTGCCGAACTCCGTGCCGACCGAGATGACCTCCTGCCATCCGCCACGGATATGATCGAGCAATATGATCGCGGCAATTGCAGCCCCCAGATTGTAGATGGCAAGCTGCACGACTTCTATCCAGATGACCGCCGTTATGCCGCCGAGGTAAGTGAAAAAAATCATCACCCCGCCGATGATGAGAATCGATTGCCAGTCCGCAAGTCCTGTGAGCGCGACCAGAGGAATCGCCGTCGCGTAGATTCGCACGCCGTCGGCAAGCGAGCGCGTGACGAGAAAAAGCGATGCGGCTGCGCGTTTGACTCTTCCACTGAAGCGCGAATCGAGAATCTGATAGACGGTGAAAAGCTCGCCGCGAAAATAATGCGGGATGAAGAGGACGACGACGATCACTCGTCCGACCATGTAGCCCGCGACCAGTTGCAGAAAAGTGAAATTGCCTGCGGCGGCGAAAGCGAAAGCCGGAACGCTGATGAAAGTGACGACCGAAGTTTCAGTGGCGACTATTGACGCGGCTATCGCCCACCACGGCACGTCGTGATCGGAGAGAAAGTAATCGCGCGTGTCTCTCTGGCGTCGGCTGAAATACCAGCCGAGCAAAAGGACGCCCGCCAGATAAACGCATATAACCGCAAGATCGAGCGCGCGAAGATTCATGGGTAGATGTCAGAGGTTAGATATTAGATGTTAGTGAATGTAAAAAGCCAGACGTTGATAGATCGATGCAGGCAGACGTTGGCCAGAATCTATAGACCGATCTAACATCTAACATCCAACATCTGACATCTGTTTTCGAGCGATCTTCGCAGCGCCTATGGTCGGAGGAAAGAGCGGGAGGCCGACATCGGCGCTTGGCGCGATTTTCAGTACCGTATCTCGCAAAGGAGCGAGGAGGAATTCGCCGGATTTGAAAACGCCTCCGACGCAGGCGACGCGAAACTGCTGGTTGCGCATTCCGAGTTTTTCGATGACCGATGCGGCCAGCGCGCCAAGCTCGCGCCCTGCCGAGGCGAGTATCCCGCGCGCGACAGCATCGCCCCTTTGAGCGGTCTCAGAGACGACTCCGGCGAGCGAGGATATATCCATCTCGTTGTTGTCGTAAATCACGCGGGGGAGATCAGCCGGATAATTTATTCCGAGGCGCGCGCATATCCCTTCGGTCAGAAGAGTTCGAGGCGCGCGTCGGTCGAGAGAAGCTGCGATGGCTCTGAGCGCGCGGCGGGCGATGTCATAAGCGGAGCCTTCATCGGCGAGTGTCGGCCCCCATCCGCCTGAGCGCGATTGCTGGCCGCGTTCATTCATCCCTATCGCAATCGATCCTGTGCCTGCGATGATGACCACGCCCGGTTGAGAGTCGAGCGCGCCCGCAAGCGCGGCTTCGGCATCGGTGACGAGCAGAATATTTTGAATGCCGAGCGCCGTGAAGAGCGCGTCTTTCATCGTGTTGTAATGAACGGGCTGGCTGATTCCTGCAAGCGCGATGCAGGCATTAGTGATATTGTCGCGATTGATCCCGGCCTGGGCGCAGGCTTCATTTACGACTTTGGTGATATGCGAGACGGCTTCATCGAATCCGACGCGCAGGGGATTCGACGCATCGCCTGCGGCTTCGCCCAGATTGTTGAGAGAGGCATCGGTGATTACTGCTCGTGTAAGAGTGCCTCCTCCGTCCACGCCGAGGAAGTAAGAATCGCGCGCCTGCGGCATTTCACTTTCGGGTTCGGCTGAAGAATTCGATTGCGGGGGTTGCGCTTTAGGATTCGAATAAAGGCTGTCCATAAAAATTTCCTGACTGATGATCGGCTTTTCGTTCTTGTTATAACCCCAGGCCGTAGTCCTTGTACAATGAAATGTTTTTATGGATTCGATAATGATTGGTTTGGCGCGTGTTTCGTCCGCTTGAGGATGGGGCGAGCTTGCGACGGTTCCCGACCCGGCGCGGCCAGATGATGCGTGTGCGCGTTCCTCCTTCACATGCGCGGTAATAAGTCCCGACGCGCGATATATCTCTCCTGAGCAGAGCGGACAGGGCCGCTACAACAGCGCGAGGGCTATGAGAGCGGCGGGGCGTGAGAGTGGGCAAATTGTTGTTGAACGAGATTGTGGTCTGTGATATATCACGCCTGCACTTATCTGTGGCAAATCAGACCGGGCGCGAAGAAGATGGGAGACGCGCCACGACAGTAAAGCACAACTTCAACTGTTGGGTCATCAGTCTCAAAATCATATAGATTCAGATGGAATTTTATAGATGCAGATGGCTCTTGAGTTCGCCCATTTCATGTTGGGCAGACGTCCTGAGCCACGATTCACGACAGAGATTGACGTTCCGTCCCGTTTGACTCTGCTTCGATTAGTGCTGACAATACCCTTGTGGTCAAGATCTGATGGATCCAGATGTGAGAATCTACCTCGACAACTGTTGCTTCAATCGTCCGTTTGACGATCAAAAGCAGACGAGGATTCGGCTCGAAGCGGAAGCCAAGCTGTGTATTCAAGAACATTGTTCGCGATGGGAGGCTGGAACTCGTTTGGTCGTATATCCTGGATTTCGAGAATGAAGCCAATCCCTTTGAGGAGAGGCGGACGACGATCAGCGCGTGGAGGCAATACGCCGCCGTTGACATGGAGGAAACGCCAGCCATCTTGCAGCAAGCGAACTCTCTGGTGGGCGTGGGGCTGAAGGCGAAGGATGCCTTACATCTATCGTGCGCCCTACTTGGCGGATGTGCGTGTTTTGTGACCACAGATGATGCAATCCTCAAGCGGGGCAAAGATGTGGAGGGCATCGCCATTATAGATCCGACTTCTTTTGTTCGAGAGAGGAACCTATGACAAGTGACACCGAGCTACGAATACGAGGCTTACGCGCCCTGGTCGATGCCCTGGGTACGGTGGAAGCCGAGCGATTCATCAGTTTAGTTCTGCGAGAGCCGTTTGACTATACGACCTGGCAGAGAGAACTATGGGTTGTCCAGAGCGTTGAGCAAATAAGCAAGGCCGCGATGGAATTGCGAAGCGCCTTGCCGAACAAGAGGATGGAGCCGACGCGCTGAGGCGCGCGGCTCATCCTCGGCGTTAGCGAGAAACAAGAAATGCCTTACGATATTTCGGAGAATAAGCGGGATTGGTATCGAGAGGTTTCGTCCAGGTCCAGAGCCCGAAAGAAAGCCGCGACCAACGGCGAATTGCCTTACGACCTTAATAATATCAACAAGCCTATCTTACAGCCTAAAAAACTGATGGCGCAGAAACCGAAAAACGGTTTGAGGGTTCTATCTCTCTTTTCCGGTGGCGGTGGTCTTGACCTCGGCTTTGAGCGCGCAGGCTTTGAACACGTTGCCAGCTTCGACATTTTGGATATTTGCGGTGAGACGTTAAAAGCTAATCGTCCCCACTGGGAGATCCTCAGCGGCATAAACGGTGACGTTACGGAAGTGGTTTGGTCATCCTATAAAGGCAAAGTAGATCTGATTCATGGAGGGCCTCCTTGCCAGCCGTTTTCGATTGCTGGAAAACAGAGGGGGGGGCACGACGAGAGGGATATGTGGCCAGCATTCATTGATGCAGTGCTAACACTTATGCCGGAGGCTTTTGTCGCTGAAAATGTTCCTGGGTTATTGGACCCGAAATTTCGGAAGTATATAGATGAGATTATTCTTTCGCCGTTAACACCGGACTACCACATTATCAAGTTCAAAGCCGTGGCCTCCGATTTCGGAGTTCCACAAGTTAGGACGAGAGTGATTCTTGTAGGATTTAGATCGCCCAAGGCAGCTAATTCATTCCAGATTCCAGAACCGACCCATTTACCGCAAGACAGCCTTTTTTCATCAGGCAGGTTTACTCCCGGCGCAAGAGCGGCGTTAGGGCTAAAGGATATCGGCTTCGACTGTTTCTCTCCCACGCTCCGGTCCGGCTTCACAGGCCCTAGAAAATCAACGAGTATCCTGAACAGCAAAGCAAGTCAACGGGTTTGGGAAAAACTACATATCTGGCCAAATGGTGTGCAGAAATCCAGACAGGATGCTGTGATGTTTCCCCCAGAAAATGGTCACTTCAGGCTTTCAGTGCAAGATTGTGCCATTCTTCAGGGTTTTCCAGAAGACTGGACTTTTCAAGGCGCTACCTACCAAATACTGGGGCAAATTGGTAACTCTGTCTGTCCTCCTGTAGCTTATGCAATCGCCCGGTCGGTATCTAAAGCTTTGGGGTTTTGAATGGCTGTTCAAGACGATAGACGAGAGAAGGAAATGTGCAAGCTCCTGGGACTTCGAGAAGGAGATGGTCGTTCCGGCGTAGATGCATTTCTTGATTTTTCTTCGCGCGGAAAAATGATAGCTGCGCCGATAGAACTGAAGTCTACAACGAACGACTCTGTTTCAACAGCACGGGATGTGGGCCCTTCTCACATTGAGAAATGGCGCACGCGAATCTGGGTTTTCGGCTTTTATGATTCTGGTGGTAGACAGCTTCAGAAATTGTTGGCCCTCGGACCTAATGATATGGAGGGCTGGATTGGCAAGATTGAGCGCTACATTGCGCCTGATTTCGCCATTGGAAAGCGAATCGCAGAAAAACTGACGCTTGAAGATCTGCACATCATCTGCGGGGAGAAGAGCAAATACAGCATGAATGATGCTCAGGTGTTACACAAGCGACAGTGGAAACGTGAGGACTATCTGCGCGAAATGGACCTTCAGGAGGGATACTCCCCATTGAAAATGCTCGAGATTCTGAGATTGCGAGCTGTCTATCTCAATGAACGCGGTTCAACTCTGAACAATCCACATATACCAAACTCGTTCTTCTCAAATTTCAGCAACCGTACTCATGAAATTATGCGCAACAATGCGGACCTGATCTCAAGCACTATACAGCAGGAGATACGAGACATCACAATCGCTAACAAGGCGTTGCAGTGGACGGCGGAACGCCGCCGCTGAACTTTGTGTTAGTTGAAATCTAGCAGCCCGACTACGGTATGCGGCCAAGCGCGCGATCAATGATACTGATAAGGCTGCGGCTCGTGAATCAAGGTAGAAAAATAGCCAGAGGGAATCTACTCGTACCTAAGCGCAACCATCGGGTCTACTTTCATCGCGCGCCGCGCCGGTACGAGGCAGGCCACGAACGCTACAACCGTGAGCAGCAGCGGGATCATAATGAACGTCAGCGAATCAGTCGCACTCACACCGAATAACATCCCGCGGATCAGGCGCGTAAGCGCCAGCGAAGCCATCAACCCCACCACAAGTCCTGTCACAACGAGTCTCATTCCCTGACCGACGATCAGCATCATCACATCCTGCCGCTGTGCGCCCAGCGCCATGCGCACGCCTATCTCGCGTGTGCGTTGAGCGACCGAATAAGAAACGACGCCATAGATGCCCGCGCTCACCAACACCAGAGCAAGCAGACCGAATAAACTGAGCAGGAGCGTCTGGAAACGCGGCTGGGCAACTACATCCGAGAGCCTCTCGTTCATGGTCTGAACCTTAGGCGCAGGCAGGTTCTTGTTCAAAGCTCTGACTTCACTATAAAGCGCAGCCGCGAGATTCGCCGGATTCCCCGCCGTCCGCACCAACAAGGTCGGCCCCTGCATAGGCCATTGCCAGTAGGGGGTGTAGACGTTCGGTTCAATCTGCGGGTCAAGGCTCAGGCTTTTGACATCCGCAACCACGCCTACGATCTCCGTCCATAAAGAAACGTTCGTTTGCCGATCAATCTGTCCCTGTTGGCCGGGATCGAGCCTGCCCAGATAGATTCGTTTGCCGATGGGGGTTTCGTCGGGGAAACATCGCTTCGCAAGCGACTCAGAGATGATGGCGACGCGCGGGGATTCCAATGTATCGCTCTCGCTGACGGTTCGGCCATCGAGCAGGGAGATGCCCATCGCGTGAAAGTAATCTGAGGTGATGCCATGAAAACTCGCGCGCGGATAATCTTCTTCTGCGCCAGTCTGCCGGTTTTCAATTGTGATATTGAAACTCGCTTTGTCGCTTGCGGCGGCGACCGACTGCGCGCCCGGTTGATTTTTCATTCGCTCTATCAATTCGCGTATCGTCACCTGCGGTCGGGTCTCAGTCGGCCTGACCCAGGTGGTGAAGCCTGATATGGAAAAATCCAGTCTCGCGGTCAACAGATGATCCGGTTCGAATCCGCGATTCACCTCCGTCAGTTGCGCGAAGCTGCGGATCATCAAACCCGCTCCGATTAACAGCGCCAATGAGAGCGCGACTTCCACGACGACAAGCAGGCTGCGCAGACGGCTGCGATGCAGGCTTTCGGTCGCTCCCCTCGCGCTGTCTTTCAACGCGACGTTCAAATCCGGCTTCGTTGTTTGCCACGCAGGAGCGAGACCTAAGAGCAGACCGGTCGCGCACGCAATCAGCAACGTGAAAGCCAGCGACCGCATATCCAGTCTGGTCTCGCTGAGTCGCGGAACATAATCAGCATTGAACGCGATGAGCAGCCTCAGGCTCCAGAACGCCATCAGCGCGCCGAGCGCGCCGCCCGCAACCGACAGCAGCAGACTCTCTGTGAGCAACTGCCGAATCATGCGCCAGCGACTCCCGCCGAGCGCCAGTCGGATAGCGATTTCTTTTTGTCTGTCAGCCGCGCGAGCGAGCAGAAGGTTAGCGACATTGGCGCACGCCACAGCCAGCACACAGGCAACAACGCCCCACAGAATCAGCAAAGCCATTCGCAGATTGCGACCCAGCGTCTGTTCGAGCAGCGGGATGACGGCGGCCTGCGAACTGATCATCGCTTCAGGATGTCGCTCTTCGATGCGCGACTGAATCGTGTTCAACTCCGCCTGCGCCTGTTCAATCGTCACGCCATCTCTGAGCCGCGCGATCACCGACAGCCACGGGCCGCGCCGCTTTCTGGGCATGTCGTCCCAACCGACTGGCAACCATATTTCCGTTTGATTTGGGAATCGGAAGCCCGACTGCATCACGCCGACTATGGTGTAATCGCGCCTGCCGAACGTATCGATGGTCAGCAGTCGGCCAATCACATCGGGGTCTGATGCAAACTGCCTCTGCCAGAATTCATGGCTGATGAGCGCGACGCGATTGCCTTCCACCTGATCTTCTTCCGGCAGGAACGCGCGGCCCATCTGCGGCTCGACGCGCAATGTTGAAAAGAGAGAGGACGTGACGTAAGCGCATCTGGCTTTCTCACTGCCATCACTTGTTACCAGATTGAACTCGCCGCTGGTTGACCAGTAGGCTATGTCTTCGAAGGAGCGGTTTTGGTTGCGCCAGTCGACCAGATTCGGCGGCGCAACCTTCTGCTGCTCTATATTTCGGCGCGGATCGCTCTCCCATAGCATCACCAGACGATCCGGTTCTTCATAAGGGAGCGGACGCAGCAACACGCCATCGATTACGGTAAAGATAGCGGTGTTGGCGCCTATTCCGAGGGCCAGAGTCATCAGGGCCACCGCCGTAAAGCCCGGATTCCTGCCGAGCATACGCGCGCCATAGCGCAAATCCTGCCAGAAGGATTCCATCAGCCGCCCTCCTTTGTTTTACCGCCTGCTGAAATATCTGACGAGGTTGCGGTCGAGCAGCGAGCCTTCCTTCGCGCCTGCGCCTTGTGGTTGAGAGTGAGAAGCGCAACGAGTGTTGTGAGGGTGAGCGCAAGCGGACGCGGGTTGTGAATCATCTTCTTTACCTCCGATGGCTGTCGATCACAGCCGGATATTTTGTCAGGTTCTCGCATTAGACGGAAACAGAAGATGATTTCTTCCATTTTAATCGCGACGCAGATGTCTGACTCAACGCGGAAAGCCATGAGGCAATCGAAATAAAACGGCCCAGGCAAGAACAGATGCTCACTCGACTGCCGTCGAGATGGGCTATCATCAGGAAGACTACAATCCTTCAGGATTACAGCGCGCATCTTGACGCCGCCAGACAACTTCAGTACATTGAGTGCGGCCTGATAGCAGATCGAACAGCAACTCGCAATGAGTGAGATTTCATGAATCAGGCGCTCGATTGATTTGAATTGAAAATACTGCAAACGCGCAGGCTTCGACATCCCATTCACCGATTCGTCGCTCTTCCGGCTGAAGGAATCGTATACGTCTTCATAAAGCGCGCACCTCCGGTCACGGAATCAACGGGCCGGACTTCTGTTAAACAATCGATCCCCGGCAGATCGCAAGCGATGTGGAGGCCCCCATGTTTGAAAACACTTTTTGCAAGCTCACATCACTGAGCCTGCTCGCTCTCCTGATGCCTGCCGCGCCGCAAGGCCCGACGCCCGGATTCACGCGAATCGAAGGCGCGGTTTATGTGAGGCAGGCCAACGGCAAGCGGGTTCACGCACGAGGCGCGACAGTCGAAATTTATCGCATGGATGTCAAACGTCGATGGGAAGCCAGAAGCGATAACACAGGCATTTACGTCAAGCACGGACTCCTGCGCTACGGCAGGTATCTCATCATCGTATCCGGTTCGGGGATACGGCCCGCGTTCGTCGCGAACATAGAGCCGAGTTCCGATATCACTATCGTAAATATCTCCGCCGAGCCGGGCGACGGCAGCCGCCTTTCTTTCGACGAAGCGCTGCGCCTCATTTCCAGAGAACAGCCGGCCGCAGAGCCGGCCACGCCGCGCCCTGTGCCTGCGATAATCGAATTGAATCAGGAGAAACTCTCCGCCGCAATTGGGCGACTCGAAGCGAAAGGCGATCAGTCGGCTATGGTCGAAGCCGTAGCGAAAGCGCGCTCGAATTATGAGATGGGGATAGAGTCGTTGAAAGCGGGCGAGTATGAAGCGGCGCTCGCAGGGTTCGAGCAGGCTGCGGCTTTCGATTCTTCAGCCGACGCGGAACTGGCCGAGTTGACTTTCAAGGCGCACGCGCTGGTTGCAGAGACTCGTTTCCTGATAGGCTCGATGAATCTGGCAGCGAAGAATCTCGACGCAGCAAGGCCGCATCTTGAACAGGCATTTCAGCGCATCACGCAGGCCATACATTTAGCTTCACCTGAAAACAGCGCGACGGATGATCTGCTGATGTTTTACGGGATTCTGGGAAAGAGCGCGCGGATGCTCGTGGCCTTCTTCGGCGCAGTCAAAGAAGTCGATCCCGCAGTGCGCCTGCTCGAACGAGCCGCCGCGTTGGATGAGCAGACCCGGAGTCGCTGGTTGAGCATCATCGGCGATATCGATAACGGGGCGGCGCGCATAAGCGAAGCGGCAATGGCTTACAAACGCGCACTTGTGGCGAATCCTCAGAATGCGGATGCGCTTTACAACCTGAGCATGATTTTGCTTTCTTCTGAGGCGAAGGATTCGCTTCAGCAGGCGGCGAATCTGTTGAGCGATTTTCTGAGCGTCGCGCCCGACGATGAGCGGGCGACGGGCGCACGGGTGGCGATTGAACTGCTCGAACGTCAGCACAAAATCACTCCGCAGGCGGTGGCGAAACGCCGTTAGCAAATCGAGACGGAAGCGTTTGCATCGGCCTTGAGGCTGGTTAAGCTGTGAGTATGTCTTGGGAAAAGCTTGTCGAGCAGAAGATTCAGGAAGCGATGGCCGCTGGCGAGTTCGACGATTTGCCGGGGAAGGGCAAGCCTCTGGATTTGAGCGCGTATTTCGCCACGCCTGAAGAAGTACGGGTGTCCAATTCGATTTTGAGGAATGCAGGCATAGTTCCCGAAGAGGTGCAATTGCTCGGAGAGATAGCGAAGCTGAAAGAATCTCTCGAAGGATGCGCGGACGACGGGCGAAGGAAAGAGATCAGCCGGAAGATCGACGAGTTGACATTGAAGTACAATTTGTTGAGAGAGCATTCGAAAGGAAGCGGCAAGCGGCGCTTTTAGCCTCGCGTATTTGAGTAAAGAAAAGCAGGCTAGTAAAATCCTCGCTAGAGATTGAAACATGGAAACGAGAACATTACGCGCTCATTTTGATGGCGACCGGATTCTGATAGACGAGCCTTATGAACTCGAACTCGACACTGAGCTACTTATCACCGTATTGCCGAAAGTTTCTGATGAAGAGCGCGAGGATTGGGTGAGGCTTTCGCTGGAAAGTCTGGCGCGGGCTTACAGCGATGATGAGCCTGAGTATTCGCAGGACTCGATCAAAGAGGCGAACCCGGAATATGTCGGAGAAAGTTGTTGAAAAACATCCTACCGTTGTGATATATAGCACCTGCGATCATTCGATACGGCCCGTTATATTCGACAGAGAGCAGCGACACCACCGGGCGATGAAACTCTGATTTGACAGCACGAACAAAAGCTTATGGGTGGATAAGTTTGAAAACAAATCTTCTCAACTATTCAATCCACGGCTGACAGAACACCAGATTCCAAGTAAATAGATGAACAACAATTCCCGCTTTAGAAAAAAGGTAAACCAATGAAAAGAACAATTTTGGTTCTGGCGGCTAATCCCAAAGACATGGACAGACTTCAGTTGGGCGAAGAAGTTCGTAAAATCGAGGAGGCCCTGCAAATAGCAAAAAATCGAGACGAATTTGAACTCAAGTCAGTTTTTGCACCACGTCAAGAAGATGTTCGAAGAGCTATGTTCGATTTGAAGCCTAACATCGTGCATTTCTGTGGGCATGGAGCGGGACAAGATGGCATCGCATTTGAAGATGAAGGAGGAAATGCCATGTTTGTTGGCTCAGACGCTCTTGCGGGATTCTTTAGACTGTTCGCGGGCACAGTGAAATGCATTGTTCTAAACGCTTGCTATTCAGAAGTTCAAGCCAAAGTTATTGCACAACACATCAATTATGTGATCGGCATGAAGAAAGACATAGTAGACGAAGCCGCCATCAAATTTGCAGTCGCTTTCTATGACGCACTGGGAGCCGGAATGGATTTCGATTTTGCGTACAAACTTGCGTGTAATGCTATCGAGTGGGCAAATTTATCAGATGATTTGATACCCAAACTGTTAGGCAACATCGTGAGGGATGATACTGATTGGATAACCAACGCTGATAAGGTAATAGAGACTATTCCACATGACAACGACCATTTTGGCGTATTCAAGGAGCATGTAGAGCGAGTAAAACAAATACTGAATAAGTTTATCCTTCCTGTTCTGGGAAAGCCTTTGTCTGAGCTTGAGAAAAAGATACTCTACAGTGCTGTGGAACTTCATGATATTGGACTTGCCAATCCAAGGACGGAGAATAACCCTGGTGGCCCTGTAGAGCGCCTGTCTGAGATAAAGAATGTTCGGGAACACCATGCGAAGTTAAGCTCTGATTTCGTTATGGAATATTATGAACAGTTGAATATACCTGACCTTGCTATGGCCAGCATTGTAGCGCGCCTCTGCAACCGCCACAGAAGAGTAGACTATGTCCGCCAGTATTTTAAAGCGAAATCAGAGAGCGATATGAGGGTTCAGTTGCTGGCCTCATTGCTTAAACTGGCCGATGCTTTAGACTCGACAAAGAAAACAGTGGAAATCATTAACCCAGGTATTTACACAAGGCTGCCTGAAGAAGATAAAAAGCGGTTGGATGTTTGTCGTCTCATTAATAGTATCTCCCCGCTTCATGCTGAGCCTGCAATTCGGATATTCGGGCTTCTTCCTGATGATGGGTATTTAGAGGAGAATAAAAAGAAGCTGTTGCAAAGAGCTCTTGAGATTTTTAGTGATCTCTTCGCAGTTATGCCGTTTACCTTAGAAGCAGGCCTGCCTTGGTGTTTGGTGGATATCTATGACAATAGAATGGAGGTGGATGGCCCAACTTTATGGAAAGAGTGGTGGAAATCAGTCAAAGCAACAGATATACGATATAATGACCCCAACGATATCGCTGAGCAATTGAAGGTTCGTACTGTGCCAATTATGGATAGGGAGGATACAGTAACAGTCCTTAAAAAAATCCGTGAGCAAACTAAGTGTCCACTGCCTCCCATAGAAGGGAGGGGGTCTCTACCCACTATAACTCCGATCTATCCAATTAATAGCCCTCAAGGCAGCATTGGTTTTATTGATACCCTCGGCTTGGCAGAAAAGCACATTGAGATATTTGGCTCCGATGGGTACACTTACCCACAAAGAGTGCTGGATAAACTAGAAATGAAATTACTCTCAAGCCCACCTGTGAAAGTGACCCTTTTCCTTTTGTCGCCTGAAGTCCTACATGAACTGGAGGGGGAACGAACGAAGCTTAACCTTGATGGATTTCGCCATAAAATGGATCAAGCTCGACAAAAATGGAAAGACTGGTCGCTCCAACTTCGGGAGGAACGCAAACATGATCAGGACTGGCTCGACAGCCTAGAAAAACACTTTGAAATCATCTTCGTGAATGAAATTGAACTTGCTCATCTGCATGGTAGCTTACTCGTAGATGACAAAATCCTGAGGGTGAACATTCATGTTCAGGGTGTGCCATCGTCAACTGGTATGATCATTCACTGTGCTGAGCCGGTGAACCTGCTGCATATGTTTCGATATCAAGCCCGCCTCATGCGTGCTTCCGGCAAACAATGGATACCTTGGAAGGAATAGGATGAACAACAGTCTATGAGTAATAATCAACAGGGCAAGGATAAGGAGCGAACCGTTATTATAACAGGTAGCGCGGGCTATATTGGAAAGAAGTTGATACAGGCGGTTTTGGCTTCCACATCCGCATCGGTTATTGGAATAGATAAAATGGAGAATGATTGCATCGCACCTCGCCTCCGAACAATACGATCCGATCTTTCTCTACCCGAAGGAGAGACAATAATTCACGAAATGGGAGACAGGCTGCATGATGCAGCAATCATTCACCTATCTGGTTTATTTGTGAAAGACGTGGCGTTGAGCTGGCAGATATCGCCAATTGAGTATGAGAGAGATAATCTTATCACCACTCAACGACTGGTTAATGCAGTGCTACAGTCCGGATACAGGCCCGCGCTATTTGTCTTTTCTTCGACAGCCTGCGTCTACGATGGAGCAAAAATCCAACCCACACCGGTAGAGATAGCTTACCCTATTGCAGCTTACGGAGAGAGTAAACTGATGGCAGAGGCTGAATTAAAGAAGTTGGTAGGATGGGTTCGGAGTGTAGTTGTGCTGAGGCTATCAAGGATTCTAGGGATAGGAGATGCAGATGTACTGCCGCAGGATATTGTTAGCGACTTTATAGAAAAAATGGCTTTGGCAGATGTTGCCAATGTATCCTGTCTGATCGGGAGCGGATCGGAAGTTCGGCCATATATTCATATTGAAGATGTCATAAACATTTTCTTGTCGTTATTAAAAAACTGGGATCAGGAAGGTTTTATTATTAGAAATGTAACCAGTGTAAATCCGATTAGAGTTGAGCAAATAGGGAACATTGTTGGTGAGAATCTGACTAAGGCGGGATTGCTCCAGAACAAGCTGCATCTCGACATTCGCTCGCGGGTTAAAACCCGGGTACCAATTCTGTATCCCCAACCATACCAGGAATTTCAGCCTATTAGTGATTCTTCCGAAGATGTCGTAAGACAAGCAGCCAGACAATATACGATTTTGTTGAAAAAATTGGTGGACGATAGTATCTGCCCAAATTTGTTAACTGCCGTGGAGCGAGCGCGGAAGCCAGTATTATCATTGTAAAGGTAAAAGCGATATTTCGATTCGAAAAGAATCACCGGCGAACACAAGGTCAGCAATCGCAAGGTAAGAAATACGCCCGCTCAATGGCATCGCCTGATGAAGAGTAACGACTTCAATTCTTTTGCTGAAATCTTCCGCTGATCAGGTTGGCAAACTGACCGTATTCAATATCGGCGGGAACAAGGCACGACTGATAGCGGCGATGCATTATAATAGAAAAAAAGTTTACATCAGGGCTATTCTTACGCATAAAGAGTGCGACGAGGATAAATGGAAGGAATGAGAGATGGAGAATCTTGATATAGAAAAAGCAATGGATGCGTGGGCTCCTCTGGCAGGAACTGTTTTCGTTCCGCATACGGAAGAGGAATATAACCGGATAGTAGCCCTGCTCGACACGTTGATCGATGAAGTCGATGAAGATGAGAGCCATCCGCTTGCCTCGATGATGGAAATACTCGGTGTGCTTGTAGAGCATTATGAAAATGCTCATGTGCCTGAACTCGCAGGCGAGTAGGTTGCTCGCAGCTTATTCTCAAAACTCCGATGAGTGATATAATCCCGCTCGAAGGAGACAGATACAACTTATGGTAACTATAACGTTCCCAGACCGCGAAACTGAGAAGCGCGCGCTTGCCTTTCTGCTCGGACGTTTTTCGGGCCACATTCTCAAATCAGGCGAGCATTTAGTCCCGGAAGCAGCTTTAGAAGCTCTCGCAGATCAGAACATCACTTTTACAGTTAAGGGCAAGACGACTTATGAGCAGCAGATGGCGGCGATTCGAGGTTCTGCTTCCCCTACAGTTTAATGATGGTCGAGAAGTTCCGGGTGAATGGTTGGCTGACGCAGTTCTGGAAATCGTGGATCAATTCGGCGCGGCCAGTTACGAAACTCAGAAAGTCGAAGGCCACTGGCGTCACGGAGGAATATTTTACCGGGATAATCTGGTGCGGCTCATCGTTGATGTTCCGGATTCGGCTAAGAACCGTAGGTGGATGAAGGAGTTTAAGGAACGGTGGAGAGAAAAGCTTGAACAAGTTGAGCTTTGGATGGTAAGCCATCGCATAGAGATTGAATAGACCTGAACTCGCAGACGAATAGGCTGCCTGCAACGCGGTCTACAGCCTTCATCCATCGAGGCCGCTGATTCAAAACGTCTCTCGAAAGAACAACACACCGAGAATTTCCCTCTTCTACTCTTTGAACTTTTCGCGGTTTATGACAATCTATTCTCTCAACGCCTGATCTCTTCACGGGAGGAATTACCATGCGCTCAACTTCTAAAATCAAAGTCACTCTCTCCGTCCTCGCTTTGCTCGCCGCTTTCTCATTTCCTACGAGCCTCAATGCTCAACGCACGGCAAAGCCGCCGCTTCACGGGAAAAACTGGATGGCTATAACCGGCAAACCCCTTGCCGCTACCGCCGGAGCCATCATCTTTCAAAAAGGCGGCAATGCCGTCGATGCGGCCTGCGCGATGATAGCCGCCACTTCGACTATGTGGGACACGCTCGGTTGGGGCGGCGAAACTCAGGCGCTCATCTATAACCCGCACACAAAGAAAGTCATCGGCATAAACGCCCTCGGCGTCGCGCCAACAGGAGCCACCGCAGAATTCTTCAAAAAGAAAAACATGAAACATCCGCCCGAACACGGGCCGCTCGCCGCCGTCACTCCCGGCACTCCAGGCGGCATCCTCGTTATGCTGGCTGAGTTCGGCAAACTCTCGCTCGCTGATGTCATCGCTCCCGCAATTCAAATGGCCGAAGGCTACCCCATCGAAGCTCAGGCCGCCGACGCAATAGAGCGCGAAAAAAATCGCATCAAACAATGGCCCTACTCCCGTCAGGTCTTCCTCACTCACGCGGGCGAAAAACGAGAAGCCCCCGAAGCTGGCGAAATTTTCCGGCAGACTGATCTCGCTGACACGCTCAAAAAATTAGTCGAATCAGAACGTCAGGCGCTCTCAAAAGGCAAGAGTCGCAAGGAAGCGATCTATGCCGCTTATGATCGCTTCTATAAAGGCGACATCGCACGCGAACTCGCTCGCGGCACTCAGGAACAGGGCGGACTCATCACTACGGAAGACCTCGCCCGATGGAAGGTTCATATCGAAGAGCCGGTCAAGACCAATTATCGCGGCATCGATGTCTACAAGCTCACCACATGGGTGCAAAGTCCCGTGATGCTTCAGGCGCTAAACATCCTCGAAAACTTCGACCTCAAATCGATGGGTTACAACAGCGCGCGCTACATTCACACCATCTATCAGGCGATGAATCTGGCTTTCGCTGATCGCGATTTTTATTACGGCGATCCTTACTTCCCGCCTGCCGAACCGATCAAGGGATTGCTCTCGAAAGATTATTCGCGCGAGCGCGCCAAACTCATCAACCCTGATCGAAACGATCCCACTATCGGGCCGGGTGATCCTTATCCTTTTCAGAATGAAACGAATCCGTTTACTCATCTGCTCAAGGGCTGGGGCAAACAGGAAACACAGGATCGCAGCCCGCAAAATGATCGCGAGTTCGAAGAGAGTTTTTATGGCGGAACTACTTCGGTCGAAGCCGCCGACGCTGAAGGCTGGGTCGTGTCCGTGACGCCGAGCGGAGGATGGATACCTGCTGTGATCGCAGGTCGAACAGGCATAGGGTTGAGTCAGCGAATGCAGAGCTTCGTCCTCGACGAAGCGGAAAATCCTTTCAACGTGATCGAGCCGGGCAAACGTCCGAGGGCGACTCTCACGCCGACTCTTGCTATGAAAGACGGGCTGCCTTATCTCGCCTTCGCAGTTCAGGGCGGCGACAGTCAGGATCAGAATCTCCTTCAATTCTTCCTCAACATAGTCGAGTTCGGAATGACGGTGCAGGAGTCTACAGAAGCGCCCAACATCAACAGCTTTCAGATGCGCAATTCCTTCGGCGCGCACGAGACGCGGCCCGGAAGATTGCTGCTCGCCGCATCCGTTCCCGCTTGGGTGCAAAAAGAGTTGAGGCGGATGGGATATACGCTCGTATTCGAGGAGCGCACATCAGGCCCGATCAACGCGATATTTTTTGATCGCAAACACGGCACGATGTGGGGAGGGTCGAGTCATAACGGCGAGGATTACGGCATCGCATGGTAAATTGTCCTTCGTCCTTTGTCAGTGGTCAGTTGTTCGTGATGCGTCAGTGATGGGATAAAAAAATTAGCAGGCATCTGCTCTCATTAACACCCTGCTTGAGCGGGGTGACGAGCGATGCTCTGATGTCTTCAACGGTTTTGCGGTCAAAAACGGTTGAAACCGTTGAAGAGAATCTCGCGCTGTACTCACCTCGATGAATCGAGGTGTTAATGAGAAGCCATTTCTCTTTCCATAACCGAGCGATATGCCTTTGTTGCTTATCGCTTGCCGTTGAGATGCAATCAACAACTGACAACTGACAACTGACAACTGACCACCGCCGAACTGCCGACAAATTTGATTTTTCGGAATCTTTTTTGTGATATACTTTCCGCCCGGCCCGTTGTCCGACTGCCTTACAATCAGGAGGTGCCTGTATGACTGTCGCTTCTCTTCGACGCAAAGCGAGCCATCTGCTCGTCGCTGTCACAGTCTTTCTGTCTCTGACTGTTCAGTTCCCCGCTTCCGCAACTGTGCCGGATGCGCCACAGTCGAATGAAGCGGAAGCGTTGGCTTTCCAACCGCTGGCGACTTTCGATGCGCGGTATTCAAAAGCGCGAGGCGCATCGACGACCAACGTCGAGCAGAAGAAGCGCACACTTCGAGTAGAGCGCGCAGCCCTGGACGGACTCACGCTCCGTTGGAATGATCTGGCGGATTCGCCTCACACGCTCCTCTCTTACAGCGCGCCGATGACCGCGCCTTCCGACGATGACGCGCTTGCAATCGCAAAGCGATTCGCGCTCGACAATGCCAGACTCTTCGATATCACCGCAGGCCAGATAGCCGCGGCCCGCGTCTCCGCGCGCGCCGACGAGCCGGGATTCACAAAAATCGTCCTCGAACAGCGCGCAGGCGACATTCGCGTATTCGACTCCGAGATGATGTTCGTAATCGATAGCGAGGGTCGCGTGCTGATGCAGTCAGGATGCTTCACGCCTCTCGGCGCATTTCGACAAACAAGCGCGACGCCTGCGCTCTCGGCCGAACAGGCGCTTGGTCGAGCCGCGCGGATTTGCGACATTGAGCTTAACCTGCCTGTCAGCCGAGAGACGGAAAAACTCCCATCGCGCGAGCGAGCGATTTTTTCTTCCGACGAAATCGATAGCCGCACGGAAGCCAGCCTCGTTTATTTCCCTCTCTCGCGCGACGAAGCGAGGCTTGTCTGGCAAGTGCTGCTTTATGGCGCGTCGGGGATTGACTCATACCTCGTGCTGATCGATGCAATGAGCGGCGAAGTATTGTTGCGCGATTCGATTGTCTACTCTTTCGCTTCGCCCCAGGGTCGCGTCTTCACCAGAGAAAATCCGACCGTCGCCTTTGACCGCGAGATGGTCACGCTGGGCGGCGACACTACGGCCTCGCCTGAAGGATGGGTCACGAGCAATCGAACCGAAGGAAACAACTGTCAGACATTTTACAATCCTGATCTGACGGGTGGCGCGACGATTCAAGCTGCCGCCAGCGGCGCTTTCGATTTTCCGCTCGATCTCGCTCCCACAAGTTCTCCTCTCAATTCATCCGAAGCTTCGGCGACGAATCTATTCTACTGGGTCAATCAGTGCCACGACCGTTTTTACTCTCTCGGATTCACCGAAATGTGGCGCAATTTTCAGGCGAATAATTTCTCTCGCGGCGGCGCGGGCAATGACCCTGTGCGGGCGGAAACCCTTCGCGGCGCGGCCCTCGATCAGTCGCAGACGAATCAACCCGTTCGCAACAACGCCTTCTTTTCATTCTCGCTCGAAGGCTCATCCCCGCTTCTCGCTATGTTGATGTGGACGCCCACCATAAACGGGCAGCCTCGATTTTTGGACAGTTCTTATGACGCGGGGGTGGTCGTTCACGAATACACGCATGGGGTCTCGATTCGCCTCACAGGGACCGACACGGCTTTCGGACTCAGAGGGCTTCAGGGCGGCGGTATGGGCGAGGGCTGGTCTGATTTTTTCGGCGCTTCATTCCTCGATGACGGCTCCTCTGCTCTCGACGCGCCGCGACCGGTCGGAGCTTATGTGACCGGTCAGCCCGCGCGCGGAGTTCGCAACTATCCATACACCACGAGCATGGATATCAACCCGCTCACATTCGGTGACATCAGGTATAGCTCTGCCGTTCACGCGCAGGGAACGGTCTGGTGTACGATACTTTGGGATTTGCGTCAGGAGTTCATCGCGCGTTACGGATTCGAAGTCGGGCGTCAGAGAGTTGAAAAGCTCGTAATCGATGGGTTGAAAATCACTCCAATCGCGCCTCTCTTCACCGATGCGCGAGATGCCCTTGTGCTGGCCAATCGCGCAGTGAACGGCGGCGCGGATGAGGATTTGATATGGCGCGCATTCGCTCGCCGCGGTCTGGGACTTTCCGCCGTGACGGGATTGGCCACCGGGTCTGCAACCTTTCGAATACCGGCGACGGAAGGCTACGACGTTTTGCCCTCGATTACGGCAGGAGCTTTGTCGATCAATGAAAAATCGCCCGCGCTCGCCGTCGCAGGCGAGCCGCTCCCTGTCATCGTCACAGACAAAGATATAACCGGCGTCGGCACAGTCGATGTGACAGCAACGAATCTCAGGACGGGTCAGGCTGTAACGCTTCAGCTTGCGCAGCAGAGTGTCAGCGGTCGTTTCGCGGGCGACCTGCGAGTGGCGCTGCCCGGTCAGGATGGCGGGCCGGGAGTTGCGCTCACCATTCAGCCCGGTGATCAAATATCTATCACCTACGCGAACCAGCGCAATGACGCGGGCGCGCAGGAAACCATCGAGGCTCGCACGCTTGCCGCGCGACGGATCACGGTTTACGAAAGCGATTTCGAGCGAGGACTGGCAGACTGGTTCTTCCCGACCAATCAGGACGGCACCCCGAACCGATGGCGAGAGACCAATCGCCGGTCGGTCAGCGCCACCCATTCGCTTTATTTCGGGAAGCAGAAAAAGAATAAATCCTTCACGCCGCTCGCAAGTCGAGGAGTGGCTGTCTCTCCTCTGCTCGATTTGCAAAATCTGGCGAAGCCCCGAATCGAGTTCGACTATTTCTTCGACGGCTCTCCCGGAGGGACAGCAGCAAATGGCCTGTTTTCAGGCCCCGACATCATGAATCTGTTCGCTTTCAACGTGCGGTCTTCCTCAGCAGAGCCATCGCTTGTCATCACTATAGACTTTCGCCCGCCTGCGGAGGCGTTCCGGCGTGTATCGTTCGAATTGCGATTCATAGAGAATTGGCGGACGGCGCTCAATCTTTCGTTTCTGGCTTCGAGCGCCGATGAGGGCCGGAAGAAATATGAAGGCTTCTACGTGGACAATATGAAAGTAACCGCCGCTTCGACGCAGTGATCCTTAAATATGAGTCCGGTGCGCAGAGGCAGCACAGAGAAGTTTTCTGAGCTGCCCGAATGCGCTCTTCGCTCTGAGTGGAGGAGTCGCCCGGTAGAACCGTCGGCCAGCCTGTTCACGCACGGAAAGTATGAAAATCAGGGAACCAGCAGGCTGGCAGCCTGCTGTACCTTTTCCGATGAGTCTTCCATGCCGAGAGACGACGCTCGGAAAGAATGAAGAGGCGGGAGGCACGAGTCAATCACACAATGCGCACACATTCTGACTTCTGACTTCTGACTTCTGACTTCTGACTTCTGACTTCTGAGGAGGATGCTATGAGGCGCACGATTGATCCCGGAAAAATCTTCGTTGTTTTTGCCGCGCTGCTTCTTCTTCAATACTCGCCTCAGCCCGCGCTCGATGATTCATCAAACAAGACCGTCAGGGAGATCGCAAGCCTGATGGCCGATCTTCCTCTGAGCTTCGAGGCAAACTGCGGGCAGGCCGACGGGCGCGCGAAATTCATCTCTCGCATGAGCGGCTGCACTGTGTCGCTGACAGCCGAGGGCGCGTCGATTGCGATGAAGGGCGACAGAGTGAAGATGAAGCTGATCGAACCGCGCACGGCGCGAATCGTCGGAACGGACGAGATGTCGGCCAGAGCCAGCTATTTTCTCGGCAACGACCGCGGGAAGTGGAGAGCCGATATCCCGCTTTACTCGAAAGTGCGTTATGAGCAGGTTTATCGCGGCATCGATCTGGTCTACTACGGGCGCGGGCGCGGTGATTCTCATAGACGGCCAGGAGCAGAAGACCGCAAACAGCCGCGAGGATCCGTCAGGCCTGCTCGTCGGCAAAAAAGCAGCAAACAAAATCGCGCCGGGGCAGACGGTTCTTCTTCAGATTCGAAACTCGGACGGCGCGTTGAGCGAAGCCTTCCGCTTCACGCGCCAGTGATGATTAGGAGAGTTTCTATTTCGTATGTGGGCGAATTAAACCGCAAAGGCCGCGCGATCATAACGTTCTTTCAGGCGAATTCCTGATCTGCTTTATGATCATTCGGGAGTCGGTCTTTCATGTATTGAGGTGAAAGGGCGAGTTAAGTGAAAAACGCATTGCAAATCCTCAAAGCCACCTTCGCTGAATCGCCTATGGTTTGGCTTTCGCTCGTGACATCTATGTGGTTATTTCTCAGGGCAATCTTTTACCACTCAAAGCTCACTTCCGGCAGGCCATCTTTATTAGAACTGACTCTCGTTGCGCTTATTGGAGTGGGGGCTGCAATCGGGGCGATGCTGAGAGAGAAGGAACAAGCGTGGTACATAAGCATAATGACAATGGCGCTCAACGCTGCTGCCTGGTGGTATGGCCTCAGCCAGTTTGATTGGAGTTATTTGTATAAATCCTGATATGACAGGCAGCCTCAATGATATCAAGACAGAATTAAGCACGATTGAAATAGTTTTCGCTACCTACATTGATCTACGGTGACGCGCCCGATGGCGCGAGGAGTTGGGCAGATGAAAAAAATTCTCATCGCTATTGCTTTCCTGTTGCTGATCTCCAGCGAACAAAGCGTCTGGGCTTGCAGTTGTGGCGGGTGGCCTTCACCGTGCGAAGCCTATGCCGCAGCCTCGGCTGTCTTCACAGGCTACGTTAGAAAAATCGAGCCTGAATTGAAAGCCCCGGAGGAAGCGACATTCACAGAGCAAACGGCTTACGTGCAGGTCGAGAGGGCTTTCAAAGGCGCAAAGGAAGCGGAGATCGTTTTTCATCAGCCCAGCCACAATTGCGCTCCCAAGTTTCGTGTGGGAGAGAGGTGGTTATTTTACGCCAGTTATCACAAGGACACGAAAACCTGGGAAGTTTACGGCTGTGGTCGCAGCAGTCGCATAGAGCAAGCTCATGACGATTTGCTTTATCTTGAAGGATTGCCTCAGTCTTTGACCCGCACAAGAATTTCCGGCGAAATAAGTCAGTACGAAGACATGCCGGAAAAGGGGTTCACCAGAGTCAAAGATATGGCCGGAGTGAAGGTGAAAATAATCGGGGAGAAAAAGACATACGAAACCTACACAAACGCAAACGGGGTCTATGAAATTTATGATCTGCCGATTGGCAAATATGCTATTGAGCCTGAAATCCCACCGGGCTTGAAAGTTCGCTTCCCTATGCCATTCGGCCTGATGATTCCTTCTGATGGTAAAACCTTCAAGGTAGAATTGCAGGCGCGTAGCTGCGCCGGTTCAGACTTCGTTATCTGTTCGGACAGCAGAATCAGCGGAAAAGTGTTCGGCGCAAACGGAGAAGTTATGCCGCGAGTCTGCCTCAATCTGTGGCCTGCTGATAAGCCCGCAGATCGTTACTTCAGAATATTCGACTGCACCAAGGCGGACGGCAGCTATGCGCTTGAAGAAATCCCGCCCGGTAACTACCTCATCATGGTGAATGATGACGGAAAGATAAGCGGAGACGAGCCATTCCCGACCGCTTACTATCCTGGAGTTTTTGACAGAGAGAAAGCGACTGTCATCACTATAGGGGAAGGCAGGAAGATGGATGGCTATGACATTCATATACCTTCGCAATCAGAAACAATTTTGATTCAGGGCGTGCTGCTATACTCCGACGGTCATCCTGTATCGAAGGAAGCTGTTTTATTCAAAGCCGAAGAGGAAAATCCCGGCATCGAAAGAACATACACCATCGTCACTGATGCTGAGGGCCGTTTCACTCTCAAGATACTTCGAGGCGCTGTCGGTTTCCTGAAAGGCGAGATGTATTTATATGAGTCAAAATATTCCGACTGCCCATATATCAAGGCGCTTCTTCTGAAAAAGGACGGCAATGCACTGATGACTAAGGCGGAAACAAACCCAGTCAGAATTGAAGCGAACAACGATATCAAAGATGTCAAACTAATATATCCATTCCCCTTCTGCCCGAAAAAAGAACCGAATGAAAAATGAGCGACAAGCGCCTTCACCCTTGTCCGCGCTTGTCGCTTATGCCTAAAGCTTTCATCCTTCGGTAAAGGTGCGAGCGGTCTATGCCCATCGCTTCAGCCGTGCGGGTAATGTTGCCGTCGCATTCGGAAAGCTTTCGCAAAATATAATTTCGCTCGTAGGTGTCGCGGCCCTCGCGGTATGAAGTGAAGTTGTAACCGGAAGGCGCGGCTAGGCTGTCGCTTTGACCGGGCGGAGGAAGGTCATCCGCTGAGATTTTTTCCTTCGCCGTCATGATCACCACGCGCTCTACTGTGTTGCGAAGTTCGCGCACGTTGCCCGGCCACTGATAAGCCATCAATCGTTCGAGCGCGTCTTCACTGAACGTTTTGGGCTGGCGGTTGTAGGCCGCCGAATACTTTCGATTGAAGTGATCGACGAGCAAAGGCACATCTTCGATCCTCACTCTGAGCGGAGGAACCTCGAACGGAATCACATTCAAGCGATAAAAGAGATCGGCCCGAAACGAACCGCGTTCCATTTCTTCATCGAGCCGTTTGTTCGTAGCCGCGATGATTCGGACATCGACATTGATAGACTTGTTCGACCCCACTGGCTCGAAGCGCTGCTCTTCCAAAACGCGCAGAACTTTCGCCTGAACTTTCAAACTCATATCGCCCACTTCATCCAAGAGAAGAGTTCCGCCGTCCGCTTGCTCGAACTTGCCGCGCTTCGATTGAGTCGCGCCCGTGAACGCGCCCTTCGTGTGACCGAAGAGTTCCGACTCGATCAACTCTTCAGGGATAGCCGCGCAGTTAAGCTCGACGAAAGGCAAGGCGGCGCGCGGCGACTGATGATGAATGGCGCGGGCGACAAGCTCTTTTCCGGTTCCCGACTCTCCATAAATCATGATGCGTCCGTTGGTGGGAGCGGCAATGCTGATCTGCTGACGCAGGGCGCGCATGGGGACGCTATCGCCTATCATCACCCAGTCGTCCAATCGCTCGCGCATGAGGCGATTGTCGGCTTCAAGCTGTCGCTGACGAAGCGCGTTGCGGATAGCGAGAACGGTTCGTTCGATCTGAAGCGGCTTTTCGATGAAGTCGAGCGCGCCCAGACGGGTTGCGCGCACGGCGGTTTCGATATTGCCATGCCCGCTTATCATGATGACCGCAGTTTCAGGATAAAGCGATTTGATCTGCTCAAGCGTTTCGATTCCGTCTATGCCCGGAAGCCAGACATCGAGCAGGAGGCAACTGAAGGCGCGGCGCTCGAATGCCGTGAGGCACTCCTCGCCTGAAGCGGCGGTCTCGACTGAAAACCCTTCGTCTTCCAGCACTCCGCGCAGCGCCAGCCTTATTCCTTCTTCATCATCTACGACAAGAATCGAATTGGGCATGTTCGTTGGGAAGAAGAGAATGGGAGAATGGGGGAATGGGAGCAACAGCTTTTCATCTGCCACTCATTCTTCACCCACTCTCCCATTCTCCCACTCATTCTTCTCTCATTCACTCTTCGCCGCGAGCGGGCGGCAATCCGAGGATGACCGATTCCATCGGATCAATATCGAGCCTCAGCATACCGCCTGCGTCGGAGAAAGCTTCTCGTTGAGATTTGCGGCGGCGCAAAAAAACTGTCGTTCCGAAGACGGTTCCGAACAGCAGCACCGTGCCTAAGATCGCGCCGAGTATGCCGAAGGTCGAAAGCAACATCTCGGCAGCTTTTCGAACGCGGAAAGGATCGTTCGTCGGCCAGAGCGGATTGCGCAGCCACTTGACGCTGTACGGATACTGAATCGAAGAGACCATCTGCGCGGCCAGATCAGGGTTGTCCGCGCTTATCCCTGCGACGATGTAGTTGCCTTCTCGCCTGACTGACAGGCGGGCGCGTTCGCTTTCAGCGAGTGATTCCAGATATCCATCCAACTGCTGCATCGAATCAGTTGCAAACTGTGGCGTGTGATATTCGACGATTATCAGTTTGATCTTTTCGCGCTGAGGCGCGGCGCATTCTATCATCACCGCTTCAGCTTCGCCCGCAAACGTGAATATGTCGCGGGCGCGATCCACGAAATCACTCATCGCCTGCGGGCCGAGGAAATAACGCTCCGCGTGCAGGGTTGGCGCATAGCCCGAATTTTTTGCCGCATCGAGCGCGGGCGCAAGGCTTTCAAACAGAGGCGGGCGCGGCGCGGACTGATTGCCGGGAGGGAGAGCTTCGGCCACAGTCTGCGCGAGTCGCAGGCGGAGAGAGGCGCTGGCTTTCGTTTTTTGATCAGCGTCAGTGACTCGCGCGAAATAGTTGCCCTTATAAAAAATGATGGCGTCCGGGAGTTGAGCCACTTCCATGCCTATGGCGGGCGTTTTTGCTTTCGGGTCTCTGGCCGCCGCGAAGTAAGTCAGCAGCCCGTAGGCGGCGAATTGATTGGCGGTTTGAAAAAGCTCCACACGGGCCGCGCCGTAAAGCCGCGAAGAGGCAGACACGACGCGATACTCGCTGTAAATTTGCGCACGGTCTGCGGCCATCTCAGCGATATTGTCTGCGCTGTATCGTTTGATCTCACCTGTGGCTCTCACTCCCGCGAGTGTTTCCGCCAGAGGCTCGGCAGCAGCGATCATCGTCATGCCATTGGATGGTTGAGCGAGGGATGAAATGCAGGAGGCGAGCAGAATCGCTATCATTATCGTCGCTCGTTTGAAGTTAACGAACATCTTTCTCTCCGATGATGATTTGTTGTCCGTGCCTTATCATTTTATTACTGACGCGACGAGTCTGACGACCTGTCGAGTGCTATGACCGGCAAAATCATTAGACCCCGCTACAGGCAGTTCAGTTCCAGCGGCGCATCTCAGCCAGAATCTGCTCCGCATAGCGATGGGGGTGATGTATGTCGTCGAGATGAATCTTTCCCGTATCCGATGCGCTGTCAATGATGATGTCGCCGAGGTTCAAAAACCGCTGCCAGACGGAGCTTGTCACCATCACGTCCTGAATCTTGTTGATGGGGATGTTGTGAATGCGTTTGGCGATGATGCCGTAGCGCATCTCAAGCTTGAAGTTCGTCAGCGTGTAGACCTCGCGCAATCGGAGTATATGTTTGTAGACGGGAATGATGAAGGCGACGATTCCGATTCCCCCGATCACGTAAAGCGCAGTCATATCGTCGCTCAAGCTTTTGCTGCTGAGAATTCCCATCAGCACGGCCGCCGTTATCACTACTGCGACCGCCAGCGCGTACCACAGATAGACGAATATCATCGTCGGGCGAACGGTGAACAGGTCGCGCTCCTGTTCGGCCATCTCCGCTTTGGGTTTTTGCGCCATCGTCGCGCCGCAGCCATTGCAGAAACGGCTTCCGGCAGGAACAGGCTGGCCGCACTGATTGCAAAACACACTGTTGGTCATAGTCTCTCTCTCTGCTTGATTTGACACCCGAACCACGCGAGATTTTACCATGAGAAACCGGCAACGGAAGACAGGCAGACGAGACTCCTGCTTTTTGCATCTCATAGTGCTAGAATTGGCGAGGCTTCTTTGAGAGGGAGGCGCTGAAGTGGAAGACGATAAAACAACAGCAGTTGCGAAAGGCTCTTTCGGGTGGGCCAAAAAATGGTTCCGACGCGCCGGGATGATAGCTCTGGGCGCGGTCGGTTCGGTTACGGTCGCTATCGGCGCGGCGAGTTTCCCTCTCTCCGGTATGCTCATTCGACCCAAACTCAAGCGGCTCTCTCATCTTCGCCGCCCTCATATCAATAACTTCATGAAAAAGCAGGGAGTCGAATACGAAGAGATCATCATCCCCTCGACTGACGGGTTGAAGCTGCGGGGATGGTGGATGGAAGCGGCTCCGGGGGCAGCAACGGTAGTCGTGCTTCATGGAGTCACGAAGAATCGCACGCAGGTTCTTCGCGCGGCAATCACACTTCGTCGAGCCGGATTCAATGTTTTAATATTCGACGGGCGCGGTCACGGTCAAAGCGAGGGGCGGCATATAACTTACGGATTTCATGAGCGGAGGGATGTCGAAGCGGCTGTCGAATGGCTCATCACGGAAAAGAAAGTCGATGCGGAACGCATCGGGCTTGCTGGCGAATCGATGGGCGCGGCGATCTCGCTTCAGGTGGCGGCGCATTACCCGCGAATCAAAGCCGTGTGGGCGGATTCTCCTTTCGCCTCTCTGAGGCGAGTGACCAAAGAGTATGTCTCTCGCGTAACGAAGCTGCCCCGCGCATTGCTTGAGCCTGTGCTGTGGCCCGCCTTTCATGTGGCCAATTATCGCGGCAAGTTCGATGTCGACGTGGTCGAACCTTTAGCTTTGGCAAAACAGATCAAATGCCCCGTCTATCTGATTCACGGAACGGCGGACGATTTGATTTCCACTGATCACTCGCAGAACATCTACGACGCGCTCGAAACCAAAAAAGAGTTGTGGATAGTTGTGGGCGCGCGCCACGCGCGCTCGATTCGACACTCAAGAAACGAGTACAGCGAGCGCCTCATAAAGTTCTTCAAAGAGAATCTGTAAAAATCCGGAGAATGCGGAATGCGGAATGCAAAGTTCTATTCCGCATTCCGCACTCCACATTCGGCATTCTCGATAGACCCGTAAATTGACACTCCGCATGGGCTGGGGTAGGATTGAGCCGCTCGTCTTTTGCCCCAAAAGGAACCATTTATGAAGCAATGCCCCGTCTGCAAAAGAGAGATGAAGGAGCATCTGCTCTACTGCCCCTTCGATGGAAACGCGCTGGTGCAAGCGGTCGAGCGCGATCCGCTCGTCGGCGCGGTTATGGATAACAAATATCGCATTGAAGAAAAGGTCGGCGAAGGCGGCATGGGACGGGTCTATCGCGCGACCCACATACAGATGGATCACACGGTCGCCGTCAAGGTGCTTCATCCTCATCTCTCTTCTGATCAGACTGCTATCGAACGGTTTCGACGCGAGGCCCGCGCCGCCGCCTTCATCTCTCATCCGAACGCTGTATCGGTTACGGACTTCGGAGTGACCCGCGACACCGGCACCGCTTATCTCGTGATGGAATTCCTCGAAGGCATCGAACTGAGAAAAAAGCTCAAGCAGCAGCGTCATCTCGATTATCGGGACGCCTTTTTGATCGTCTATCAAACCTGCGCCGCCCTGCAAGCGGCTCACTCGAAGGGGATAGTTCATCGCGATCTCAAGCCCGATAACATCTGGCTCATCAAATCTGAGGAAGGGATTGATCGCGTCAAGGTGCTGGATTTCGGAATAGCCAAGCTGATGGTTCAATCCGACACCGGCAAACTCACGCAACAGGGCATGATCGTCGGCACGCCTTACTATATGTCGCCCGAACAATGTCGCGGCGAAGAACTCGACGCCCGAAGCGATATCTACAGCATGGGAGTGATCATGTATGAAATGCTGACGGGCAAGGTTCCCTTCGAAGCTCCCACTCCCGTAGGCGTCGTCCTCAAACACGCCAGCGAGCCGCCCCGACCTCCGCATCAACTGCGCGGCGATATCCCGCCTTCAGTCGAGCAGGTCGTCCTCCGCGCGCTCGGGAAACAGCGCGAGGAGCGACAAAACAACGCCATCGAGCTTGCTCAGGAGTTCGAATCCGCCCTCTATGACGCCGGCATCGATCTCAATATGCTGGGAACCAGTACGCCTCACACCCCCTTCACTCTTCGAAGGCCTTCGGACATATCGCTCAGGCCCGATACCCTGAACCAGCGAACGAACACCGCAGGAGTCGCGCGCCCGACAGGCACAGTCTCTCCGACAGAGCCTTTCAGCGGCTCGACCCTCACGGAAAAGAGCGCGGGCCTGTTCGATCAGCAGGAAGAAAGCGCCCCTCTGTTCGACCGCATTCGCGACTTCGCGCTCGATAATAAAATGATCGTAATCCCTATAGTCGCTGTGCTGGTCGTAGCCCTGGGTTTAGGCGTATGGGCGTTGACGAGAACGACCTCGACCACCAACGGCCCAGGCACAGACGTTCCGCCTCCGGGGATGGTTTTGATTCCGACCGGAAAGTTCACGATGGGAAACAATGCCGCCAGCGATGCGGAAAAGCCTGAGCATGAAGAGACGGTCAATGCTTTCTATATTGATCGCAATGAAGTGACGGTCGAGGATTATTACAAATTCATCAAGGCATCGGGCAATGCGCCGCCCAAGACCTGGTCTCCCGCATGGAGAGAAGGCAAATTCACTCCCGAGGAAGCTAAATTGCCTGTCACCAACGTTAATTGGTTCGACGCTGGCAAGTATGCGCAATCAATGGGCAAGCGACTTCCTACGGAAGTCGAATGGGAGTACGCCGCAAGGGGAACAGATAAACGGCTTTATCCGTGGGGCAACGATTTTGACCCGCAGCGCGCCAACATCGGCGACCCGTCGAGAAAAAATATTCAGCAGGTGGGGCGCTATCCTTTGGGCAAAAGCCCGTTCGATGCGCTCGATATGGCGGGAAATGTCTCGGAATGGACTGATTCGGATTTTATGCGCTATCCCGACCTGAAGACGCTGATGGGGTCGGGCAAGATCGTTCGAGGAGGGAGTTTTCTTCAGAAACGCGCATCGGCCGCGACGACCTCGCGCAGCGCGATGGCTCCCGACGAGACACGCGAAGATGTGGGCTTTCGCTGCGTGAAGAGCGCGCCGCGCCAGTGAAGAGGTGATGGGGTGATGAGCCATAAGGCAATGAAATCTTCTCACTCATAACTCATAACTCATTACTCATCACTCATTACTGATGTATCCATCTTGCCTGATCAGTTGTATCGTTGTATGCTGGGGGACAACTTCAGAGAGGTATCAGTATAGAGTTTTCTGGTTTTTGTTGATCACGGCTTTTCGTATAATGGCAGTCAGGTAGCGGGAGGGTTTTCGAGAATGATTACTTGCCCTAATTGCGGCGCTGAAAACAAGCTCACGGCTTCTGTTTGCCGATTGTGCGAGACTCCTCTTTCAGCGCAGGGGAGAGCCGATTTCCGCGATACCGAAACGAATTTCAAGGAGGACCCTATGGAGTCAACCGAACCGGATGGCGTTGCCTGTCCGACTTGCAACACTGTAAACGAGATGGGCTGGGCCTTTTGCCAGCAGTGCGGCAGCAAGCTTCCGCAGATGGCTCCACAGGGATCGCCGACTGTGGCCGAGAAACGACAGTCGCCTTCGCTTGAGCAGCCGACTGTTCTGGCAACGCCCAACGCGCCTCCCAATATGCCGCTCGGACAGCCGACCGTCGTAGACCAGTCTCTCTCGCTCGATGCGATGAATGCGGGAGGACGGCCAACCATAGTCGATCAATCCATCGGGGCGCAATGGTCGACTCCGCCTGAGCAGTCTCGTCCGCCTCTGCCTCCGCCGATGGACGCTCCCCTGGCACAGTCTACGGTTCCCGAATATCCTCCGGCCACGCCGCCCGCTCCCAAGTCGAGCCTTCCGCCGTCAAAAAGCACGGAGGAAGTGCAGTCTATGCCCGCGCCTTTGAAACCGGCGGCGGGAGGGGTTCACTGCAACAAGTGCGGACACCAGAGCGCGGCAGGCAGCGCGTTTTGCGCCGGATGCGGCAGTCCTCTTACAGTGGCAAAAACCATAGTGATGTCTTCTGTGCCTGCCTTGCCCAAAGGCCGCCTGCACCTGATCATGGAAGGCGGGCAGCCCGGAGAGATATTCGATCTCCAGGACGAAACCATAGTGGGGAGGGTCAGCGGCGATATATCTTTTCCGCATGATGGGTTCATGTCGAGCCGACACGCGAGGATCGTGCGCCAGGGCAATACGTTCGTCCTCAGAGATGAGGGCAGCCGCAACGGCACCTTCATCAAGATCAAGGATGAAGTGGAACTTCAGCCCGGAGACATGATACTGATCGGCAAGCAGCTTTTTAGATTCGAGGTCTAAGGTAAGTGGGGGTAGCCAGTGTCCGCTGTGGATCACAAGGTTTTTCTCTCAGTTTATGGTCGCACTGATGTCGGGATGCAGCGCAGCGGCAATGAGGACGCTTTTCTTATTGCCGATCTCACAACCGGAGACGTGGGCGTAGGGCCCGATGTGAGCACTTATCCCGTAGGCGACCGCGGCAATCTGCTAGTCGTCTCCGACGGTATGGGCGGAGCGGTGGCCGGAGAGGTCGCCTCCGAGCTTGCCGTGACGACGCTTCGCGAATCAATGCTTGAGATGCCCGCTGATTTCGGCGCGGCGGAGCAGTTGAAAATCGCCGCCGAAATCGCCAACGAGCGCATCTGGAATCATGCCCGACAAAATCCGGAACTTACCGGCATGGGCGCGACCCTCACAGGCGTACTCGTCCATGAAAGAGTCGCCTACATAGCTCAGGTCGGAGACTCGCGCGCCTACCTCATACGCGGCGAAAAGATCAAACAGCTTACCCGCGATCAGTCGCTCGTCCAGATGTTGCTCGACGCCAACGCCATCACTCCCGAACAGGCATCACAGGTTCCTCAAAACGTCATAATGCAGGCGCTCGGCACTCAACCCATCGTCAAAGTGGTTATGACCGGCATAGAACTCTGCCAGAATGATTATCTGCTGCTGTGCAGCGACGGTCTTTCGAACAAGATAACTCAGGAAGAAATGCGAAAGATCGTCTACGAATCCGAAAATATCAATGCCGCCTGCCGCCGACTCATAGAGACAGCCAACGAGCGCGGGGGCGAAGACAATATAACAGTCGTCATCGCGCGCTTCGATGGCGAATCGCTGCATTCGGCTTCCGACAGCCTTTCAATTACAGGAAGCTTCGTGGCCATCGAAGAAGCAAGCCACAAAGTAACACAAAGAGATTTGACTGAAATCGATACTTCCGAAGCGGCAAGCGTAACAACGCTCGTCGTGCCAGGCTTCAGCAAACCTGAACCGGAGCCGGAAGAGGTCGACGAACGCGAGGATACGCCCACGGATCAATTGGACGCCGCTCAGGTCGCCGGTTTCGATGAAGTGCCGACGACCAGACTCGAATTGCCCGCTATCGAAAGCGAGTCGGAAGCCGCGCCCGAAACCGAAGGGACGCCGATCACGAAGACATTCTCTTCGAAGAAAGAGAAAAAGAGTTTCGGGCCGGTTCTTCTGTTCGCGCTCGTCGCGCTGGCTCTGCTCGCGGCAACTTATCTCTTCTATAAATATTATTTTCAAAAACAAGCCGCGCCGCCCGCAGAGCCGCCTGCGACGAATGAAATTCAGCAATCGCAGCCATCAAACACAGATCAACCCTCAGCTAATCAGAACCAGACCGCGCCGCCCGCCGCTGAAACCCCCGAAGCAGGGCGTCCGCCAGTCAAACAGGTATCGCCAGACTCCACATCAGAAAAAAAAGATTCAGACGCATCGAAAGCTCAGGATAATTCCAACAGAAAATGATTCGCCCGATAGCAGAAGCTTTCTTTTAATCCAATGAATAATTGATTGCGCCGCTGTGGGTGAAAGATCGGCTTTTGGTTTTTTCGCAAGATGGCGCTTCGCCCCAAAAGTATGAAAATCGGGGATCACGCAAGCTGACAGCTTGCGCCACTTTTCTGAGGAAACATGAAAAAAACAAAAGAGTACGACACTTCGACCACAGAACACGAAAGACTCCGCGAAACCGGGCCTCCTGTTCCCCCCTGGCAGCGATGGGGACCTTACGTCAGCGAGCGCGAGTGGGGGACGGTGCGCGAGGATTATTCTCCGGACGGAAACGCATGGGATTACTTCACTCACGATCAGGCGCGCAGTCGCGCTTATCGCTGGGGCGAAGACGGGCTTGCCGGAATCTGTGACCGCTATCAACTCCTCGTCTTCGCCATCGCGCTCTGGAACGAGCGCGACCCCATACTCAAAGAACGCGCATTCGGCCTCGTTCCCTCAGAGGCCAATCGCGGAGAAGATTCGAAAGAGTATTACTTCTACCTCGACTCCACTCCCACGCACTCCTACATGAAATATCTCTACAAGTACCCGCAGGCCGAGTTTCCTTACCGCAAACTCATGGAGGAAAATCGACGTCGCGCAGGCCGCGGGCTTGAATACGAACTGCTCGATACCGGCATTTTCGATGAAGACCGTTACTTCGATGTCTTCGTCGAATACGCCAAAGTCTCGCCCGACGACCTATGTATAAAGATAGAAGCTTTCAATCGCGGCCCTGATGCCGCGCCTCTTCGTATCATCCCTCACCTCTGGTTTCGAAACACATGGGCGTGGACGAATCAGCCTAAGCCGGAGCCGACAATCCGCCCCGGAGAAAAGGGCAAAGATTTCCTGAGCCTCGTGGCTGATGACTCAACCGGCGAGATGCTCCCCAATCTCCCCTTCGAATATCGACTCGGCCATCGTTATCTCTACGCCCAGACCGGAGGCGAATCGCTCTTTACGAACAACGAAACGAACTGGAAAGCTCTCTACGGGCCTGATGCTCATAATCGCAAGCCTTGGGTCAAAGACGCTTTCCATCGCAAAATCATTTACGGCGAAGATTCGGTCAATCCCGAACAGACGGGAACGAAATCATGCCTTCACTATAGCGAAATGGTTCCGGCAGGCAGTTCGATGACAGTGAAGCTCAGACTTACGAATGAAAAACTCGCTGATCCCATCCGCGATATCGACCGAATAATAATCGAGCGCAAAAAAGAAGCCGACGAGTTTTATGAAACCATTCATCCGCCGCGAGCGAGCGAGGATGAAAGAAGGGTTCAGCGTCAGGCATTCGCGGGTCTGCTGTGGACGAAGCAGAGCTATATTTTCGACGTAGACCTCTGGCTGCGCGGAGACGACCCCGCGAATCCGCCGCCCCAGTCCCGATCCTCGATTCGCAACTCTCACTGGCGGCATTTGAATTCGATGCGAATACTCTCGATGCCCGACAAGTGGGAGTATCCATGGTTCGCCGCCTGGGACCTGGCGTTTCATTGCGTAGCCTTCGCGTTGATCGATCCTGAATTCGCCAAAGAGCAGTTGTGGCTGATGCTCTTCGAACAGTTCCAGCATCCCAACGGCCAGATACCGGCTTATGAATGGGAGTTTTCAGATTTGAATCCGCCCGTTCATGCGTGGGCCTGCTGGAGAGTCTACAACATGGATCGCGTCCGTTCGGGCAAAGGCGACCGCGCGTGGCTCGAAAAATGTTTTCACAAACTGCTCATCAACTTCGCGTGGTGGATCAACAAGGTCGATAGCGAAGGCAACAACGTCTTCGAGGGAGGATTCCTCGGACTCGATAACATAACAGTCATCGACCGGAGCGAGAAGTTGCCGGGCGGCGTCGTTTTGGAACAATCCGACGCCACGGGCTGGATGGGCATGTTTTGTCAGAACCTCATGCGCATCGCGCTTGAGCTTGCAAAAGAGAATGAGGTTTATGAAAGCCTCGCCACGAAATTTTTCCAGCACTACATCTATGTCGGCGCGGCGATGAAACACATGGGCGGGCGCGATTACTCGCTATGGGACGAGAGGGACGGATTTTTCTACGATGTGCTTCGCTACCCGGACAAAAGCTTTCACAAGTTCCGCGTGCGCTCGCTCGTCGGGCTGATTCCGCTTTATGCCATCGAGCGGCTGGAAGTCGATTGGATCACGCCTTTCGCCGAGTTTCGCTCCAACCTCGAATGGTTCGTCCGCAATCGTCAGGACATCGTTCAACGGTGCTGCCATCTCATAGAGCATGAAGGAATGGAGGTTTACGTCCTCGCCATAGTAGATGAAGAGCAGATGAAGCACATACTTCAAAGGCTTTTCGATCCGCAGGAATTTCTGTCCGACTATGGCATCCGCAGCCTGTCGAAGTATCACGAGATGAATCCTTTCATTTTCGGAAAAGCCGAAGTGCGTTACGAGCCTGCGGAATCGGATAACAAAATCAAGGGAGGCAATTCGAACTGGCGCGGGCCTGTGTGGTTCCCGACTTCGTTTCTGATGATCGAATCCCTGAGAAAACTCGGCAAGGCTTACGGCCCGACGCTCAAATTGAAAGTGCCTGCTTATGATCGCGAGGTGACTCTGTCGGAGATGGCTGAAGACGCGGCGAATCGCTTGATAAAAATATTCACGCGCGATGAGAAAGGCCGTCGCCCCGTTTACGGAGGATCGAAAAAATTTCAGGAAGACCCGCACTGGAGAGATTACGTTTTGTTCTACGAATACTTTCACGGCGACAACGGCGCGGGCATCGGCGCAAGTCATCAGACGGGCTGGACGGCGCTCGTCGCTTCGTTGATAGATGAATGGAGACGGTAGGCAGGGGTCGGGGGTCAGGGGTCAGGGGTCGGTCGTTTTATTCTGACTTCTGACTTCTGACTTCTGACTTCTGACTTCTGACTTCTGACCCCTGACGACTATGAATATACTGGTAATCGGATCGGGCGGGCGCGAACACGCGCTTTGCTGGAAACTTTCTCAGAGTCCTCACACCTCTGCGCTTTACTGCGGGCCGGGTAACGCGGGCATCGCTCAAATCGCAAATTGTTTTCCCTCTGATGTGCATGACCCGGCGAGCCTCGTCGCGCTTGCCGAATCGGTTGGGGCTGACATCACTTTCATCGGCCCTGAGTTGCCGCTCGTCGCAGGCGTCGTAGATGCTTTCAATGAGCGCGGACTTCCCGTAGTCGGGCCAGGCGCAGAGGCAGCGCGGCTCGAAGGCAGCAAAATTTTTTCCAAGCAGTTTATGGCTCGTCACTCGATTCCGACCGCGAGATTTGCAGTCTGCGATTCTGTTGAATCAGCGCGTGAGGTTTTCGCCTCGGAGTTCGAGTTTCCCGTCGTCGTCAAAGCAGATGGGCTTGCGGCGGGCAAAGGCGTTCTCATTCCGCAGGATGAGCCGAGTTTCCTTGCCACCCTCAACGCGATGATGGTTGATCGCTTGTTTGGCGAAGCGGGCGACCGGATAGTGATCGAAGAATGCCTCACCGGGCGCGAGGCTTCGGTGATGATTTTCTCGGACGGTCGCGATTACCAGATGATAGTTCCCGCGCAGGATTACAAGCGCGCTGGTGACAACGATCAGGGATTCAACACCGGCGGGATGGGATCGTTTTCAACTCCGGGGCTTATCGATGAGAGGTTGCTTGATCGCATCCGTCGCGAGATCATCGGGCCTTCGCTTGAAGGAATGACAGCGGACGGCAATCCGTTTCGCGGTATTCTCTATGCGGGATTGATGCTGACCGACGATGGCCCGCGAGTGCTTGAGTACAACGTGCGGCTGGGTGACCCTGAAACTCAATCAGTGCTTTTGAGACTCGATAGTGATCTGGTTGAAATCTGCCAGCGAATAATCGATGGATCGATAGGCGGGATGAAAATAGATTGGAGCGCGGATTCAAGTGTGTGCGTGGTGGCGGCATCGGGCGGCTATCCCGGCGAATTCGAAAAAGGCAAAATCATCACCGGGCTTGACGAAGCCGGTGAGGTCGAAGGCGTCGTCGTTTTTCATGCGGGAACTATGCGCGACGAGCAGGGGAGTTTTCTCACTGCGGGAGGCCGCGTGCTGGGCGTGACTGCGCGCGCCGCAACGCTTGGCGAAGCGAGCGTGCGCGCTTATGAAGCGATGGGCCGAATCAGCTTCGACCGTATGCATTATCGAACCGATATTGCCGCGATTTGAATTTGACCGGACGCCTTCAATCCTTCAACCTGCGATCATAGACAAGAGCGCGAATCGCGGCGTCGATCTCTGATTGAAGTTTCAACTTTTCTTCGCTCAGCTTTTTGCGCTCGGCTGCGATCTGCTCAAGTCGAGTCTCCTGCTCTCCCGCTTTCGCAACGTATCGAGCGATGAGCGTGCGCGCTTCCGATGTCTCGCCCAATGCCTTGATGTTCTCGCGGAGTCGCGCCTGATCCGAGGCTATCTCCGACGCCTCGCGGGTCGCGGCGGCGAGTTTCTCATCGACGGAGATGAGCTTCACTTTCATTGCCAGAATGTTGTCGAGCGCGGCGCGCATCGCGTCATCGATGTAGCGATGCGAAACGAACAATTCGACATCCTTCGATCTGAGATTCGAAATCGAGTAAGTGTCCATCAATGCCTGCCGCTCCGTCACATTCAAATCGATTGTCTTGCGCGGCTCGACTTCGACCCTGAAGCGATAAAACGATGCGGTATCTTCAACGGGTTTGGGCGTGTCATCCGACAGCTTCCATTTTTCGCGCTTTGGGTGTTCGACATAAACGATTCGCGGCTTGTCGGTCTGATTCGTGAACGAGTAGGTCTTGCCCTCGGTTCGATGATAGTGCGCCTGAATCACTCCGTTGACGGCGCGAATGAGAAACGCAGGCTCACGGTCTTCTTTCATTTCAGCAGTGACGAGTGTGCCAAGATCGACGGCGAAAGAGATGAATCGCTCCTCTCCCGGTTTGAGACGTTCGATCAGAGCTTCGCCCGCGTAAGAGTCGCCGTCGATTACCGTGAGCGATCCGCTTTCGAGCGTCAGGGGCGAAGTGTTCTTGAGCTTGAATCCGCTCATCGGGCGATCCCTGAGCGACGCTCCGTTGTAAACCGACACGCGCTCGCCTTCCATTCGAGTCTGAAGAATGGGGATGAGAGCCGAGCGATTGCGCTGCACGGTCATCGGTCGCTCGATTTTATATTCGAAGAGGTCGCCTGCTTCGCTTCCTCTGGCCTCGGCTCTGACGCCCGATTCCTCATCCGCGATTTCATCGCTCAACGTAGTCGTCGGGCCTTCAGGCGGCGGCGGCGGACTTATCGATGAGGGAGCAACACGGGAGGACACAAAGCCGCCCGGAACACCACCCGGCACGCCGCCGGGAACGCCGCCTTCAACACCTCCCTTGCCAGGCTCGTAAACCTGCGGAGTGAGATTCAGGTTTTCAGGAATAGGGATGACAGGGCGGTAACGATAAAGCGGCTGCTGGATGGGTTGAATGAAAGAGACGGGCGTGCCTGATATGAGAGAAAGAGTCACGTCAGTCCAGTCTTCGTCGCTCACATTATCGACTATCGCCCAGCCCTGAAAGAAAGGTTTGCCCACGGAATCGATCGCCACTCGATAAGTCGTTTTCCATATCGGCGCGGCGATGACGTAGCTGACTACGATCTCGCGCTGACCCTCGCCGTCCGATGTCACGACTATCGTCTTCGAATCGCGGCGTCGGGCAGAAGCAGTCGCGTCGGCAAAATCGTTGAGGTCTTTGCGCGCGCCTTCATCAAGCACGCGAATCGAGCGCACTTCTTCGAGATCGAAACTCGCTATCTCGCCAGACTCACTTGCTATGACGAGAGTGTGGCGAATGGAGGATGGCTCTTTCTCTTTGCCTTTCACCTCGCGCTCTTCAACCGTGATGATCGCACCCGTTGCCGTCCGATTCGTTGTCGTGACCTGAACCCGCGCGCCCTGAAGTTGGCCCAGCACCGAGGCAAGCCCGCGCGAAAGCTTCGGCTCTTCATCTTCTCCATCGTTCGCGCCATCGATTGAAAAAGGAATTTCCGCCAACCGCGCCGAAGGAGGCGCAGATGAGTTATAGCTGACTGCGCCGATCCTTCCCTTCCCCCGATCAAGCACGACCATCGATTTGAGAACATCATCGACCTGAGACTGCTTGAACGAAAGACTGATCTCCGCGTGTCCTGACACCACCGCGCGGCGCTCGAAGTAAGCGACTCCGTTGCTGTAGAGTACGACGCGACGAATGGGCAATGTCTGCATCTGCGCGGCGGGCGGCTGTTTATTTGTGCGCGCGCTGCGAGGCGATTGCGCCTCAATGACCGGCGCAGAAACGACGAGTAGCGTCACGATTGCAACGAGTTTCATAACGTCCTCCGAGAAGGTGCGACGGGCTGCCAGCCTGTCGCAGGTTTTCATACTTTCAGCGTGTGAACAGGCTGGCAGCCTGTTCTACATCAACGACGACTCCTCAATACAGATTTCCTGAGCGCGGGCGGTCTCGCGCAGCGATTCGAGTGTTGCTTATCCGCTACACCGTCATTTGACACCGCTGCGCTGCGGATGTTCCAGGCCGCGCTTCGCAAATAAAAAAGGGCAGCCGGAGCCACCCCGATTTTTTCGGTTCGCAGTTCTCAGCTTCTAGAATTTGTACACGACATCGAACTGCATACGATTGAGCGTGCGATTGACCGGCGAAAGCTGAAATACCTTGTTCACTCGTTCAGAGAACAGGCCCATCCATTGAAGAGTGACGCCGTTTGCAACCTGATAGGCGACCACAGGCATGTGAACGCGCGAGTTCGACGCGAGTATATCGCTGAAGTTGAACGGCACAAGCACGGCATCCTGCTCTATGCGCGCGAAGGTGTAACCGAACAGCCAGTCGCGTTTTTCTCTCGACTGGCCGATCTGAACGCCCGCCCAGTAGCCGTTTTGCTCATCATCTATGCGGCCTGAAAGATTGCGCACATAATCGAAAGTAAAGGTGACAGGAAACCGATCCTTCGCCTGCCAGGTCAGATTCGTCAGCACATCGAACAGGTTGAAGTTGGCAAGGAACCCCGTAGGATTTCCCGACGCATCGCGGATGAGACGGTTCGTCGTTCCAAGCGAGCCGTTTTGTCCGCCGGTCAGGCCCGCTCCGTTGCTGATTCCGCCGTTGACCTGAGTCGTCGACGCGCCGAAAGCGCGAAGGATGCTGTCTGCCCTCACCCAGTTGTAATAACCTATATTGAAATTGGCCGTCACTTTCGGAGAAAGCTTCCAGTCGGTCTGCGCCTGCCCGCCGTAAAGCACGCTGTCTTTGCCCGAAGTGACTTCATTGAAAGGCAACTGAAACGCGACAAGCTTCACCTGCTGAAGAGCAGAATCGGTCTTGAAATAAATCGCTTCCGACGCGCCTTCGACGTTCACATCATCATCCCACACAAGTTGCGTGCGGCGGAAAGTCGGCTCGAATTTCCCGGCGACAAGCTGAACGCCGACGCGGTCAGTCTTCGAATCATATCTCACAAAAGCTCTTTCGATTCCGACGCCCTTGCGCTCGAAGAAATCCGTCAGCGTCTGATTCGTAGATATCGGATCGGTGAACAGCCCCGAAGCCAGACGAAATCCCCAGTCGAAGCTTTTATTGATCGAGCCATCGAGAGCCAGCCTCGCGCGGACGCGCAATCGATTTCGGAAAGGCTGATCCGAAGGACTGTCGAAGCCCTGATTGCCGAAGGTCTCCATTCTGAAACGTATGTCTCCGCTCAGTCGTATCGGCCCGAATTTTTTATAAAGCTCATCGACTTTCTTCTGCGTCGCGTCATCCTGCGCGCTGGCGTTTTCAGGAGAGGCAGGTTGCGACGCTGCGACGCGAGGTGTCTCCGATGAGACGCTCTCCGTCGGGCGCAGGGCGCTCTGCTTTTCCATTGTTTCGCGAAGAGACTGAATCTCGCGCTGCTGGCGCTCGATCACCTGTTCGAGCGCGCGAAGTCGGTCTTCGAGCGTGGGCGCTGGCGACTCGCTTCGATTATCAGGCGATGTTTTATTCGATGTTGCTCCCGCCTCACGCGCGGGAGTGTCTGTGTTTGCGGGCGTTGACTGCTGACGGCCAAAAGATGCCGCGCTCGAAACACACAGCATCATCAGCGACAGAAAAATGCTTCTGACAATTTCTCTCATCATCTTCTCCTTATGGGCAGAATCAATCCGGTTGAAATGCCCGCTATGCGGGATATCCTCGTTCGGTCACCATGCAAAAGATCATCGCGTAACAGGAAGCCGAACTGAAGGCGTAGTATACAGTCCTCGTGTTACAAAAACGTAAAGCAAAAGTGACGAAACAGTTAAGACGGCGCTTGCTTGCGGTTTGAATCTCTCCTACACTCACGGCTAATGAAAAACAAGAAAGTGATCATCACCGGAGCATCGAGCGGAATAGGGCGCGCTGCGGCGGAGCTTTTCTTGACCGAAGGCGCAAGTGTTGCTCTCATCGGACGCCGCGAGAGCGCGCTCAGAGAAGCCGCTGAATCATCAAAAGAAGGAAAAGCCTTCATCCTCACGGCAGACCTCGCGCGTGAAGGAGAAAGCGAATCGGCATTGAACGAAGCGGTCGAACTTCTGGGCGGGCTTGATGTGCTTGTGAACTCGGCGGGGATTCTCAAGAGCGGCAATATCGAAAACACATCGCTCGAACTATGGGACGAGATGATGAACATCAACCTGCGGTCAGTCTTTCATCTGATGAAACTCGCTGTGCCTCATCTTGAGCGGACGCGCGGAAACATCGTCAACGTGTCGAGCGTGACGGGGCTTCGCTCTTTTCCGGGCGTGCTTTCCTATTGCGTGAGCAAAGCCGCCATCGATCAACTGACCCGATGCGCGGCGCTTGAGCTTGCGTCGAAAGGCATTCGCGTCAACGCCGTTAATCCGGGCGTGGTTGTAAGCGGCCTTCATCGCGCGGGCGGCATGAAGGAAGATAATTATGCGGCGTTTCTCGAACACAGCAAGACCACTCACCCGCTGGGCCGTGTGGGCGAAGCGCGCGAGGTGGCCGAATTGATTCTCTTTCTCGCCTCAGACCGCGCTGCGTGGATAACAGGCGCGACCATAAGCATCGATGGCGGTCGCGCTCTGACCTGCGCCAGGTGAAATAGATGTCAGATGTTAGAGGCTAGATGTTAGCGGTTTCGTCACGAGCCTGTAGCATTCGACTAACATCTAACATCTGATATCTAACATCTTGTCTCTTGCCGCCAGTTCAAGCGGAAGATAATATGTCTTTGCCACCGTCACTTTTTATCAGGAGAGAATGAAGTTGAAGACGATCAAGATAGCAATAGCAGTTGTATTCTCAGCGGCGATAATCGCGGCGGTTGCGGCTCCGGCCTTGGGCTATCCGCCGTTTCTGGTGAAAGCGCGAAAGTTCGGCGCGAAAGACTGCACCTTCTGTCACGTTCAGCCCGAAGGCGGCCCTCCTTTCACCGAGCGCGGCGAGTGGCTGGTCGCCGAAAAAGAGCGCCGCAATGCTGAAGTCGTCAATCCGGAATGGCTCGCCGATTACAAGCCTGGCGCGGCAGCCAAAAATAAAAAAGCAGAGCCGAAAGCAGAACCGATAACTCCGCCTCAACAGGAAACAGCCAAGCCTAAAATAGACCCGAAAGTTTTTGACGCTTACATAGGCCAGTACGAGCTTCCGATGTTCGTCCTCAACATAACGAAAGAGGGAGACCGACTCTTCGGACAGCCTGAAGGCGACACCAAAGAAGAATTGATCCCTGAATCGGAGACTGAATTTTCAGTCACCAACGTCGGGGCGAAGATCAAATTCGTCAGGGACGAAAAAGGCATGGTGACTCACATAGTCGTCAGCCTCAACGGAGAAGAGTTCAAAGGCAAAAAGATCAAGTGAGGTTGAATAGAGAAACAGGCAGGCGCGCTCAGTTTGCGCGCCTCTTTTTTGGCGAAGCGCAATCCGGCAGATTGCGCCACTTTCCGAGGAGTCGCCCGGTAGAACCGTCGGCCAGTCCGTTCACGCACAGAAAGTATGAAAATCGGGGAACCAGCAGGCTGGCAGCCTGCTGTACATTTTCTGAGGAGTCCTCCCTGTCGTCAGAGACGACGCACGGAAAGTATGAAAAATAATCAAGGGTTCGGACTCTCAAGACTCTATAGACTTTTACCAAGGAGAGGAATCAGATGGCCTGGGTGTATCTGGTTATCGCAGGGGTTTTTGAAATCGTATGGGCAGTGGGCCTCAAGTACACGGAAGGCTTCACCAAATTGATGCCGAGCGTGATAACGATAGCGGCAATGGCTATGAGCTTTCTGTTTTTGTCGCAGGCATTGAAGTCATTGCCCGTGGGAACGGCTTACGCTGTGTGGACAGGGATTGGAGCGGCTGGCACAGCCCTGCTTGGCATCGCGCTGTTTGGCGAATCGCGCGAGGTTTTAAGGATTCTCTGCCTGTCGTTGATCGTGATAGGAATCATCGGCCTGAAGCTCACATCTTCGCATTGAATCCTTCGATCAAACAGGACGCTGGCATTTGCGCATTCCAATAGTCAGTTCTGCAATCTTGGTATAGAATCTTGCCTGTCGATTCTTAAACCCGTTACAACATATAACTTCCGCCATTACGAGGAGGGTCGCTATGGACTTCACAACATCCCCGCAGGAAACAAACGGTCATTTGGCTGCTCACAACGGATCTCCGCCGGACGGCGGCAAGCTGATAGTGCTGACAGCGCCGCTTACGGAAACTATCGATCACGCAGGATTTTTCATTCAGATGGGCATGGCTTCGATGCCCGTGTGGATGGAAGGCGTACTCAATCGCAAGTACCCGCGCTGGCGCGAGGTCGAGTACAACGAAGATGGATCGGCCCGCTACATGCCCGCAGGCGTCCGGCTCGTCGAAGCCTCGCTGCTGCGCAAGTACGCGCCCGAAGACATAGGCGTTTGCTACCCGCAGGACTTGGACAAATTCATAGGCCCGCGCACCCGCGTCGTCGCCGTCTCGACTCATAACCCTTTAGGCGTCACCTTCGCCGCAGGCGTTTATACATCGATCTTCGGCACATCGCGTATGCCCATCAATTCTCATTATTCGCGTCAGGCGTTCGCGGCCATCAAATCGAATCCGCATCGGGACAATTTCAAAGTCATCGTCGGAGGATCAGGCGGATGGCAGATAATTCAAACTGACACTTTTGAAGAACTGGGCGTCGATTGCGTCGTCGAAGGCCGGAGCGAGTCCGAAGATACGATGTCGCTCTTCGAACGCGCCATCGCAGGCGAAACTCTGCCTCGGCAAATCGAGGTGCATCATCCTACGAGTCGCGATTCGATTCTCTTTCCCGACAAACGCACAACCTTCGGCGTCGTCGAGATGACTACCGGCTGCGGCAGGCGGTGCCAGTTCTGCGTGCCTGACCTCAACCCGCAACTCGACATGCCGAAAGAAAAAATACTCGGCGCAGTCCGCGCTAACGCTCGCGAAGGCAACAAGATGGTTTCGCTCGCCACAGAAGATATGTTCATCTGGGGTCAGGTTCATACCGACACGCCTTTTTATTTCCCCAATCGCGAAGCTCTGCTCGATCTCTACACCCAGGTCGTCCACACTCCGGGCATAGAGCATCACGTCCTGAGCCATTGCACCATCGCGCCCGCCGTAGTTGACCCACTGCTCATTAAAAAGCTCTCGGATATTCTGCTTCCGAAAAGTCCCATCCATCTGCCGCGATTGAGCAGCCACCCTCAAAAGAAAGCTCTCACTCCGCTCATAGGGCTTGAGACCGGATCAGTCCAGATGGCCAAACGAATAATGCCAAGCAAGGGCGTTCCCTTCTCCATCGAAGACTGGCCGAGCGTCGTGCTTGAAGGCCTGCGGGTGCTGAACGAAAACAACTGGTTCCCTATGATGACTCTCATCGTAGGCAATCCCGGCGAAACAGACGAAGATGTCATGGCCACTCTCGATCTGATCTATGAAATGGAGCGACGCGGGTTGTTCGCCTTCCTTGTGCCTTCGGTTTTCACTCCGCTGCATGACACTCGTATGCAGAATGAAAAGGGCGTGACCGAAACGCGCAACCTCACTCCGCTGCAATGGCAGTTGATGATGAAGTGCTGGAAGATGAACCTCCGCCCCGGCCAGTACAGTTGGTGGGGGCCGATGGCCTGGCGCATAGGCGCGATAGGCATGTGGTTGTACAAGCTGAGAAAACTCAACGGGCCGCATTTTACCTGGCCGCTCTTTATGTTTTCAGGCGCTATCTCGGAAAAGAATCTCGAACGCATGGGCAAGATATATCTGGGCAAACCCTTGCAGACGAAAACCCGGCGGGAGTTGATAGCCTCGATGAAGCCTCATCACTGGCAATATCTCCGCGAGGACAACGGCGATATGCCCGAAGGCTACGAGCAGCGAGCAAAAGCCGCAGGGGTGTTGAAAGTGCTTCACTAAAGAGTCCAGAGAGTCTTGAGAGTCCAGAGAGTCTTGAGAGTCGGGGGAGTATGAATGCTCAAACCTTTTTCTGATTTCGCACCCTCCAGACTCGATAGACTCTCTGGGCTAATAAAATGGAGCGTGGTCTTTGCCTGCTACACGCTGCTCAGTATTTTTACTGCAAGCCGCATCTACATCAGCTACAGCTACGGCAACTATTCGATCTCGTGGTGGAGCGCGCTTACGCTTGCCCTGCCCGACTGGTACGGGTGGGCGCTGGCGACGCCGTTGATCTATTTTCTCGCCCGCCGATTTCCAATCGAACGCGCTGTGATCCGGCGCGCGCTGACGATTCACATTCCGGTGAGCCTCGTGCTTTCCATATTAAAGATGGTTGCCGAGTACAACGCCATTCAAATCATCGACCCGAATCCGAGAAGACAATTCTCAATGCTGCAGATTCAATCCACTCTGCTCACCTACTGGTCGATCATGGGGATCATCTACGCCTTCGATTACTACACCAAATATCGCCAGCATCAACTCAAAGCCTCTCAACTCGAAACGCGCCTCGCGCAGGCCGAGTTGCAGGCGCTCAAGATGCAACTTCACCCTCACTTTTTGTTCAACACACTTCACGCCATATCGGCCCTGATGCACAGAGATGTCGAAGCGGCTGATCGAATGATCGCACGGTTGAGCGACCTGCTGCGGCTCACTCTGGAAAACGTCGGCGCGCAGGAGGTGCCGCTCAAACAGGAGATGGAATTCCTTGAGCGTTATCTTGAAATCGAGCAGATTCGTTTTCAGGATCGCCTGACGGTGAAGATCGATATCGAGGCGGAAGCTCTCGACGCCCGCGTGCCTAACCTCCTGCTTCAGCCGCTTGTTGAAAACGCCATTCGCCATGGCATCGCGCCGCGGGCGTCTGCCGGAAGAGTCGAAATCACAGCGCGCCGCGATGACGGGCGACTTCGTATCGGGGTGCTGGATGATGGAGCGGGACTGGATCAAAACGCATTCAAGGAAGGCATAGGACTGGCGAATACGCGGGCGCGACTCGAACAACTCTACCGCGATGATCACAGCTTCGAGATGGCCAACCGGGAAGGCGGCGGGTTGGTGGTCGCTATCGAGATACCTTTTCGCGCATCGAGCGAGGCGACGGATGGCCGCAGTTAAAATTTTGGTAGTTGATGATGAACCGCTTGCCCGCGAGCGAATCCGCGCGCTTCTCTCCGCTCAGGCTGATATTGAAATCATCGGCGAATGCTCTACAGGAATCGAAGCCATATCAGCGATCAATCGGCTTGAGCCTGATCTGGTGTTTCTCGATGTGCAGATGCCTGAACTTGACGGATTCGGCGTGATCGAGGCAGTAGGCGCGGCTGAGATGCCGACAGTCATTTTCGTGACCGCTTATGACAAGTACGCGCTCCGCGCTTTCGACGTGAACGCGCTCGATTATCTTCTCAAGCCTTTCGACCGCGAGCGATTTGAAACCGCGGTCAGTCGCGCCCGCGCGCAGATTCAGCAGAAGAAGAGCGGCGCGCTCAACGAGCGATTGCTCGCCCTGATCGCCGACATCAGGGCGGAGCCGACTCGCATTGATCGACTGGTGATCAAATCGGGCGGGCGGGTTTTCTTCATCAAATCGGAAGAGATCGATTGGATCGAAGCCGCTGGCAATTATGTCCGGCTGCACACGGCGACGGGCGAGCATCTGCATCGCGAAACGATGAGCAATCTCGAAGGTCGTCTCGATCCGAGGAAATTCATGCGCATTCATCGCTCGGTGATAGTCAACTGTGAGCGCATCAAAGAGCTTCACCCGCTCTTTCACGGCGAGTACGCCGTCACGCTCCTGGACGGAACGCGATTGACTCTGAGTCGCAGCTATCGAGATCGCCTGGAGGAGCTTTTGGGAAAGCAGATTTGATCGTCACCTCCATATACGATTTCGCCCCTCAAATCCAGCCATCCGTCCCAATGTCATTGCCGCTTTCGAGACTGGTTGTAAGCTCAGAGCATGAAAAAGATCAAACGCACAGTCTCTTTCGCCGTCATACTTGCGGCAGTCAGCTTAATGCTCGTGGCTCGACAGGCGGGCAATTCTCATGTCGTCGCGTTTTCGCCTGACCCGACAGAGCCATTGACCGAATGGGAGCAGAACCCGCCAGCAGCGCAGAATCCTCACATCGCCGAACTGGAAAAGAAAATCGCGGGACAGGAAAACAAGCCCGCGGAAGAGGTTTTCAAAAACATTCAAATCTTCAAAGGTATGCCCGCGGGTCGGGTGCTGAGGGTGATGGCCGGAGCGTTCGGCCCTGCGCTCGGAGTCGATTGCTCTCACTGTCACACCGTAGGCGAATGGGAAAAGGACGACAAGGAGCCTAAGCAGACGGCGCGAAAAATGTGGATAATGATGCCAAAGGTCAACAACCTGTTAAAGGAAACCATCGGTAAAGGCATGGTCAATTGCACGACCTGTCACCGGGGACAGGTAAAACCCGCGCTGAATCTTCCGAAGTGAAAAGGCAGCCATAATGAAAAACAGTTCTCCGCTTGCGCGGATAGTCGCGCTGATTTTCGTTTTGCTCGCGGCGGGCCTGATGGCCGTCGATGCGCGCAACGAATCACAGTCCAACCAAAACAACAAAGAGGCTCTGGCCGAAATCAACAAGATGATCGCAGGCCGCGAGGATGAGCCTGCCGAGCAGGTTTTCAAAAATATAGAACTACTCAAAGGCAGGAAAGCCTCGCGGCTGCCGGGGATGATGTCTGCGCTCACGGGATTGCTCGGCGTCGATTGCGCTCATTGCCACGCGCCGCGAGAGTGGGAAAAAGAAACGCCCGCGAAGCAGACCGCGCGCAAGCATTTCGATATGCTGAAAGTGGCCAACGATCAACTCGAAATCCAAAACCCTGGCGTCACCTGCTACACCTGCCATCGAGGAAACCCGCTGCCTCAGCCGCCGCCTGCATCCTTCAGGCCGACCGATGAGATGTTGAAGCAGTCGGATCAGGACAAGAGGCCCGCCGAAGAGGTGTACAAAAACGTACAATCGCTCAGGGGAGTTCCCGCCGGGCGGTGGATGATCATAATGACGATGTTTACCCGCTCTCTCGGCGTGGACTGCAACCACTGCCACGTTCAGGACAGATTCGAGCTTGATGACAAACCGGCCAAACAGACCGCCCGCAAGATGCTTCGCATGGTCAGCGCAATCGCCAGAGAGATATACAAGGGGCCGACATCGATCAACTGCTACACCTGTCATCGCGGCCAGCCCCGTCCCGTATCACTTCCGCCTCAGGCGCTGATGAAGTGATTTTTCACAAGCCTGCATCGTAACAAATCTGAATGAGGAAATGAGGGATGCGATTAAAAGTTAGCTCGTCATGAGCCTGCGGCTCACCACCGCAGATAAAAATATGATCGAGAGGGATGCAAGAGGCGAATGGCAAACCGAGCAAACAACCAACACTAAAACAAATTGTTGAGAATTACTGGCAAAGTCCGTGGCTCAAAAGTGGTTTTATGTCTCGCCACACGAAAGCTACTCCGGAATTTTCATAGCAGACGGCTTCGGCCTCACCTGCCGGACATAAAGGAGGATATATGAAATTCACTCAGACTGTATTCCTGCTGGCGATGGTCGCATACGTAACTGCCGATTGTCTGACGACGATCATATCTGCGGCACAGCAACCATCTACAGCCACAACGCCGCAGCCGCGTGCTACCGCATCAACTCAAGAGCCAACGAATCAGGAAATCAACAACCGGTACGTCAAACAGTTTTCGGAACGTATTGCGGGCCGGGAGAAGGAGCCAGCCGAACAGGTCTTCAAGAACATACGGTGGCTCAAGGGTGTGCCAGCGGAACAGCTACTTCTGATCATGAACCTCGGCTACAGTCGTGCGCTCGGCGTAAGCTGCACTCACTGTCACGTCGAACAAGACTTCGCAAGTGACGAAAAGCGACCAAAGCGCGTCGCGCGGGAGATGGCCGTCATGCATCGGATGATCAATGAGCAACTCAAGAAGATGGAGAATCTGGAAACGAAGACGCAAGAGCGCGCGATCACTTGCTCAACGTGTCACCGTGGCGCGATAAATCCGAGGGCTTCGGGTCGGTGACCTTCACGGATTAGACGGATTCACGCGGATCAGAAAAACCCGTAAGAATCCGTCTATCCGTGCCTGACTGAACTTGCAGAGTTGGATTGATTCAACGTTTCCAGATGAGCATCATCCCGTCGCGCACGGTGAGCAGAACATTTTCAACTCTGTCGTCCGCCTGCACGCGAGAGTTGAAAGCGACTATCGCCCGCGCGTCTTCCGTCTCCGGGTTCAAAACCGTGCCGCTCCACAACACGTTGTCAGCAACGATCAATCCGCCTGCGCGAAGGAGAGGCAGGCAGGCTTCGTAGTAATTCGAATAATTGCTCTTGTCGGCATCAATGAAAATCATGTCGAACGGCCCCGTGAGCGTCGAGATAGTTTCGAGTGCCGCGCCCATTCGGATTTCGATCTTATGCCCGTGCTGGCTCTCGGCGAAATAACGGCGAGCTATCTCTTCGGCCCCAGGGTCGATGTCGCACGTTATGATGCGCCCGTCTTCGGGCAAGCCTTCGGCCATCATCAACGCGCTGTAGCCGGTGAACATTCCTATCTCAAGAATGCGACGCGCGCCCAAAAGTCGCGCCAGCATCTTGAGAAAATTTCCCTCTATTCGCCCGACCTGCATCTGCGGGTAGCGCATCTTTTCATGGGTCTCGTCTCTGAGGCGCAAAAACAAATCCGATTCAGGCGTTGTGTTATCGTGCGCGTACTTTTCAATCTCTTCGGGAACAAGCGTGATCATTATGCTCTCCTTATCTTGAAGAAGTCAGAAGTCAGTAGGTGACAGGGAACAGGGAACAGGTTACAGAGCCGGAGATTTCCGGCCTCTACCCTACAACCTGTAACCTGTTCCCTCCACTAACGACTGACCGTTTCACAGGCTCACAAACATCGCATCCATAGCGACGTGGCGGTTGAGGTTGCGCGTGAGGCTTATGAGCAACTCTTCGATTCTTTCGACCCAATCAATTATCAATTCAAGTGACACAGCTTCGGCAATGCGAACGAGATGATCAGGGATGTCCGCGTTGGTCAAAGAATCAGTCGGCCTTCCAAGCTTCAGATGAAACACATCCATCAACAGCACGAGAAGCGTGTCGAGGTGATTTTCAAACTCTTCGCGCTCCAGCTTGCGGCTCATATACTCAGCCGCATTCAACAATCTCACCGTGTCGCGTCTGATCGACACGGCTTCGACTATTTCTATCATAAGGCGACGCTTCTCTTTGTACTGGCCCAGATCGATTTCCAGCGCGCGCCCGATGCTTCCGCGCGCCAGCCGCGCAAGCAATCGGGTGTCTTCGGCAGGGCGTCGGTAGTTGATAGCGAGGAAGGATTCAAGCTCGCGGTCTGCAAGCGGCGCGAAACTGAGCATCTGACAGCGCGAGCGAATGGTCTCGATGAGCGAGTAAGGCTTTGACGTGACGAGGATGATGAGCGAAGTCGAGGGCGGCTCTTCGAGAATCTTCAGAATAGAGTTCGCGGCTTCCATCTTCAGCCGGTGAGCTTCATCGAGTATGAAGACTCTGCGGCGGCCTTCGTAGGGTCGAAACTGCGCGTCTGAGGACATCCCGCGCATCTGGCCGATTTTTATGAACTGTCCGTCGGGCGATATGGTCGCGACATCGACGTGTTCGCTCTCGGCGATCTTGCAGCACTGTGGGCAATGGCCGCAGGCATCGCCTTCTTTCGGGTTTTCGCAGTTGATGGCCTGCGCCAGAGCCAAAGCGAACTTGTGTTTGCCCACGCCCGTCGGGCCTGCGAAGATCAACCCCTGAGATACGCGCCCTTCCATAACAGCGCGGCGCAGCAGTTTCTTTATACGTTCGTTTCCAACAAGCGAAGCAAAAGGCATGTTCGATCCTATAGATGTTAGATATTAGATGTCAGATGTTAGTAGAAAAGGATTGGCACTCGACTGACAAGCAGCCAAGACAGATACTGATTCACGTCGATCACTTCTTTCTAACATCCAGCCTCTAACATCTAACATCTTTTTAGTGGTGAGTTCCAGCAGTTTTTCTTTCGTCTCGCCCATGTTAGTCTACCGGGTGTGCTGAAGAATTTTCTTCAATCGAGACTCGAAGACTGGAAGCGATTGGAAGAATTGACCGCTCGCGCTTCGAAGTATCGCTTGACCAATCTCACGAGCGAAGAGGTACAGGAATTTGGCCGCCTCTACCGACGCACGGCTGCCGATCTGGCCATCGCGCGGGAGGAAGTGCGCGACCGGAGGCTGGTCAATTACCTCAATCATCTCGTTGGGCGCGCGCACGGCGCGATCTATCGCAGCGAGTCTTCAGGCTTCGGCGTGTTTGTGACCTTCTTCCGCTACGAACTGCCTGCCGTATTCAGAAAAACTTTTGCCTACACCCTCACAGCGTTTCTGGCCTTCTTCTTTGCAGCCGCCTTTGCTTTCGTCGCCTCTTACTTCAGTGATGAATTTGCCGACCGCATCAATGCGCCGCTGCGGGCCAAAATCCAGGCTCATCAAAACTGGACAGAATCCGTAAACGATGCCAATCCGGTTGTGACGACTCTGATCCAGAGCAACAACATTCGGGTGACTTTTTTCGCTTTCGCCAGCGGGGCGCTGCTCGGCGTCGGCACGCTTCTGATTATGTTTCAGAACGGCCTGCTTTTAGGGATGGTCATGGGGCAGTGTTTGAAGTACAGCTTCGCGAAGGTTCCGATCTTCGTGTGCGCTCACGGGGTGATAGAACTGACGGCCATCTTCATAGCCGGAGGGGCGGGTTTTCTTATAGGCAAAGCTCTGCTCATTCCGGGCGACCTGCGCCGCATAGATGCGCTCGTGGCGAACGGCGGGCTTGCCATAAAACTCATACTCGGCTGCATACCGATGCTCATCATTGCGGGCATCATCGAAGGATTTCTTTCGCCCGCGCACGTTTCCGCGTGGTATAAATATTCCGTCGCAATCGCAAGCGCGATAGCGATGACGGCTTATTTCCTCAAACCAGACATGCGGAAAAATGAAGAAGCGAAAGTATGAATGGGAGAGTGGGAGAGTGGGTGAGTGGG
>DLHY01000030.1:202390-242945 GCA_002483445.1 Blastocatellia bacterium UBA7656
TCCCCCATTCCCCCATTCCCCCACTCTCCCATTCATCAAAGAAGTCCGCGTTCTTTCACGTCGAGATATTTATTCACCAGTTCAATCGAGAGTCTTCCGGCAGGAACGTCTAGCGCCAGGCCGCCCGCGCGACGAATGCGCGAGAGGGCTTCTTCGCGCTGATGAAGAATTCTTTCGGCCACGCTTTGTCGATAAACATCGGCAGCCGCGGCGGGGCGGGCGCGAATCAGTTCGCGAAGATCGGTGTCGCCTATCGTGACGATGAGCGGCAGATGCCTGGGGACGAGTTTCGATGTATGAGCCAGCAGTTCTGCTGAAGCGTCGCGGTCGACGAGATCAGTCAGGATGACGACCAGCGAGCGACGATGGCAACTATTGTTGAAGAAGTTGAACGCCCTCGCGTAGCTTGGTTCTATCATCTGAGGCTCGACGTTGTAGAGCGATTCCATAACGCGATTGATCTGATCGTGACCGCGACGAGGCGGGAGATAGCTGATGACTCTGCGGGAAAAAACCACAAGCCCGATGTTGTCGCCGCCCGCCGCTGCTACGTAAGCGATGGAAAGCGCGGCGTTGATGGCGTGATCGAGTTTCGAGAGTCTTCCTATGCGCGCGGTCATCAATCGCCCGGTGTCGAGCATCACGACGATATTCTGACTGCGCTCGATTGTGTATTGTCGGGTGATGAGCTTGCCGCGCCGCGCGGTCGCGGGCCAAGAGATGTGACGTATCTCGTCGCCGATGACGAATTCGCGCATGGATTCGAACTCGCGTCCCTGCCCTCTGAGTCTGAGTCGACGCAGCCCCGGTTCAGGTCTGCGATTGCGATGCGCGTATAGCTCGTTCTTTTTCGCTTCGCGGATGTCGGGATAGACTTTCACGCTTCGCGCAGTCGGGTAAGATAGCTGCTTCCACAAAAGTCCGAGGCGCGAGCGAAAGCGAATTATCGTGTTTCCGAATTCATAATTGCCGCGCGCCGTCGGCAGCAGAGAATAGTTCCACGTGCGCGACCTTCCGGCGGGAACTGTGAGTTGAGCTTCGCGCGGCGCGAGCAAATCCATCTGCGCCGGATATTCGTCTTTGACGATAAATGTCACTTTGCGTCGGCTCGTGTTGTTGATTTTGACCTCGACGGGGTTATCCGCGCCCATGGCGAATCGGTCTTCTATCTGGCGCGTCACGCGAAAGTGCTTCCGCTTCTCCGAGATGAAATAATCCAGAGCCGCCAACGCAATCAGAAACAGATCGAAGCTGGCGCAAACGTAAAGCAGTTGGCGGCTGACCCAGCCTAAAGCGAGCAGCATCAGACCGGCAATCATCAACAGGAAGAATTGGCGTGTGAAGACGAAGTTCAAAACCAGTAATCCTCATCGATGCTCCCGTCGGCCAGAGCGCGGAGCAAATCTGCAACGTTTGAGAACTGAGTTATGGTAAATACCGCCGCCCTTATCTGATAGGGCAGATCGAGGCGCGAGAGCGATTCCTTTGCAGTCATCCAGATTTCTTCTTCCACTTCTTCAAGGTTGATCGCAGTGTCTAAGCGGTCTTCGACACGGTAAGCGAAAGTGACCAGATGATAGACCGGCCCTGCGTGCGGGCTTGTGTTCGTGTCGCGAAGCGGAATGAGAAACTGCGGATCGATTTCAACTCCGATTTCTTCCTGCACCTCGCGGCGCGCAGTTTCTTTCAGGTCGGCGTCCGTTTCATCCTTGCGGCCTCCGGGAAAGACGAACGCGCCGGGATAATACCTGAAGTGCGCGGGTCTCCGGCACAGATAGACCTCTATGCCGAGATGGGTGTCTCTCACAAACGCGACGGCGGCGGCAGGAATTGGTTTCATGGAAGTCTGGAGTCAGAAGTCAGAAGTCAGAAGTCAGAATGCTGGCTCACTTCTGACTTCTGACTTCTGACTCCTGACTTCTTTCATCTCGGTACTTCTATTCCGCTGATGACTTCATCAAGCACCTGGTCGGGGGTGCGGCCTTCGATTTCGGCCTCAGAGCGCAGGACGATGCGATGGCGAAGCACAGGCTTTGCCACTTCTTTCACATCGTCCGGCGTGACGAAGCCTCGGCCTCGCATGGCGGCAATCGCCTTCGAGCAAAGAAGCAGAGCCACTGCTGCGCGAGGGCTTGCGCCCCAGGATATGTTTATCGCGCTGCGCGTCGCGCGCACTATCGAGACCAGGTATGCCTGCACGCCTTCTTCGACCGTGACCTGACGGACGCGGGCGCGACATTCGAGGACGGCCACAGGATCCTGAACGGGTCGTATGTCTATATCTTCGAGGCGGCGGGCATTGAATCCCGCGTTCCAGTTCGCCACTACCTGACGCTCTTCGGCTTCGCCGGGATAATCGACGAGTATTTTCAGCATGAAGCGGTCGAGTTGAGCTTCGGGCAGCGGGTATGTTCCTTCGTACTCGATAGGGTTTTGAGTGGCAAGGACAGTAAACAGCGGCGAGAGTTTGTGCAACTCGCCGTCGATTGTTACCTGACGTTCTTCCATGGCTTCCAAGAGCGCGGCCTGTGTTTTTGGAGGCGTGCGATTTATCTCGTCTGCAAGAAGGAGGTCGGTGAAGATCGGGCCTTGTCTCAGGGTGAAGGTCGAAGTCGCCATATTGAAAATGTTTGTGCCTGTGACATCGGCGGGCATCAGGTCGGGCGTGAACTGAATGCGCCCGAAGTGAGAGCCTATGGCGCGGGCGAGGACTTTGACCAGCAGAGTTTTCGCCGTTCCCGGCACGCCTTCGATCAAAGCGTGTCCTTCGGTAAGCAGGGCGACAATGACCTGATCGATGGTTGTGTCCTGACCGACAATGGCTTTGCGCACTTCGTTTTTGAGGCTTTCAACGACCGCTCTGACATAATCCTGCAAGTGGATCATCCTCCCGCTTTGATTTCTACAGACAGGCAGACGAGAAAGAATAATGCGTTGAGGCTCAAGGCGCAATGACAAGGCGCGCCTGGGCTTACCGCATCCAGTTCTCAACTCGCAGGTCGGGAACTTTCTGAAAGTCTTTGAGGTTGGCTGAAAGCAGGAGTGCATCTTTCGATAAGGCTATTGCGGCGATCTTTAAATCCATTGTTGCGACTCTGAGCTTCGATGCTCGAAGGCGAGCAAATTGTCTGGCAGCTTCTTCATCATAATCCAACACTGTGATCTCATCGAAAAAGGAGAGCAGAGCGCGTAGCCGTTTATATACGATGATTTCCTGTTGAGCATTATTGGAGCGGGCGATAAATGACATCCAGCCTCGCATCTGCTCTTCGAAGCTGATAATTGTCGTGCATACGCTTTCAGAAGAGAAGGATTGAAGTCGAAAGTTGAGTAGCGAAAAAGCAGGCTCGCTTCTTCGTTGAATCGCAGTCAGATGGTCTGTATCGAGTATGAGGATCATTCACCAGAACGAGAGGATGGAGGCCGCCGGGACTTGCGATACTTCCGTCCCGCTTCCACGATTTCGTCGAACACAGGATCATCCTTAAATGTTCCCGCCAGCCTTTCCCACCAGGGTTTTTGATCGGATTTCGATTTTTTGACAAGACGCTTGAGCGAGCGCACTTCGCGCTCCAAAGCTTCAACTCGTTTTTCGAGATTTGCCGTACTCATCATTCAAACCTGCAAGCGTTGATTCCTTTCGGATAGTAAAGTCATACTGGCAGGCGGTCAAGCGCCGAATCATCATGGAAAAAATCTGTCGAACTCTCAGGCCGGACGGCTGTACATAATGCGAGAGCGCGCTCTTGAGATAGAAATGAATGAAGACGGCAACCTCAGGGAAGTGGGCATTGCTCTGCACGCCCGACTGCTCGTCGGAGAGGTAAGCGCCAGGACTAAGATTTCCGAGGTATTCCTTCCGCTTTTGATCGCCGGGCTGGGGCGCAGATTTCCGCGTCTTGCAGACCCGCACCTCGTCGATACGGCTGCGGCTGACGCGCTGATGAGTTATTTTCGTCAGCCTCAAAAGTACGACCCCGACCGTGGGAGTCTGATTGGATATCTGTATCTGAACGCCTGCGGGCGATTGCTCAATTCACTCAAGCACCACAGAAGGCTTGCCGCGCTTCATCATCCTGTTGACCAGATCGAAGCGGTTGCCGGTGATGGCAACCCTGAGAACAGATTGATCGAGGAGGCATCCATGGTGATGAGACAGATAGATGCATTGGTGAGCGCGCCTGATGATCGCGAGATGATCGCGTTGATGATGGACGGAGTGCGAGACACGTCTGCTTACGCCGAGGCGTTGGGAATCGAGTACCTGCCCGCAGTTGAGCAGGCCATAATCGTCAAGAGACACAAGGACAGATTGAAGGCAATTTTGCGGCGTGGCATGAAGCGGATTGTTGGTTTGCTGATGATTTTGATCATCGCTATTCGCAATACGGCGAAAGCGGCAACAAAAAGGAGTCAGCCAATAACCGCGGGCCTTGCTGTCATGGCCTTTTTGTTTGGGGCAAGCGTTCTTCAGCCGCCGCCGGCGATGCAGACGCAAGACTTTGCCTATATATCGAACTATCTGGGCGGCTCGATCTCAGTAATCGACACGGCAACAAACACTGTCGTGTCGACTCTGGGGGCCGCACCCAATCCCCTCGGTGTAGCGGTCAACTCAACTGGAACACGCCTGTACGTGGCCAATGCCAGCGCCAACAGATTGTCCGTGATCGACCCGGCGACGAACACGGTGGTCGCAACCATTGGAGTCGGGGTCAATCCTCATGGGGTGGCAATCAATGCCGAAGGGACGCGCGTCTATGTGGTAAACAACGGATTCAATACGGTCTCAGTGATAGACACAGCGACTAACAGCGTAGTGGCTACCGTGGGAGTGGGAAACTACCCGCAGTTTGGCATTGCGATCAATCAGGCAGGCACGCGCCTCTATGTAGTCAACTCGCGCTCTAACGACGTCTCGGTGATCGACACAACGACGAATGCCGTAGTGGCCAGCATACCCGTCGGAGTCAATCCCCTCTACGCTGCCATCAATCCCGCGGGTACTCGGGTATATGTGACCGCCGATCATAGTAACGATATGTCGGTGATCGATACGACGACTAACACAGTTGTGGCGACTGTAGGAGTGGGAGTCGCGCCCCAAGGAGTAGCGGTCCACCCGTCCGGCGCGCGGGTGTACGTGGCCAACCCTGGCTCGAACGATGTGTCGGTCATCAACACAGCGACGAACACGGTTGTTGCAACTGTGGGAGTCGGAGATCAACCTGCCGGCGTGGCTATCAATTCGGCGGGTACATATATCTACGTTGCCAACAACCTTTCGAATAACATCTCTGTGATCGACACTGCCGCAAACACGGTGGTTGCAACCGTACCCGTAGGAAGCAATCCAATAACCGTTGCCTTCGCTGTCCGGCCTCCGAATAATGCGCCCGTTGCAAGTTGCCAGGACGTTACTGTCTCAGCCGGACCGAACTGCTTGGCAAATGCATCGATTGACAATGGCTCCTTTGATCCCGATGGCGATTCGATCACCTTCATTCAAGAGCCGCCGGGACCTTACCCGATTGGCAACACGCTTGTGACGCTGACTGTGATCGACAGCAAGGGAGCCTCAAGCCAATGCACTGCGATAGTGACTGTCAATGATACACAGCCGCCTGCCATTGCCTGCCCAGCAAACATCGGCGCGACTGCGGCGGTCGGCCAGCCATCAACTATTGTTGCGTTCTCTGCTCCCGCAGTTTCGGATAACTGCTCAGTCACATCCGTCTCCTGCTCTCCGCCATCAGGTTCCGTCTTTCCTATCGGAAGAACGACAGTCACATGCATCGCGACCGATCCGTCAAGCAATCAATCTGCCTGCGCTTTCACCGTCGCCGTCTCAGGAACATTGCTCGTCGATGCGGATGCGTTTCTGAGACAGGGCGCGGATAACACCAACGAAGGAGCTAATGAACGATTGCGCATTCAAAGCTCAGGCCATAACCGGGTCGTAGTCAGATTCAACCTCGCAGGGATTCCGACCGAAGGTTTGCAATCCGTCAGGCTGATTTTGAACATAGCGGAAAACTCTGACAACTGGGGCGCTACGGGCCGACTGGTCGATGCTCATCGATTGCTCGTCGACTGGATTGAAGGAAACGGGCGCAACGATGTGATGGTCGGAGGCGGGTCAGGCTTTCGCGGCACGGGAGAAGGAGCGACGTGGAAATGCGCCAAGGATGCTGACATAAACAACCAACAGACTGATTGCGACGCCGGATGGGACGGAGGCACATTCGCGGCGGCGACTGCTGCGGGCGCTCTGCACATCAACAATCAGACTGGCGAAGTAATCTGGAATGTAACTGCCGATGTGCTGGCCGGAGTAAATCACGGATGGCTCATCAGGAAGCGCGAGGAAGGACAACCAGGACAGGTTAGGTATTACTCGCGCGAAGGCGCGGCTCTTGCGGGCAATTCAAATCTCGCCCCTCGCCTTGTGCTTGTGTATACGCCCTGATCTCAACCCAGAGATGTAACACTTTCAACAAGCATTCGATCTGATCGCCTTCTTGACCCAGAGGCGATCAGATCACTTTTGTCTCGTGTTGTACAGCCGTCAGATGATCGGAGTATCAGGATGATTCGCTTCGGCGTTGGACGCGAGGGTGGAAAGATTCTCTGCACTTCTTTCCGCATCAAACTTCTCGCGTGCTAAGATAGAGCGGCAAGGATTCAGATAAAAGGCAAGGAGTTGTTTTATGGACAGTGCTTCTCAGGCTCCGCCCACAAGCGTGTTATCCGCCGACAGGCCCGATGATTTCATCTGGCGCTTGAGTGTCACTCAGTACCATAAAATGATCCGGGCTGGCATACTGACCTCGGATGACAAGGTAGAGTTGCTGGAAGGATGGCTCATAGCCAAAATGCCTAAGAATCCGCCACACCGTATATCGACGCGGCTTACTCAACAATCGCTTTCCTCCATCGTGCCTGCTGGGTGGTATGTCGATTCGCAGGAACCCATGACGCTCGAAGACAGCGAGCCTGAAACGGACGCGGTCATAGTGCGCGGCGAAACCCGCCTCTACCACGACCGTCATCCCGGCCCTTCGGACGTAGCTCTCGTGGTCGAAGTGGCCGATGCGACTCTTGAGCGGGATCGGGGGGCGAAAAAAAGGCTTTATGCCCGCGCCCAAATCCCTGTCTACTGGATCATCAACCTCACAGAAAATCTCATCGAAGTTTATACCAACCCATCAGGCCCGACCGAGCAGCCCGACTACCGCCAGCGCGACGACTTCACCATTTCAGACTTCGTTCCGGTTGTGATCGAAGGGCGCGAGGTCGCCCGTCTCTCGGCGCAAGAACTGATGGCGTGAGCGTCTTGCTTTTTATCAGATCGGGACTGTATCATAAGTGGCTTGCTGGTAGAGTGGGCTTTCGCCCACTCTTTTTCTTGGCAACTATGAACGATCTGGACCGGGAAGCCTTATGCGAAATCATCGAGCGCGTCGTGGCTCGCGAAGGGCTTGAACTGGTTCACTGGGAGATGGCAGGGCCGCGCAATAACTTCGTCCTGCGCATCTATATCGATAAGCCGGGCGGGGTAGATCACGGCGACTGCGAGAGGGTGAGCAATCAGGTCGGGACTCTCTTCGACATCGAAGAATTGATCGATGCCCATTACACGCTCGAAGTTTCATCGCCCGGAATCGAGCGCGGTCTCTACAAGCCTGCTGACTATGAGAGGTTCGCGGGCAGCCGCATCCGCCTTCGTTCGTCGGAGCCTGTAGAGGGCCAGCGTAATTTTCGCGGAAAGCTTTTAGGCATCGAGAACGATCTGGTTCAAATCGAGGCCGACGGTCTGGGCCGCGTTGAGATACCTTACGAGAAGATCGCTAAGGCTAATATCGAGTTCGTGTTTTAAGGTAAAGATTATGTCGACGAGTCCGATTCCACAAACCATAGACATGCTGGCCCGCGAGAAGGGCATCGATCCGCAGGTTATAATCGCGGCTATCGAGGATGCCGTCGTCACTGCTGCGCGCAAGCAGTTCAAGACGGGCGAAGACCTCCGCGCCCGATACAACACTGAAACGGGCGACGTTGAATTGTTCGCGCTGATGACGGTCGTCGAAGAGGTTGAAAATCCTTACACCGAAATCAGTCTCGCGGAGGTCGAAGAAATAGGAGTCGAGGGCGCTGAAGTGGGCGACCAGTTGGAATTTCCCAAACCGCGCGAGGAACTGGGCCGCATCGCCGCGCAGACGGCCAAGCAGATCATTTTTCAGAAAGTCCGCGAGGCCGAGCGCAATAACGTCTATGAGGAATACATCAATCGGGTGGGCGAATTGGTTCACGGCTTCGTCAAGCGATTCGAGGGCGGGCGCATCATCGTAGACCTGGGCAAGGTCGAAGCCTCGCTTCCAAAAAACGAGCAGTCGCGCGCCGAAACTTTCAATCAGGGCGAGAGAATCAGAATCGTAATCAGCGGCGTGTCGAAAGAAGCCAAAGGGCCGCAGGTCGAAGTCTCGCGCACTTCGCCCGAATTGCTAAAACGACTCTTCGAAATGGAAGTGCCTGAAATCTACGACGGCACCGTTGTCATGAAAGCCGCCGTGCGCGAGCCTGGGGATAGAGCCAAGATCGCCGTCGTTTCAACGGAGCGAGATGTCGATCCCGTTGGAGCGTGCGTCGGCATGAAAGGCTCGCGCGTGCAGGCCATCATCCGCGAGCTTCGTGGTGAGCGCATAGACATCATCGAATGGAATGAAGACCCGGCCATCTTTGCGGCCAACGCGCTTTCGCCCGCGAAAGTCTCGAAGGTGGAAATCAACAGCTTCGAGGAAAAGCGACTCACCGTCACCGTGCCGGATGATCAACTTTCTCTTGCGATAGGCAAGAAGGGGCAGAACGTGCGCCTTGCTGCCAAGCTCGTCGGCTGGCACATAGACATTCGCAGCGCGGAAGAAGCTGCCCGCGCCGCCGCCGCGCAATTGGAAGCGGTCATGGCTGGCGGAGAAGCGACTCTCACGGATATACGCGAAAGCCTCGCTCTCGATCAGATAACCGCCGAACGCTTGAAGGATCGCGGAGTGAAAACCATCGAACAGCTTTCGTCTCTCACGTTGGATGAGCTTGTCGATACCATCGACGTGAGCTTCGATCAGGCCAACGAGATCATCGAGAGGGCGCATCGCCTGCTTGCGCAAAAGCACGCCCGCGAAGTTCAGGCTCATAAAGCTGAAGAAGCCGCGGCTGAGGCCGAAGGTGTGGAAGAGGCAATGGTTGAGACTGAGGCCGGAGGCGCTGAAGCAACCGAGTTGATCGCAGAAGAAGAGCGTGAAAGCGCGGAAGAGGCTGAACTGATCGCAGCAGAAGAAGAGGTCGAGTCGATTGAAGAGGAAGCAGAGTCGATAGCGACGGAAGAAACTGAAGGCGGCGGCGAAGAAACACCGGAGGCGGAAGAAGGCACGGACGCCGCCGACAAGGATGAATAGGTTGCCAAGCCCTGGAGAGTTGCGTGGTTCTCCTCGGCTCAATCAGGCGGGAAGCGATGCGGCTTCCGGCCTTTTACAGCACGCACCCGGTTTAGGTATGACAGGGCAAAAAATAAGAATTTACGATCTGGCTAAAGAGCTCAAGCTCGACAACAAAAAAGTCCTCGAAGACGCGCGTCGCGAGGGAGTGGATGTCAGTGTGCCTTCAAACACAGTACCCTTCGAGGTGGCCGAGCGAATTCGCACCAAATACTTTCCCAAGAAGGCCAAACCATCAGTCGGGCCGCGACTGGTCAAGGTGGTCAAACACGAAGCCGAGATCGAGGCCGAGCCTGCGCAGGAAGCTGCTGAACCGGTCGAGGAAACAGCCGCGCCAGATAAACCGGAGCAGCCTGTTCATGCGGAACCTGCCAAACCGGATCCTCTCAGACCCAAGATTCGCGTGCTTAAACCCGGCCCGCAACCTGCCATAAGCGCGCAGTCACAGACCATAGAACCATCTGTCAAGGAGCAGCCCCAGGCATCGGTGGAAGTTGAGCGGCCCCGTTCAGAACCCACAGCGCCGCCTGCTCCCAAACCTCTGCCTCCGCCCGCTCAACGTCCGGCTTCGCCGCAGGTGCGCGTGCTAAGACCCCGCCCCGATGCTGCTCCCATTCATCGCCGCGTCGCAACGAGAGAAACTCCCGCGGCAGGCGCGAAGCCGACGCGCGCCACCACGCAGGAAACCGTCGCTGTTCAGGAACATGTCGAGCATAAACCCAGAACCGTCTATGTTCCTCAGGACACGGGTCGCCCGCGAAAGCGATCCCGTCGAGGCAAGCGAGCAGGAGCCGAGTCCGGGCCGGAAGAAAGCCGCTCGCTCGATCATTCACACAGAGGGGGGCGCGGAGCCGCTGTCGCTCAGGCTAAGGCCAAACCTGTATTCACTGAACTGAGGCCCATGAAACTCGTCGAGGGGACTACGGTCAAAGACTTTTCGGAAAAACTTGAAATCAAGCCCAAAGATGTCGTGCAGGAATTTCTCAAGCGCGGCGTGATGGCTACCATAAATCAGATTCTCGATCAGGAGATAGCCAAACATATCGGCAAGGAGTACGGCTACGACATCACTTTCGTCCCGTTCGAGGAGATGATCGTAGACCGCATAGAAGAGCAACTCATCGAATCAGGCGATGAGGAAATGGTGCCGCGCGCTCCTGTTGTCACCGTGATGGGCCACGTCGATCACGGGAAGACCTCGCTGCTCGATGCCATACGTCAGACCCACGTGGCCGAAGGCGAGGCCGGCGGCATCACCCAGCACATCGGCGCGTACTCGGTCAAAGTTTCCGACCCTGACGACCCGGAGCGAAAACGCCGCATAGTCTTCCTCGACACGCCCGGCCACGAAGCCTTTACGATGATGCGCGCGCGCGGCGCGAAAGTGACCGACGTGGTGGTGCTGGTAGTCGCGGCGGATGACGGCGTGATGCCTCAAACGCTCGAAGCTATCGATCACGCCCGCGCAGCCGAAGTGCCGATGGTCGTGGCCATCAACAAAGTAGATAAACCTGATGCCAATCCTGATCGCGTCAAGCAGGAACTTGCCGACCGCGGATTGCTGTGGGAAGGATGGGGCGGCGATATCGTTATGCTCGAAGTGTCGGCCAAGAAGCGTCAAAACATCGATCAGCTTCTCGAACTCATACTGCTGTCGAGCGATCTTCTCGAACTCAAGGCCAATGCGAAGCGGCTTGCGACGGGAGTCGTTCTCGAAGCCAAACTTGATCGCGGGCGCGGCCCCGTGGCCACAGTGTTGGTTCAACAGGGATCGCTTAAAATCGGCGATCCGTTCATCGTCGGGCAGGTGTTCGGTCGCGTCCGCGCCATGTTCGATGATCGCGGCCGCAACGTCGATGTTGCTGGCCCCTCGACTCCCGTAGAAGTCCTCGGACTTCAGGGCGTGCCTCAGGCGGGCGATCAGTTTCAGTCCGTGCAGGACCCGGCGCAGGCTCAACACATCGCCCATCAGCGACAGATGGCCGCCCGTCAGGCCGCTATCGCGCGAACGTCGGCGCGCGGGCTTGAACAACTCTTTGCGAGCAAGGATCAGGTCAAGGAGCTTCTCACCATACTCAAGGGCGACGTTCAGGGGTCGGTCGAGGCCGTCCGCGACGCGCTCAACAAGCTCTCGACGGAAAGGGTCAAAATTCGAATCATCCGCTCAGGCGTCGGCGCGATAACCGAATCGGACGTGATGCTCGCTTCGGCTTCGTCGAAGGACATGAACCGGGCGGCTGTCATCATCGGCTTCAACGTGCGGCCTCAATCGCGAGCGCGCGAGATAGCCGAAGCCGAAGGCGTAGACATTCGCCTGCACACGATCATCTACAAGATCGAAGAAGAAATCCGCAACGCGATGCTCGGACTGCTCGAAGCCACCAAGCGCGAAGTCATCACCGGACATGCTGAAATCCGTCAGGTCTTCCGCGTCCCCCGTTCGGGACAGGTCGCAGGTTGTTATGTGACTGACGGGCTGATTCGCCGCTCGACGGTTCGCGTGCTTCGCGATAATGTCGTCATTCACGAGGGCCGGATAGATTCGATCCGGCGCGTCAAGGATGACGTGAGCGAAGTCAAACAGGGTTTCGAATGCGGCATACTGCTCGAAAGGTTCCAGGATATAAAAGCCGGAGACATCATCGAAGCTTACACCACCGAAGAAGTTGCTCCCACCGAATTGTGAAGAGGGGCGAATAATTTGCCCACTCATCAAACCCCGAACTGCTCGCGCGCATCTGAGCGCGCTTTACGGTGGGTTGCAAGTCCCGCAGTTTGGGTTTAGCATATCAAGTTTAATTTCGATCCGAAATCCTGGCCGGGTGACATAATGACGGGAAGAAGACCTGAACGGCTGGCGGAACAAATAAAGGAAGAAGTCTCTTTGATAATATCAGGAGAACTCGACGACCCTCGGGTCGGATTCGTCACCGTGATCGAAACTAAAGTCAGTCCCGATCTGAAACACGCGAAAATTTTTGTAAGCGTGATGGGAGAAGATCAGCAAGTCGCTGAGTCAATGAAAGCTCTCGATCATGCTTCCGGTTTCATCCGCTACCGGCTCGGCTCGGTTATGCGAATCAAACGCGCGCCTGAACTGCGTTTCATCCACGACGACACGGAGAAGACTGCCGCCCGGATCGAGGAATTACTCAGCGAGGAGGTACAAAAGGCGAAGGATGATGACACCAGTCAGGTCGAATAAAAGTCGCCTTCGCCTCTCATACCATGCTTAGTCAGGTTATTGAGCTAATCGAACAGAAAAATTTTTTCATGATAACTTCGCACATCCGGCCCGATGGCGACGGACTCGGGTCGGGGCTTGCGCTCTATTGGATACTTCGCCGACTGGGCAAGGATGTCAACGTGGTGCTCAAGGATCGAGTTCCACCGGGCTACTACGTTTTGCCCGGCGCGGATGAGGTGCTGGTGCAGCCGGATGTGGCCGAAAATTACGATGCCGCTTTCGTCATCGAATGCAGCGATGTCGAGCGTCCGGGCCTTCCGTCGCTCAAGGATCAGTTGGTCGTCAACATCGATCACCACTCGACGACCATCCCATTCGGCGATGTCAACTGGATAGATTCGACCGCTGCGGCTGTCGGCGAGATGATCTACAATCTTTCGAAAGCCCTCGGAGTAGAGGTGACCAAAGAGATAGCCGAATGCCTCTACACGGCGCTGCTCACGGACACGGGAAGCTTTCACTTTTCAAACACGACCGAAAGAACTCTCAAGATCGCTTCCGAACTCGTCCGACGCGGGGTCGAGCCTGCGCGCATATCTCAGGCGCTTTATTACTCATATCCGTTTTCGAGGATCAAGCTTCTGGGACTTGTATTGTCGAAGATCGAGCGCGACGAATCGGGAAGGGTGGCCTGGGTGACGATGGATCGCGAGACGATGGAAGAAGCGGGCGCGTCGGAAGAAGACTCCGACGGCATAGTGAATCACGCGCTCTCGATAGATGAAGTGGAAGCGGTCGCTTTTTTCAAAGAGTTCACTGAAGGAGTTTATCGCGTTTCTCTTCGCTCGAAGGGCAAATGCAATGTGGCGAGAGTGGCCGAGCAGTTCGGCGGCGGCGGACATCGCAACGCCGCAGGCTGCCGCATAGAAGACGATTTTGAAGGAGTCCGTCGCCGGGTGATCGAAGGACTTCAACAGGCTCTCGGAGTCGCGCCCGTCTCGGCGTAGCACAAACTGTCACCCTTTTTGTTTTATGTCGAGAGCCTGGCCGGCGATGGTGATTTTGCCCTTTCTACTTCGCCCCGTAGGGTTGCGCTCAACGGAATAATTCACTGTCCCGCTGCCCCTGCCGCTCGCCTCTGTGATGGTTATCCAGCTTGCCGTAGTCGTTGCCTGCCACGCGCAACCATCGCTCGTCGTCACCGCGATGCTGCCCGATCCTCCGCGAGCCTTGATCGTCTTACTCGTCGGCGAAATCGAATAAGAGCAAGTCGGAGGATCGGTCGCACCCGTTCGGCCATAAGCGCGCACAATTTTAGTGATGTGACCTGCGCGGTCTCTGATCTGAACCGTCACGGTCGCTCCCGCGGAAGCGAGATCGATTGATGCGGGCAGATGAAGCGCGAGCGTGCCGCCTTCGCTTATAGTCTGCCCCGCCGCGAGATTCGTTCCCGCAGGCACGCCTCCAACTGCGCGATCAACAGTGAGCGAAAGAGTCGCCGCATCGATGCCGCTGTCGAGGTCATAAGCTCCGATGACCAATCGCGAAATCCCTGCTCCGGCCTGCGCAACCGAAGGCCGGAGCGCGAGGGTCGGCCTCAAATCATCTTCCAGAAATCCCACGACTGCCGGATCGCCCCCGGCTCGAATGATGCTCGCCAGATCGATAGGCGCTCCCGTGTCTACCCATCTTGCGATCTTCATTCGCTCTTCCCACGTCAAAGCCAGGCCCGATGCAGGAGGCGGCATCGCTTCGCCCGAATAATCGAGGTCGCAATCAGACCAGTCCGCGCCTGCTGGAATCGTAGACGGATCGCCCGCTACTCTTTCAGTCGGTCGATCAGCGTTCGTTCTTCCGTCTAATCGTCGCCCGAAAACTTTCCACACGAGCAAACTCTGGCGCGCCTGCCCCGCGCGGATGTAGCGCGTCACCTGCGGCCAGTACCACTCGCCGCCCGGAGTGACTGATCTCGGAGTCGGATTCGAGCCGCTCCGTGAACGAGCAAGCAAAGCATAGGTCGCCGGATAGACTCCATCTACGAGGCGATCATCCGCGTCGAGATCGAGTCCGGCTGCGGGCGTCTTGCCGTTTCGCGACGTATGACACGAAGCGCATTTGGCCTGAAGTATCGGCTTGATGTCGCGCAGGTATTCGACCGATGTAGAGCGAGCATCAAGCGTCGTCACTGCTGGCGAGGATGATCCATCGACGGCAAGCATCGGCGTCGTCATCGCCAGATCGCGAACCGTGTAGTCAGGCCGCGCGGCTGCTGTCGTATGAAAGTCGAGCGCCGCTTTGCTGTGCGCGTGACATCCGCCGCAATCATAACGGACTTCGCCCGGTCGAACCTGATGCCAGGTCTGAGCCATGTTCAACACCAGTCCGTTGCGATCAAGAGTCTGAAACGTGAATGGCACATCGGCGGGAATCTTCGCGAGAAACGAAGTATCCGTATTGCCCTGCTGATCCGTGATGCCTTCCTTGCGCACAGGGATTTCGCCGAGTATCCGCACGCGCTCCGAGAAATGAGAATCGAACGCACGACCGTTGTTCGGGTAACTGCGATCTGTCACGGGTTGCAGGGCGAGTATTCTTATCGCGTAGATATCCGCGTCTGAATAAATCCCCGCATCCGCGCCCTGACGAGTCCAGTTGCGGTCGCCGAAATTTTCATGCTGATAAAAACGATCCCCCTTGAAGGGTCGCGTGTCGCGCGAGATCAAACTCGATGAGCCGATCAAAGCCAGCGGCGTTCCCTCGGCGAGTCGCGAGTCGATCTGCCCGTCATTTTTGAGTTCAGGCAAAACGGCAGGTGTCGTGACTCCATAAATTCTCTGGTAAGGCACGACCGCCCGCGGCCATTGCTCGTTGTATCGCGGATCATTTTTCACAAGCGCCAAATCTTCAGGTCTATTCAATACTTGATCGGCGCGCATTCGATATATGCCGCCGTCGTAATAAGGCGCGGCCAGACCGTTGTTGACATAGATGCCGTTGTGATTGGCCGCGCCTCGCGTGTAGACGACGAGCAATTCATTACCGGGCGCAGCCGAAGGAAGCGTGAATTTTCCGACCCGCGTGTTATTGCCTCCCGGACAAGGCACGCCGGGATAGGGAGGGTCGCCCACGCGACACGGAGACGGGACATCATCTGCCGTCGTGAACGGAGTGATTCGCGTGTAGCCGACTCGCTTGAGCGGTATCTCGTCGGATGAATCCGAATCATTCGGGATAGGTTGAAACTGAGCGCCCCCTGAAACGCCGTCAACGGGAAAGCGATACAATTCTCCAAATCCGTTGTTGTTGAGGTTGTAATATCGACAGACGACTATCGATCCGTCTGAAGTCTCGGTCATAAAATGATGCGCGAACGGCCCGTCGCCGAATCCCGAAAAAGGTTCGAAGCGAGTTCCGTCAGGATAGATCGACCAGAGAGGAAAAACTCTGTCATCTCGCGCGCCCATGTTTTCCCACGAAGTGAAAACCACCCGGCCATCTTTCAACACGAACGGATGCAATGCGGCAGCGACGTTGAGGAAGCCTATGGGATTAACATTTTTTCCGTCGCCGTCCATCACATAGAGTTGCATCGCGCGCTGGCCGCCGTTGGTCATCTTGTTCGGAACGAAATTGTCTCGCGTCGAGGTGAAGACTATGCGACCGTCGGGCAGAAAGGCAGGGCCGGTGTTGAACACCCCGACGCGCGGGCAGTTGGTCTGCGAGCGCGAGCAATCGAAGTCTGCTCCGTTGCCTGTGTTTGGAGTGAATTCCTGAAAAGTGAGCCGCGTGACTGCTCGCGTAGCAAGATCGATTCTGTAGATATCCGCGCCCGCGTAAGAGAGCGCGTGTTCGGAATTGACTCCGCGCTGCGGGTTGGTGTCGCGCACGTTCGGGTAATAAGCGAAGACTACGGATCGAGCGTCATAAGAAACATAAGGATCGACGACCGCGCCGTTTGCGCCTGCGGGGAAGATGACTTCTTCGCTGCCATTAGGATGGAGCAGTACGAGGTCTGCGCCGGGGTCGGGCGTGAGGGGAGTGATGGCATCGGGCCAGAATGAATTTTCGTTATTGCCCGGTCGCGGCGAGCGCACATAAACAATGTCGTAATCAATTGGCGCGAGCGATTGCGCTGTTGAAGACGGAAACGGCCAGTAAGTGATTGCGAGCGCGGATAAAAAGATCAATAGAACAAGTTTTTTCATGATAGCGAGTCCTTCGAATACACTTCGCATCGGGGGCAGAGGGTGAGCGCAAGAGCGTGTGAGGTCGCGTTACTTTTTTGTTTTCGTTGAGGAGGAGTTTGACAGCAGACCTGACAAACTCGCCTAGGGTACGAGATACCGCCCGATTGTATCAGCAGAGACGGGGGTCGAGAAGAGAAATAAAAGGCTGCGCGCAATGCGTCAGTGTTGGAAGGAAAAAACGATTGAGCATTCCCTCTCATTAACACCCTGCTTCAGCGGGGTGAATCGCGATGCTTGAGTGTCTTCAACCGTTTCAACGGTTTGCCTTTCGAAAACGGTTGAAACCGTTCGGGAGACTTCGCTCGTCACCTCGATGAATCGAAGTGTTTATGAGAGCATATCCCTCATCCCATAACTGATATCTCACACTTGCCGAGATATCCGTCTCTGTTTATCTGCCGCACCAGCTTGGCTTGCGCTTCTCTAAAAAAGCGCCCATGCCTTCCTGCGCGTCTTCGGCCATCGCATTCATGCTCATTATCTCTTTTGCGTAAGCGTAAGCCTTTGGCTGATCCATATCGATCTGCGCGTAGAAAGCCTGCTTGCCTATCGAGACGGTGAGAGGACTGGCCTCGGCTACCTGAAGCGCAAGCGCGCGGGTTTCTTCGCGCAATCTCTCAGCCGCTACGACGTGATTCACAAGTCCCCATTCCATCGCCGTCCTTGCATCGATGGGCTTTCCCGTCATCAGCATTTCGAGCGCGCGCTTGCGCCCGACGGCTCGCGTGAGCGCGACCATAGGCGTGGTGCAAAATAATCCTATGCGAACGCCGGGAGTGGCGAAGCGGGCCTCTTCGACTGCTACGGCCATATCGCAGGTCGCCACCAACTGACAGCCCGCGGCGGTGGCTACGCCCTGAACTTCAGCGATGACCGGCTGCGGTATGCTTTGAATGAGGGTCATCAACTCGGTGCAGACATCGAAGACGCGGCGATAGTCGTTTATGCTTCTGTCACGTAATTCGGCGAGATCGTGGCCCGCAGAAAATGCCGGCCCCTCGGCGGCGAGAATCACTGCGCGAATGTCGCTCGTCTCGCCTATGCTGCGCAGGCAACTGATCAACTCCTGCATCAAGGCGAGAGACAATGCATTTCGCCGGTCAGGTCGATTGAGAGTGACGATTGATATCGGCGCATCGGTTTCAACAAGCAGATAATCGTAGTTTGATTTCATAAGGCCGCTTCCCCTCGAATCAGTGAGCGTAAAGCATAACAGCTTTCATCGGGACTGGTAAAACGCCGACATGAAGCGATAGAAATTCCACACGTCCACTTTCGATGACATCTCGAAAGTCGCGTGCATCGAGAGCAGAGGCACGCCCAGATCGATCACTTCCATGTCCTGCTTTGAGAGAAACCCTCCGATAGTTCCGCCTCCGCCCACATCTACTTTGGGCGTCTGCGTCTGCCACGGGATTGCATTACTATCAAGCACGCGACGAATGCGCGCGATGAATTCCGAATTCGCGTTGAACCCGCCGCGATAAGTTTTGATCGTCACCCCGTAGCCCAATCGCGCGGCGTTCGATGCCTCGCTCGTCTGCGGAAAAACGGGGTTGATGCCGTCATTGGTGTCGGCTGATACGACCTGCGAATTGCGAAGCGCCGTTCTCAAATCCAAATCGGAATAACTCGCGCCCCGCTGCGCCGCTATCAATCGCGCGAAGGTCGTGTTCAGAAATTCCGACGCCGCGCCTGTGTTATTGACTGAGCCGACTTCCTCGAAGTTCGACAGATAAGCCGCAGCCGTGTAGCCTGGCGTTCCCTTGAGATCGATTACGGCGCGAGCCGCGCAGTAGGAAGAAAGTCGATCATCCTGTCCGTAAGCTCCGACTATGCCGCGATCAACTCCGACATCGGCAGGCGGCGCGGCTGGGACGAGTTGAAGTTCCGCGCTCACCAAATCTTCTTCCTGGATTTTGTACATAGCAGTCAACTGCTTCATCACTTCAGCGATGACTGAAGAATTTTGACCGGGTATGCTGCCCGCGACGGGGTTGAGTTCTTCGCCCGCAAGCACGTTCGCGTAAGTGCGGCTTCTCAGTTCGGTGTCCGAATGCGGCGCGTTGTCTGGAATGACAAAGACCGGATCATTTGCATTGAGTCCTATCGATACATCTATCACGCGACCATCTGTGGTATCGATGCGGCCAATGAGAGCGAGCGGCTCGTTAGCCCATTGATACTTTTTGATTCCGCCGTAGTAGACGGTTTTCATCAAAACGATTCCACCGGGAGCCAGGATGAAGGGGCGGGCTTTCAGTCCTATGTGCGGGCTGTCGTGATGCGTGCCGACGAGTCGAGAGCCGGCAGTGATCGGCTCCGATCCGACGATGATGAGTATCACAGCGCGGTCGCGTCCGTTGATGATGAGTCGCGCGCCCGGTTTTACCTGTGAAGGATCGTTGAAGTCAGCAAAGCCTGCGGCGCGGGCAAGGCGTATGACTTCGCGCGTCGAAGTGAGCGCAGATTTTGCGACGCGGAGATAAGCTTTGTACTGCTCGGCGAATTCAAAGACATCTGCGCGCTGTTGCGAATTTAGCAACAGCCAGCCTGATTTCCTTGTAGCCCACACGCTCCCATCCTGCGCCGCCGCAGTCAGGCAAACGAGCGCGCCTGCAAGCGTTATCGCAATCGCACGTCGAATCATCGCTGTCCCTCGCTTGTTGAAGATTGATATCGTGATGCCGGAAGAGGAAAGATAGAAGTTACGGTGAGGAGCGTCAACCTGTTAATGCAACCTCTTCGCAACCAGTTTCTCATCGTCGGGGAAATTTATTCGACGATGATCGTAAGAAATTCGCTTCCGCTCCAGGCTTCCTCAAAAACAAGCAGGCCGGTTACGAAGCGACCAAGCAAAGGATCATGCACCCTGACGCCTCGCGTGGTCACTGAAACTACGACTTGAGCGTGAAGCCCGAATCGGCCATAAGCTTGCAAATCGATCCCGACAATAGGAAACAGCCGAGAGCGCAAGGCGTCGCGCAAATCGTGAAGCCGCAATCCATGATCTTCGCGGGAGTGTATAAATCCAAGAGCGCGCGCTGCGGCCACCACATTTGTTGAGGAAGTTGATGCAAGCGCAGTCCACCCACAAAGCTGGCGCACATCTTTCTCGGGTAGAAAGATGCCATAAGCTGCCAACACCATTCGCAAACATGCGGGCAGACACGAGCTATCTTTTTCCTGCTCGTATAAAGGCGGCCTCGATAGCGGCATGATGGCGCTTCCTCAGTTTTTCGGCGGAAGCCTGCAATTGTTCTATGGCGGTATGGCTGTCAATTTCCCCTGTACTCATATTGACTTCGGCTTCGCCTACCTGACCGACCACAAACCCAGGCGTAACGAGTAAAATTGGAATTCGCCATATTTCCAGCAGCATATCTGGCTCAGGGTCGCTTGCGCAGAACTGACTGCCCGCTTGAGACAGCAGGAAGCGATTGACACGAGCGCGCGCCTGCGCCTGACTTAACTGAGAATTGCTGATTTGTATCGCTTTCTGTCGTTTCATCGCGCTCACAATAATATCAATCGGAATGCGCCGTAACAATATGATGAACATGGACGCGGCTACTCGTAAAGCCCAAGATAAATCAACTGCTCGTAATCAATAAGGCCGACTCTCAATCTGTCGAGAAACCCGACCCGGCCAACGACGTTGAGAGAGAAGGATTCGCTCTCGGCAAAGTAGACTGTTGCCTGCCATTCCATATCGAAGATGGAAAGCGTCAACTCGTGGCCATAGCAATAAAATGAGCCTGTGGCAGTGAAGATTTTCTCTTCAACGCCTGATGTGATTTCGAGACCCAGCAGATCAGCATACCCATTCTCAAATATGCAATAGGTGCTGCCCGTATCGAGCTTCGCTAATACTCCGACTGATAGCATAAGGTCGGACGTGAGCCTTAAAGGGACTTCGAGGCTTTGCTTCAAGCTGTAGTCGTGGCGGTGGGGGAAACTCATCTGATAAGGCAACTGCTTCACAGCCACCCTCCCATCGATGGGCCGAACTCTTTTCTCACATGAACGACTAAAGGCTGTTCGATGCCCTCGCTCCTGGCCTTTTCAACGATGGGTCTGGGGTCGTCCCCGTGTCCGAGGAGACGGTCTCCATCCAGCACGACCCATTGACCGGCATACTCGCGCTCGTGTTCGGCAAGCCAGACCATCTCGCGCGAGCGGTCAATGTAGGGAAGCCTCGCTTTGCGAACCTGCGGCAATGTCTTCTCCGTCATATCTCGTCACCTCACGGAGAAGTCTAATACAACGATTCCGCCGCGCAAAAACAAAAAAAGCGCGGCGATGAGTGGCGGCAACACAACGGATATGGGCGCGGCTATTCGTAGAGTCCCAGATAAATCAACTGCTCGTAATCGATGAGGCCGACTCTCAATCTGTCGAGAAATCCGACTCGGCCAACTACGTTGAGAGAGAAGGATTCGCTCTCGGCAAAGTAGACTGTTGCCTGCCATTCCATATCGAAGACCGAAAGCGTCAACTCGTGGCCATAGCAATAGAAGTATCCTGTTGCGGTAGCGAATCTGGCCTGCGCGCCGGAGGCGAGATCGAGTTCCAGCCAGTCGGCAAATTTTTTCTCGAAGATGCAATGCGTGCTGCCGGTATCAAGCTTCGCTGACAAATCAACCTGAGTGTCTATATCCGAAATGAGCGTTACAGGGAGGGCGATGGTCGGATGAAATTCGTAAGAGTGGCGATGCGGAAACTCAAGCTTAAAAACTGTCACAGCCATCCTCCGGTAAATGGGCCGTCGTCTTTCTGAAGATGAGCTATCAATGGACGCTCCACTCCCTGAGCGCGCGCTATCTCTTTGAATGGAATCGGATCATCTCCGTGAGCGATCAAGCGATCCCCATCGAGGGCGACCCATTGACCCGGATACTCGCGCCAGTGTTCGGCAAGCCAGACCATCTCGCGCGAGCGGTCAATGTAGGGAAGCCTCGCTTTGCGAACCTGCGGCAATGTCTTCTCCGTCATANNCTCGTCACCTCACGGAGAAGTCTAATACAACGATCCTGTCGCGCAAAAACAAAAAAAGGCGCGGCGATGAAATGTCAAAATCACTCCATCGCCGCGCCTTCCGCTTCCATCAACTACTGATCGTCGCCGTTCGGATCGGGTTGCCCTCTTTCGGGCCGTTCCGGTCTTCCCGCGCCGAGGTTGTTGAAGTGCAACGCGGCGTTGAAGAGCAGGAAGAATGCGCCCTGAGTCTGATGCCGCCACATAGGATTGGTCGCAAACATAACCACATGCCCGCGGCCTACCGGCACATCGACTACTGCCGGACGGCCCGCAAGTTCGCTTCCGCCTGCAAGCATTCCGCTCACGAGCAGGCTCTTTTCATCCTGCGCGAATCGCAACACAATTCGGGGTCTCATACTCACGGGAGGAATGGCCCCGGCAGCGAACTGGCGAATCTCTTCGGGTATGCCATCTTCGCTCGGTCGCCGGGGCGGAGCGGGCGCGGCCTGCGGCATCCCCTGAATGATATCGGGATCACTCAAACTGCCGCGACCTGAAGCCCTCTGACCTGAAGCGCCCTGTCCGCCTCCTCCACCGCCGCCGCCGCCGAATCCGCCCGGAAGCGCGCTGACCTGAAACAGCGGAGCCTGATTGAAGTAGATTTGCAGCTTCTCGTCATAGCCGTAAGCTATCGGAGATTTGCGATCAGCGAATGCGGCATTATAAATAGAGCCGCGCGCCATCAACTGCCGCGAATCCTGAATCGTCACGCCCGTCGTTATCCCGTAGTCAATCGGTATGGCAGACATGCTCGTGATGGGAACGAACAGTCCGCCCTCCTCGATAAACTTTTGCAGATTGACCATCCCCTGAAGTTCGATACCTCCGCGCATGTCATCGGTCGTGTCGGGCGATCCTCCCATGTTCGGAGTAACTTCGGATTGCTTCCACGGAATCGGGTCTCCGCGCTTGGGCATTCCGTTGACTATCGCTTGAGCCGAACCTCCCACGGGCGGGAAGATGATCACGTCGTAATTGTCTCGCAGGCGTGGCGTGTCCCGAATCGTGTGAACCGAGATGTAAGAGTAAGGTATCTGCAACCGGTCGAACTCTATGCGGAACCATCCTTCGTTCTGCGTGTTCGTCCACGTGTGAACTATGGCTATGCGCGGGACGGCTATCTCGTGCGTCTTGACTTCAGGCGCTCGCTCGACTGCGCGCGCCGTGAGTCCAAGTTCCGCGACTGTTGATTCAAGCCGAGATTTCAAATCCGCGGGATTGCCTTCGGATTTGATGATGAACGAACCGGCGTTGAATTGTTGATCGCCCGCTTTGAAAGAGTCTTCAGCCGCAAGCATTTTCACGTCCTTGAGCTTGTAGCGCAGCGTCATCAACGTGTTGTCCGTGTTGTGATTGATGACGTAAGTGGAGCCTGCGCCGACTACTTTGCCCGTCACTCGCGCGTCGTTCGTCAGCAGCACCATCGGCACGTCGAATATCGTGGTCGCGCCTTCAACCTTGTCTTCTTTTTTGACGCGCACCGTTTTGACGTTCCTGAGCGCGCCCAGAGTCCAGCCCGTGTCGTCGTAGGGTCGCGGGTCGCTCGTGTTGTAATACTGAGTGTCGAGCATCATATCGGCCATGCGCGAGTAGGGCTGATCCATTCGAATCAGGTAAGACCCGACCGGGTATTTCTGGCCGTTGACTGAAAAATCCTTCGTCGCGGTGTGAACCTCGACGCCCATCAATCGGAGCAGGTTGACCATATCGGCGGCTTCGACCGGGCGGGGAGTATCGCCGGGAACTATCCACGCCGCGGGCCCTTCGTTCTTCGCTTTCGCAATCGAGCGTCGGCTCTTGATGTAAAAATTGTTGAGGAAACGTTCGCGATTATTCGCGACATGATTCATAGCGAAGAGAATCGCCGACTGTTGCATGTTGACGTTGTTGCGAAGCGACCACTTCACGCGCGGGTGCGGCGGGTTGGGGCGGAACCAGTCGCGTTGCGATTGCCCTCCGACGGTGCGATCCTGCGTGTCGGCTCCGCCGTTGCCAAATGTTTCATAGAAGCGGCCTATCGAGTTGTGACCGTTCGCGACATAAAACATATAATTCGGCGCCCAGCCGTCGTAAAAGCCGTGAGTCCAGACTCCCGGCACGCCGCGTTTGGTCATCTCTTCGATCTCGTGATAAGCCAGCGCGTGCCATTCATCGATGACGAGCGGATCGAGCCATGCGTTGTAGGGGCCGGTTCCGGTCGAGGTGTAGAGGAACGGCACGGATTCGTGCAGGTCGTGGAGTATCTGAGGGTGATACTCAAGAAAAATCTTCATCTGATTGCGCGTGAGCGCCAGCGCCATCCCCAGGCCATCGCGGTTGTTGTCGTGCGCGACATACTTGCCCCAGTAGAGAAGCGAGGGAGCCTGCTTGCCGGGGTTCGCTTTGCGCCAGCGATAAAGGTCTACCATGCGGTCGCGCCCGTCGACTTCGAGCGTGGGAGTGATCATAACGATGACGTTCTTGCGAATCGCCTCGATGAAAGGCGTCTCTTCGACAGCCAATCGATAAGCCATCTCCATCAGCATTTCAGGCGAGCCGGTTTCAGGCGAATGAATCGATCCTGAAGCCCAGTAGAAAGCCTTGCCTTCGCCGATGAGTTGTCGGGCTTCGGTCTCGGTGACGCGGCGCGGGTCGGCGAGCTTGGCGGTGATTTCTTTGTAGCGATCAAGTCGAGCGAAATTGGCCTCGTCGCTGACGAGAATGGTCAACTGCTCGCGGCCTTCTTCGCTCCGTTCAGGAGCGACAAGCACTTTCACTCGCGGCGATGCCTTTTCAAGCTCGCGGTAGTAGCGATACTGGTCTTTGGTGTAGGTGAGTTTTTCGGGCGTGCCTATCGCGTAGCCGAGAACTTTTTCGGGAGTTGGCACTTTATCCGAGGCCGGGAGGTGATCGACAAGCTCGGTTCGAAAGTGCGGCTCGGTGGTGTACTCAAGAATTTTCTTCGTGTAGCCCTCGTCGTTGGTTTGGGGAACGGGCGTCTTTGCTTTGGCGTTTTTCTGCTTTGGGGTTTGAGCAAGCGCGGGCAGGGGAGCAAGCAGAACGGCGCACACTAAAAGTGAGCAAAGGCGCTTTGCGAGCAAGCGTCCTTCTTTCATGTGATCCTCCATCTGACAAATTTTGATAGCAGGGAACGCGCAAACACTAAAAAGAGAAAAGAGAAATTGCAAGAGGAAAAGGCGCGCACGGAGTTTGCCCTTTTTATTTTTGCCTGAAAAATGATGAAGCCGGCTGAGCGTGCTCGTGTCCGCGCCAGTGGAAGCACGGCCACGAGCGCACCCGCCTATGCGCTAAGACTGAAAAAGTTTTCGATTGGTTACAAAAAAAATTTCATATTCATTTCAGGTTGACTTGATCGCTTAAAATTCATACTCTCGCCGGGAACTATCAAGCATGGAGGCATAATAGATGACAAAGAGTTCTCTTCTCTTCCATTACATCAGCAGGCGTCGCCTTGCTTCTATCCTGGCTCTTTCTCTGATTGCCTGCGGCCTTTTGCTGGTCAATATTTCTCCATCTGTTTCAGCCCTACAGCAGGAGCGAGTCTTTACCGAAGCGCAGGCTCGCAGAGGAGCCGCTCTTTACGCGAAGCACTGCGCCTCGTGTCACGGGCAGAAACTCGAAGGCACTCCGTCAACTGCTCTGGCCGGAAGCAGCTTTATGGCTAAATGGGGACAGGGCAAACATACGGTCGATGATCTTTACTTTATCACTCGCGATCAGATGCCTTATGGCGCGGGTCGCTCGCTCACAGACCGGCAGTACATCGATATCATCGCCTTCATACTGAAGTCCAACCTCTGGCCTTCGGGAGCGCGCGAACTTGCGGCTGATCCGGCGACTTTGAAACAAATCAAAATCGCGCCTAAGAATTCTCCCGCTCCGACTCAGGCTGAACAAAGCGACGCGCAAAAATCGGAACCATCGAGCGCGCTTGGGGGCGGCCCTGATCAGGCCGCGTTGAATGCCGCGCACACCAACAGCACAGACTGGCTGTTGACCAATCACGATTACGCCGGACAGCGATACGTCGATCTCAAACAGATCAATCGCCTCAACGCTTCTTCGCTCCGTCCTGTCTGGCTCTATCAGGCAGCCGACCTGAATACCTTTCATACGAATCCGCTGGTCTATCGCGGAGTGATGTATCTGACTACAGCCACTTCGACCATCGCGCTTGATGCCACAAGCGGTCAGGTGCGATGGCGTCATAACTGGAGGCTGAAAGGCAAACAGGGCTGGCCTGTGCAGCGAGGCGTCGCGATCAAGGATGGCATGGTGGTTCGCGGAACCCATGATGGCTATCTCGTCGCGCTCAACGCCGCGACCGGAAAAGAGATATGGGACAAAGCCATAGTCGATATGATGAAGAACGAAGGCGGATTCACCATGCCGCCTTTGATTTACGAAGACCTCATCATCATCGGCCCTGCCGGAAGCGAGCTTGGAGTGAAAGGCTGGATCGGCGCGTTTCGATTGAAGGACGGCCAGCAGGTATGGCGGTTCAATACGATTCCTGATGACGGCGAACCCGGCGCTGAAACCTGGGGCAAAGCCGATGCGCGGCTCAAAGGCGGAGGGTCTGTATGGACGCCCGTGTCGCTCGACACCGAACGAGGCGAGCTTTACGTCGCGGTCGCAAACCCCGCGCCAGATTTCTACGGCGAAGCGCGTCCCGGCGACAATCTCTATTCCAACTCGATGATCGCGCTCGATGTGCGGACGGGCAAATTGAGATGGCATTATCAGGTCGTCCCTCACGACACTCACGACTGGGACCTCACACAGGCAAGCCCGCTCTTTACCGCCACTGTCGATGGAAAGACTAGAAAGCTGGCCGCGACGGTCGGCAAGAACGGCGTGCTGCACGTCGTGGATCGCGACACTCACAAGCGCGTGTTCGAGGTGCCGGTGTCGAGTCAGTTCAATACCGAAGTGCCGTTGACGACCGAAGGCGTCCGCGTTTGTCCCGGAATTCAGGGCGGGGTGTTGTGGAACGGCCCTTCTTTCAATCCGCAAACCAACATGCTTTACGTCAATTCGGTCGAGTGGTGCGGTCACTTCGGAGTCGCCAAAGAGCTTCGTTATGTCGAAGGACAGTTTTACATGGGCGGATTCGCCAGACTCGATCCGATTGAAGAGGCGAGGGGCTGGCTGACGGCTATCGATGCTTCGACCGGAAAGATTCGATGGCGATATAAATCCAATCGACAGATGGTCGCCGCCGTCACTTCGACTTCCGCCGATCTGGTTTTCACGGGAGAGATAACCGGAGACTTCATCGCGCTTGATGGCCGCGACGGCAAAGTTCTTTATCGCTTCAACACGGGCGGCCCGATCAACGGAGGCGTGATAACCTATTCGATCAACGGCAAACAGTACATCGCGGTGATGAGCGGCAATGCCACTGCATTCTGGCAGGCGCGTCCCGGCTCATCGACAGCGGTGGTCTTCGCTTTGCCAGATGTCAGGAGTCAGAAGTCAGAAGTCAGAAGTCAGGAGTCAGAATAAAACAGATGACCGCTGTTTTTCCGAGGAGTCTCCATGTCGTTTTCAACAACGCCCTGAAATCATGAAAGCTGAAAACTGAAAACTGAAAGCTGAAAACTGTTTTGCGAGGAGGCAGGAAATGAAAAAGATCGCTGCACTGCTTATGGTCGCAGTCGTGATGGCGACCGCAAGTTTGAATGCTGAGACTCAAAACGTCAACGCCGATCAGTTGAAGCGCGAGGCGGTGGCTATAATCGATAAACTGCAAACCTTAACTCAGCAGATGGTCGATCAGATATTCAGCTACAGCGAGCTTGGATTTCACGAATACGAAACTTCGCGCTATGTCACTGAGATTCTCGAAAGGAATGGATTCAAAGTCGAGCGCGGAGTCGCGGGTATGCCGACGGCTTGGACGGCGAGTTTCGGCGCGGGCAAACCCGTCATAGCTTTCATCACCGATATCGATTGCATCCCGCAGGCTTCGCAAAAACCCGGTGTCGCTTACCACGATCCTCTCGTCAAAGGTGCGCCCGGTCACGGCGAGGGTCACAACTCAGGCATGGGCGTGAATGTCACTGCCGCTATCGTCCTCAAGAAGATAATCGAGAAATACAAACTCGCAGGCACGATAAAACTCTTCCCCGGCGTGGCCGAAGAACTCGTGGGCGCAAAGGCTCACTTCGTCCGCGCGGGTTTGTTCAAAGATGTCGACATCATGCTCGGCTCGCATGTGAGCAGCGATTTTTCGACCGCCTACGGGCAGACCGCCAACAACAGCGGGCTTGTGTCCGTGCAGTATTTCTTTCACGGCAAAGCGGCTCACTCGGCGGGCGCGCCGTGGTCGGGTCGCAGCGCGCTCGATGCAGTCGAGTTGATGAACATCGGATGGAACATGCGGCGCGAGCATCTGAGACTTCAACAGCGTTCGCATTATGTCATCACCAACGGCGGCGATCAGCCGAACGTCGTGCCATCGGAAGCCTCAGTGTGGTATTACTTCCGCGAACTCGATTACCCGCGCATAAAAGAGCTTAATGAAATTGGGAACAAAATGGCGCAGGCGGCTGCGATGATGACCGATACGACGGTCAATCATCGCGTGGTCGGTTCCGCCTGGCCTTCGCACTTCAACAAGATCGTGGCCGAAACGCAGCAGAAAAATATCGAGGCCACGGGTATGCCCCAGTGGAGCGAAGCCGATCAGACATTGGCCAAAGCTTTGCAGAAAGAGATTGGCGCGAGAGTCGAAGGACTGCATACCAAAGTCAGATCATTGGAGCCGCCCGGTGATCCGAGAGGCGGAGGCTCGGATGATATCGGCGACATTTCGTGGAACGTGCCTACAGTTTATATGCGGTTTCCAGCGAATATCCCTAACCTGCCCGGTCACGCATGGCCCAACGCCGTGGCGATGGCGACTCCCATCGCCCACAAAGGCTCGACCGCAGGCGCGAAGGTTCAGGCGATGACCGCGATTGATTTCCTGCTCTCGCCGGAGCTTGTCAAACAGGCGTGGGATTATTTTCGAAACGTGCAGACAAAAGAGATAAAGTATGTGCCTCTGATCGGCCCCGAAGATCAACCGGCGATAGACCTCAACAAAGAGAAGATGGAAAAATTCGCGCCCGAATTGAAAAAGTATTACTTCGATCCGACGAAGTATAAAACCTACCTCGAACAACTCGGCATCGAGTACCCGACTGTGAGGAAGTAGAGCCGGACGATATTCGACTGGAAAGACCGTGATATGGAGGTTTTCGTCATGCAAAACAAGCGCGGATCAATCCGCATACTACTCGTCCTCCTGCTGTGCCTGATCGGCTACGGAGCAGGCAGCGTCTTCACTCAGACGAAGGGTCAGAATAAACCGGTCTATGAAGAAAAATTCTGGGACAAGCTGAGATGGCGCAACATCGGCCCTGATCGCGGCGGGCGCTCGCTCGCGTCCACCGGCAGTCCGGGCCGTGTCAACGAATACTATTTCGGAGCGACCGGCGGCGGATTGTGGAAAACCGCAGATGGCGGTCTTACGTGGTTTCCTGTGACCGACGGACAGATCACCAGTTCATCGGTCGGGGCGGTCGCGGTCGCGGAGACAAATCCCGACGTGGTCTACATCGGCATGGGCGAAGTGCAGCTTCGCGGCAGCATCACGCAGGGCGACGGAGTTTATAAATCCACAGACGGTGGAAAAACATGGCGTCATCTCGGATTGAAAGATACGCAGACGATCTCCCGCATTCGCGTTCATCCGACTAACCCGGACATCGTCTACGTCGCCGCGCTCGGACATCCTTATGGCGAGAACGAAGAGCGCGGTCTCTTTCGCTCGACCAACGGCGGGAATACGTGGGAGAAGGTACTCTATGTGAGCGACAAAGCGGGCGCGGCTGACCTGATAATCGACCGCACCAATCCAAAGGTGTTGTACGCCTCGACGTGGCAGGTCTATCGCAAAGCGTGGAAGATGTGGGGCGGCGGGCCGGACTCAAAACTTTTCAAGTCTCTCGACGGTGGAAACACATGGATCGATCTGACGAAGAATCCCGGTATGCCTGAAGCGCCCATCGGAAAGATCGGCGTGACCGTCTCGCCCGCAGACCCGAATCGGGTGTGGGCAATAGTCGAGGCCAACGAGGGCGGCGTGTTTCGCTCTGACGACGGCGGGTCGACCTGGAAGCGCACCAACAGCGAGCGCAAGCTGCGCCAGCGCGCGTTTTACTACTCGCGCGTTTATGCTGACCCTCATGATCGAGAGATCGTTTATTGCCTCAACACCGGATTCTACAAATCCATCGATGGCGGAGTGAAGTTCGACATTACCATTCGAGTGCCGCACGGCGACAACCACGACCTCTGGATCGACCCTAACAATCCTCTTCGAATGATCAATGCGAACGATGGAGGCGCTAACGTCAGCATCAATGGCGGCCAGACCTGGACGGAGCAGGACTATCCGACCACGCAACTCTATCACGTCATAGCGACGAGCGATGTGCCTTATCATGTGGCAGGCGCGCAGCAGGACAACAGCACGGTGGCGGTGCCGAGCGACGGCTGGGGCAATATGCAGGCTCGCGGCCCCAATCACGGCTGGTACTACTCGGTCGGCGGAGGCGAGAGCGGGTACATAGCGCAGCATCCGACCAATCCGAATATTTTCTACGCGGGCAGTCAGGGCGCGCTCATTACGCGATACGACCGGAGCAACGGGCAGATTCGTGATATTCAGGTGTATCCGCGTTTCTTCTCCGGCGAGCCTGCAAGCGCGCTCCCCGAAAGATGGCAGTGGACTTTCCCCATAATGTTTTCGCCCGTCGATCCCAGGATCATGTACACCTGTTCGCAGCACGTCTGGAAGACCACCAACGACGGGCAGAGTTGGGAGCGAATCAGTCCCGATCTCACATATCACGACCCCGAAACTCTCGGACTATCCGGCGGTCTGATCACGATGGACATGAACGGCCCGGAAATCTACGCCACAGTCTTCGCTCTGGCTCCCTCTCATCATGATGTCAACACCATCTGGGCCGGATCGGATGACGGAAAGATTCACATCACGCGCGACGGCGGCAAAAACTGGCAGGACATCACGCCCAGAGACATGCCGAAATTCTCCCGCGTCTCCATCATCGATGAGTCGCGGCATAATCCCGGCACCGCTTACGTGGCGGCGAACCGCTATCAGGTCGATGACCGCGCGCCTTATGTCTGGCGCACGCGCGACTACGGCAAAACGTGGGCGAAGATCAAGAGCGGCATCAAAGACGGACATTTCGCGCAAGCGGTGCGCGAAGACACTGTGCGCCCCGGCCTTCTGTTTCTGGGTACTGAACACGGCGCGTATGTTTCCTTCAACGATGGCGACCTATGGCAGTCGCTGCAACTCAACCTGCCGGACACTCCCATCCGCGATCTGGTCGTCAAGGATAATGATGTGGTCTTGGGGACGCACGGGCGCGGCTTCTGGATACTGGACGACATAGGCCCGCTGCGCCAACTGACGCCTGAACTGGCTAAGAAGGAAGTGATTTTCTTCAAGCCGAGCGATCCCATACGCGGCGTGTATGATGCGGTCATTCAGTATTACCTTGCGAAGAAAGTCGAGTCGGTGAAGGTTCAAATCCTCAATGCTCAGGGCAAGCTCATCAGGACATTTGAGGGAGCGGAAACGAAAGCTGAGGCGGATTCAGGCTCCTTCCGGCGAGGCGGTTCTGCCAAACCGACGACAGCAGCGGGGCTGAATCAGTTCACCTGGGATATGCGTTATCCCGGCGCGACCGTCTTCGACGGCATGATAATCTGGAGCGCCCGACCGGAGAGCGGCCCCTTGGCTCCGCCCGGTCGCTACGAGGTGCGTCTGACTGCGGGCAATCATACCGAAACTCATCCTTTCACCATTAGAATGAATCCGAACCTGAAAGGCGTCACGGAAGCAGACCTGCAAGCGCAGTTCGATCTGGCAATGAAGATTCGGGACAAGACGAGCATGGCAAACGAGGCGGTCATCACCATTCGCGACATTCGCAAACAGATCGAGGCGCGCTTGAAGGAAGCTGAGGATTCCGAGTTCGTAACGGCGGCGCAGCAGATTCTGGAAAAGATGAAAGTGATCGAAGAAGATTTGTATCAGGTGCGCAATCGCAGCAATCAGGATCCGCTGAACTTCCCGATCAAATTGAACAACCGGCTGGCCTCCCTGCAAAGGAGCGTGGAGACCGGAGACGCGCGCCCGACCGATGGGGCGTATAAGGTGTTAGAAGAATTGTCGGCGGAACTGGCCGTACATCTGAAAAAACTGTACGACCTGACGATGTCAGACATCACGCGCATCAATAATCTGCTGGCGCAGAGAAATCTCAAACCGATTGTGTATGAGGGATCGAAAAAATAATGAGAGGCCACAGGATGAAACGATAAGTTCTCTCACAGCGATGATGATTCCGATTATGCTGGCAATCGGGCGCGCGATTTCCTGTCAACGCGATCAGCGAGGGCAGCGCGGCGTCGGATGAATCCATAATCGATGCGGCTACAGGAAAGCCTCTCAAAGCGGATCAGATCAGTGTAAATCTCCCTGATCCGCGTCATCCGCGGGCTATTCTTCTCACCCAGGCGGAAAATCAAATGGCCCTACTCCTGCCGACAACACAAAACCAGGACACTACCGAACGGTTAGAGCCTGCGCCGATTTTGGTATAAAATCCTACTCTGACTTCTGCTGATGAAATTCAGCTTCATTAATCGTCAAACACTTCGTCGCCGTCAGCAATTTCAATCTTCTACCGCGGCGTGCAGACCGGAGAGGGAAAATGGAATCAATCAAAAACATGAAGACTCAAGGAAATAAGTCGGGCGAAAGCAACAAGAACGGCGCGTTGACTGTGCATCTCATATCGCATAATCACTGGGATCGGGAATGGATATTCACCGCCAGACACACCAATCGCTGGCTCATACGTTTTTTCGACAACCTGCTTGACACTCTCGCCGCCCAGCCCGCTTATCGTTTCGTTCTGGATGGGCAGACTCTCATTGTCGAGGACTACCTCGCTCAGTTGACCGAGGAAGAAGCGGCAAAGCGCGAGAAAGAATTGAGCAGATATGTCAGGGAAGGCCGCCTGATGGTCGGTCCGGCATATTTGCAGCCTGACTGGACTCTCGTGAGCGGCGAGGCGTTAGTCCGCAATCTCATGATAGGCCATAGCATGGCCGAGAGGTTGGGAGGAGTGATGAAAGCCGGATGGATGCTCGACAACTTCGGGCAGATAGCTCAGGCTCCTCAGATTTACCGGGGATTCGGCATCGACGGGGTCTTCGTCTGGCGCGGGGTGGCGATGGATGATGACGAGTTGAAGTCGGAGTTTTTGTGGGAATCGCCCGATGGATCGAGCATTCTGGCCGTCTATCTGATCAACAGCTATCGCAATGCGATGGTGCTTTCGCTGACGAAAGAAATAGCCGTCGAGCGCATACTCTCGGAAGCGAGAGCCTTGCGCCCATTCGCAACTACGCCGAACGTGCTGCTGATGAACGGATACGAACAGGTTCCCTGGCCTGACGATGTGCTGCCCATAATCAAGGAGTTCAATAGCTCGACTGATGAAAACATCGTCTGCGCGCAAAGCACCCCACCCGAATACATAGAAGCCGTAAGCCGATTCAATCCTCGTATGCCTGTGGTGCGAGGCTATCTCTACAGCGGAAAATATATGCCCGTTCTCAAGGGCGTCTTCTCAAGCCGCAGCCATCTCAAACTGCTCAACAACGAATGCCAGCGAGAACTTGAGCGATGGGCCGAGCCGTTTGCCACCGTCGCATGGCTTCTGGGCATGGAATACCCGACAGCCAAGCTCGAAACTGCGTGGAAGACGCTGCTGCTCAACCATGCTCATGATGATATGTGCGGATGCAGCGTAGACCCGATTGCCCGCGATATGGAATCGCGATTTGAAGAGGTGCTGCGCATCGCCCGCGACATAGCCGATGAGAGCCTTCGAACCATCGCCAGCGCGATTGATGCCTCGCGATTCGACCGCTTGTTGACGATCATCATCTTCAACCCGTCGCCCCGCGAGCGCACAGACGTAATAAGCTTTTCGATTGAGTTGCCTGACGGAGCAGACTCGTTTTCGTTCAAAGACAGCAGAGGCCGGACGGCAGCCATACAGATAAGAAACAGAGATGATGCTCAAATCGACCTCTATCTTCTCGCCCAGGACATACCCGCACTCGGCTACAAAACTTACTACCTCGTTCCGGGCGATGAAATGCCGGAAAATCCCCCGACCGTTGCGGCTTCGGCTGAAGCGAGAACGATTGAGAACGAATTTCTCAAAGTCAGCATAAACCCCGACGGCAGCCTGCGAGTCGCCGACAAGCAGGCCGATCTCGTTTATGACGACCTGGGTTATTTCGAGGACGGCGGAGACGCAGGCGATACCTATGATTATTCTCATCCTGAGCGCGACACCATATTCAGCAGCCGTGGAGGGAAAGCTCAGATCACTCTGATCGAGTCAGGCCCGCTTATGGCAAGGTTTCGCGTCGAGATAACGCTTGATCTTCCCGAACGTCTGGCGGAAGACAGAAAAGCGCGAAGCTCGGTCACCCGCGCCTTTCCCATAATTTCTTATGTCGAGTTGACGGCAGGATCGAAGCGGGTGGAAGTGAAGACCACGTTGAAAAACGTCGTCAAGGATCATCGCCTGAGAGTCATTTTTCCGACCGGCATCAAGGCGGACCACTGCTTCGCCGAAGAGCCATTCGACGTGGCAAGGCTTCCCATAGCCGATGAACCGCCCCCGCAGGAATTGCCCGAACGGTTCCGTGAACTAATGCTGGCAGGCCGCTACACTCAACCGATCAACACGCATCCTTTCCAGAACTTCGTCGATTATCGCGACGGGGAAAAGGGAGTGGCGATAATCAGCCGCCGCGTGACCGAGTTCGAGATACTGCCCGAAGCGGGAGCCATCGCTTTGACTCTGCTCAGGTCGGTCGGCTGGCTGGCCCGCTACGATCTTCTGACGCGGGTGGGCGATGTCGGCCCGCACATATTCACCCCCGAAGCTCAATGCCTCGGCGAGCATGTATTCCATTACGCGATCTTTCCTCACAACGGAGACCGATCCGAAGAGCAGGCCCACGTGCAGGCTTTTTCTCACAACCTGCGGCTGAGAGCCGTGCTGAAAACCGATCCCGGCACTCTTCATGACGAGATGTCGTTTTTCTCACTGTCGAGCGAAGACCCGGTGAATGTGTTCAGATTGAGCGCCCTCAAACGGTCGGAAGACGGAGAGGGAGTTATCGCAAGATTTTTCAACACCACTGAACGACAGGTCAGAGGACGATTGTCATCTCACTGGCCGCCCGCCCGCGCTTTCAGAACCAATCTCAACGAAGAAGCGCAGGAAGAGATGAACGTGGTCGAAGAGTCAGTCGAATTCGAAGCTCGGCGCAAGGAAATCGTCACGATCAAATTGAAGGTCACTCCGCGAATACAACTCGACGCGCAGCATTCCGATATCAACCGCATCCTGCCGCCTCTGCCGCCGGGAGAGAAAAAGCCAGTCGGCAAACTTCCGCCCGTGTTGACGAGGGATGAAGTTCAGGCCGAAAGAGACCGCGCGGCTAAACTCGAAGCCGAACTCCTCCAGGCCAAAGCCGCCGTCTTCACAGTGGAAGATGAAATCGAGAGAACCGCCTCGAAGGATATAGGCAAGATGGTCGCGTTGCAGAAAGCGAGAACCAGAGTAGCCTCTCTGACCCGACAGATGAACGAAAGCCGCATTTCGGCTCTGCTCAATCGCCAGCTTTACATCACCAACAAGATGGAGAACGAGCTTGAGGAAATAGGCGAAGCCATGAGTTGGTCGAGGACGAGGAAGCGGGCCGGAGAATATCTGGTTCATTACTACGAGGCGCTGCTTCGAAAGCAGAACCGGGAATAGGCTGGCGTACAATCGCCGCGATTTATTATGAAACTGTTGTGAAAGCGAATGAAGCAAATCACAGCGTCGCTTCGATGACGGTTTCCTGATAAAGTCATTGTGTTCATCAACGCACATCGGCATAAATCTTCAACGAAATTTTCACAGGAGCGATATGAGAATAGAGTTGCCTCGCGAGGCACAGCGGTTTGGAGCGAATCTCTTCTACGGAGTTCAGAAAGTTTATGAACTCGACTCCGGCCCTGTCGCCGACTCGCTGACCTACGAGCCATATTTCGTCATTCGGCAAGTCCCCTACGAAACGCTCAACGAGATCGAAAAGCAGATGGCCATCGTCGTTCCGATGATGAACGAAAGGCTGAGACTGTTGGAAGGAATACTGTTTGCAATCCCTCACTCCTGCCTGACCATCGTGGTCTCGAACAGTCCGGGCGAGCCTGTCGACCGCTACAACATGGAAAAAAACGCGCTTGAAAATTTTCGCATGTTCACCAAAAAAGATATCCTCGTCGCGCATCAGAAAGACCCGGCGATTGCCAAAGCTTTCGCCGACGCGGGTTATACAGCGATACTCGGCGAGGACGGGCGGATCAAGGACGGCAAGGCTGAAGGCATGATAATAGGAACGATGCTAGCGTGGCTGGCGGGAAAAAAATATATCGGGTTCATCGATGCGGACAATTATATACCGGGAGCCGTATTCGAATACGTCCGCGCTTATGCCACGAGCTTCTCCCTGAGCCAGTCTTCCTACTCGATGGTGCGAATGCTCTGGCACAGCAAGCCCAAAATTGTCGAATCGAATCTCTACTTCGCCAAATACGGGCGGGCTTCGGTGATAACGAACGATTTTCTCAACAGGCTCATAAGCTATCACACCGGATTCGAGACCGAAGTCATCAAGACGGGCAATGCCGGAGAACATGCCATGAGTACGAGCCTCGCGCTGCTGCTCGATTATGCGGCAGGCTATGCGATAGAGCCTTATCATATCATCAACCTGATAGAGAAATTCGGCGGGCTTTCAGAATCTGTACACCCCGAAGTGATGAAGCAGGGAGTCAATGTCTATCAGATAGAATCGCGTAATCCGCATCTGCACGCTTCGAAGGGGGAAAAACATGTCCAGAGCATGATCTCTTCATCGCTTCAGGCTCTTTATCACTCCAGCGCAGCTTCTCAAACTCTCAAGCAGGAAATCCTCGCTGAAATGCGCCGCCGTCGACTCATTGGCCGCGACGAAGAACCTGCGCAGGTTACGCGCTACCCGGCGCTCGGCAGCATCGACCGCGATAAATTCATCAAGGCTTTGGACGGTCAGCCCTTCGCAGCGATGCTGGAAAAATCCTCGCTGTGATTATCGAAGGCCATCAGAGTTCGGACATGGATGAGGCTCAAAAACGACTTATCATATTCACAGACCTCGACGGAACGCTGCTCGACCTGAAGACTTATTCATACCTTCCGGCTCTCGAAGTTCTGAGGCGAATAATCGAAGCAAAAATCCCGCTCGTGTTCTGTTCGTCGAAGACCCGCGCAGAACAGCAGCGATATCAGGCAGACATAGGGATTCGGGAACCGATGATAGTCGAAAACGGAAGCGCGATCCTTATCCCACAAAATTATTTTGCGAAGCCGCTTCAATCACGGCCCGCCGGAGACGGCTATGAAGTGATCGAAGCGGGCGATTCGGCAGAAAAGATAAAAAAACTGATCGACGACGCGCGCAGACAGACCGGCGCGCGGATGAAAACTTTCAGCGAAATGTCACTCGCGGAACTCTGTCAGGTGACAGACCTGAGCAGTGAAGCGGCTCTGCGCGCGCAGGAGCGCGATTACAGCGAAACGATCCTCAGCGAGATGTCCGACGCGGAGATGATCTCTTTTGTCGAGGCTTTGCAATCGAGAGGGCTGTCCTCGATTCGAGGCAGCCGGTTTCACACCATCGTGTCGGCGGGAGTCGATAAGGGCAAAGCCGTCGTTTTGCTGGCTGCTATGTTTCGAGAAGAGATGGGTGACGTGCGAACGGTCGGCATAGGCGACAGCCCAAACGATGAGGCGATGCTGGCGGCAGTAGATTTGCCTTTCCTGCTTCAACGATTTGATGGAAGCCGCGAGCATATCGACATCGCCCGGTTGAAAACAATTGACGGGGCAGGCCCGGTTGCCTGGAATCGATTAGTGTGCCAGTTGCTTGATAAATACGGGGTGTGAGGGGAGCGATTCGGGCTTCACCTGTCTTTGAGTCGAATGACGAATTTCAATCCCGACCAGATTTCATTTATCGCGCAGATTTTCGTATCGACCAGTCCCGCGCTGAGTCCTTCTTTTTGAACAGCATCGAAAGAAAGATCGGTTGCAACTCCTGAAGCCTTCTTAGGCCACGCGACCCAAAGCATTCCGGCGGGCGCAAGATTGCCAGCCAGTTTTGAAAAACTCTTCGCCAGTTGCGATCTCGTCTTCACGAAGAGAAGAATCACATCCATCGATTTCATCGGTCGCCTGTTTATAGAAATACCCAGCGGGAGCGGGCCGAGTTCTTCGAGAAATCCCGCAGGCGCGTCGACGAGCAGAATGCGCGCGTTCGCTTTTATGCCGAGTTTTTTAACGAGCGGAGTTGATGAATAACCTGCCATAGAAGTCTGGAGTCTGGAGTCGAGAGTCTGGAGTCAAAACATTGGAACTCCAGGCTCTCGGCTTCAGACCTGTCATTCGCTCTTGCTGAAGACCTGAGAGAAAAAACCTTTCAGACTCTGGCCGATGCTGGCGGGGCTTTCCTCGCTGCGCACGACCAGCACGGGGCATTCGGCGCGATTGACTATCTCGCGCGTTATGTTGCCGAGTATGTAAGCGCGCAGGTTGCCGCGATCAGGGCTTGAGCCTGTGACGACGAGATCATAATCGCCCTGCCGAATCTCCTTGAACACCTCGCTCAAAACAAGCCCGTGACGGAGTTTGACCTGACTCTCGACGCCCATCTCGTCAAGTTCTTCTTTTTCGCGTCGAAGGTTCTGACCCAGATCAAGCCCGGAATGAAGCAGGAGGTTTACGTCCTCTTCCATCTTGAGCAGGTCGGAAAAGACCTGGGGCGGATCGACCATCACATGCAGCAGGGTGATGGTCGCCTCTGCTTCTGCGGCAAGGCGTCCGGCGAAAGAGACCGCCGAATCGATATACTTTTCGCCGCCGCTGCAAATCAGTATGCGCTTGAGCGACAAGCGACTGCCTATTACGACAAGCACAGGCGGCGAGACGGCCTTGATGATCTTGTAAGCTTTGGCTGACATCAGAAATGATCCGCGAGTCCCCTTGCGAACCGCGCCTATCACTACGAGATCGTAGGAGGTCTCTTCCGCGCGCCTGACTATTTCTTCGATGGGATTTCCCGATTTGGTTATAAGCTCGGCAGCAACTCCTCGCTCTCTGAGCAGATCGCGTCCTCGCTTGAGCGCGTCGAAGACCGAGTCTTCTTCTTCCGGTTTTTCCGCTATGCCGAGTATGGTCGTTTCCGCGTGGCACGCTTTGGCTATCAATCCGCCGAAACTGATAGCCGCGTCAGCCTGCTCCGAACCATCGCTGCATATAAGTATCTTCATATCGTTCTCTCTGAGGCGAGGCATCAATGATAAGGCAGGCAAACATGATTCGTCCACGCTTCATCACACACTTGAGAATGGCTTGTGAGCCGCAGAGCAGAAAAGTAGAATCAAAGACAGGAGATTAAAATGCAGTTGAAAAGAACACTCATCGTTTTGACCTTGAGCCTCGCGGCTTTCGGTTTCCATTCATCGGCTCAGACGAAAGAGCAGCCTCAGATTGATGAAATCATCCGCCGATTCGCCGCAGCCGAGAGCGAGAACAAGCTGGCCAGAAGCAATTACCTCTTCACTCAGGATGTCGACGTGATGACCATCGGCGAAGCAGGCTCGATCACGGGCCGATTCAAGCGCGTTTCGGAAATCACATTCGACAATCAGGGCAACCGATTTGAAAAGATCAACTATTTCCCCCCATCTTCTCTCGTCGGCGCAATATTCAGTCAGGAAGACATAAACGATCTGGGCGGCGTTCAGCCTTTCGCTTTGGCGACCGAAGACCTGCCGAAATACATCGTCGAATATCACGGCAAGGAGAAGATAGACGAGATCAACGCTTATGTCTTCGATGTGCGCCCCAAACAAATAAAGAAAGGCGAGCGATATCTCGAAGGGCGGATATGGGTCGATGACGAGGATTTTCAGATAGTGAAAGTCGCCGGGAAAGCCGTTCCTGAAACCAGCGATAACAAGTACCCCCGCTTTGAAAGCTTCCGCGAAAACATCGATGGTCGCTACTGGTTTCCGACCTATGTTTATGCTGACGACACTCTCGAATTCAAGAGCCATTCGGTTCGCCTCAAAATGATCGTCCGCTACATCAACTATAAGAAATTTTCGACCAACATCCGCGTGCTTGACGAAGGCGACATAGCGACAGAAGATGATGTGAAAAACGCCGATAAAGACAAAACGGATAAAAGCAAAGTTGATAAAGACAAACCTGCTGAATCGAAGAAGAACGAAGCGAAACCAAAAGAGAAAAAGCCGCCTGAGCATTGAGGGCTTGAACAGAAAAAAGAACCGGACTCTGTACAGGACAAAAAAT
>DLHY01000040.1 GCA_002483445.1 Blastocatellia bacterium UBA7656
ATCCACAGGCTTCCTTCTTTGTCCTGATGGATTGCCCATACAATGTCGCTGGACAATCCGTCTTTAGTCGTATAAGCAGTGAACTTCCCATCCTTGAGCCGGATCAGCCCTCCGTCTGTGCCTATCCACAGGCCGCCCTCGTTGTCCTCGTAAAGCGCCGAGACATTATTGTGTTTTATTTCACCTGTATTTCCTTTGTCGAATACCGTGAAGCGCACACCATCGAAACGGGCAAGACCTTCCTCAGTTGCAAGCCATAGATACCCATCGCGAGTCTGGATTATTGCCCGGACGCTGTTCTGCGGCAGACCATCCTCAGAAGTCCACACGGTCTGTATGTACTGCGTGATTGCCTTACGAGTATCGAGAGCAAACGTCGGACGATTCCACGTAGCCACCAGCAAGAGAAGAACCGCTGCCAGACACCCCCACCCGCGACGACCCCTTCGTCGCCTTGCCCTTGCTCCATCTCTATAATGACTCGCTGGCTTATTCATTACCCAACCCCTCTTTTGCCCTTTCTACAACTTTGCTACAACCTTTCGATAGCCTTGGCTGTGGAGTATTTGATAAGCAATCTGATCCCGACTCTCTTCAGGGTGTGATCGTTGTCCTCGCCGCCGGAAACGACAGGGAGCATTTGATAAGCAATCTGATCCCGACTCTCTTAGCGGCCAACCTGGGGGAAGCTCTATGAAGGGGAGACAAAGCGCCGGACTATCTGATGCTACAGTCAGAAAAACATCGCTACAATAGTTTTTTTCTGAGAGACAGGAAAACATTATGCGCTGAAACAGGATAGCTATGGGGTGAAAGGAATGAAGCAGGCGATGATGATCACCCGCTCGATCAGGGCAGATTTCATGTACCCTCGATGGGGTTGGGTTGTTGAAGCGTCATACAAGAAGGCGCTATCTGACGAATTGCGCTACAGGCTGCGAAACGGAAAGGGTCGACTTCGTTTGCCGGTCGCGGGCGTGAAGACCGTGATCGAAACTTCCGTGCCTGAAGGGATGAGCGCGCTCACGTTCTGCTTGGTCACTATGCGAGTCGTCACTCCTCCCTGGCCCACGTAACTGGCCGGGTACTTGAGTCGCTCTATGGGCGTGCCATCGATTTCGATTATCGAATCCTTTTTGGCGAAGCTCTCGCCATCGACCGTAAGCTGCCCTTTTGACTTCTTGTAGCGAATCGATGTGATGGCAGGCGTAGGTGGATCGCCCAGAGAATCAATCGCCTCGATTGCCGCGCGAAGATCGATTCGCGGGCCGATCTTTTTGCTCGTGTCGCCCGACTGAGGAGTGCCGGTGGCGATAAGCAAACGTCGCATATCGGCGGGCGAGAGCGGTTCGAGGCCACGCTCTTTGACTATGCTTTGAAGCACAGCCACCGCGCCCGCGACCATCGCCGCCGCCGAAGAAGTGCCGCCGAAGTTTATCGTGTACCAGTTATTGCGCCCCTGATCATGACGAAGATCGCCGTAGCCGCACGTCGTCACGAAGCGACTCCACCCCTGAAGGTCTAAGCGCGAACCGTAGTTCGATTCCGTCGTGCGCTCGCGGTCTGGCCCTGGCCCGTAAATGCCCTGAGGCGGCATCCCTCCTCCGACCATGATCGCGCCCGAATCGCGCTCCCTGCGATCAAACTTGCCGCTGTAGGCCGGGTCGTCGAGGTCTTCAAATCCGTTGCCCGATGGCTCGATGACGATTATGCCGCGAGACGTGGCATCTTTGATCGCGTTGAAAACTGCCGGATCGAATTCAGTCGGCGCAAGCCCGCGCCCTGTGCTTATATCGAAACGCGGCCCGGATATGGATTGTTGCTCGACAAGCAGAACATCGCCGCGATCAAGTCGGCGGACGGCCTGAGAGATGGCATCGGCTATTCTCTGCGGGTTGCCCTCGCTTCCGGGGCTGATGAGTCCGATCCTTGCCTGATGAGCTATGCCTGTAACGCCCACGCCGTCGGGCGCGGCTATGAGTTCGCCAAGCACCGCCGTTCCATGCTCGATGTTGGATTCCTGCGACCCGCTGGAATCTCTGACCACGATGAAGGCGTTCTCAGCAGCCGAGGCAAGATCGTTATGGCTCGTGTTCCAGTTCGATTCGATATCGCAGATGCGGACGTTTTCGCCCCGGCCTCCGGGCTGAGTCCACGCAAAGCGGACATCCATTCCGTCGGGCGCGGGATCGAGATAACCCTGAAACACTTCAAGCTCCCGCGGCCCCTCATCATCGGAGAAAGAAAATGCCGCAGGTGAAATAAGCAGAATAGCGGAAAGCAGAATCAGCCGTAGTCTCAAACGAGCCTCCTGAGAAAAGTCCGGAGTCGAGAGTCTGGAGTCTGGTGTCTGAATGTGTGTGAGCATTCTGTCACCGGCTCATGCCTCCCGAGTTGTCATTATTTCAGGGCTTTCTCGCTGACGACCCGAAAGACTTCTCGGCAATGAAAGAGAAAGGTCGATCAACGAATCCGGTTGAAATTCTATGGCGGTTCAGGTCGAGTGTCAAGAAACTCATCCGTGCTTGATCACTTGCCGGAGGATGAGTAGACTCAACCGCGCATCAAGCAAATTTGAACTTTCAGTCGGCGAGAGTCGTAACTCCAGGCGTGGAATCAAAGCGGGCCGCCTTCGAGGTGCGCCGCACGGCAAACAGGTTCAGGCAAGGAGTCTCATTCAGATGTTTGTATTCGACTCATTCTTCAACATGCTCTTCACGCTGATCGTGCTCATTCTCGACATCATTGCCATCAGCAACGTGTTGAGATCGCGTCACGACAATTTCACGAAAGCAGTGCTGATCCTGCTGATACTCTTCGTCCCGTTGATCGGAGCGGGCGTTTACCTTCTCATATTCCGCGACAAGGGATATTGAGAAACGAGGATCATCTCTGATCCCACCGATCGAGGGCGGCGCGCATCTGCTCCATGTGATAGAGGTGATGAGCCTCGTGCAGCAGCAGATGTTCGACGGCCATCTGCACATCATATCGATGATACTCAGGGTGAGCGGCCCTTCGCTCCCAGTCATGAGGATATATCCGGGACAATCTTTCTATGAGTCGCGCGCGGCCGCGGACGAATTTTTCCATCACCCGGTTCAAATCAGCTTTTTTGTATGACTCAAGGTCTTCAAGCCCCGCATCGATGACCTTGACGGGCGGCGAGTCGAGCGTGAGCATAAGCTCGATCCTTTCAGCGAACGATTCGTTGGTGCGTGCCAGGTGGACGGCCATCTGTTTGAGCGACATGCGCCCCGGCGCGGGCGGCCTCATAAGCTGCGGCTCTTCAAGCCCAGCGAGAATCCCTCTGAGATATTCGACCTGCTGTTCGAGTTGCGCCAGCATTACTGATGATTTCATGAAAACTCCTCCGAAAAAGTCTATAGAGTCTTGAGAGTCGGGAGAGTCCGAACCCTCGATTGTTTTTCATACTTTAAGGGCGTCGTCACTGACAACATGTCCGACAATCTGGCAGATTGTCGGACATCCGCCTCAGCCGTTTTCATCGTTTCAGGCCGATGCGCAGCGTCAAGGACGACTCCTCTGTCGCGGATGAACAGGATGTTCCGGCCATTGAGCGCAGAAATCGCCCGCGCCTCCTGCTCAAATCTCTTCAGGCAGCCTTCATCACTGGCAAAACCCGCGGCAGAACTTTGATAGCCATTTCGCGGTCGTGTCGCGTGCGCGATAAACCTCGCCCAGCGACCCGCGCCGAGATTGCCGATGAGCGATTATGATTCATTGCCCAGATACTTATCGAACCACTCGACGTTCGTCTGCATAACCTTCAACAGCATCTTAGGCTCGGTCGGCCCGTGCGCCTGACGCGGCATCACCAGCATTCGCACAGGCACGCCCTGTTGTCTGAGCGCGTTGTAGAGTTCATACCCTTGCGAGATAGGCACACGCAGATCGCCCTCGCAATGTTGAATTAGTGAAGGAGTCGAAGCGCCTTTGATGTTGAACATCGCCGAGTGAAGGCGATAGACATCAAGGTCGTCCCAGAACTGCGCGCCCATGTAATCGGGGATGAATCCGGGAATGTCCGACGTGCCGGTGAAACTCATCAGGTTAGTCACAGCGGCTCCGATTGACGCGGCCTTGAATCGTTTGGTCTGCGTTATCACCCACGAAGTCATAAAGCCGCCGTAACTCCAACCCATCACGCCCAGTCGATTCTGATCCGCCACGCCCATCGAGATGACGTGATCGACTCCGGCCATCAGGTCTTTGTAATCGCCGCCGCCCCAGTCCTTGTAATTTGCGAAGCGGAATTTCTTCCCGTACCCTGATGAACCTCGCGGGTTAGCGCGCAGCACCGCATATCCGCGCGCATTGAACACAGCAGTCGGATAGAGTCCCGGCCCTGCGGCGAAGTTTTGCGTAAACACACCGGTCGGGCCTCCGTGAATAACAAGCAGAAGCGGCGCGCGCGTTCCCGCTTTGTAATCTGCGGGGTAGTTGAGTATGCCTTCGACATCCATTCCGTCGCTGCTCTTCCAGCGCACAACCTCCATTTTGCCTAGCACAGGTTTGATATCGGCGTTGGCGCTGCTCACCCTCGTGGGGGCGAAACTCTCGACGCGCGTGACGTAGGCTTCCGGCGGGCTGTCATTGGTCTGCATCGTCAGGCCGAACATCGTGCGCGTGAAGTTGAGATTGACCGCGCCATAAACTGCCCGACCTTTATCTATCTCGGTTATCGCGTTCGTTTCGACATTGATCGCATACAGAGCCGTCGCCGTGCCGCGCGTTTCGCCGAAGTAAATACGCTTGCCGTCCGCCGACCATCCGACCATATTCGGTTGCTCGTCGTAACTGAGCGCGAGCGCCTTCGGTGTCCCGCCGCCGGAAGGAATCAGGTTGATGGTCGTGTTGAATGCCCAGCGCGGCGGGTCGCTGCTCACGGAGAGCGCGATCCAGCGGCCATCAGGAGAATAGAACGGCTGCGATTCAGAGGCGTTGGTCGCGGCGAGCGGTTTGATATTGCCAGAGGCGACATCGACGACTGAAACATCGGCGCTCACCCAGTCGTCCGCCTTAGGAGTCTTTGTGTGTGTGAAGACGATTGATCTGCTGTCGGGCGACCAGTCATAACTGACGCCGCCAATCCCCGATCCGACGGTGAAATTTCCCTTCGTCAACTGGCGCGGTTCGCGTTTGCCGTTCGTGTCTTTCGCCACCCCGATGACATAGAGGTGACTCATCTTCACATTCTCATCGATCCAGCGGGAATCGTCTTTGCCTTTGAGATTCTTCTCTTCATCAGCCGAAAGCGGGTCAGACGAAGTGTAGGCTATCGATTTGCCGTCGGGCGACCAGCCGAATGAGCCGACTCCGCTCTTTACGTCCGTGATCATTTCGGCTTCGCCGCCCGATGCGCGCATCAGGTACAGATTGTTTTTGCCCGAACGTGCGGAGGTGAAGGCGATCCAGCGACCATCGGGCGACCAATCGGTCGTGGTTGAAGATTTTTCGCCGAAGGTCATCTGATAGGCGTCGCTGCCGTCAGCGTTCGCCGTCCAGATTTGCGTCAGGTACTCGCTTTTGTCCGCAGTCATCACCGCTTCGTTGACTGTGTAGAGAACGCGCTTGCCGTCGGGAGAAACCGTGACGCCGCCGACGCCTTTGACCTTCATGGAAAATTCGGGAGTCCACGCCGCAGGCGCGGGAGATTTGCTGGCCGAACTGAGCGCCGTGCCGACGAGCGTAATCACGAGGATCAGACTCACCGAAATTGCTGAAATGTTTCTTTGCTTCATAAGCCCTCCATTACAGGTAAGCAGTCGTTTGACAGAGATAACCCTGAGCGAACAGACGCTCAGAATGAAGTGCCGGACGATGGCAGACAGAACCTATAGCTGCCCGCGAGATTTTTCTCAAGCCCTGATTCAGCGAGTATACCTTCCGCTCGGTATCCTGACCGGGCCGGGGTGGAAAAATTTCTCCGGCATCATCACCCCGTCCTTTTTGAACACCATTCCGTTTTTCATCACGAACTGAACACGTCGCAACGCATCGATATCGGTAAGCGGATCGCCTGTAACGGCGATCATATCGGCAAACATTCCCGGCTTGATCGGCCCGCGTTCTTTAATAATATCGGCTGCCCTAAAGCCGTTGATCGTAATGGCGCGCAGGATGTCGGGAGCAGGAATGCCAGCCGCTTTCCATGTTTCCAGGAAGGCAATAGTCAACTCGCCCCGGCTCAGCCACTCACCCGTCTTGTCGTCCTTCATCCTATCGTTCCAGTAATCGAAATCCGTCGAGAAGGTCAGAGGAACTTTCTTCTCCCACGCCGAGCGCAGTTTGGCGACCGTCTGACGGAATGCCGCCTCAGTGCCGCGATATTTCGCAAATGGCGTGTCAGTTCCGGCGAGGAAGATACCCTTTTCTGCCATCTGACGGTGATGTTCGGGCGTGAGCGCCTGCCCGTGGCCGATGATATGAATGCCCGCATCGATGGCGCGCTGCGCTCCTTCCGGAGTCTGTACGTGGCCTTCGACTTTGCAGCCGCCTTTTGCGGCCTCGCTGATGGCAAGGCGGATTTCTTCGACCGAATAGCCCCACGGCTTGCAATCGATGCACAGCTTGATGGTGCGAGCGCCGAAGAGCATGTTCTCGCGGACTGCGCGGATTATCTCGTCAGGCGTGTTGGCATCGATGTATTCGGGATAGACGATCTTGTGATATTTGTACATCTCAGGCGTCGGCCAGAACTGTCCGCCTGTACCGCCTATGATTATCCCTGACGGAATCACCGTCGGCCCCGGCAGCCATCCCTGCTCTATCGCCTGACGCAGCGCGGTGTCGGCATAAAGCCCGTTGTTTCCGACATCGCGTATGACGGTGAAGCCGGAGTTGAGAAGCTGTATGCCGTTCGACGCGGCCTGAATGGCGCGCAGCGCGGTCGAGTCGGTCACGTATGTCAGATAGTAATAATTGTTTTCAGGCTGCTCTTTGTAGGTGAGCGCCATGTGCGTGTGCGCATCGACGAGACCGGGCAAGACGGTGAGATTGCTGAGATCGATCACTCTCGCCCCGGCAGGGATGGCGAGGTTCGCGCCGACCTCTCTGATTTTTTCGCCCTCGATGATGATCACCTGATTGACGGATGCCGTCCCGGTCTCCGGGTCGATGAGCCGACCGGCCTTGATCGCTGTGACGGGTGGCGATTGCGATTGCGCGGCAACGGCGCACGCCAGAAGAACAGCCAGAAGCAATGAGAATTTGCCTGTGCGTTTATTCATGATCGTCTCCTCAAAAAAGGTAGAGCAGGCTGCCAGCCTGCGGAGTTCTTAAATTATCATGCTTTCAGGGCGTGAACAGGCTGGCAGCCTGTTCTACATCTGCAATGCTCCTATCCGGCGCGCGATCCCGGCGGAAGTTTTTCATTGAGGAACCGGGTCAGCAGTTCGAATAGATGACGAGTCGTCCCGCGCCCCTCATAAATTCCGTGCGAACGGTTCGGGTAAGCCATCAGAGTGAACTGTTTGTCCGCAGCCACCAGCGCATCGATTAGCGATTCAGTTCCCTGATAATGAACGTTGTCATCGCCCGTGCCGTGAACTATGAGCAGTTGTCCTTTCAACTGACTGGCGAATGTGATGGGCGAGCTTTGCTTGTATTCATCCGGGTGATCCTGCGGCAGTCCGCAGTAACGCTCCTGATATATCGTGTCGTAGAAACGCAAATCGGGTACGGGGGCGACCGCCATCGCCACCTTGTACAAATCAGGGTAGCGGAAGATCGCGTTGAGACTCGACGAACCTCCGCCGCTCCATCCCCAGATGGCTATGCGCCCCGCGTCGATAAAAGGCCATCGGGTGATCGCTCTCACGGCATTGGCCTGATCGAGCGAATTGCGAATTCCCATCCGGCGATAGATCGATTTGCGCCACGCCCTGCTGCGCGGAGCCGGAGTGCCGCGATTATCGACGCTCATCACTATATAGCCCTGCTGCGCAAGCATCGTGTGCCACATCAGATTGCGACCTCCCCATGCATCGAGCACGGTCTGTCCCCACGGCTCGCCGTAAACGTAAAAAAGAACGGGGTAGCGATTCCCTGCGTCGAAGTCGGGCGGCTTGATCATCCAGCCGTCAAGCTCGACACCTTCGCCAATGTCTACGCGGAAAAATTCCGACCGACACGCTTTGAGCTTTGAGAGCCGATCCTGAAGCTCTCGATTATCGATGAGCGTTCTCACCGATGCGTGATCGGGCAATCGAACGATATCGGTTGCGGGGACTCTGGTGAAAGTCGAGTAAGTGTGAATCGCATAATCGCCGCGAGGAGAAATCAGATAGCCGTGCGTGCCTGCCTGAGACGAAGGCGACAATCTCTCCGCCTTGCCGCTCGCGTCGAGTGGCGCGCGGAAGAGATAATTCTGTGTCGCATTCTCCGGCGAAGCCATGAAATAGAGCCAGCCGCCTTTTATGTCAGCCTTCTCGACGCCGATCACATCGTAATCGCCCTCGGTGATGCATCTTGCGTCTTTGCCGTCGCGCGAGACGGAATAGATATGCCGCCAGCCGTCGCGCTCGCTCGCCCACAAAAATCTTTTGCCTCCATCGAGCCATTCGACATCGCCGCGCGCAAGACCCTGCTTGTCCCAGTCAATCGCCCCCCACGCAATGTCGACCCATGCGTCATCCTTTTCAGTCAGAACCTGTCGCACTTTGCCCGTGCGCGCGTCGCCCAGCATTACGACATTGGTGTTTTGAAGCCGATTGAGTTGTTGAATGATTACTTCGTCGGAACTGGCGGCCCATTCCATTCGCGGCAGGTAGTGATTGCGCGGATCGCCCGCAATGTCGAACCAGCGAGTCTCGCCCCCCGCTGCCGGGATGACGCCGACGCGAGCGGCAGAATTTATCTCGCCCGCTTTCGGATACGGGAAGGAAGTGATCACAGGATAGAGGCCAGAGGTGTTGTCGATTAGCTGGAATTCCTTCACGCCTTCGGAATTGAGTTGCCAGTAAGCGATGCGTCGTCCGTCGGGACTCCATCGCCATCCGTCGCGGCAGAAAAGTTCTTCTTCGTACACCCAGTCGAATGTGCCGTTGATGATATGGCGCGCGCCCGTAGTCAATCGAGTGATGCGACCATCCGTTATGCTTTCGACATAGATGTTGTTTTCGCGCACATAGCCTACGCGCGTCGAATCGGGCGAAAATTTGGCGAACATCAGAGTCGAAGGTTTCGCAGGGCCGCCGAGTTTCGTGAGTCGCCAGCTTTTCAGATCGAGTATCCAGTAATCGCCTCTCGTGTTGCTGCGCCATACGCGGGCCGAGTTGGTGAATATTAAAAGTTTCTGTCCGTCCTCGCTGAAGTCGAACTGCTCTATGACAATCGGCGATGATGCGCCCTGCGGCGTGAGTTTTTCTGATGATACGAGAATCGTCCTCTCGCCGGTCGCCGCGTCATAACGCACCAGATCGAGACCTTCTTTTTTGCCCGACGGCTCCAGCGCGAGGTAGCCACTTCCGTCAGTCTGCCATTGAACTGCATTGAGAGATTGCGGGCGATATGTGAGGACAGAATCGAGTGTGAGCAGGCTGGAATCTGTTTGTTGCCGCGCAATGAGCGGAGTGGCGATCAACAATGTGATCAGAACGGTTATCATCAAACGATGTCGATTCATTTTCTTCCTCCTGATAGAAGTGTCGCCGGGAAAAATGTTTTATGGGAATTGAACCTGTCTTCTATTAGGCATGTTTTCACCGCAGAGTCGCAGAGCGCGCTGAGCAGGCGCAGAGAAGAACCCCCGGCCCAACTTCTGTGTCCTCTGCGCCTCTGCGGTGAGTGTGCCTCAAACAACAACTGCTACCGACTTTTCACTCTCATACCGGTTTGCCCTCACTCCACGTCGTAAATTTTGATCGGCTTGTCCTGAAGGTATTTGTCGAACCAGTTCACGATGTGTTGCAGCCGCTCGATGCGATGCCAGGGCGCGCCTGAGCGCGACAAGTCATGCGATTCGTTCGGGAAGCGCACCATCACGGTCGGAACCCGGCGATACTTCAACGCGCGAAACATTACTTCGCCGCCTTCGTTTGCAGGCGTGCGCCAGTCCGCTTCGCCCTCGATGAACATCATCGGCGTGGTGATGTTTTTGACGTAAGTGATCGGCGAACGCTTCACGAAATCTTCGGGGTCTTCCCACGGCGCGGCTCGAAACCACGTCGGCGTGAAGAGGGTGAAATCAGCCGTGTACCAGAATCCGGCCCAGTCGGCTATCGAACGCTGAGACACCGCCGCCCGAAAGCGCGTCGTGTGGCCCACTGTCCAGTTGGTCAAAACGCCGCCGCCGCTGCCACCCGTCACGCCCAGCCTGTTCGTGTCGATGTAGCCGCGCTTGACGACTTCATCAACGCCTGCCATCAAATCCTTGTAGTCATCTCCCGGATAGTTGTGCTGAATGATATTGCCGAAGTCCTGTCCGTAGGAGGTGCTGCCGCGCGGGTTGGTGTAAAGCACGACGTAACCTTTGGCGGCCATCCATTGAAATTCATGAGTGAAGTTGAAGCCGTAGGCTGCATGCGGCCCGCCGTGAATCTGAAGTATGAACGGGTACTTCTTCCCAGGGTCGAAATTGGGCGGTTTCTGAATCCACGCCTGAATTTTTTTGCCGTCGAAACTCGTGTACCAGATTTCTTCCGGGTGCGTGAGGTTGATCTGCGAGAACAACTCGTCGTTGATGCGAGTGAGTTGCGTCATCCGCCCTGATGCGGTGTCGAGCAGAAAGATATCTCCGATGTTGACCGAAGACGAAACGAGCAAAGCCATCTTCGATGCGTCGGCTGTCGCCGTGTAGGATTGCACTTCGTGATCGCCCGAAGTCAACGCTTCGACTTTGCCCGTCATCGCATCGATTCGCTTGAGATTCGCCCGACCGTGTTCGGCTACATTGACATAAAGCGAGCGACCATCCCGACTCCAGACAACTCCGCCGCCGCCGCCACCGCCGCCACGAGGCGCGCGCTGATCGCCGCCGATGCCTCCTCCGATGTCGAAATCATAACTGGCCGTGAGGTTCTTAGGCGTTGCATTCGGTTCATTATTCATCACGAACAAATCCGGCTGCGTGTATGAAAGCACGGGCTTGTGTCCGACCGTTCCGCCGAATGCGATGCGACGACCATCGGGGCTGAATTGGTAGCCGCGCATTCCGCCGTCGAAGTTCAACACTTTTTTCTCATCGCTGCCGTCCTGAGCGACCGAATAAAGATCGGTGCGCTGCGGTTCGTAGTAAGGCTCCAGCACACGATTCGAAACGAAATATATACGCGAGCCATCGACAGACCAGCTTGCATTTCCTTCATCGAATCTGCCTCTGGTAATCTGTCGCGGCTTAGGCATCTGGCCGGGTGCATCGGGTACGCTGACTGTCCACAGGTGCGAATGGGATTTCGGATTGAGATAGCCCGCGCCGTTCGAGCGATAGACGGCTCGCGTGATGACGCGCACGTCGCTTTTGCGCTCAGAGGTTTTGTCTTTCATCTCCGATTCCATCGCGCTCTCCTCAGCGTTCGATTCTTCGGCGCTTGAAAAAAGGATGGTCTTTCCGTCGGGCGACCAATCGATGCCGCCCGCGCCGCGCGGCATTTCGGTCAGCGGCTGCGCCTCGCCTCCTTCGAAGGTCAGCAGATAAATCTGCGACGGTTGCGGGCGGCCTTCTTTTTCAGCCGAACGGTTGAAAGCCAAACGTTTGCCGTCGGGCGACCAGCGCGGCGACGAATCGCGCGGCCCGGAGGTGAGCGGTCGCGACGGGCCGCCCGAAGTCGGCACGATCCACAGCGCCGTGTCGTAGCGATCCGCTTTCTGATTCACCCAAACGCGCACGAAAGCGACGCGCGAGCCGTCAGGCGAAATCTGCGGATCGGCGATCCACGTGAATTTGAACAAATCCACCTCGGTCATCACGCGCTTGTCCGCGGCGAGCGCGGGAAAACTCAGCGCGATGACCGATAGCAAAGTGAGACAGGAAATGATGCGACGATGCCTGTGATTCATTGAAACACTCCTTGATTGAAAATGGGGAACAAACGGAAACAGCGCATTAGATATTTCCGGTCATTCCGTTGAGTTTTCAGCGCCACTGGAAGTAGACGAACTTTAATCCCAGCCGCCGCGATTTTCAATGCGGGAAGATCAATGACAACGGCTCAAAGCGATCAACTTTCACCCTGTCTCACAGGCGGATGCAACTTCCGATTTCATTCCTTTACGCGCTGCCACTCGATGCCGAATCGCGCAAGGTATTTTCTCAAACGATCCGCGTCGTTGGCGGTCTTTTTTCGATCACGCGAGTTTGAAAAAAGTTTGCGTCCCGCCTCAGACAAGGTGCGCGACTCGACGCATACCTTCAACACTCCCCCAAGCTGCAAGCGGTCGAACAGATCGAGCGCGCGCAGACGATCCGCAGAGATGAATCTCTCGATCATCTCTTCACCTTCGTCTGCGCGCGAGTGACGCCATGCTGAGCGGAGCCGAATGATTTCGTCCGCGACCGCTTCTACGGAAATTCTACCTCCCTGAGCGAGCGTCGCCATTCGCGTGACCGCGCCGTTGAGGTCGCGGAAATTGCCCGTCCAGCGCGCTTCGTGCGAGGTGGCGAACTTCAGAAATTTTTCTCTCGCCTCGCGGCTCATAGTCACGCGACGGCCCGCGCGATTGGCGAACTGATCGAGTTCGTATTGAAGATTCGGTTCGATGTCTTCCACTCGCTCGCCGAGTCCCGGCAGGCGGAATGTCCAGAGGTTGATTCGCGCAAGCAGGTCTTCGCGGAATCGCCCCGTTCTTACCTTCGAGGCAAGGTCGCTGTTAGTTCCGGCTATGAGTTGAAAATCGCTGCTCGCTTCGCGGTCGCCTCCGAGCGGGAAGAATTTTTTCTCTTCCAGAGCGCGAAGCAGCATCGCCTGTTCATCGCTTCCGAGTTCGCCTATCTCATCGAGGAACAACACGCCCTTGTCTGCGGTGCGCAGCAGTCCCGGCCTGTCTTTGACGGCTCCGGTGAAGGAGCCTTTGACGTGGCCGAAGAGGGCCGACATCGCGGCGTCCCCGCGAATGGTCGCGCAGTTGACTTCGACGAACTGCCCTTCGATCTGATGGCGGGCGCGTCTGAGTTCATAGACGCGGCGCGCAAGCTGAGACTTTCCCGCTCCCGTAGGCCCGACCAGAAGCAGCGGGTCGCGCGAATTTATCGCCACCTGTTCTATGCGATCAATCAGAGCGTTGAATCGAGCGTTGCGCGTCTCGATGCCGGATTTGAGAAACGAACTCCCTTCTCGATGCTCCTGGCGAAAGCGCGAGGCGATTCGGTCATAGCGCGAGAGATCGAGATCGATTATCTCGAACGACCCCGGCCCTGTTTTTCGGCGACCCGCAGGCGGAGAAGTCTGAATCAATCGGGCGGGAAAATGGCGCGACTCCGTCAGCAGGAAGAGACATATCTGCGCGACGTGCGATCCGGTGGTGATGTGTATGAGGTAGTCTTCGGTGTCGGGCTTGAACCGGTAAGCGCGGGCGAAGTCGTGAATCGCGCCGTAGACCTCTTCGAAGTCCCATGGATCGCCGAAATCGATTTCCGTGAGCCGCACATCGGTTTCAGGCGAGACGCTTTCGATATCGGAGGCGACGACGGAAGCGAGGTTGAAAAATTTTTTCTGATAGAGAAGTTCGAAGCGGTCTATGAGCAGGTTTTCCTGACTGCAAAGCGAAATCGAAGGCCGCCACTTCTCCCAACGCTCGGCGCTCTGTCCCGCGTCAAGGTTCGAGCCGAGCAATCCGATGGCCGTGGTCTTTTTTCGAGTCATAGATTTTATTCCAGTCTTTTAGATTTATAGATAATGAAGGGATGCGTCGGGTCAGGCAAGATATTTTCGCGCAATCCGTCAAAATCCTTTGTTGATAAAGCCTTGAAGCATTGATGCGGCATGGGTTTTACGGGCGGCACGGCGGATGCTCTAGTGTAGGGCGAAGAATGACAGGATGTACAACAGGCTGCCAGCCTGTTGACACACGGAAGGCATGGGAATTTGAAGCGGCAGTAGGCTGGCAGCCTGTTGTACCTTTCGGAGGAAAATCATGAAGCTTGCAGAGGCATTGATATTGAGAGCGGATTCACAGAAGAGAGTCGAGCAGTTGAAGCAGAGGCTCCTGCGAAGCGCGAAGGTGCAGGAAGGCGACCGCGCGCCTGAAGACCCTCAGTCGCTCATCGAAGAGATGGAGCGCGTCTTCGACCTGCTCGCGGATTTGATCAAGAGAATAAACAAGACGAATGCGGCGACGGAGTTCGAAGCGGGCAAGACGCTTTCCGACGCCCTGGCGGAGCGAGACATACTGATTGCGAAGCGCGGCGCGTACTCTGCGCTGGCGGAAGCGGCTTCGGTCGTGCATACGGCGTATCTGCGATCCGAGATAAAATTCGTCAGCACCGTTGATGTGGCCGAGATTCAGAAGCGAGCGGATGAATTGTCGAAGCAGCACCGCGAACTGGATTCGAGAATTCAGGAGATGAACTGGAAGACTGAGGTGATGGAATAATCGCTGTCGGTAGCTGAGACGGAAGAAGCGAGCGCAAAAAACCGGTTCCGGGCGGTAAACCCGGCTAATGGTAGCGACGGGGCAGCGCCGAGGGTTCGAATCCCGAATTAACAAGTTATGCCCAGCAAAGTGACAGTCGCACCGTGCAAAGTCAATGTTACTACCGCGTGCTGGTCTTCGGTCTCAGCGAGGGTGGGCAAGGGGAACGGCGATTGATTCCGCATTTCGTTCGGGAGAAGCACGCGCATGAACAGGCATGAGCTTCGCATCGCTGCAAGAGGGATTCGAGAAGGAAACTCGCGATATGCCGGAGCGATAATTCAGTTTCTCGACAAGGATGAATATCGCTTCGGCAGCGGCTATGCGAAAGAGTATGCGTGGAAGATGCTGAAACGAGCAGACCTGACTGAGAAGCAGAAAGAACAGCTTCGCAACATAGCCCTGCGCTATCTGCAAAAGCGAATGCAGAGAGAGTTCTGGTATATGTGTCGGTTCATTCATCGAATCGCAGATGAAGCTTTCCGCGCAAGAGTGAAGCAACTGAGTGCATCGAAGGATGAAAAAGTTCGTCAGCGCGCCGCATTGCTTCTGGCTTATTTTGAAAGCTCTGAGAAAGGAGAGCAGGCGCATCACGAATTCAGATGGCAAGGCATCAGCCGGAAGTATCGCTTTTGATGGTAACGGCGAGCTTGCGTGTTCAAATGTGATTGGTTGAACATGCAGCGTATGCCGGATTATGAGCCAAGGAGTTTTTGACTAACGGAGGTTGTTTAAGATGTTTAAGTTTCCGAACCCGATGGATGAGCTTCTCAAGCAAATAGAGGCGTCGAATCGACGACTAATAGATTCTGTATCGCGGCAGTTTCAAGATCAGGCGAATAAACTTGCTCAACCAATCGAACTTAAGTTGCCTACGATAGAATTCTCTTCACTCGCAGAATCGATGATCAGAGAAAGTACAAGGGGAATTGAGGAAGCAATCAAACGGTTTAACCTTATACTTGCAAAGGCATCATCGATAATGGCTAGACATGGGTGGTGGATTATCCGTCAGTTTTCGATAGGGTATTACAAGGATGTGGCTAACCGCGATGAAAATGTCACACGGGAAGCTTTAAACAATGATATCCTGAGTTGGTTCAGACGAAATGAGTGGGAGCCTCTTACGAAAATGGTGAATGGGTGGACTCTAAACGGATTTAGTACGCGCATACGCCATTTTCAGGATGCTCTCGAAGTACACAAGCAAGGTCGGTATACGATGTCTGTTCCTGGCTTGGTAATCCATATTGAAGGAATCATCAGAGAATTTATTCAAGCTACAGAGGACTTCACGGATAGCAATTTTTGGTCAATTAGAAATCGCTTCTGTGAGAAATTTAAACGGGTGACTGATCTGCCCGAAGATCATGAACCGGATGTTGACGATGTGCAAGCATTAGAGAACTACTACAATCTTCGAGTGATTGAAAGCCTTTACCAAAATTATCGTCCTGAACAACATCAAGCTCCTGATGGAATAAGTAGACACGCAATCGGACATGGTCTGTGGATCGATTACGACACAGAAGAAGGGTCTTTATATTTATTCCTCCTTCTTGACATGGTTCATGCGATGCTAGAGCAATTAGAGTCAGATTCGTGGTAATGGCGAGGGGCTTTTGGATGCAGCCCAATTCGTGCCTAGAAAGCCGCAGAAACCAACAACTCAGTCGAATGAAAAGGTCATGAAAGAATCAAAAAAACTCATCAACGCGCACAACTGGAAGCACCTCGCGCGATGGCATGGCGACGGGTACTACGAACTCCGAACCGAAGACATCGGAGATGTGCCTGTCCGATTGTTCCTCACGCCTGCGCTTCTCAATGACGCCGAAGACATTCTCTATCGGCAAATAGTCAATGCCGCTCGCTTTCACGGCGTGCGAATGGTCGCCATTACGCCCGACGTTCACTACGGCTACGGCGTGCCTGTCGGCTGCGTGCTTATAACGGACGCCGAAGAAGGCGCGATAGCTATGGGGCCGGTGGGCTATGACATCGGATGCTTCACCGCTGACACGCTCGTTCCGACTATCGATGGCAACAGCTATCCGATAGGCGAACTCGCTGAGCGAGATAAAGAGATTTATGTCTATTCGCTTTCCGCAGAGCATAGAGTCGTAGTCGCGAAAGCTACGGCGAAGAAAACGAGAGTCGCAGCTTCTCTGGTGAAAGTCACTCTGGACAACGGCAGACAAATCATCAGCACTCCCGATCATCAATTCATGCTTCGCGACGGAACCTACAGGGAAGCCATAGACCTCAAGCCCGCAACTTCGCTTATGCCTTTCGACAAACGCACTGACAAGGAAGGCGATGCAATGCGCGCAAAACACGGCTATAACCACAAGGTTGTATCCATCGAGGTGTTGACCGAAACAGCCGATGTCTACTGTCTGACTGTTCCTGACTATGGCAACTTTGCTCTGGACGCAGGAGTGTTCGTTCACAACTGCGGCATGGTCAGCGCACGATCCGATGTGCCTGCTGATGCTGCATCGCCTGACGCCAAGCTGCGGTTCAATCGCGCAGTGATGGAGCGCGTCGATATGGGCGCGGGCGGGCGCAGCATAAAACTGGGCAGAGTCGATGACCGAGAGTTTCTCGAACTCGTTCACGGCGGGGCCGAATACTACGTCGAAAAATACGGCGCATCGTTCGACCGAAGCCATGCCGAACGTCATCGAATGCCTGTCGATGATTCGTGGCAGATTCCGTGGGGCGGAAGAGGCCGCCCCGAAAGAGGAAAAAACCAGTTCGGTTCGCTCGGAAGTGGGAACCACTTCATCGAGCTTCAACGATGCGAAGAAACCGGAACCCTTTTCGTTCAGGCGCACACTGGCTCGCGCGGATTCGGGCATGGGCTTGCCACGAATTATTTTGATCTCGCAAGAGCCGAAAAACCTGATCGCATAACCGAATTGGATCTCGGCTACTTCACGCCTGAATCGCGGCATTATAGCGATTACCTCAACGCCGTTTCGGCGGGAGGAAACTTCGCGATCATAAACCGGCTGATCATCTTCGAACAGATAGCCGAAGCGTTTCGCAAAGTCTTTCGCGGCACTCTGGAGTTGATCTATGAGATAAGCCATAACCTCGTTCAAAAAGAGTGGCACCCTGAACTCGGCGAAGTGTGGGTGCATCGCAAGGGCGCGACGCGGGCTTTTCCTGCGGGCCATCCTGCGCTCGTCGGCACGATGTGGGAACACGAAGGGCATCCGGTGTTGATACCCGGCTCGAATAAAGATTGGAGCTACATACTTCGCCCCTCAGAGGGCGCAGTGAGAAGCGGGTATTCGGTCAATCACGGCGCGGGCCGCAGGCTTTCGAGAGGCGAAGCGACAAGAAGCCTGAGCCAGAGCAAAATCGATAAGGAGTACCGCGAAGCAGGAGTGCTGGTGAATACGGATGGCCGCGTGCCTCTCGATGAAGCCGCGCCATGTTATAAACCGGCGGAAGAAGTCATCACCGCAGTGGTCGAAGCCGGACTTGCTACGGTCGAGTATCGATTGTGGCCGCTGGCTTCGCTCAAGGCCGATGACGGCAGGAAGTCGAAGAGGAGGAAATAGTTTTCAGTTTTCAGTTTTCAGTTTTCAGCCGTGATGGCCGAGTGAATGTATATTGAAGGCTTGCCTGCGCCGCTTCGCCTTTTCTGAAAACTGAAAACTGAAAACTGAAAACTGCGAAACATGTTGAGCATAGACGGATCACACGGCGAAGGCGGCGGGCAGGTTTTGCGCACATCGCTTACGCTCTCGCTCGTTACCGGAAAGCCGTTTCGAATAGAAAAAATTCGCGCGGGCCGCAAAAATCCGGGGCTGCTCAGACAGCACCTCACGGCGGTCAATGCGGCTCAGGAAATCTCGCGGGCTGAAGTCGCGGGGGCAAGCCTCGGCTCGCGTGAGCTTACCTTTGCGCCTGACAAACCGCTGGCGGGGACTTATTCGTTCGCCGTAGGCACTGCCGGAAGCGCGACGCTCGTGCTTCAAACGGTGCTGCCTGCGCTGATTCTGGCAACGGGCGAAAGCGCGATTGCGCTCGAAGGCGGAACTCATAATCCGTTCGCTCCGCCGTTCGATTTTCTGGCGAAGACTTTTCTGCCGCTCATCAATCGAATGGGCGCGCGAGTCCGAGCAGAACTTGAACGACCGGGTTTTTATCCCGCGGGCGGCGGGAGGTTCACGGTGCGGATCGAGCCTGCCACGAGATTGAATAGAATCGATCTTGTTGATCGCGGAAAAATTGTTTCGCGGCGCGCTCGCGCGATAGTTGCGAATCTGCCGATCAAGATCGCAGAACGCGAACTTCAGGTCATTCGCAGAAAACTTTCATTCAACAGCGAATGGCTTGACGTGGAAGAGATCAGAGACTCGCGCGGGCCGGGAAATGTGGTGATGATCGAGGTCGAAAGCCAGCAGGTCTGTGAAGTGTTCACCGCGTTTGGCGAGCGCGGTGTTCCTGCCGAAAAGGTGGCTAATCGCGCGGCGCAGGAGGCGAGGGTTTATATGGCGGCTGAAGTCGCGGCGGGCCAGCATCTAGCCGATCAGTTGATGATTCCGATGGCGATGTCGGGCGGCGGATCGTTCACGACGCTTCCGCTTTCGCGTCACGCGACTACGAATATCGAGATCATCAAAAAATTTCTGGATGTGGAAATTTCTGTCGAGCAACTCGACAGCCGAGCTTGCAGGGTTGATGTGAAAGGTGCAAGACTCGCTTGACGGGTAAATACGAATCCTGATCCGCTTCGCACATAGTCTGGCCGATTGATCTGAGCAGTTTATTCCGGGGTAGTTCAGTGGCAGAACGCTCGGCTTGTGACCGAGAAGGCGCTGGTTCGAATCCAGCCCCCGGACCTGACATCGAGGGCAATGATATGGAAGAAGAGAAAGAAAGAGACGCCACCAGCAATGCTCATCAGGTGAATCCGGGCTACGCGCTATTCCAGATAGCGAAGGCGCTCACCACAAGCGAACAGCACGAGGACGAGGCAACGCGAGAGCGCGCTCGACAGAAAATCTCGAAATGGATAACCGTATTCCGGGGCATCCTCAGCGGAAGGCTCGACGTGGGATCGCGGACGCCGGTTGAAGGCGTACCCGGTTGGGCAACGATGGAGGTGGTGACAGGCGGTTTCGCCACGGGGGAGTTGCTCGCGGGCGGGCCGCTTCTTGATCATGAGCGAACCTTATTGTCGAAGCTCTCGCAGGCATCGGACTCCGAGGCTCGGCACGTGCTTAATCGATACCATCTGACCGATGATGGGCTTGCTCATCTTCAGGAGCAACTCGGATCGGGGTGTTACGATGTGACGGTGCCGGAGGAAGGCGCTCTGCTGGTCATCGCATGGTTGACTCAGAATGGACACGTCGAAAAAGCGCGATCCCTTCTCGACAAGCTTGGGCCGTACTTTCCAAAGCTGCGATTCTATCCGGTCCCGGCGGAGCGTCCGCGTCGATTCGGCTCTCGTGTCTTCCTGCGGGATGTCGGGAGTACAATCGATGATCTGAGAAATATCAGGCCGAATCAGCATATCCTCGCACAAAAGGAAGCTATCGAGATTTGGACTCCGCTTTACGATCAGGCAGTGCAACTGTTTCTTGAGACCGTTGAGGGCGAGCTTCCGAATCTTCTGCGAGATAAAGACGGGCAAAAAGTTCCGGCTCAAAATGGGAAGTTTTCCATCGACGGCGGCTGGCCCTGCCAGCGATACCCGGAAGGCTGGCATATCCGCGCTCAGAAGGTACTCGACGAGTACGATAGCAAGCGAGCCTTGCACAAGCTATGCGGCAAGCCGGATCGCGCCAAAGAGAGTTTTGCTCAACTCCGGGAGTACCTGCGACGATGCATCAAGGATCCCGGCTCGCTCGGCGGTCGTGATGTGGGCCGGATTCGCCTGATCGTGGCGCGTTACATCACGAGGCGCGGTGCTCCTGATTCATCGCGTTGCAGGGAAATTCGAGAGAGGCAGGCGAGGCAGGCGAGCGCGCCGACATTCCAGCAGATCGCCGGGACAATCACATCAAGACTGGAAGCTCATCCTAAGGACTGCGGGATCGAGGATCAGACTGCCATCATAGAACCGATCGCTGCCGAAGAAGCGCAGCGTTGGAAGATCGAAGCGGGGACGAGGGTTCCGGCCTCGCTGCAAAGAAAGATTCAGCGTTGCCTGAGCGAGACGGTCGAAGTGCTTGTGGAAAAGAAAGTGATCACTTCAGGCGAAACGCTGGCCCGCGTACTCCCGCAGATGATCTCGGAGATACAGGCAGCAGGAATTACCGACCCCGATCTGCGTCAACTCTACGCGGCGATCTACCGGGCGTTCCGCCGACGAAGGTCTCTTCTTTTGATGAACCTTGAGAGTCAAATCAGGATTGAGGAGCTTCCCTGGGTTGCTGCGATTGATCGCTTCCGGCGTAGCGATCTCTCCTCTAAGGAACTGGCTAAACAGACCCTTGACGAGATAATTGTTCTGACGATCACATCCTTCCCGCACATGATCATCCCGAACAAACTGCTTCAGGAATTGCGGGCGCTCGCCACGAGAGCAGGAATGAATCTGCCGCTGGTAGACGAGGTTGCGGCGGACATTTTCATGGGCGAGTTCTCAGGCAAGTTCCTTCTGGCAGCAAAGAGAGCGGCTGACATGCTTGAAGGCACATTATACGCAACCTACTATGGAATCGATTATCAACAGGTTCGGCAGCTTCCTGATGCCGAGAGGGTGAAGCAATCGTTTTTCCATCGCACACAGCCCGATTCGTTCGTTCAACTCTGCTCATCGCGGGCAGGTGTCACTTACAGTGGGTGGGACCCTGCAATCAACGGCATGATCATCGAGCAACAGCAAATTCTCACGTCGCAAAACCTCGCCGTATTGTTCGATGGCCTCGATCTGGCGAACGCGCTGCGGGACAGGATGGAGGATATGGCGCGACATTGTTTCATGTGGATTTGCCAGCGCCAGCAGGTAAAGACCGACAAATGGCACGCCCGTCTGATCATGGTCAAAAACACAGCTTATGCATGGCGGCAAATGGTCTTCTTTCTCGCTTTGATTCCTTCTACTCAAGTGCAGACTTTTCTCAACTGGGCAGAGGAACACCTGAGCATACAGAAAGAAGAATTTCAGTTGCGCTTCCGTCCCGTATTGCGAGGGCTGGCCCTTGCCGCACAGGGTCGTTCTTTCGATGACCCGTTGGTGATCGAGCAGGGAGCGCGCCGGTTTCTTGGATGGTCCAAAGAAAAGCATTGGCTACTCGGCCAGCAACCGAGCGAGTGATACTGTAATACTTCACT
>DLHY01000107.1:0-64854 GCA_002483445.1 Blastocatellia bacterium UBA7656
TCGCGGCGGCGGCGGCGGCCCTCGCGGCGGTGGAGGAGGAGGCGGATTCGGCGGCGGCGGAATGGGCGGCGCAATGGGCGGTTTCTTCGGCGGCGACAGCCAGAAAAAATACAACCTGACGATCAGCATAAATGTTCAGAATCTGTTGAATCACCCGCAGCAGGGCAGATACAACGGCGTGCTGACTTCTCCGCTGTTCGGTCTTTCCAACAGTGCGTTCGGTTCGCGCCGCATTGAGGCCAGCATGAATTTCAGATTTTAGCAGTTGAGCGAGGCAGACCCTCTGCCTCGTCGGAGGAGTTAAGCCATGAAGAGAATTTTTCAATCAATGATCGTTTTGCTTGCGATGGCGGGCGGCTCGCTCATCGCCTCGGCGCAGGATTTTCCTCCCCCGCAAGGCCCGCCGCAGGAAGGCGGCAGACGTCAGATGCAGATGCCTGCCTTCGCCGATTTGGACAAGAACAAGGACAAGAAGATCAGCAAGGATGAGTTCCAGGGGCCAGCGCAGTTCTTCGACCGGCTGGACGAAAACAAAGACGGCTTCATCGATGAGGAAGAGTTCAATCGAACGCGGCGTATGGGCGGCGGCGGGAATCCGGGCGAGAGATACACTCGCTTGATGGATGTCAACAAGGACGGCAAAGTTACCCGCGAAGAGTTCGCCCGAATACTTCAGGTCTTCGACGCGCTCGACAAGGATCGTAACGGCGAGCTTACGCAGGAAGAGATGGGGCGATTCAATCAGGCGATGAACGAGGTCGAAAATCAGGCGACCGGCGGAGTCGAGGTCAACGCTCTGTTCGAGAAGTACGACAAGGACAAGGACGGGAAGATCACGGCTGAAGAATGGGGCAATGAGAAAACCTTCAAGGCCATGGATCTCAACAAAGACAACATCATAATGAAACCGGAGCTCGCCGATGCGCTCAAACAACTTCAGCAGAAAGCGAGCCAGAAAACGTCCAACCCGCCGAAACAGTAACGTCTGCGCTGCAAGACAAAGGGTAAAAGGCAAAAGGAATGATCCTTTTGCCTTTTTACTTTTGCCTTGCTTGCGTGTCTGACTCGTGTGTGATTCGATTTGAGTATGCTGAAAGCCATTATATTCGATTGCGACGGCGTGATAGCCGACACAGAGCCTCTTCACTTCGCCACGTTTCAAAAAGTTCTCGCCGAAGAAGGCATACCGCTCACCCGCGAGGATTACTTCGACCGCTACCTCGCGCTCGATGACCGGGGCTGCTTTACCCGCGCGCACGCCGATAATTCAAAAGATATCTCATCAGACAAACTCAGCGAACTGATTCGCCGCAAGGCCTCCTTTGTCGAAGTCGTGATGCGCGAGAGCCTTGAACTTTTTCCGGGCGTCGCTCTCTTCATTCGTCAGGCGGCTCGCAAGTACCCGCTTGCGATTGCATCGGGCGCGCTGCGTCACGAGCTTGAGTTGATACTCCATCACGGCAGACTGAAAGATTATTTTCAAGTGGTCGTGAGCGCGGAAGATGTCACGCGAGGAAAGCCGCACCCGGAGCCGTTTTTGAAGGCTCTCGCGCTTATAAACTCCGCGCGAGCAGACGCTATAGAGCCGCGCCATTGCCTCGTGATCGAAGATTCGATTCACGGAGTGAAGGCCGCGCACGAAGCCGGGATGCTCTGCCTCGCCGTGACTAATTCTTATAGCAAATACGCGCTCTCGCAGGCCGAGTGGGTTGTGGAAAGTTTTGAAGATTTGACTATCGATGAAATCGAAGCTCTGTTTCAGAAGAAGCCTCTGACGTAGCGCGACCTGCCAGGTTGCGCATGGGCGGAAAGTATGGAAATAGGAAACCCGCAGGCTGGCAGCCTGCTCTACGTTTTTGAGGGGCGACGATGAGCGTTTCGCTTTCTTATGAAACCGAAGAAGCGATTTCGGAACGAACTATCGAAGAGATAACGAAAGAAGCCGCGCGACTTCACAACGCGCGAGCGTGGATGAGCGAGCCGATCTGTCTCTTCGACCTGGAAAGAAATCGATACTTGAAAGGCTTCAGCAAATTTCCTCCTCTCAGTTGGTCGACTCCCGACGGAATGTGCGAGATGACGATGGAGGACTGGAGCTTCATTTCGTGGTGGGATTTTCGATTCATAATCGACGCGCTCGCTCGATGGTCTCGCGAGTATAACCTGAAATGGAAACTTTCGTGTGAGGGGCAAGAGGTCGGGCGCATAAGCGAAGGGGGGATGAATGAAGCCGCTATCGAGTTTCTTCGACAGTTGGCAGAGATGGGCGTAGTGTCTACAGATGAACCAGCGAATGAACAACGCGCCGCGGAAATAATTCGCCGCTATGAGTCTTCACTCGAATAATCAATCGCCCGCGTTCGCCTCTTCTTTTTCTCGGTAGGATTTACCCAGCACGCCGTTCCAGGGCGGCAGGACTATCGAAACCGCGCCGAAGGCCTGAGACTGACACGAAAGCCGGATGAGGGGATTTTTTTCTTCCGTATCGATGTATCCGAATTTTTTCATGGCGCGGCGTTCGAGGGGACTGACCGGAGAAAGTTTCTCCGCTCCGCCCAGCACTCCGACCCAGCACGTCCCGCACGAAGCCGCGCGGCACTGAACAGGGATCGGGCCTTCATTGATGGTGCATCGCGAATCGCTCAAATGATAAGGCCGTTTGTCCGCTGCCGCCGCTGTCGTCAGATGTTGCGAGATGATGAGATTGAATCGACTCGCCGCATCGTTTTCGTCAAACGTGACGGTGTACTCTTTCCTGTCTCCGCGAAGAAATCCCAAAAGCCCCTGGCTGTCGTCGCGGGCGCGAGCCTTGAGTATCTGCTCAGGCGAGCGAGAGCGTATGCGCGCATCGAGATCGACTTTGCCCGCTGACGATTTGAAAGCCTTCGCGCCCACCTGCTGAAGAGTCATAAACGCAACGGCAGTGATTCCGATTGTGAGCGAACGGTCGACCCCGGGTTTTTCAGCCACGCGGCTCGCCACATCTCGTATCTGCTGGGCAAGGTCGAGTGTTGTCACATTGGATGAAGCGTGTTTGATGACCGCCGCTTTGACCTCCGGCCAGTAGCGATGGCCGTAGAGGAAGCGATGCGAAGTATCGATATGATCGCCAAGCCACGGAGACCCCTGAATGGCGAGATCGCGGGCCTTCTGCTCGTAGTGTTCCTGTTGCCATTTCGAGTCTTCCAGGTCGAGCAAAGCCCTTCGGAGCGTGAGCGGATAAAAATAGAACCATATCCGGGTAGCTGATTGGTCGACTTCGTGAACAAACGGCAAGAGCGACTCGACGATTTCGCTCCACGCGCGGTCGTCGCGCTCGTTGAGAAAAGCTTCGAACAATGCTTCGCTATTGGTAGTTTCACTCATGATTTGCCTTCGCAGTTTTGCGGCTGAATTTGAAAACGGAGATTTTAGCAATATCCGGCGAAAGGCTCAAACCGAGCGGGTGAAGATAATTCTTTGCCGCATCGCGCGCTGCTGATAAACTCTGACTTACATCACGGAACTTAGGGGAGGCCATCGGCGCGTGAACAAAGCGAAATACATCCTGTTGATCGTTCCGTTGCTGCTTGCATTTGCTTCCGGCTTTTCCACGCAATCAAGCGCGCCTCAGAATTCTTATGTCGATGGCGAGTTGCTGGTGAGGTTCAAAAAAAATGCGCCTCTTCAGCAGATCAGTTTTGCTCACTCTCAACTCGGCGCTCAGGTCATCAAGGAATTTACTCTCACCGGATGGCAGCGCGTGCGATTGCCCGAAGGACTCAGCGTAAGCGAAGCCGTCTCGCTTTATAAAAACATTGATTCAGTAATTGAAGCCCAGCCCAATTATATCTACCGCGTGCTTGCGACTCCCAACGACCCGCGATACGGCGAGCTTTATGGCATGACGAAAATTCAGGCCCCGACCGCGTGGAACACGACCACCGGCAGCTCGAGCGTAGTCGTCGCCATCATCGATACGGGAGTCATCTATACGCACGAAGACCTCGCTCCGAACATGTGGCGCAATCCCGGCGAAATCGCGGGCAACAATCTCGACGACGACAACAACGGCTACAGAGATGATGTGTTTGGAATCGATGTCGCCAATCGCGATTCCGACCCCGTCGACGATTTCGATCACGGCACGCACGTCGCAGGGATAATCGGCGCGGCAGGCAATAACAGTTTAGGGATTGCCGGAGTCAACTGGTCGGTTTCGATCATGGCCATCAAGCTTCACAACGTAAACGGCAGCGCGACATCAGCAGGCGCAATAGAGTGCTTTCAATATGTGACGATGATGAAGAATCGCGGCGTCAACATTCGCGTGACCAACAACAGTTGGGGCGGCGCTCCCGAAGCAGCCGCTTATGATCAGGCATTGAAGGATGCTATCGACGCGGCAGGCAATGCCGGAATACTCAATGTCTTCGCCGCCGGAAACAGCAATTCGAATAACGACCTCGCGCCATTTTATCCCGCAAGCTACAACTCGCCGAGTATTCTTGCAGTCGCGTCTTCGACAGACATTGACAGCAGGTCGGGATTTTCCAACTTCGGCGTGGCGGGCGTCGATCTTGCTGCGCCGGGATCGAATATCCTGAGCGCGATCATTTTTCAACCGGGTTATGGCTACAAGAGCGGCACCTCGATGGCCTCGCCGCACGCAGCAGGCGCGGCGGCTCTGCTCGCGGCTAACAACCCACAGCTTTCGAACCTCTCGCTCAAAGCGACGCTAATCAACAACGTCGACGCTCTCCCGCAATGGGCTGGAGTGGTGAGATCGGGCGGGAGGCTCAACGTCGCAAGAGCTATATCTAATCCGACTGTGTGCAACTTCGCGCTGGATCACATGAGCCAGTCTTTCGGCGCAGGCGGCGGGACAGACAGCATCAACCTCACGGCAGCGACCAGTTGTGACTGGGCGGTGACAAACAACGCAAACTGGATCACCTTAACGTCGTTCGACGTGGGGAGCGGCAACGGAGTCGTCAGCTACTCTGTCGCGGCGAATACTTCTTCGGCCCCTCGCAATGGCACGATAACCATCGCGGGCAAGACCTTCAGCGTTTCTCAAAGCGGAAGCGCGGGCTGTTCGTTTTCACTCAACCCCGCAAGTCGCAACTTCGCCGCAGGCGGAGGCGCAGGATCGGTGGGCGTGACGGCGCAGGCGGGCTGTTCGTGGACTGCCGTGAGCAACGATTCCTGGATCATGATCACGGGAGGCGCGAGCGGCAGCGGAGATGGAACCGTCAGTTATTCGGTCGGGATCAATTCGAGCGGCGTCACACGAACCGGCTCGATAACGATTGCCGGACAGACTCACACTGTCACTCAGACCGGCGCGTCAAGTTGCTCGTTTTCGATAGCTCCGACAAGCGCGTCTTTTGCCGCAAGCGGAGGCGCGGCGAGCGTCGGGGTCTCGTCGCAGACGGGCTGCGCGTGGACGGCGGTAAGCAACGCGAGTTTTATCACCATTACCGCAGGCGCGAGCGGAGCGGGCAACGGGACGGTCAACTATGTTGTCTCCGTCAACAACTCTTCTTCCATTCGCACAGGCACACTGACCATCGCGGGACAGACCTTTACTGTCACTCAGGCCGCGTCGTCGTGCATCAGCACGATCTCTCCTCTAAGCCGATCCTTCGCTTCAACGGGGGGAACCGGCACTGTGACAGTCTCCGCCATCTCGACATGCAACTGGACGGCGCAGAGCCTTGCCTCATGGATCACCATCACTGCGGGCGCGAATGGGCCGGGTACGAAAACCCTCAAATACTCGGTCGCTGTGAATTCTTCGACCGCCTCTCGCTCAGGGATCATCATCATCGGCAGCTTTCAGCATACCGTTACGCAATCGGGCGCGACCTGCGGTTATTCGATTTCTCCCGCGAGTCAGCCTTTCTCTTCGAGCGGAGGAAGCGGCGCGGTCAATGTCACTGCCTCCGCCGGATGTTCATGGACGGCTGTGAGCAACGCGGCTTTTATCATTATTATTGGCGGCGCGAGCGGAGCGGGAAGCGGAACGGTGAGCTTCGATGTCGCGGCCAACACGTCGCCTGCTTCCAGAAGCGGGACGATGACCATCGCAGGGCAGACATTCACAGTCACGCAAACAGGGGCGGGCGGAGGATGCGCATTCGGGATCATGCCGACAAGCCGCAACTTCGCAGCCGCGGGAGGAGCGAGCACGGTGAGCGTGACCGCTGGGGCCGGGTGCGCGTGGACGGCAGTGAGCAACGCGGGATTTATTACCATCACAGGCGGAGCTACAGGAAGCGGCAATGGAGTAGTGAGCTTCAACGTTGCGGCGAACCCGTCTTCAAGTCCGAGAAGCGGGATGATGACCATCGCAGGTCAGACCTTCACTGTCACGCAGGATGGGGCGATAGCGTGCCTGTATACGATCAATCCGGCGAACGTAGTATTCGGGCGCATCGGGGGAAACAGCACTGTGATGGTGACTGCTGGCTCCGGGTGCAGTTGGACGGCGACGAGCAATGTCGGATGGATAATAGTGAACGGAGGAGCTACAGGAAGCGGCAATGGAGTGGTCAGCTACACTGTGACGACCAACACGAGCGGAAAGACGAGAACGGGAACGGTAACGATAGCCGGGAAGACGTTCACTGTTAAGCAGTCTGCGTTTTGAAGCGGGTTTGAATTGGGTAATGATGAGAGCGAGAGCGGAGAGCTTTGAAGGCTTCACGCTCTCACGCTCTCATTTGTTTTTTTGCGACGAGTATATCTCTATCACCGTCTTGAAAGAGCCGTTGTTGTCAGAGAGCAAGCCTTCGTTGATCGAGAGGAACAGCAGCCCGCTGCGGGTGGCGGTGAACTCGACCGAGCGGCCTATGAAGATGAAATCATCGTTGTCCGCGCCGATGACTGCGATGAGCGCGCCTGTGGGCTGATCGGCCATCAGCTTTCTCTGATCTGCGAGATCGATTCCTTCAGGGCCGCTCGTTCGTGTGCCTGCCGCATCGAGGTTGACCGTACCGACTGCGTTTATGACTACTCGATCTCCGCGATTGAGGAGTATCCGGGTGCTGGTCCAGTCCTGCTTCGCTGCGACTTCGACTTCCTGCGTGCGCGAAGGAGTGGCCTTGCGCGGCGGCTCGCTTTCCGCCGGGGCAGGCTGAGGCTCGGTCTTTTCCGGCACAGTCTTTTCCGGCTTCGTCGGCTCAGTCTCTCGCGGCTGAGGCGGAGTTTCAGAAGCGCGCGGAGGCGGATCGGTTTGTGTTGATTTAGTCTGCGTGTCTCGCGTATTTTCGCGCGGCACGGATTCGGAACCGGGCGCGGAATCGAATTCTATGCGAGAGACATCTCCCGTGTAGATAGTAGCCCGACTCATATAGCGCCCGCCGCCCGCGTCGAGCATGACGGTGAACTGATCTTCAGCGAAGTTCGTCACCTTGCCCTTGATGATGCTGCCGTTCTTTAAATAAATGGTATCAGCCTGAACCGCTCCTGTGAGCGAAACCAGCAGAACAGATAAAAGAAATTTGCGCATTATTATGTCTCCCAGCCTTTCGTGTTTTGCGCGCGACCGCTGGTGTCGAAAAATCGCGCGGCATATTTGGTCTACTCTTTCATTCCCCTTCGTGATTGACGCGCCTCTTGTAATCTTCGGACGAGGCCGGATCGAGTTCCCAGCGATGGCGGTCTCGCTCCGCAAGCTTTTCAGTCGTGTGCAGAGGCTCGTTGTCTTCATAAACCAGACCTATGGCCTCGCCAAGCTCATCGACTTCCTGATCGGGCGTTTCAGCAAAACTGCTGACGGCTTCATCGATCACCTCTTCGCGGGCCAGTTCGGCTTCCACGTCATCCGTATCCCTCGGCTCGCGCTTGAAATGGAGACTGCCTGAACCGAGACGCTGGGCGTCGGCGAACTCCTGCGACACCTCTTCATCCGGTTCATACACTTCGCTTTCGGCCCGACCCGCGTCAATGAATTGCTCTTTGTTCTTGTTCATAACGGGCGCGCTCCCTTCCGCTGCTTTAACCTTATCGAGTGTGACTAGAGTCTAACACAGTTGAAAAGAGGCGCAAACTTCATCATTCTCTTCAGGAAGTCGGGCCTGCGCCTGCGTCAGGTCGTTTTTTTTGATCTCGTCTTGGGGCGCGCTTGAAAGCGAATCCACAAGTCGGGCAGAACTGCTGAAAGGAGACTGCAATGATAACAAGAAGGTTGAGTGTCATCGGAGGAGGAGGATTGATCGTCGCGATAATTTTTTTGATATTTCTGTACAGAAATGTCCAGTACACCCAGGAAGGCACCATCAAAGTCGCAACCAAATTCGGCTCGATTCAACGGGTGTACAAACCATCCGACGGATGGTTCACAACTATGTCGCCGGGATGGGAGGCTTACGAAGTGAACATTCGGTCTTTCACCGAGACGACCACGCCGCGCGTGACCTCGAAGGACAACGCCGCGCTTCAGGTTCCCATAAGCGTGACCGCCGCGACCAATCCCGACGAGGTTGAAATCTATGTCCGCAGGTTCGGCTTTTCGGAGTTGGAGCGCCACAAGCGCCGAAACGAAATCCTGCACGGACTGGTTCAGACCGAAGCCCGCAACGCATTTTCGGAATACGGGGCTTATGAAATCTATGCCAACCAGGAAGCCATTCAGAAGCGAATAGTCGAAGCTCTCCGCCCGCAGCTTGCCTCTCAGCTTCAACTCGTTTTGGAAAGCGTGCAGATAGGCAATCCCGATTTTGTCGATGATCGCATAGAGCAGGCCGCTTCCGCCGTCGTCGCCAACGAAAAGCAGAAGCAGGCTGAAGAAGCGCGCCTTGCCGCCGCTGAGGTCGCGGCAAAAACGAAGCAGATAGAGGCGCAGACTTTTTCAAGTCCGGCTCTGCTTGAAATCAAAAAGCTCGAACTCCTCCTTGAGATCGAACGAGCCAGGGCCGATGGAATCAAGGCTCATCAGGGATCGCTTACGATTATCTACGATAGTGGCAGGGGCGTTCAGTTGCAGGTTCCGGTGAATAGATGAAGTGCCAAGATGAAGGCGAGTCCGTGGGACTCGCCTTCAAAGTTTTTCAGGTTGGGTTATGATGCGGTTACTTCGGAAGCCGCCAGACCTTTGGGGCCTTGAACAAGAGTGAACTCAACCTGCTGACCTTCGTTGAGCGTCTTGTAGCCGTCGGTCTGAATGGCCGAGTAATGCACGAATACGTCGTCACCTGTGGCGCGAGTGATGAACCCGTAGCCCTTTGTTGCGTTGAACCATTTCACTGTTCCTGTTTCTCTCAATGCTCTCTTCTCCTTTTCATCTGATGTGTGTTGCGTAGTGATGATTGGAGCCAAAGCAAAGAGCGTTCGCGGTCCGGCATTCGAAACGCGCAAAACTTTAACTTCAACTTCAGTCCTCCTCACACTACTTCAGTCAAAACGCGCAAATCCTACACGCCGACCCGCGAACTGTCAATTGATTTTTAAGCCTTGCCGTTCAACGCAAAGTGACGCTCACTTCGTTCGACTGGATGGGCGGGCGAAGTACCCGGATTCGCAGAGTCGTTCCCGAAGGCGGCGCGTCGGAACCGCGTATCTTAGCTTTCATCTGCGCGCTCGAAGTGAAGGAAGAAGATTTGAGCCGCACCTGCGCGCCGTTTTGATCCATGACACTTAACTGATCGCCGCTCAGGAAATTCGATCCGCTGATCGTCAGCTTCAACGCGCTCGATCCTTTCACGCGAACCGAAGCGATCTCAGGCCCGGTCAGGCGGCCTGCTGCGACTTCATTCGACACTTCGGAAGGCGGATTGGTGTTTCTCGCCCTGACCGCAAGCTGGCCGACCGTATTGCGAATCGAAAGATTTTCATCAAGCTCGACTATACGCCGCGAGGTCGGTAGTTGCGCATCGATATGCGATACGACCACCTGATTGTTGATCAGAATTTCGGTGTCGTTGCGAAAGTCAGCGCCGTTGACCGTGATCCGCAATCCGCTCTGGCCTGCTCCGGCCTGCGCTACGGTCTGACCGTTTGCAATCAGAGACGCGCCCGCAAGCTCAGGGGCAGGATCAGGATCAGGGAAAAGGAAGCCGAGTTTTTCCGAAAGCTTTCTGCCGCTGAATATGTACACGTTGCCCGCGTTCGTGAGCCGCCTGTTGAATCCGTCCCCGTGCATAGCGTTCGATATATAATCCACATAGCCGTCGCCATCGACATCCCCGCCCGTGAGTCGATATGAAAACTCGTCTCCGCCGTGTCCACCCGCGAGCCGGAATACTCGAACACCGGACGGAAGATCGTAGAGCTTCACCACCGGCGGCAGGAAATCAGGCGAGCCGAATATGAGCTTGGTGTCTCCCGCGTCTTCGCGCTCTTCGCCGTTGAGTTCGAATGTATGTTCGGGGCTGCCGATGAAGAGATCGCTGCGCCCGTCGCGGTTGATGTCGAAAGAGCGCACCGAGTCGCCCGCGCAATCCAGATTGTTCTCGCCATAAATAGTCGTGATCCTAAGTCCTGACGCCTGCGGGTCAGCCAGATCAATCAGCTTGCCCTGCACTTCGGGCGAGCCATAGATGATGTGAACCGACCCTGTGCGACCTCGATTGTCGGGCGCAAGCCCCTGAAGCGCGCCGACGATAATCTCCGTTCGTCCGTCGCCGTTGAGGTCGGCGCTGTGAATCTGCGACCCAAGCAGATCGCGCACGTTCGCGCCGATGATTCGCGTGGAATTCGCGGGAGGATTTCTCAGATCGATGCGGGAAGGCCAGTCCTGCCGACCGTAAAGCACTATGGCTTCGCCGCATCGATTGCGCGTTCCGCCGAAAGACGCGCCGAAATCGTTGTGGCCGCTCTGATCGTCAGGCGTGACATAAGAACCCGAATCGCGGAATATCGAGCCTCCCACGATCAAATCCTTTATGCCGTCATTGTTGATGTCTCCTACGTGGAGGGCCGCACCCCAGTGATCTTCTCCGAATGATCCATCGAAGCGCGTCATCCTCACCCCCGGCGGAGGCGAGGCGAGATCGATTACCTGCGGGAAATTGGGCGAGCCGAAGACTATGCAGCCGCCGCCCGAATGCTGGCCGTCGGCGCGATTGAGTTGATCCGCTCCCATCACCAGATCGTCAAAGCCGTCTCCATCGACATCGCCTATATCTGTCCAGATTCCTGTTCGCCCGCTCACCTGCCCCCCGTGAAGTATGATGACGCCGGGAGGGGGATTTTCTTCCAGGCCAGCGAGATCGATGTTGAAATTGAAATTCTGTCTGCCCATCACCAGCACCGCGCCGCCGGAGTTGAATCGCGTGTTACCTGCTCCGTCGCCGCCCGACACGCCAATGAGCACGTCTCGAAAGCCGTCGCCATTGACATCGCCGTTTGCCGAAACTGAAGTGCCGAGCAGATCACCCGAATCCGCGCCGATCAGAGTCGAGAATCGCTGCGGTTGCGCCGCCTGATCGAGGAAGCCGCTATCCGCGCCATCGCTCAGATAGAAATTGATCTGGCCGTTGTTGCGTCGCGTCCCCGCGCCCGCGCTGCCAAACATCCCGCAAAATGTGACATCAGCCCGCGAGTCTCCATTCACATCGCCCGCGGCGACCGGCAGTCCGATATCGCCCTGAAGCCGCAGCCCGCCGAATAAAACGAACAATCCGTCCTGATTGAAATCAGCCGTATCGACTGCAAGCTCGACCGCGCCCTGTTGAGCGCGGGATGACAACATCAGTTGAGGGAGAAACAACGATGATACGGCAATCAATGCAATCAGTATTTTCAAAGTTCCCTTTCGACCTCTATGCATAAAAACTCCCGTTGACATCCTCCCTCCACTAAACGCGAGGACGCGCTATAGTAGGGGATTCCGGGTCGGTCGCCCGGTAGGTTCTCGCTTCTTCGACAACGGCATCCCGTCGTCTCGACGAAAGGACTGCCCGCCCTTTTCTTTCTTTGATATTGATCGCCGCGTTGTGATCCCGATCCATGATCTGGCCGCAGCTTCCACAACGATAGATGCGGATATCAAGCGGCATTTTTTGATCTTGACCACAACGCGAGCATCTTGTCGTGGTTCCGGCTGCTTTCACCTCTTCCACCTCTCCGCCAGCTTCTTCCGCTTTGTGGGCTGTGATCGAAATGAATTGTCTCCATCCGGCGTCACTGATGCTTTTGGCCAGGTGATGATTCTTCACCATGCCCTTGATGTTGAGGTTCTCGAACTTGATGACCCGATACTTCTTCGCCAGTTTATTCGCTTCCTTGAAGTGGAAATCTCGACGCTGACGCGCAACCCGTTGATGCTTCTTTGCCAGAAGACAGACCGCTTTCTTTCTCCGGTTGCTTCTTTTGATTCGTCTCGAAACACGTCGCTGCGCCTTCTTCAATTCTCTCTCACGGTTGCGAAGAAATCGAGGATTCTCGATCTGTTCGCCATTCGAGAGAGTGGCGAAAGTCTTAATGCCTACGTCGATACCGACTGTTTTATCAGGCATCATTACAACAGGCTTAGGTTCGTTCTCTTCGACGGCAAAAACAACATACCAGCCATCGGCTTCGCGTTTGATCGTACACGTCTTGATTTCGCCCTCGATCGGGCGCGAGAGATGAAGCTCGACTGATCCGATCTTCGAGAGATGAAGCTTCTTCCTCTTCTGGTCGAGCTTGAAGCCGCTTTGAGGATAGGTGAACGAATCGTATCGAGAACGGGAGCGAAAGCGAGGAAAACCCGGAATTCGACTTTCTTTGACCCGACGAAAGAAATGTTGAAACGCGAGGTCAAGACGTTTGAGCGCCTCTTGAATAACTTGAGAATGGATTCTGGCAAGATCGTCGCGTTCTTTTTTGATGTCGGGAAGCTGCGCGGACTGATCTTTCTTCGAGATCGAAATACCGTTGATACTGTAGGCATCACGTCGTTCTTGAAGAGCCGCGTTGTACAATTCACAAAGCGCCGCCAGCCATGCCTCGAAGATGGCCACTACTTTTGCTGACGGCTTCAATTTGTACTTGTACGCTTTCACTGTTTCTTCACGACTGACGAGACAGGGTTTCAAAGTAATAGTGAGCGAAGCCTCTGGAAACCGGTGTTCTGGCATCGCTGCTATTGTATCGTGACCGCAGGAGGAGCGCCAAGAGAAGTCATCAAAGGATCCCGCGAACAAACACGACGATTAGTCGCCGCCCGCGCGACGACTACGCGAAATTCATCTACACCCAAACCGCCCAGGATGGCGGCTATGGGTGGAGTATTCTTTCGCAGAAGAGATAAAAATATTACGAGGAAGGCTGAAAATTATATAATGCCCGCGCCCGAATTAGCGACCTGTAGAGCAGGCTGTCACTTATAGATGGGAGCGCCATTAGGGCCATTTAATTTTCAGCGGAAAGGAAGAAACCACAGATGAACACAGATAAACACGGATAAGACGGGAGAAGAAAAGCCGGAGAAATCTTTGATTTTTCTCTATCTGTGTCCATCGGTGTTCATCTGTGGTTTTTATCTTCAGTCCGACCTTCGAAGAATTAAATGGCCCTAGAGCGCCATTGAAGAAAAACTGAAGAAAACCGCTGCGACCTCCGTCTAATGAGCGACATGAACGGAAGGTTGAACTGATGGAGAGACTGGCGCTGATGAGCGAATACAAAACAGAGAGCCACATAATCGAGGCCTGTCAGCAGGGTGATCGAGTTGCTTTTCAGCATATCTTCGAAACCTACAAGGACAGGGTTTATTCAATAGCTCTTCATTTCAGCGGCGATGATTCATCGGCCCGCGACATCTCGCAGCAGGTCTTTTTGAAACTCTTCACCTCGATCAGCCAGTTTCGCAGCGACGCCCAGTTCTCTACCTGGCTTTATCGCATAGTGACCAACGCCTGCATCGATGAGCAGAGAAAGGGCCGCCGCTTCCTCCCATTCACCGACGGCATGGAGGTGAGAAATATCATGGCCAGAGCCTCACAGGAAGCCTCTTACCTTAAACGTCAGGTCGCCGATTCGGTCAAAGAAGCAATCAGCGGTCTCAGCCCCAAATTGCGGCTCCCCATTCTGCTCAAATATGTCGAAGGGCTTTCTTACGAAGAGATCGCTGAAGCGATGGGTTGTTCCATAGGCACAGTATCGTCGCGCCTCAATCGCGGACACAAAATTTTAGCGCGCAAACTTTCTCATCTGCGCGATGCAGTCATCGAGGAGTGATTATGTTTGGCAGACACGTTTCAAAACAACTTTCGGCCTATTGCCACGGCGAGCTTGAAGATCAAGAGTCGCGCCGCGTAGCCGAGCATCTTCTGGCGTGCGCGCGATGCCGCGCCCAGTACGAAGAGATAAGTCTCGCCGTCCGATTGGCCGAGCATCTTCCAAAAACCACCGCGCCCGCGTCGCTCTGGCGAGATATTGAAACTCTGCTGGATGAATCGAGACAAACTGCCGGACGGAAACGAGCCAGTTTCTTTTCATCTCCGTGGCTGAGAGTGGCTACCGTCAGCGCATCGATTTTTCTGCTCCTCGCCATCGCAGCCGTCGCCTACTACGTTTATATGTCGAAGGCATCGTGGAAGGTCGAGTATCTCGTTTACGATCCGTCGTCCGGCGCGCAGAATGTGACAAAAACGGACAACCTCGCCGTCGGAGGCTTGATCGAAACCGACAGCGCATCGCAGGTCAAAATTCAGGTTGGCGCAATCGGCGAAGTCTTAGTCGATCCCCGCTCGCGCGTTCGACTGATCGAAGCGAGTCTGACTGAACATCGCATTGCGCTTGATCGCGGGCGATTGAAGGCGCATATCAAAGCCCCGCCGCGACTCTTTTTCGTCGATACGCCTTCGGCTCAGGCAATCGATCTCGGATGCGAGTACACGCTCGAAGTCGATGACGCGGGCAGCAGCCTTCTTCACGTGACAGGAGGCGAAGTCGCGCTCGAATGGAGGGGCCGCGAAGTGGTCGTGCCGAGATATGCTATGTGCGAGACCCGACCGGGACAGGGGCCGGGAACCCCGTATTTCGAAACCGCGACTGACCGATTTCGCGACGCGCTTGCGCGATTCGATTTCGAACAGGGCGGCGACGGGGCGCTCGCCATAGTATTCGAAGAAGCCGACGAGCGCGACAGCTTCACGCTCTGGAATCTGCTCTCGCGGGTGAGCGACGCGCAGCGAAGCCGGATTTTCGATCAGATGGTCAAGCTCGTCGGACTCCCCAGGGGAGTAACACGCGAAGGCGTTATGCGGCTGGATCAGAGAATGCTCGATTTCTGGGCCGAGGAACTGGATCTCATCTGGAACCAGTAAAGAGAAAGGCAAGATGAAAAAATCAGCGAGGATTGACTTCACTATATTTGTCTTTTGCCTTTTTGCTTTTGCCTTGACGCCGGTCGAGGCCCGCGCTCATCCCGGCTGGGGCATCGTCATCGATGATCAAAACCAGATTTATTTCGGCGATGTCATCAGCAATATAATCTGGAAGATAACCGTAGATGGGCGATTGCAGGCGGTGGCTGCGAACAAGCATTCGCACTCGCTCTACCGGGATGAAGCGGGGAATCTCTACGGCGAGCATGTTTATTATGATCCGTCGGGCGGGCGATGGATATCGAGCGTCTGGAAGCTCGCGCCCGACGGTCATCTCCTCGACAGAGTTCCGCAGACGAGCCATCCCGTCGCTGGATCAGTCGCCTTGATGGATCGCGAAGGAAATATTTATTCAGTGCGCGGAGGCGCTTCCGAAAATCAGCGAACCGAACTGATTCGACGCGCGCCCGATGGGCTAATCACTGTCCTGGCAGGGGGCGAACGCGGACACGCGGATGGGCGCGGCAGCGCGGCGCAGTTTCGTTACATCGTCGGCATGGCGTGGGGACCGGACGGCTCGTTGTACGTAACGGATGCCTCTTCGGTGCGTCGGATCATGATGGATGGAACGGTGACGACAATCGGCTCAGACCCGCTCAATGGAGTCGAGCGCGGCCCGGATCCGAGAATTCTCGGCCTGACGGTTGACTCCGCGGGGAATGTCTATGTGGCCGATTATGATCGTCGCTCAGTCCGTCGCATCGCTACGGATGGCAATGTGACGACTTCTGTTGAATGCGGGTTGTTCTGGTCGCCGACGGGCGTCATCGCGCACGGAGACGATCTTTTTATACTTGAGCACTACCCGGAAGCTTTCCCTGGTGTGATAATGGCTTTCGTCGGGCCTTATGCGCGCGTCAGAAAACTTTCGCCCGACGGCACAGTAGTGACGCTTGTCACCGTCTGGGGATGGACGGAGACGAATATAATAGGAGCAGCAGTCGGCGCTGCGGCGCTGGTCGCTCTCTCATATTGGATCAGAAGAAAACGGAGACGGAGGATTAAATGATTAAAAAAATTTTGAAATGGACAGTCATCGCGCTGGCGGTCGTTTTCGTCGGTATGCAGGCAGTTCGGCCCGCGAGAACCAATCCGCCTGTTGACGGGGCGCGGACTCTGCAATCGAAAATGCAGGTGCCATCGGACATCGATGCTATTTTGAAACGTTCCTGTTACGACTGTCATTCTCACGAAACCCGCTGGCCGTGGTACAGCAACGTCGCCCCCGCCTCGTGGCTGCTTGCAGATCACGTAAGCGAAGGCCGCGGGCATATGAACTTTTCAGACTGGGCGCAGTACGACACCGACGACGCTGAAGACCTCTTCGAAGAGATAGCCAAAGAAGTCAGAAAAGGAGCCATGCCGCTTTCGTCCTACACCTTGATTCACTCGGACGCGAAGCTCACCGAAGAAGATAAACGCAGGCTCATCGACTGGGCCACATCCGAGCATCGAAGACTTAAAAGCCTGCCCGATTAGAGTGATGCTAAAAAATTAGCATTTTGTTGTTGACAGCCCGATGAAATGATGCTAAAAAAATAGCATCTCATCGGGTTTTTGTTTTTGAACCGCCCCCGGAGGGGCGACGTTTAGTGGAAGGGGAGAGAGATGACCGCAAAATCGCACGCGCATCTGAGCCGAAGAGAGCGCCAGATAATGGACATAATATACCGATTGGGGCAGGCAACGGCGGTAGAGGTGATGGAGAATCTGCCTGACCCGCCGAGTTATTCGGCAGTGCGGGCGATGCTCCGATTGCTCGAAGAAAAAAGCTATCTCCGTCATGAGCAGGAAGGGATGAAGTACATCTTTCTGCCAACTCTGTCGAGAGAGAAGGCGCGTCAGTCGGCGCTCAAACAACTGGTGCAGACCTTTTTCGACGGCTCTACTGAACAGGCCGTCGCCGCGATGTTGGATATGTCGCGGGCAAAGATGTCGGATGAAGAACTCAATCGCCTGTCTGAAATGATAGAACAGGCAAAGAAGGAAGGGAGGTAACGAGCTATGGCGGGTGGGGCGAACCTTTCGTTTTATGCACAAGGGTGGCTCAACGTTTTGATCGATGTTTCGATCAAGGGAGCCGTCATCCTCATCCTTGCAGGCGCGATAGTTTTTGCGCTGCGCAGGGCTTCAGCGGCAATGCGCCACATGATATGGAATCTCGCGCTGGCCGCGCTGCTCGCTTTGCCTTTCCTTTCATTCATGCTTCCTGCGCTGCCTGTGCCTGTTTTGACGGGGCTGATTCCTGTGACTCGAATCGATACGGCAGAAACGGAAGTGAGCGCGCCGCAAATCGATCCATCAGCGACGAAGCAAAACCGAATCGCTCCTCGCGCCGAGGCCGAGAGAATTCCGGCCACTGTTGCATCCACACCTGCCGAACCGCTGACCGAGACCGCAACGGTGAGCGCAGTGACCGCGCCTCTGGATTCATCATCGCGGTGGATCATGTGGGCGCTCGGAATCTGGATCGCGGGCGCATTGATAGTTTTTGCCCGCCTGCTTGCCGGAGTGATCAGCGTTTGGTGGATGGTTCGACGCGCAAGGCTGGTCACCGAGGATTCGTGGAACGTGATGGCTGGCTACACCGCTCTTCAACTCGGGCTCCGTCGCCAGGTGAAGTTGCTTGAAAGCGAGCGCGTGAGTATGCCTATGACGTGCGGCGCGTTTCGCTCTGCGGTGATGCTGCCTCTTGATGCTGACGAGTGGTCACAGGACAGACGCGCGGTCGTCCTCTCGCATGAGATAGCTCACGTGAAGCGTCGCGATTGCCTCACGCAGATGCTCGCTCAGATCGCCTGCGCTCTGCACTGGTTCAATCCTCTGGTATGGATCGTCGCCCGTCAGCTTCGCGTGGAGCGCGAGCGAGCCTGCGATGATCACGTCCTCAACATCGGAACGAAGGCGAGCGAGTACGCCGCGCATCTTCTTGAAATCGCCCGCTCGATGCAATCAATGAAAGGCACTTTTATGGCCGCAGTAGCTATGGCGAAACCATCTCAACTCGAAGGGCGACTGCTCGCCATCCTCGACCCTCGACTCCGTCGGCGCAATCTGAGCCGCGCGGCCACTCTGGTCGCGGCCATTGCGCTTGCGTGCATAGTCCTGCCGCTTGCGGCTATGCGGCCTTCGGCTCACACGGAAAAATCACCCGCTGATCAAACTCGAAATGAAGTCGCATCGGAAGAGCCTCGCTCATCCGCTTCGCAAAAGGCTTCCAAATCTGAGCTTGCTTCGGAATCGAAAGAAGAAAGCAAAACAGGTGAAGAGGCCGCGACAAGTGAAGATGGAATCGAACCTGATCCCGATCCCAATCCCGATCCGGCAGTCGCAGAGCAGGATCAGAAACAGACTGAAAAGACTGACATGAATCAGGCGGTCAAAGAAGGCGTGGTTGGCGCGCTGAAAGAAGCTCTCAAGGACACGGACGCGGGCGTGCGCGAGCAGGCTCTGCACTCGCTCGGCATGATAGGAGGCAGCGAAGCCGTTGCCGTCATGATAGAAGCTCTCAAGGACGGCAATCCTGAAGTGCGAGAGAAAGCCGCCTGGGCGCTCGGAATGAAAGGCGGACAGGCGGCCATCGATCCGCTCGTTGGCGTGCTGAAAGATCAAAATGCGAACGTGCGAGAACAGGCTGCCTGGGCGCTTGGTATGAGAGGCGATCAGCGAGCAATCGAGCCTCTGATGGCTGCGTTGAAAGATGAAAACCCGAATGTGAGACAGCAGGCCGCCTGGGCGCTCGGCATGAGAGGCGACCGTCGCGCGGTCGATGCTTTGATGGCCGCATTGAAAGACTCGAACGCGAACGTGCGAGAGCAAGCGGCGTGGGCGCTTGGTATGAGAGGCGACCAGCGAGCGGTTGACGCTCTGGTGGAATCTCTACAGGACACAAATGATGGAGTGCGCGAGCAAGCAGCATGGGCGCTCGGAATGAAAGGCAACCAGCGCGCTCTGGACGGTTTGAAAGCGGCTCTCAAAGACAAAAACAGCGGCGTGCGCGAACAGGCCGCCTGGGCTATCGGCATGGTGCTGATGCGAAGCGGCGGACGCGATGATGATAAGGACAAAGACAAGTAAAGACTGAAGTCTTGATCGACTGATTCTCAGGCGCATTGACAGTCAACAACTGAGCTTTCCGAAAACAAGTCGCGAAGACTGTGAGTATTCGTGTGTACTGTTGAAGGCTCAGGAGTCCGTAATGTAGCGCGACCTGCCAGGTTGCGCACGCTTGGAAGGTATGAAAATTAGGAGGAACTAGCAGGCTGGCAGCCTGCTATACCTCGTCGGAGGAGCGAAATCGCAAAACGAAAGAGAACAGTTTTCTGAAAAGATCAAGCGCGCAGCATTCACTGATGCGAACCTGAACATCAACCAGCCGCTACGGGCAGGCAGGTTTTCAACCTAAGGAGATTATCATGAAGAGATCGACATTGATCGTAATCACGCTGCTTGCAAGCAGCCTCGCAGCGACGTTCTTCGCAGCCACGTCAGGAAACGCGCAGCGCAACGAACCGGCGGCGCAACAGGAAACCGGAGGCGATGTCAATGCGCTCGTCCGCTCGCTCGGCTCCAAGGATCCGATCGAGCGAGCCACAGCCGCCTGTCAGTTGCGCGAGATGGGGAAACGAGCCGCCCCTGCGATTCCTCAACTCATTCAGATGCTCTCGGACGATACGGCCATAGGTCGCATACAATGCGGCAGGAACAATTGGGGGTCGGACTCGGAGCCTAACTCGCCCGGTCAGGAAGCCGCCCGCGCGCTTGCCTGCATCGGGACGCAGGCCGTCGAGCCGCTTATCGGAGTCGTGAATTCAAACGATCATCGTGTGAGGGCAAATGCGATCTTCGCGCTCGGAGTGATAAAGGATGAGCGAACAATCGAGCCGCTGCTTGGGGCTGTGCGCGATTCTCAATGGCAGGTTCGCCGTCAGGCCGCCTGGGGGCTTGGGCTGAAAGAGGATGAGCGAGTAACGGAGCCTCTGCTGTCGGCGTTGAGTGATCGCGAATGGCAGGTGCGCTCTCAGGCAGCGTGGGCGTTGGGGCTCAAAGGAAATCGCAGCGCGGTCGAGCCTCTAGTCCTTGCTTTGCAGGACAGCTACCCGGAGGTTCGCTCTCAGGCTGCCTGGGCGCTGGGACTCAAAGGCGATTCTCGCTCAGTCGATGGACTCATGGCCGCGTTGAAAGACGCCGACGCGCGTGTGCGCTCTCAGGCTGCCTGGGCTTTGGGGCTTAAAGGCAATAGTCAGGCGACGGAAGCTCTCGTCTCTGCATTGAAAGATGAGGAGGCGAGTGTGCGCTCTCAATCGGCGTGGGCGTTGGGACTCAAGGGCGATTATCGCGCGGTCGAAGGTCTCAACACTGCTTTGAAAGATGAGAGCAGACAGGTGCGCAAGCAGGCAGCGTGGGCGCTCGGAATGATACTGATGCGAGACCGTCGCGCCGCCGACAAGGTTTCCAATCTCGACCTCAATATCAAAACGGATAAGGATGGGGACGATGATGACGAGGACGACGAACCCAATGTGGGGCCGAATCCGAATCCCAACCCGAATCCCAATCCGAACCCTAACCCTAATCCGAATCCCAGGCCGAGAAATCAGAGATGAGTCAGGCAGACGCTGAAGGTAAATGGAGAGAAGTAACGCATGTCTTTCCCTCAAATAATCAAAAGAGTTGGTTTGCTATTGATCGCAACGAGCCTGTGGCTGTCGGGTTGTGTGTCCGCCGCCAGTTTGCGGGTGCCATCTCCAATCGCCGCCTCGATTCAGGAAACGCGCTTTGTCACGTTGGGTGGCATAGAACAATGGATTACCATTCGCGGCGCTAACCGCGCCAACCCTGTGCTTTTAGTGGTACACGGCGGACCGGGCGACGCACAGTCTTCTTTGCGCAGCACTTACGCTGTATATGAAAAGGACTTCACGATAGTCCAGTGGGATCAGCGCGGCGCAGGAAAAACCTACGCGAAGAATCCTGACTCGCCGCCTGAGCCTGAACTCGTCGCGTTGGATGGCATCGAACTCGCGCAGCGATTGTGCGAGTATCTGGCAAAGAAAAAAATCTTGCTGCTAGGCCATTCCTGGGGAACGTATCTGGCCATCAGAATGATTCAGCGTCGTCCGGAATTGTTCGCCGCTTATATTGGGACGGGACAGGTCGGAAGTTGGCGCGCCAATGTTCAAGCGCAGTTTGATTTTCTGCTGGCCAACGCACGCGCTTCTAACGACCGCAAAATGGTAGAGCAGTTGGAGTCCATCGGCACCCCTGACCCAAGCAACGCGGCGCAGTATTTCTCCTGGTGGAAGATGCGCAACCCCTATATGGCGCGCGCGGACGCAAAATGGTTTGAAGATTTGGCGCAGCTTGTTCGGTCAAACCCGGATTTCACTGAGGAGGATATGCGGACACTTATCGCTGGCATGGGGTACTCCGGGCGCACTGTTCTTAGCGCGATGCTAGCCACAGAGTTGCCGACAACAGCCCATACATTAAAGGTTCCGTTCTTCGTGATTCAGGGAAAGGAAGACATGGCTACGCCCACATCCGTAGCGGTGAAATACTTCGAAGTCGTGAAAGCGCCTGAGAAGAAACTGATTATCATCGACAATGCAGGTCATTTTGCGATTGTTACTCATCGCGAGAAATTCTTGGCGGCTCTTGTTAAGGATGTGCGGCCCCTGGCGTTAGAGAGCGAGCGACACTAAGAACTTCGGCGCGGTCACCTCCGGGATGGATTCACGAGCGGTCGCCTTCCGTTTTCTGTCCCGATGAGAAAAACGACAGACCTGTCGGGAGGCGACCGCTTCTTCAATGTTGATTTTGCACACTGCTCTTTTCAGAGCGCGCAGGAGAAGTATGAATCAAACTGATCAAACTTTGATCCGACTGGAAGGCGTCAGAAAAGTTTTCTTCACCGACGAAGTTGAAACACACGCGCTTTCCGGCATTCATCTGGAAATCAACCGCGGCGAGTTCGTCTCTATCGCAGGGCCATCGGGCTGCGGCAAATCCACGCTGCTTTCGATACTCGGACTGCTCGACTCTCCGACCGAAGGCAGCTACACCCTCAACGGCAAATCGGTCGCAAGCCTCTCGCTTGCCGAGCGCGCGAGAATTCGCAATCTCGAAGTCGGCTTCATTTTTCAAAGCTTCAACCTGATAGGCGATCTCACCGTGTTTGAAAACGTCGAGTTGCCGCTCGCCTATCGTCGTATGCCTCAGCGCGAACGCCGCGAGCGAGTGCGCGAAGTGCTTGAACGAGTGGGCATGGCACACCGCTCAAATCATCTTCCGTCGCAGTTGTCGGGCGGCCAGCAGCAGAGGGTTGCCGTCGCTCGCGCTCTCGCCGGTCGGCCCGCGATTCTGCTATCGGACGAGCCTACGGGCAATCTCGATTCGAAAAGCGGCGAGGCAGTGATGGGACTCCTCGCTGATCTACACCGCGACGGCGCGACTGTTTGCATGGTCACGCACGACCCGCGATACGCGCGCTGCGCCGACCGCATAATCAATCTCTTCGACGGTCGCGTGCTGGAAGAAGTCAGCCATGCAGCCTGACACAGGAAATATATGGAAACACTCATTGCAGACCTCAGATTCGGATTTCGACTGCTCATCAAAAAGCCAGGCTTTGCCGCCGTCGCCATCATCACGCTCGCGCTTGGCATAGGCGCGAATACGGCCATCTTCAGCGTGGTCAACTCAGTCCTGCTGCGCCCGCTGCCTTACCCGCAGCCTGAGCGGCTGGCGACTTTTCAACTGAACCAATCCGTTCCCGATCTCGACGACATAAAAAATCAGATTCAGTCATTCGATTACCTTGGCGGCCTCGTCATGCAGCCGCTCGATTATACGGGAGCAGGCGAGCCTCTTCAGGTGCAGGCCGGACTTGTGAACGGCGAACTGTTCGACGCGCTCAGCGCGCGGGCCGCAATAGGGAGAACCATCTCGACGGAAGAAGATCGTATCGGCGGCGAGCGAACCGTCGTACTTTCGCACGCATTCTGGCAAAAACATTTCGGCGGCGATGCAAACATACTGGGCCAATTGATTCAACTCAGCGGCCAGACCTATTCGATCATCGGAGTGATGCCCGAAGGTTTCAAGACGCCGAGAGAAGAAGCAGACCTCTGGGCGTCGGTGAGGGTCGTGAGTCTCGGAGCGCAGTTTCGCGGAGTGCATTTCTTTCGCACCTATCTTCGCTTGAAGCAGGGTGTGAGTCTCGCCGTGGCGCAATCGGAGATGGAGAACATCGACCGATGGCTCGAAGAACAATATCCGTCGCACAACAAAAATCGCCACTCGGTATTCATTCCTTTGCAGGAGCGAATAGTCGGCAGGATGCGGCCATCGCTTTTGATTCTGTTCGGAGCCGTCGGGCTTGTGTTATTGATCGCCTGCGCGAATTTCGCCAATCTGCTGATGGCCCGCGCAGCTTCGCGACAGCACGAAGTAGTCATCCGCTCGGCGCTTGGCGCTCGGCGCTTGCGGATCGTTCGACAGATGCTCACTGAAAGCGCGCTGCTCGCCTGCCTCGGCGGAGCCGTAGGGCTTGCGCTCGCCTTCTCAGGGATAAAACTTCTGGTCTGGCTCAAGCCTGCGAATCTGCCGCGACTGTATGAAGTCGGAATCGATTCGCGCGTGCTTGCATTCACATTCGGGACTGCGCTGCTGACCGGAATCATTTTTGGACTTGCGCCCGCGCTCGCATCATCGAACGTGGATGTCAATCAGGCATTGAAAGAAGGCGGTCGCGCGACGGCGACGAAGCATCGTCTTCGCAGCGCGCTCGTCATCCTTGAGACCGCGATTGCGATAGTGCTGCTTGCCTGCGCGGGGCTACTCATACGAAGCGTCTGGCTGCTCGGCTCGGTCGATCCGGGTTTCAAACCTGAAAACATTTTGACGATGAGAGTCGAGCTTCCCGAAGCGCGTTATCGCGAGATCACGAAACAAACTGTCTTCCGCCGCAGTCTGCTTGAAAAACTGAACTCAACGCCAGGGATAGAAGCGGCAATGATCAGCGACGTTCCTCTGAGCGGCGATGATCTCACGCACAATTTTCTCATCGAAGGCCGCCCGCCTGTCACTGAGGGCGAAGAGCCTGAACTTCCCGTGCGCAGCATCGCCGGAGATTATTTCCGCGTGATGAATATACCTTTGATTCAGGGGCGCTCTCTCTCGGATCAGGATCGAGAGGGTATGCCGATTGTCGGCGTCGTCAACGAGAGCTTCGTCCGCCAGTATTTCCCCGACGAAAACCCCATAGGAGCGCGTATACGCTGGTCGGCGCAACCGCAGGTGCAGTGGATGACTATTGTCGGCGTGGTGGGCGATGTAAAGCATTACGGACTGAATCAACCTGAACAACCCGCTTTCTATTATTCCTATCTTCAATCGGAGCAGCCGTGGAAAAGATGGATGTCTCTGGTTGTGCGAAGCAATGGCGATTCTTCAGCCGCGCTTGATCAGGTAAAGACTCAGATTCGCGCCCTCGATAATCAGATACCTGTGACGAGAGCGCAGACGATGAAGGAAGTGATGGCGTCGTCGATTGCGGCGCAGCGATTCAACATGACGCTGATGGGCATATTCGCCTCGGTCGCGCTTTTGCTTGCCGTCGTCGGCATCTATGGCGTGATGAGTTACTCGGTCGCGCAGCGCACGCGCGAGATAGGCATACGCTCTGCTCTGGGCGCAACCCGGACAGATGTGCTTGGTCTGGTATTAAAGCATGGGCTGCGGCTGACGATTACCGGACTTGCAGCAGGCATCGCGGCTGCGCTTGCGGCGACACGTTTGATGTCGAGTCTGCTTTATGGCGTGAGCGCGACCGATCCGGCGACGTTCGTCGTCGTTTCAGCTCTGCTGGCAGGAGTGGCTCTGGGAGCCTGTTTCGTGCCTGCGCGAAGAGCGGCGAAGGTAGACCCTATGATCGCGCTCAGGTATGAGTAGACCGGCTGCTCGCAGGAGGAAATCACATGTCAAACAGTTCGATATCCATTTTCAGAAGAATCATCTTATGCTTTTGCGCTCTGGTCATACTTCTGAACACTTCCGTCATCGCTCAGGAAAGAAAATCAATCGCAGAGGCTCTCTATCCGATCATCGCCCAAAAGGGCGTTCAGGAAGCAGCATCTCTTTATCAGCGCCTCAAGAAGTCTCAGCAGGGAGAGTATGACTTTTCAGAGCCGCAACTCAACAGGCTCGGTTACAGGTTGCTGCGAGAGGCGAAGCACAAAGAAGCTATGGTCATTTTCGAACTGAACGTGGAAGCTTTTCCTCAGTCGGCCAACGCTTGTGACAGCCTCGCTGAAGCCTGCATGTGGATGGGCGATGTCGAAAGGTCAGTGCAGCTATATGAAAAAGTCCTGACTGTGGCTGAGAGCGACAAGACCACATCTGCTGAAACCCTGAGCCTGCTGAAGCGAAACGCCGGAAGAATCATCGATCAATACCGGAAAAAGAAATCCGGCGAGGGCGAAATACTCAGCCCGCGAATCAGTGCGCTGAAAGCAAAACTGCTTGCGGGAGACAACGCGGCTGTTGATCGCTTCCTTCAGGAGATCAAATCTACCGGCGCTCCGATGATTGAACCATTCGAGCGAGACTCTTCTCAATCACTCGTTACGTTCCTCTGGTTTGCAGACAGGGAAGTAAAACACGTCCTGATCCAATCGCTGTGTCTCGGAGACAGAGACCCGGCCAGGAACAGGATGGATCGCCTGCTCGATACACCTCTATGGCACAGGACTTATCAGGTTCCTAAGGGCCTGAAGTGCAGTTATCTCCTCTCGCCTGATGACAGGCGTTTGTCGCCGCACGCCGATTTTATGAGCGATTCCTTATTGTCATCGACTCTCGCACTCGATCCTTTGAATCCCAGAAAGTTCTTCGGCGAGCAGGCGCGATACTGGTCTGTACTCGAATTGCCTGACGCTCGCGCGCAGTCCTGGGCAGCAGGGCAAAACGGAATTCCAGTCGGTGAGATAGATAAACATATATTCAAGAGCAGGATTCTCGGAAATGACCGCGAGATAAGAGTCTATAAACCTGCCGGGTATCGTGCGAGCCAGTCTTATGGGCTGCTGGTTTTCTTCGATGGCTTCACTTTTCTGGAGGTGTTCTCGGCCAATGTGACTTTGGACAACCTCATCGCGTCGAAGAAGATTCCTCCTGTGATTGCAGTTTTCGCTTACAATCCGAGCGATGAAGCGCGACGGCTCGAAATGGCCTGCCATCCTTCCACGAATCGATTCCTCAGCGAAGAACTGATTCCGTGGATCAGTTCGAACTACAAAGTCACCCAGCGCCCGGAAGATTCTGCGATCATCGGAGTGAGCCGAAGCGGACTGGGAGCCGCGTTTGCGGGTTTCGAATTATCGAATCTGTTCGGCAATGTGTTGTCGCTTTCGGGTTCTTTCTGGTGGTCGCCGAGAGGTGAAGAAACGGAATGGCTCGCCAGACAATTCGCGCAGAGCCGCACTCTCCCGCTGAAGTTTCATCTCGATGTCGGAAGGCTGGAAAATTCAGTCAATCCGCAAACCGGACTCAATATGCAAACAGTGAGCAGGCATCTTCGCGATGTTCTTATGGCAAAGGGCTACAAGGTGAGCTATCGGGAGTTTTCCGGCGGACACGATCCGCTGGTGTGGCAAGGCGTGCTGGGCGAAGGATTGATCAGTCTCATCGGTCATCCCTGACCGAGTCGACGCAGGCTTGCAGGTCGAAGTCAAACGTGAGACATGGATGCTGCTACGATCAATCTTATGAAAGGAATTGTCGCTATGAGTAAAAAGCTGATCGTGATTGTTGCTGCATCTTTGTTGCTCACCGCAACGATAACCGCAAACGAATCTCATCTCGCCTCACTTCATGGAGAGGCAGTCGCGCTTCAATCAAAAGAGTCCGTCTTTCCGGGCAAGGATTGGGAGCGCGTCGAAAAGCCGGAATCCGTCGGATATTCCTCGACGCGCCTGCAAGCACTGCGCTCATGGGTTCAATCGCTCGACACCAATGCGATGATCGTAGTCGTGGGCGGACGATCATTGTTTGAATACGGCGATCTGACGCATCTGAGCTATCTCGCTTCGGTTCGTAAAAGTATGCTGGCGATTCTCTACGGCAAGTACGTCGAGAACGGCACGATCCCGTTGAACAAAACTCTGCGCGAACTTGAATTCACCGATGTCGGCGGACTGCAAGCGCGGGAACAGGAGGCCACGATTGAGCATCTCCTCTCGGCCCGCTCCGGCGTCTACCATCTCGCTTCCAATCCCGGCGACAGCACCGACAGCGCGCCGCCGCGCGGCTCGCAAAAGCCGGGAACTTACTTCCTTTATAACAACTGGGACTTCAACACCGCTGGCGCGATCTTCGAAAAACTGACCAAACGCGACATCTACGACGCGCTGGAAACCGATCTGGCGCGACCCATAGGTATGCAGGATTTCGACCGCGCTCGACAGCGTAAAAGCGGAGACCCCTCGCGCTCGCAATACCTGGCCTATCACATGTGGCTCTCTACTCGCGATATGGCAAGAGTCGGATTGCTGATGCTGAGGGAAGGCAAATGGGCCAATCAGCAAATAGTCTCGCGCGAATGGACGCGGCGCATCACCTCTCTGGTGACGCCGATCAATGAAATGAATCCGCCGGGATTGCGCGCGCTGGGAACAGGCTCGCGCTGGGGGTATGGCTATCTTTGGTGGGTGTGGGACGCGCCGAATTCTCCGGGCGAATTCGCAGGCGCTTACACAGGCATGGGAGCGGGCGGACAGTACATAACAGTCCTTCCGCAACTCGATATGGTCATCGCGCACAAAACAGACCTTCAACAGGTATCGCTGCACGGGTCAGGCGAGAGGCGAAGAAATGTCACGCTGCGCGAATACGATTCCATCCTCAGAATGCTGATGGCGGCTCGATGTCCCGGCCCGTGTCAGTGATCGGGGATGTGAATGGAGGTGATATGGAAAGCCTGCTTCAGGATTTGCGTTTCGGCGCGCGGTCACTGGTGAAAAAGCCCGCCTTTGCCGCCGTCGCTATCATCACGCTCGCCCTCGGCATAGGCGCGAACACGGCGATTTTCAGCGTGGTCAACGCAGTTTTGCTTCGCCCGCTGCAATACAAAGACTCCGACCGGCTCGTTATGGTGTGGGAGAATAATCGCCCGCGCTCGCGCGATCAGAATGTCATCTCTCCGGCAAATTTCCTCGACTGGCAGGATCAAAATACCGTCTTCGACGGCATGGCCGGGTTTTTCGACCGCCAGTACAACTTCACAGGCGTCGATGATCCCGAAGTGATTCCCGCGCAAAGCGTATCGGTGAATATGTTCCCGCTTCTCGGCGTCGCTCCTTTGCATGGACGCGGATTCGCTCCCGAAGATGGCAATCCCGAAAGCGAGCCGGTCGTCATACTGAGTCACGGTTTATGGTCGCGCCGATTCGGAGCCGATACTTCGGTGATCGGCAACAAGATCATGCTCAACGGCAACAACTTCACGATCATCGGAGTGATGCCTCCCGGCTTCAAACTGTTCGTCAAACAAGGGTCGCTTTCAGGGAAGCAGGCGGAGCTATGGACGCCGATTCGCTTCACTCCCGAATCTCGTGTCCGGAGTGGGCGGTTTATGATGGCGGTGGCGCGACTCAAGGATGGGGTGACGCTTGAAGAGGCGCAGGCGGAGATGGATGCTATGGCCTCCCGCTTCGAACAACAGTACCCTGACTTCAACACCGGCTGGGGAGTCAATCTGGTTCCACTCCACACTCAACTCTCAGGTACTATGCGCACATCGCTTTGGGTGCTGCTCGGCGCGGTCGGGTGTGTGCTGTTGATCGCCTGCGCAAATGTCGCCAATCTGCTGCTGGCTCGCGCGGCGGCTCGTCAAAAAGAGATGGCAATTCGCGCCGCGCTCGGCGCTCGGCGCGGGCGCATCATTCGTCAACTGCTCACTGAAAGCGTCATACTTTCGGCCCTGGGAGGCGCTGCCGGGTTCGCTCTGGCCGTGTGGGGCGTGCGCGCGCTCGTCAGTTTAATCCCAGACGATCTGATGGCAATCAGAGAAGTGAGCGTTGATTTTCAGGTGTTAGGATTTACGCTCGCCGTGTCCATGCTGACAGGTTTGATATTCGGTCTCGCTCCGGCAATCATGTCGTCACGAGTCGATGTCAACGAATCGCTCAAGGAAGGCGGGAGAACTTCGGCATCGGGCAGCAATATGTTGCGCGGCGGGCTGGTAGTGGTGGAAATCGCGATTGCGCTGGTTCTGCTCGTCGGATCGGGTTTGATGATAAGGAGCTTCGCCCGACTTCAGGCGATAGACCCCGGATTCGATTCAACCAATCTGCTCACGGTCAAGGTGTCGCTGCCCGGCTCGAAGTACAGAGAAGATCATCAGAGAGTGAACTTTTTCCGTCAGTCATTGGAACGCATTCGGGCGCTTCCCGGAGTTAGTCGGGCGAGCGCGATCAGCTTCCTTCCATTTGCGGCAGGGGGCGCAGGCACAAGCTTCACCATCGTCGGACGCCCTCAGCCTGCGGCGGGCGAAAGCCCCGTAACCGATGTTCGTGTCATCGATCCGGATTATTTCCGCACGATGAGCATTCATCTCCTTCGAGGAAGAGAATTCACCCCGCTGGAAGCCACCGAAGCCAGACATGTGGTCATCGTCAATGAAGCGATGGCCAGAATGTACTTTCCTGATGAAGACCCGATAGGCAAAAAATTAGTCATCAACATGATGGATGATCCCGTGCCGAGCGAGATCATAGGCATTGTCCGCGATGTGAAGCATCAGGGGCTTGACATCGCGCCGAGGGCGATGACCTACTGGCCGCACCCTGAGCTTGCTTATGGCGGGATGATGCTGGTCGTCAAGGCTCAGTCCGATCCTATGAATCTGGTCGCGGGGGTTCAGCGCGAGATTCAATCTCTCGACCGCGATCAGCCCATCGCCGATGTTCGCACGATGGAAGGGCTATTGTCGGATTCGGTCTCGAAGACGCGATTCTCGATGTTGCTGTTGACCATATTCGCGGCTGTTGCATTGATTCTGGCAGCGGTAGGCATTTTCGGCGTGATGAGTTATTCGGTCAGCGAGCGCACGCACGAGATAGGCATAAGAATGGCTCTGGGAGCCAGAACCACCGATGTGCTGCGACTGGTCATCGGTCGCGGAATGCTGCTGGCCGCGGCTGGCGTGGTTGCTGGAATCGGAGGCGCTTTCGCGCTGACTCGATTTATGAAGAGTCTGCTTCACGATGTGAGCGAAACCGACCCCGCAACCTTTGCGGGCATCGCTATGGTTGTAGCCGTAGTTGCGCTGGTGTCGTGTTATATCCCAGCTCGCCGCGCGACACGAGTCGACCCACAGGTCGCGTTGCGTCATGAATGAATCTGTTTTGTCCTTTGTCATTCGTCCTTCGTCCCTTGTCCTTTGTGTGAAAACCTGCGGGTTCGAAACAAAGGACGAAGGACGACTAAGCAGGCAATCCCGCTTATAAAAATTTTTCCGGCTTCTGATCCGCTTCCCGCATCAAAAGCGTTGTGTCTGATGACATGGCGTGTATAATCCGCTTGAATCTATAAAACCTTTGGAGGAAAAATGCTTAAAAAAATAATCGCCTGCCTGTGCGTTGCCACCGGCCTGCTGCTTATGGGATGCAAAAAGGATGATCAGATTAAATCCGTGATTAAAGACCTCGATGCATTCACAACCGAGCTTGTGCAGAAGATCGAAACCGGTGGAGTCGATGAAGGTCAGAAGTTTATGGACTCCAAAAAAGCCGAAATCAAGGCGAAGATGGATTCGATAAAAGACATTCGCGATTTTCAAGTCAGCGACGAGACCAAAAAGTTTATGACCGACAGCCTCACCAAAGATGTCACCGCTGTCATGACGCTTCAGATCAAGTATGTATCGAAGAGCGTCGCAGACCCGACATTCAAGTCCAAACTCGAAAAGCTCATCTCTGATTATCGCGAACTGCTGACGATGGCATAAATAGTTCTTTGTCCCTCGTCCTTAGTCCCTTGTCCTTTGTGTGAAAACCTGCGGGTTCGAAACAAAGGACGAAGGACGACTAAGCAGGCAATCCCACGCGAATCGCTTTTTCAACTGCTTCGCAGAACGTGTCTATTTCTGAAAGCGTGGTGTAGACATTGGGCGTGATGCGAATGCCGCTGAATTCCTCGTGAACTATCGGAGTCGAAAGTATTCGATACCGCTGCCACAGATGCGCGCCCAGTTTGGCAGGGTCTATGCCTTCGACGCTGAAGTTCGCAAGCGCGCATGATTGCTCCGTGTCGAAAGGAGTGAGAATCTTCACTCCTTTCAACTCGCCCAGCCTTCGCGCCCATCGGTCTCTCAGAAAGCGAAGCCGCGCAGCTTTTCGCTCCATGCCTATGCCTTCATGAAAAGTGAGAGCTTCAGCTATCGCGTTGTGATTAGCTGCCGGGTGCGTGCCTATCTCTTCGAACTTGCGAATATCTTCGTCCTGCTTTTTGTCGGCAGCCATCAGCGGCCATAGACTTTTTATCTTCGATTTCCTTACATAGAGAAAGCCCGTGCCGTGCGGGGCGCAGAGCCATTTGTGAAGGCTCGTGCCGTAGTAATCGCAATCCAAATCGGAGTGTTTGAACGGGAAGTGCGCGAATGCGTGCGCGCCGTCGACTATGACTTCTATGCCGCGCTCGCGCCCCATCTGACATATCCGCTTGATGGGAAATATCTGTCCCGTGAGGTTGGTGATATGGCAGACGAGTATGACTCTGGTGCGCGGCGTGATGGCTCGTTCAAATCTTTCATAGAGGTCATCCATCGAAGGCGGCGGGACAGGAAAAGAAATCATGCGAAGTTTTATTCCTTCCCGTCGCTCGCGCTGACGCCAGGATGTGAGCATTCGCGGATAATCCTGATTAGTCGTCAGCACTTCATCGCCCGGTTTGAGGTCTAATCCGAAGATGCAGATTTCCAGAGCCTCGCTTGCGTTGCGCGTTATGGCCATCTCTTCCGCGTCGCAGCCGAACGAGGCGGCGAGCCTTCGTCGCACGCTTTCGATCTGAGGCTCAAGCACCTGCCACATCGAATAGGTCGGCGCGTGATTCGAAAATTCCAGATAGCGGCGCATCGCCTCCTGCACGACCTGCGGCGAAGGGCAGACGCCTCCATTGTTGAGGTTGATAATGGAGCGGTCGACGGTGAAGGCTTGTTGAATCTCGCGCCAGAAATTTTCATCCTGTGCAATTTTTTCAGGCGACGCGCTGTCGACTGAGCGCGACGCAGCAAGCACGCGATCAATGCCGCCCTCCCGATAAGAAGCCGCGGCAATAGCGCCGCCCGCGCCAATGGCTTTGATAAACGACCGCCGTGTGAACATGATTTCTACCTCCGGTTTGAAAAGAGAAAAGCTCAAGCGTCGAGTTGCGCAATCATTATAAGCCTGAAAACAGAATCTTCAAGCTATCGAAAGATGTCCTGCTCCGGGATGCGGATCAGATCACGCCCCGATCCTCGGCCGGATTCAATCATTAGTCCGCGAACGAGGGCGACAGGTATCCCTGCGCTTTTTTTCATCACAAGCTCTGCGGCTGATGCGATCTCATCCGCCGCGGCGATCACTGTCACCTGAAGCGGGCGATTGAACGAATCCGTCTGACCGCGATAATCGATCAGAGGCGCGAGGCCCGAAATTCCTATAGCGACATTGACAAGCCCTTCTCGCCACGGACGGCCAAATGTATCGGAGACGATAACAGCGACGCGAACGCCCAGAGCGCGCTCAAACCCTTCGCTAATTCTTTGCGCCGAGGCGTCCGGGTCTTCAGGCAAGAGGACGACTGATCCTTCAGCGACATTCGAAGCATCGACTCCGGCATTGGCGCAGACCAGTCCGTGGCGGGTTTCGCAAACGAGGACTCCGCGATCCATGCGAACTATGCGGCGCGATTCGCTGAATACGACTTCGACCATGCGAGCGTCTTTTTTGTAAGTCTCGGCCCATTCGCGCGCAAGCTGAGACGGTGTGACGGAATCGAGTTGAACGACGCGGCCTTCGGATTTGGAGACGATCTTCTGCGCGATGACGAAAATATCGCCCGCGATGATTTCAAGACCCGATTCGACGGCAGCCCGTGAGATGAGCGACGAGAGATCATCACCCGCCATTATTTCAGGCAATCCCGCAAGACCGATGATGTTGATTTGAGGCAGTTGCATTAGCTTTCGAGATAATCCTGTCTGTTCTTCATCCTTTCAATCACGTTCATCGCCCTGAGCAGGCGAAAAGTTTCTGTCTCGCTCTCGCTTTCGATCAATGCCCGGATGTCGGCAGGCTCATCGATGTCGAGAGCGATGCGCGCATTCTCCACTATCAGACATTCGACTCCGACGCGGACGGCCTCCCCTTTGTGCAGAGCGAGCGAGTCGGGGCCGAAGCGTGACGGAAACAAACCGGGCGGCGTGCGAATGATCGCGTTCGTTCCCGTCCCCTCGCGCGAAGGAACCATCAAGGCCGCTGGCTGCGGCAAATCAACCCTGAGCAGCGCATCGATATCTTCTGCGCCGACGAGCGGCACATCAGCCGGGAGCCGCATCACCGCATCGAACCCCATTTCAGCAAGCCTCCGCGAAGCCCAATCGACGGACGCGCTCTCGGAAGACTGCGCTTCTTCGATCAGCGCTTCCCATCCCAACCGTCGCGCGCTCTCGATAGCTGGTTCGTAGCTGCTGACAAGAGCAACCGTATCGGCGTGAGCATCTGAGGCAGCGCGGCTCACATCTTCAAACATCGCCCACGCCAGCGCCCGCCGCTCGTCGGCAGACAGTAAAGCTGCAAGCCGCGTCTTCGCTCGCTCGGGGTCTTTGACGGGAATCAGCAAAGCCCTTTTCATAGTGTGAACGATGGGTGATGGGTGATGGGTGATAGGGGATGGGGTGAAGATTCTTCTCGCCTCATCACCTCATCACCTTTTCACCTCTTCATCCCAATTCAAGAGTCCGCCGCGCAAGATTCTCTTTGTCTTCCATCGTGGTCATAACGGTGTTCATCGCCGCTACGCGAAGGCCGAGTTGCTCGATTGACTGTTTCAACTCGATGTCCGCTTTGTCCAGCACGAAGAGTTTCACGAAATCGCTGTAGAGCCGCGCGACTCCCGCCGCCGATACTTCGTGGCCGAGCGAGCGAAGCATGTCCGCTGTCGGCCCCTTGAGCGCGCGGCCTGCGACTACGGGCGTGATGGCTGCGACCTTCGCTTTCGTTCGTCTGAGCAGATCGCGAATGCCGGGTACAGCGAGAATCGGGCCGATGCTGATGAACGGATTGCTCGGACACACGATCACACAGTCGGCATCGAGTATCGCCTGTTCGACTCCGCGAGCAGGAAGTGCGCGCTCGATGTTTTCGTATCGAATCGCTTTGACTGAGGGTTGGCATCGTCTGCGCACGAAGTATTCCTGAAGGTGAAGATCGCCCTCATCGGTGATGACCCGCGTGGGCGTGTAAGCGTCGGCCATCGGCAGTATCGGCGAGCGGACGCCGAGCGAGCGGCGGATGTCATCGGTCGCTTGCGCAAGCGTTTTTCCGCGCTTCAATTGATTCGTTCGATAGATGTGCGTCGCAAGGTCGCGGTCTCCGAGATTGAACCACACGTCTTCGCCGAGGCGAGCGAGAGATCGGAGGCACTCGAACGTATCGCCTTCGATCCCCCAGCCTGTTTGTTGATTGACGACTCCTGAAAGCGTGTACGTGATCGTGTCGATGTCGGGGCAGATGCGAAGCCCGAACATCTCCATATCATCTCCGGTGTTGGCGATGATGGTGATGTCTTCAGGCGGCATCACGCGGGCAAGCCCCGCAAGGAATTTCGACGCGCCTATGCCGCCTGCGAGAGCCGTGATTTTCATGAGTCCAGACCGAGCAGACGAAATCTTCCGTTCTTCACCTTGTAGCGGCGGTTGATGCCGATGAGCAGAACCGTCATGCGCTCAATCGTCTGCGCGCTTCGCAAGGTTCCGGCATCGACGGGCCTCAGCCCTTTGATGAATCTGATCGCTTCGATCACTCGCATTTTTGCTTCTTTCACGTCGCCTGCGACCAGCGTATCGCAATCGAGCGCGGCTTCAGGGTCGAGGAGCAGATGAGCAGGTTCGGTTTTGAAAGCCGCGACCAGCGGGATGGATTCGGGCAAAAACTTCGTCAGGTGTTCGCTTGCCGATCCTTCCGCGAGTTCGACATAACGGACTCCTTTCTCGAACGTAACCGGCACGGTGATGTCGATGAGAATCGAGCCTGCGCGGAAATCATCGCGATGCGCTTCGAGCGTCGACGAGGCGTGCGCGAACGGGACGGTAAGCAGCACGAATTCAGATTCCACTATCGCCTCGCGATTTTCAGCCGCGCGAATAAGAGATTGGCCGAGATGTTGATTGAGTTCATCGGCGGCTTCGCGTGCGCGGTCACGTGTGCGCGATCCTATAGTGACCTGCGCGCCTGCCATCGCCCATCGCAGAGCAAGCCCGCGGCCTTCTTCGCCCGTGCCTCCGATCAGGCCCACTTTCAATTCATTGATGTTCATTTTTCAATTTCGCTTTCAATCGCTCAAGGTTGCCATCCCCGCAGGTGAGTGTCAATCTGCGCTCGTTGACTTCCGAGCGGAAAATTTATCAACTCTGCGAAAGAAGACCGCTTCCTTACAGGTAGCGGATGAATTTCGCGCCGCCCTCGCACTCGACGGGAGAGTAGTCGCTCCACGCGAAACGGCTTTAGTCTTCCAAATCACTCACTTGACAAATTCTCCGATTCGTATGAAATAAGAGAGTGATTACTTTGAAGCTCAAGATTAAGAACCCCACCAGGCACAAGGCCGCGAAACTCGAAAGTTATACGGATCAATTTGTGGCTTGTGTGAACTGGTATCTTGAGCAGATTCATAAGCTCGGCACTACTTCGAGGAAGAAACTCCACGATACTTGCTATCGTGAAGCAAGAGAGAAATTCAATCTACCGAGCGCGAACATTCAGTTAGCTCTCGACAAGGCTATTGAAGCGTATCGCTCGTTTCTTGCGAAGGAAGGCAAGAAGTCCATTCCTGTGGTCGAATCGAGTTTTGGCGTGTTTCGCAAAGACACTATCAAAATCGAGAATGAAGCCATCAGGCTGACTCTTAACGGTGAGCGCGTCTGGTTTCCCCTCAACGTACCCACAGCGTTCAAAGAGGCATTCAGTTGGCCTGTAGCTCGCTCTGAAATTCGATTCAAGAAAGGCTACTGGTATTGTTATCTGACTGTTCATAGTCCCGCTCCTGAGCCAAAACCGCAAAGCATCATCGGCGTTGACATCGGTGTGTGTGTTCTCGCGGCTATCTCGACTATCGGCGGCATCATAAACTTCTTGCTTCCAGGCAGAGCAGTTCGAGCGAGGCGTAGCTTCTTCCACTCAAAACGCAAAGAACTACAGGCCAAGCTCGAAACTTCAAAAAACGCATATCGAGCCTTGAAGCGGCAATCAGGCAAAGAGCAAAGATGGATGGCTGACGTAAACCATAAAATCGCTCGTTTCATCGTTGATCTGGCAGTTGCTACTGGCTCCGCGATTGCGATTGAAAATCTACTTGGCATCCGTGATCGGATCAAAGCATCAAAGCGGGTCAATCGGATGCTGCACAGTTGGAACTTTCGACAGCTAATCAGTTTCATCGAATACAAGGCCGAGAAGGCTGGCGTTCGGGTTGTACCCGTCGAAGCTCGCAATACGTCGAACACCTGTTCGAGTTGCGGGCTATCGTTACGCGCCAACCGAAAGAAGCAAGCCTTGCTCAAATGCCGCAGATGCGGGTTTGAGATCAATGCTGATTTGAATGCCAGTCGAAATATAGCTTCCAAAGGATCACTGTCTTTCGGCTATAAGCCGTTGGATAAGGTCGCTGTGGCACGGCCAATAGTGGGGCAAGCCCACAACCTTGCAAACTTCCTCAAAGGAAGCCCCCTGCTTTAGCTGGGGGAGGATGTCACAACGTCAGTCATAAGCACTGACTACAAGGAGAAAGGAAATGAAATTAGGAATATCGCTTCCGCAGCTTGGGCCGCAGGCCACGCCCGAAAACCTTATCCGGGCAGCCCAGCGAGCCGAAGAGCTTGGTTATGATTCAGTATGGACGCTGGAAAGAATACTCTGGCCCATCAATCCGCAGGAGCCTTATCCTCCGGCTCCCGATGGGAAACTCCCCGAAGTTTATCAAACGGTTTTCGATCCGATTGAAACTCTCACATTCGTCGCCGCGCACACCACTCGCATTCGTCTCGGCACGAGCGTCCTTGTGCTTGGCTATCACACGCCCATAGAACTTGCGCGAAGAATCAGCACACTCGATCAATTATCGGGAGGCCGCGTCGATCTGGGCATAGGCGTCGGATGGTCGCGGGATGAATTCGAAGCCGCAGGCACTCCGTTTGAAAAACGCGGCGCGCGGGCCGATGAATTTCTTCGCGTGATGATCGATCTCTGGACTAAAGACCCCGTTGGATTCGACGGCCAGTTTTATCGCATACCCGAATCGAAAGTCGGACCCAAGCCTCGGCAGAAACCGCATCCGCCGATCTATGTCGCCGGGTTCGGTCAGTACACATTCGACCGCGCTGCGCGCTTCGGCGTGGGGTGGAATCCTGCCCTGATGATGAGCTTCGAAGAATTGGAGGCGCAGATAAAACAGCTTCAACAAACAAGCGAGCGAGCAGGACGAGGGCAGATGGAAGTCGCGCTGCGCGCTTACCCCATAGTGATGGATCAATCAGCGGGAGGCGCGCGCAGCCCCATGATGGGAACGCTCAGCGAGATCGCCGCAGACATCGGTCGCCTGCGCGACATGGGAGTGACTCAGCTTTTGCACTCGCCGCCTGAGATCGGTTTCATCCCGACGCCCGACATCGAGCCGGGGCTGAGACGTATGGAGCAGTTGATGGAAATCTCGCGCTGAAAAGAAGGAAGGAAAAAGTAAAAAGGCAAAATGAAAAAACAGAGAAACCGTTGCAACCAGACTGCTCTTTGCATCTTCCCCTTTTACCTTTTACCTTTTACCTTTTGCCTTGATCTTTATGCCGCCTGATATTGATGAACAGACGCGTCGATTCATAACCGAGCGCAGGGTTGCGCGCCTTGCGACTGCTGACGCGAGCGGTCAACCTGCTGTCGTGCCTGTTTGTTACGCATTCGACGGCGAACGTATTTATTCGGCGCTCGACGAAAAGCCCAAGCGGGCAGAACTCCGAAAGCTGAAGCGCGTGAGGAATATCGAAGCCAATCCAAAGGTTTCATTAGTCGTTGATGATTACTTTGAAGACTGGAGCGAACTCGTCTTCGTCGTCATCACGGGACTGGCTTCGATAATCGAGCCTGATTGTGATGAACACTCGCGGGCCGTCACGTTGCTCAGAGAAAAATATCCGCAGTATCGAACAATGCAGATCGAGCGAAACCCGCTGATAAAAATCAGGCCAGTCGGCGTGAAGCGATGGGCAGGGAGGTAATATGGCGAAACCCATTAGATTCGGCGTGCAGACGCCGCCGCAACACACTTCGTGGGAAGCGATGCGCGACACATGGAAGCTGATCGACGATCTCGGTTATGACACCATCTGGACGTTCGATCATTTCTTTCCCATTCTGAGCGACCCTGCGGGGCCGTGCTTCGAAGGATGGATCGCGCTCACTGCGCTTGCGGCTGAAACATCGCGCGCGCAGGTCGGAGTCCTCGTCACGGGCAACACCTATCGCCATCCGGCGGTGCTTGCCAAGATGGGCGCGACTCTGGATCACACGAGCGGCGGGCGATTGATAATGGGAGTTGGCGCGGGGTGGTTCGAGATGGAACACGCGGCCTACCAAATTCCTTTCTACGACACAGCCGAACGCCTCCGCCGTTTGAATGAAGCGTGTGAAATCATCAAGCTTTTGTGGAGCGAAAAGCAGGCGACTTTCGAGGGCCGTTACTATCAGATCCGGGATGCCTACTGCGAGCCTAAGCCTCGGCAGACTCCGCGACCGCCTTTGATGATAGGCGGAGCGGGGGAAAAGATGACTCTTCGCATCGTGGCGCGTCACGCCGATATCTGGAACACGTTCGGCTCGCCCGCGGTGTTTCGTCACAAGATCGGCGTGCTGAAGGATCATTGCGAGGCAGTCGGGCGCAACATCGAAGAGATAGAAATTTCGTGGGCCGGTTTGACGAGAGTCACCGATTCGAAGAGTGAAAAAGAAGCTATGGTCAGCGGCATCGCTCGCGCATTCGGCACAGAGCCGGAGCAGATCGAGCCGGGCCTGCTTATCGGTTCACTCGAAGAGATACGCGACCGCATCGCCCGATTGATCGAAGTGGGCGTCACGCATTTCATCCCGCTGCTGAACGCGCCGTTCGATCACAACTCTATTCGGCGAATAGCTGAAGAAATCATTCCTGAGTTTCGCGGCTAAAAACAGGCTGACGATTATGAAAAGCAGCCCTGAAAAAATCAGAGCGCCGAGGAATCGCACACTCGTTCTTTCTGCGAGCGAGGAAGCTTTTTATCGCCAGCGGCTGCTTCATCTCAAGAGCAAAGTTGCGCCGCGCGATGTCGAGAGCAAAACCATCAATCAGGATTTGTTCGAGGCTCTGGACTATCTGCCTGATTCATTCGTCGATCTGTTGTTCGTAGACCCTCCATACAATCTGACGAAGAGTTTCAACTCGAACGTCTTCAGGGAGCGATCTACAGAAGAGTACGAAAGTTGGCTCGAATCATGGTTTCCGAAGTTGCTTCGCGCGCTTCGCCCGACCGCATCGGTTTATTTATGCGGGGACTGGCGGTCTTCATCGGCGATTCATCGAATTGCTGAAAAATATCTCCGAGTGCGAAACCGTATAACGTGGGAGCGCGAGAAAGGGCGCGGGGCTAAACAGAACTGGAAGAATTGCTCTGAAGATATCTGGTTCTGTACTATGTCGGATGATTATGTTTTCAACGTCGATGCAGTAAAGCTCAAGCGGCGAGTCATCGCCCCTTACACTGATTCGAATGGAGAACCGAAAGACTGGGAGACGACCGATGAGGGCGGCTATCGCCTGACGCACCCTTCAAACATCTGGACTGATCTGAGCGTGCCTTTCTGGTCGATGCCTGAAAACACAGATCACCCGACGCAGAAGCCAGAAAAGCTTCTGGCAAAAATAATCCTCGCCAGTTCCAATTCCGGCAGTATGGTTCTGGATCCGTTCGCGGGGTCAGGCACGACTTCTGTTGTGGCCAAAAAACTTGATAGAAAATTTGTTGGAATCGAGATCGATACTTCTTATTGCTGCCTTGCGGAAAAAAGGCTGGCGCTTGCGGAAGAAGATGCGAGCATACAGGGCTATTCGGACGGGGTATTTCGGGAGCGAAATTTTCTTCAGAATCAGAATGTTGTTTCCAGAAAAATTAGAAGCCATGAACATCATGATTCCGAAAACACGAATCAGCTTTGACGACGCGCTTGCCTGTGCGCGCGAAGGGGCGATCACCCGCGACGCGGCCCGCACGCTCATCCGCGCCCGCGATGGCCGGGAGTTCGATTCATTGATGAGAGCCGCCGCCGATCTTCGCGACCGACTCAAAGGCCGCGCGGTCACTTATTCGAAGAAGGTTTTCATTCCGCTCACAAACCTCTGCCGCGATTATTGCGGCTACTGCACATTTCGCAAAGACGCTGGTCAACCGGGCGCGCGAACGATGACGCCTGATGAAGTCCTCCGAGTAGCCGAAGCCGGAGCGCGACTCGGATGCAAGGAAGCCCTATTCAGTCTTGGCGACAGGCCCGAAGCTCTCTTTCCCGAAATGCGCGCGACGCTTGCTCATCTCGGCCATCGCACGACGCTTTCATACCTGGCCGAGATGTGCCGCCGCGTGTTTGAAGAAACCGATCTGCTGCCGCACGCGAATCCGGGACTGATGGGACGACGCGATCTTGAAACGCTCAGAGAGACGAATCCGAGTGTAGGGCTGATGCTCGAAAATGTAAGCGAGCGATTGATGACTGAAGGGATGCCTCACTCGAACGCGCCAGATAAACGGCCCGCGCTTCGTTTGAAGACGATGGAAGAAGCCGGGCGGCTCCGTATTCCATTCACAACCGGAATTCTGATCGGGATAGGCGAGACACTTGACGAACGCATCGATTCGCTTTTCGCTATTCGTGATCTTCACGAGCGATACGGCCACATTCAGGAAGTCATCATTCAAAACTTCCGTCGAAAGCCCGACATCGCGATGCGCGATCACCGGGAGCCGACGCTAATGGATCACGCCCGGACGATTGCGGTTGCGCGACTCGTGCTTCGTGAGATGAATGTGCAGGCTCCGCCGAATCTCGCGGATGATGATTATCCGTTTCTGCTTCGAGCAGGCATAAATGATTGGGGCGGCATATCGCCGCTCACGCGCGATTACATCAACCCTGAAAAGCCGTGGCCGCATATCGACGCGCTGGCCCGCCGGTCCAAGGATGAAGGATTCGAGTTGAAAGAGCGGCTCTCGATTTATCCTGAGTTCGCTGTGAAGGATGAGTTTATGAGCGGGGCGGTAGCCGCGCGTGTCCGCTCGATGGCCGACGAGCGAGGGTATGCGAAGGCAAGTAAAACCGGAGTAATATGATTTCAGAACTTATGAACACAGTGGCCTCCAACGAACCCGGCAAACTCGACGCGCTGATGTCGCAAATCGACTCGCGCACTGCACGAACACTCGACCACGCTCTGAGGGGCGAAGAGTTGAACTTCGAAGACGGCCTTCGGCTTGCCCAGACAACAGGCGCGGAGCTTGAAGCCCTCATACTTGCCGCTGATCGAGTGCGCCGCGAGCGCGTAGGCGATGTCGTCACCTATGTCGTCAACCGCAACATAAATTTTACGAACGTCTGCTTCGTCGGCTGTCGCTTCTGCGCTTTCAGCCGCGCGCCTCGCGAGAAGGACGCATACTTTCACTCATTCGAAGAAATAGCCCGCCGCTCCAAAGAAGCGTGGGAGTTGGGCGCTCGCGAAGTGTGCGTGCAGGGCGGGCTGCCGCGCGATCTTGATGCTTATTACTATTGCGATCTGCTCAAAGTTATTAAGCAGGCGACTCCCGATATGCACATTCACGCTTTCTCGCCGATGGAGGTGGTCTACGGCGTGGAGTTGACAGGGATGATGCTGCGAGATTATCTGGCGATGCTCAAAGACGCGGGTCTCGGCACGCTTCCCGGAACTGCCGCCGAAATACTTGACGATGAGGTTCGTCACAAGATCGAGCGTATAAAGCTCAAGACCCGCGAATGGGTCGATGTGATAACTACCGCTCATCGCTTAGGGATACCGACGACATCGACGATGATGTACGGGCATCTGGAATCTGAAGAACACTGGGTTCGTCACATGCTACTTTTGCGCGACATTCAAAAAGAGACCGGCGGGTTTACGGAGTTCGTGCCTCTGGGATTCGTTCATGAATTCACTCAGTTGTATCGTTCGGGCGACGCGCGGCCCGGCCCCCGGATGGAAGAGCATTTGAAAGTACATGCGCTCTCGCGCCTGATGCTGCAAGGCTGGATTGATAACATTCAGGTTTCGTGGGTGAAGATATCGCGCGAGGTGGCGCAAGCCTGTCTTTGCGCAGGCGCGAACGATTACGGCGGCACGTTGATGGAAGAAAACATCTCGCGGCTTGCCGGTTCGACATCAGGCCAGTACATGGCGGTCGAAGAGTTTCACGAACGCATTCGTGAGCTTGGTCGAGTGCCTGCCGAACGCACGACGCTTTACGGTATTGTAAAATTATTTGAATAGTTCTTTGTCATCTGTCATTTGTTGGCTATCGAGTTGTGACAACTGACAAAGGACTACTGACAAAGGACAAGGTTGCGCAGACTCGGACTTTATCTCAACCGCCTTCCCGGATTCGACAAGCGCGGATTTGATCGCCGCGAACTCATCGCGTGCGTGCGCGCTGCCGACCAGTGCGGCTATGACTCGTTCTGGATGCCTGAAGCGTGGGAACGCGAAGCCTTCTCCACACTGACCGAGCTTGCCGCGCGCACTGAGAGAATTCATCTCGCAACGGGAATCATCAACGTCTTTTCGCGAAGCCCTGCCGTGATCGCGATGGGCGCAGCCACGCTCGATGAAATTTCAGGAGGACGCTTTCGATTGGGGCTTGGGACGAGCGGCGCGCGAGTCGTGGAAGATTTTCACGGCGCGACTTTCGACAAACCACTCACGCGACTCAAAGAGACGATTCAGATAATTCGCCTGCTGCTCACTGGAGCGCGCGTCGATTTCACCGGTGAATGCTTTCGATTGGCGCGATTCAAACTCGGTTTCAAACCCGTGCGCGCTGACATTCCTGTCTACGTCGCCGCGCTCGCGCCCGTAGGGTTGCGACTCACAGGAGAGATGGCAGACGGATGGCTGCCCACCCACTGGCCGCAAGCGCGACTCACGGAGGGAATCAGCGAAATCAAACAGGGGGCCGAATCTGTTGGGCGCGACGCTTCGCGCGTAGAGATCGCTCCGTTTGTCAACGTAGTGGTGTCAGACGATATGAAGCGCGCGAGGGACGCGGCGCGATTGCCGCTGGCTTATTACATCGGCGGGATGGGCGATTTTTATCATCGCAGCCTTTCGCGTCTCGGCTTCTCAATGGAGGCGACGCGCATTCAGAAGCTCTGGCAGTCGGGTCGCCGCAGGAGCGCGATTCAATCGGTGACGGATGATATGGTCGATGCGATCGCCGTCTGCGGTCGTGCGGAAGAATGTCGAAGCAGGCTTGATGCAATGACAGCTTTCGGTGCGACTCTTCCCATCGTGGCTATCCCTAATGAAGGCACGACCGCCGAGAAATGCCGCGTGATCGAATCGCTCAGGCTGTGAACAGTCGTAGCGCAATCTGACAGATTGCGCGCCTTGAAAGTACGAAATTTGGAGCCGCGCAAGCTAACAGCTTGCGCCACGATTCCAGAGAAGTTTTATGAATCCGATTGCGCGCGCTCGATTATAGTCTGCACGGAAGGATGGCCCAAAAATGAGCGGCGCAGCTTGTCCGTCTCGATCAGCGATGCGGCCAGCCGTCGAATAACTTCCGCGCTTCGCGCCCACTGCTCGCGCGCTTCTGATTTGAGACCCTTCGCTTCGCGCACTTTTGCCGCTGTCGCAAACACTCGCCACTCGGCAATCGGCGCATCGCCTTCGCCAATCGCATTGACAGCTTCGGTCGCTTCCGCCTCCGCGCGGTCAGCGTTTCCTTCAGCCAGAGATATTTCAGCCATCGCGCGGCAGGCCAGCGCCGTGTAGGTTCGCTCGCCCGGACGCTCTGCCATCTGTCGCGCAAGGAGAGCCTGAGCGCGAGCCTCATCGAATCGTCCTTCGGCCATCAGGCATTCGCTCAGTCCGAGGCGAAGAGGCATCTGCCATATCCAGTCCATCAACGCGCGCTCGCGGTCTATCCACGCGAGGATTTCATTGAAACTGTCGAGGGCTGCCTGTCGGTCGCCTGAACCGAGTCGGGCCAGAGCAAGAAGCGTTCTGCCCGTGAGCAGGCTGTAGTCATGACGGGCTTCCAGAGCCAGTTCTATGCCACGTTCGCACAATTCTTTCGCCGTTTCGAAATCATAAGTCTGCTCGCGCAGCCATGCCATTTCCATTCCGAACAATCCGGCCCAGAGGCGGTGACCGTTCTTTTCGGCCATCTCGATGCCTTCGGTCAACACTTTCAGCATCTCGCCCCAGCGCCCCGCGTGAAGCAGCGCCCACGCCCAGAAAAACTGACCGAGCAGATAATCGAATGTGTTGCCTAGTTCGAGCGCGAGCGGGAGAGCTTCTTCCGCTGTGCTGGCAGCCGAAGAGTAATCCGACCGCAGGCTTTGAACGTAACTGAACCGACTCAGATGCAATCCGAGCAGCGCGCGGTCTTGGGCTTCTCGCGCCGCTTCCACCGCCCGCTGACAGGCCGCCTCGTCTTCGTCTCTCCATCCGTGAAGCAGCAGATTGAAATACCCTGCAAGTCCGAGAGAGTGCGCCTTGAAGAGACCCTCATCAAGCCCGCTGGCAATCGAAAGGGCGCTCTCGACTGCTGCCGCGCATCGCTTGAAGTCGACCCAGGAGAGCGCGCTCGTCAGATGAAGCAAGGCTCTCGTCTCGTCATCAACGCGACCCGATTGGTGCGCGCACTCGACGAGCTTTTCAAAATATTCGGCAGCGATTGCATTATCGCCCATCGAGCGGCACACGAAACCCATGCGGTCAAGCGCGCACATTCGCGCTTTTGTGCGCTCCTCTTCAGGCAATCGCTCGATGAGATCGAGCGTGCGGGTCAGATATCCGACCGCTTCGCGATTGGCATAACGGCGCGTGGAATTTTCGGCGGCGGCGCGCAGGTAATAAATGGCGCGGCGATAATCGCGGCTCTGCTCGAAGTGCATGGCAAGCTCGCCTGAAATCTCAAGCGCGCGATTTCTGTAAGAAGTTTCTCCGCGCTCGCCGATTCGCTGATGAAGCTGGGCGCGGCGCGCGGCCCCAATGCGCTGATAAAAGACGCTCTGATAAAGCGGATGAATGAATGTGTAGCGCGCGGCAACCGTGCCGTCGGGCGCTTCTCCCATTCCTGCCGGACGAAGAAACTGATTTCGCCGCGCAAGTCCCTCGGCTATCCCTTCCGTTTGTATGATGTCCTGTTCCAAAGCGGCGGCGACAGCCAGGGCGGAAAAATCCAGCCCTGCGACGCTTGCCGCTTCGAGCAGCATCTGCTCCTGGGCGCTCAAACGCTCGAACTGTTTTTCGATCATCTGCCGAATGTTTTCCGGCACGCCGACTTTTATCTCATCGAGATCGACCGCAAGCTTCCACTTTTCTTCCGCCTGACGGATCGCGCCATGCGAGACGAGGTAATCGAGGACGTTGACGACGAACAGGGCGTTTCCGTCTGTGCGCTCGTGAATGAGCCGCGCAAGCACCAAAAGCGCGTCCGCATCATCAGGTCCCGCAACTTCTGAAAACCTCGTCTTCATATACTCGGCAACCGCTTCTTCATTCAGGAAGCCGAGTGGTAATTCAACGCACTGACGATGGAGGAGCAATTCCTGTTTCACGTCTCTGATCGGGTGATTGCTCAAAATAACTTCGACGGGCCGGTAAGTTCCTATCAGCATCAACCGGGCAGGCTCGCGCCTGCGGGCCAGATACGAAACCAGATCGAGCGTGGAATAATCGCTCCAGTGCAAATCTTCCAGCACCATCACCAGCGGAGTCTCCAGGGTGAGAGCTTCGAGGGCTTCGGCCATCTCGCGCAGCATACGCTCGGAGGTGGCTCCGAGAATCTCGCGCTGAAGCTTTTCTCTTTCGTCGGCGTTTATGAGCGCGGGCATCTGGGCGAGCCAGGTCGGAGCATGACGGGCGAGCAGATCGACTACCATCTGATGGCCCGGTTGTCGGCAAACTCTCGACAGCGATTCTATCACCGGCAGGTAAGCTTCGCCTGCTCCGTAATGATCGAGGCACTGCCCCGGCGCTATCAGAAAATCGCCGTTCGCGGATATGCGATCGAGAAAAGCTTCGACGACGGTGGTTTTTCCTATGCCCGCTTCTCCGGTGATGAATACAACCTGACGCTGGCGGCGCATGGCGCGGTCGAGCAGCGATTCGAGTTGCGATATTTCATCTTCGCGCCCGACGGCCCGCGGCGATTCGGTGAATATCATCGATAGAAAAGGCGCTGAACGGATTTCAGTCTTGCGATAATCGTCTTCTTCGACCGGGCAAATAAATCGGTAGCCGCGTCGGTGAGCGGTTTCGATAAAGCTGGGCGCGGAAGAATCATCGCCCAGAGCTTCTCTTATCTCGCCTATGCAGACTTTCAACACGGCGTCCGTAACAGCCGCATCGCCCCACACGGCGCTGAGCAGTTCGTCTTTTGTCACCAGCCTGCCCGGTCGCTCAAGCAGGTAGTGAAGGACGCGGAACGCCTTTGGGCGCAAGGGGACTTCCTCTTCGCCGCGCCAGAGGCGTTCGATTACAGGGTCGAGGCGAAAGGGAGGAAAAAGAAATTGTTTTCCCGGTTTCAATCTTTTCTCCGAACAGGAGCGCGATTGTTTGCGCCGAGCAAAGGTCGATTTTCCCAGGGCGATTATGTACCCGCCTGATGCGACCCGACAGGTTTGATTGATTGAATGCTGTTCCTTACCGAAATTGTACTGAAACTGTACTGAAATTGTACTGCCAGTTTATGACTTACTGCCTGACCTCAGCTATTGTCTATCATCATAAGTTGAAAGGCAACCGAGTTGATGAACGAGGGCGCGCACATGGGCGCATTTGTTGTGCAGTTCCGGTCTTCTCTTCCGTCAGACGGAGAGCGATTCGAGGGCCGCATCGAGCATGTCGGCACGGGCGAAGTAGCGCACTTTCATTCGCCCGACGAGCTTCTGAGTTGCATCCGTCAGATGCTCTTCGAGGCGCGCTGTCGGGCCTGATTGCGCTCGCCTGATCGAGGGCGAGGCGTCTTTTGAAATCATAGAGCAGTTCCACTCCCAACTCTGAATCGCGTCCTTGTCGGGCGACGGTTCAGGTGACGGCCCTGGAAGAGACATCGCTATCAGAAAGGCTGACGCGGAGGGGCAGTGGACAGAGTTGAGCCTCGACCCTCTCGATTTTGAGTCGGGTCAGTCGGCTTACGACAGCCTTCGCGTCATGCTGCATCTGAAAAACGTTGAATCGCGCACAAGCGGTTCAACCAACGACAGGGCTATTGAAGCATTTTAGAGAGTCCTCCTGCTTCAATGCCGTTGTCTTCTTTGAGCAGCCGCGTCCGCATCATCTGTGATGATTTCGGACAGCGACGCGGAACGGCTGGCGCGGCACTGGGGAGAGTCGCTGCGCCAGCCGTTCCATTTTTTTCCGCTTTTCCCGCGCTTCCTTCAATCGGATTTGGGATTCTGAGGGTGTGGAAAACCCAAAACCAGAATCCCTCAATCCTACCTCTCATCCAGTTTATCTTGCTTCGGCTGCTGTCAGCTGCCTCATTCAGACTTTGCCTGCTGGCACTGCCTGCTTCATCGGCATTGTTTTGATCGTTATGATGACTTCTCGCCCCTCGGCCTGTGGATGTTTTGCTCTCGCTCAAGAAGATAATTTTGCATTTGCAATCACCCAAGCAAATCTTCAAGCGCCGGACTGAGGTTCGGAAAGCGAAAGCTGTAGCCGGTATCGAGCGCGACTTTCGGAACTACGCGATTGCTCATCAACAGAACGTCAGCCCTTTCGCCGAAAACTAAGCGGAGGGCAAACTCAGGAGTCGGCATAAAAGCCGGACGATGCAGCGCGCCTCCGAGAGCGCGGCTGAACTCGGCGTTCGTCACACACTCCGGTGCAACAGCGTTGACGGGGCCGCTTACGGGATGGAAAAGCGCGTGGCGCAGAATGCCTACAACGTCATCGATGTGAACCCAGGGGAACCACTGACGCCCGCTCGCCAGCGGCCCGCCCGCAAACAACTTGAACGGAGTGAGCATCTTTTTCAACGCGCCGCCTTCAGAACTCAGCACGACGCCTATCCTCACGATGGCGGTTCTCACCGCAAGGTCGCTTGCGGCTTCCTTTTCCCACTCCTGACATACCTCGCTCAAAAATCCTCCGCCCGCCGCAGAATCTTCATCCAGCAATTCATCTCCCCGCTCTCCATAAAAGCCAACTGCCGATGCGCTCACTAAAACGCTCGGCATGGGCGATGATAAGCGAATGCCATCGACGATGTTTCTGGTGCTGATGACGCGCGAATCGCGGATGCGCTTTTTTTGTTCGTCAGTCCATTTGTGATCCGCTACCGGCTCGCCTGCCAGATGCACAATCGCATCCGTCTGACTCAACGCTTCAGCCGATGGCGGGCCTGACATGGGATCCCACTTGAGAATTTCTGCTGCGTCAAGATCTCGAACTTTTTCGGGCGCGCGTGACAGAGCAATTACACTGTGTCCCTCAGATGTAAGCGATTTGCACAGATGACGGCCAATCAGACCAGTGGCTCCAGTGACGAGTATCTTCATATTCTTATTCCTTCCCTTAAATGAGTGCCTTATGATCTCGTCTGTCGCCAACCAGGAATCTAGCACACTTCATCAGGACTTTCATCGGCAGAAAAAAATGGCAGAGAAGATAGAATTCCATCCTCTCTGCCCTAAAAGCTGCCTCACCCTGCTACCTCGGAATTATCACGCTGTCTATGACGTGAATGACTCCGTTGGAAGCCATCACATCAGCCTGAATGACACGCGCGTCATCGACCTTGACGCCGCCATTGGCGTCGATGGTGATCTCCTGACCATGAACAGTCTTCGCTGAAGTCAGCCCTGCCACATCAGCCGCCGTCACCCGACCTGGAACCACATGATAGGTGAGTACGGCTTTGAGCTTCGGAACATCATTGAGCAAACTCTCGACAGTTCCAGCCGGGAGTTTGGCGAAAGCTTCATCGGTCGGAGCGAAAACTGTAAACGGCCCCGTCCCACTGAGAACCTCGACCAGGCCTGCCGCTTCAACGGCTTTGACCAGAGTATTGAAAGAACCTGCTGAGCTTGCGATTTCAACTATGTTTGCCATTTTGATCATTTCTCCTAATTCGATTTCGGCAGTATCACAGAGTCTATGACGTGGATGACGCCGTTCGAGGCAGAGATATCAGCCTTTATAACAATTGCGTTATCGATCATAACCTTGCCGTTGCGAGCCGAGATCTGGATCGATGAACCCTGAACGGTCTTGGCCGATTTCAGCTTTACAACATCTTTGGCCATCACCTTGCCGCTGACGACGTGATAAAGAAGAATCTCTTTGAGTTTCTCCTTATTATTGAGCAACGACTGAAGTGTCCCCGGCGGGAGTTTGGCGAAAGCCTCGTCTGTCGGCGCGAAAACTGTGAACGGCCCTTTGCCCTGAAGCGTCTCTATCAACCCCGTAGCTTCCAAAGCTTTGGCGAGAGTCGTAAAGCCGCCGGCTTCGACGGCGGTCTCGACTATGTTCTTGTGATTGTCACGCGCAGATACGAATGTCCCTGCCATCAACGCAACTGCCAGCATTAGAACCATCAACCTGAATTTCATTCTGTATCTCCTTTGTTTTCTCTACGCCTGTCGGCAATGAATATCTGAAGAGAAGCCCGACTTCCCCAATCTTTACTTCGCCAAGACTTCTCCCCCAACGCCACTTATATTAAATCACTCTTTTTAGTTTGTCAAGTATTTTTCCAGGATTTTTACCGAACAATAACTTGACAAAGATTGGATAGAAGTCTAAGATGCTGGACAACAAAGGAGATAGATGAAGAAGCGGGGTTATCCGATACGGGCTGTTTCGAGGCTTACAGGGTTGAGCGTCGACACTTTGAGGGCGTGGGAGCGTCGTTATCAGGCTATAAGCCCTGATCGAGAGGGGCGCGGCAGGATATACAGCGAGGCGGACATCGAGAGATTGAACCTGTTGCGCGAGGCGGTGGAAAAGGGCTACTCCATCAGCCAGATCGCGCAACTTAGCGATGAGGAATTGAAGGAGATGGCCGGTAAGCTCTTTGCCGCCCATACTGAAAAAGTCGTTCGAGCCTCAACCAGTCACTCCAGTCTCGATCAATTGATCGAGGCCATCGAGCAGTTTTATTACATAGAGGCGGACAGGGAGTTGAGCCGTCTGGCTGTGCATTTTCCCCCGCAAGAGTTGGTTGAGAAAGTAGTCATCCCGCTGATGCATGAGGTAGGAGATCGCTGGCATGATGGCCGTTTGAGCGTCGCGCAGGAACACATGACATCTTCGATACTGCGCAATCTGCTTGGGGCGCTCATAAGGATATATAGCCGCGCTGAAGCTTCGAACACTCTGATGTTCGCCACTCCGAGCGACGAGCAGCACGAATTCGGCATACTGGCTGCGGCTATGATAGCCGCCGGGAGCGGGCTTGGAGTCATATACCTCGGCGCCTGCCTGCCTGCGGAAGAGATAATTGCAGCCGCAGAGAGAACCAAGCCGAGAGTTGTGGTGATCGGAGTGAAAGGCGCAACAGAGTCGAAGAACTGGATCAGGGATTTGAAGCGGATTTCCGAAGGTCTCCCCAAAAAGATCGAACTGTGGATTGGCGGGGCCAATGGGGCCGCACAGAAGGTTGGCAATGAAAAAGCTATCTGGCTCAAAGGCTTCTCAGATTTTGAGCAACACCTTGCCCGACTGAAGAGGGAAGTTTAACTGCCAGTCTTTTGATCATTAATCCTCATAAATGCGTGAATATCAGGTCTTTCCCAACGACCTTGAATCTGCTCCGCCCCGCTCGCCCTCTGATTCCAGGATTTCGCCCTACCATTTCGGTGTCAGAATGACCATAGCAATCCCACTCTGAGTCGCTGTGGGTCATTTCGCGGCGCGCTATTTTTTAACTTCTTTTTCAAATGTGTCAAAAGCTGATGTGAGCCGAAAGGTCTATGTTTCAGACTGCTTCCCCGATCCGGGCATCTGTTGAAATGTTTGCACTTAATTTATCTCTTCACAATTGCCCCAAGAGGCATATCAGTTGCTCAGTAAAAGGGTCGGACCTATAGCTCGAAGTCGCAGGCTTAAATGGGCCGTTCAGCAAATCCCAACAGAAAAACTTAATAAATGAAGATAAAAAAGAGACTGACAAGTTTCTACAGGGAGTTTAAGTTTCTGGCGAAGGGTCTGCTTTCGACTCGCCATCCGGTACTGGCCCAGATCATTCCCATGCGGCGGTGCAATCTCGCCTGCGGCTACTGCAATGAATACGACGACGTTTCCTCTCCGGTGCCGACCGAAGAGATGTTCAAACGCATAGACAAACTGGCCGCTCTCGGCACAAGCGTTGTCACATTGAGCGGGGGCGAGCCGCTGCTTCATCCCGATCTCGAAAAGATCATAGCCCGCATCCGTCAGCGCCGTATGATGGCCACCTTGATCTCGAACGGCTACCTGATGACCCGCGAGCGAATCCTCAAACTAAACGAATCGGGCCTCGATCATCTTCAGATCAGCATCGACAATGTCGCGCCTGATGAGATTTCAAAAAAGAGCCTCAAGGTTCTGGACAAAAAACTTGAGTGGCTCGCAGAGCTTGCCGAGTTCAAAGTCAATATCAACACCGTGCTGGGCGGAGGCACAGCGAATCCTGAAGACGCTCTGGTGATCGCCCGACGCGCGGTCGAGTTGGGATTTACGACTTCGGTCGGAATCATTCACGAAGGGACAGGCACTCTCAAGCCGCTTGCCGGAATAGCGCGGGCAGTTTATTCCAAAGTCCGCCGTCTCGGCAAAAGGGGCTACACCAAAATAAATGGATTTCAGAAGAACCTGGCCGACGGCACGCCCAACAAGTGGCGATGCCGCGCGGGCGCTCGCTATCTGTACATCTGCGAAGACGGACTGGTTCATTACTGCTCGCAGCAGCGAGGCTATCCCGGCACTCCGCTCCTTGAGTACACGAGCGAAGACATCCGTCGCGAGTACCTGACGAAGAAAGCCTGCGCGCCTTATTGCACCGTAGCGTGTGTGCATCAGGTTTCCGCTTTCGACAACTGGCGCGATCCTCAAACGCTCGGCGTGAAGGGATTGGTCGGCAAGGAAGCTATCAAGGCAATTCGGGTTTATCAGATAGAAAGCGCCAAGTGAATCATTCGAATTAGAAATAGCGAAGCGAAGGAGCTTCGCTCAGGGGAAAAGGAGAAAAACATGCACAAACCGATCAAGTACGTGGAGAAGGGACTCACCTATGCGGCGCGGGCCGCATGGTTCTTCTTCGAGCGAGCCAATCGCATCAAGCCGAATCCCGGCTTTACGCCCCGATGGTCAGACAAACCGATTCTCAAGTCTTATCAGAAGGTCAAGCCGCCTCTCGGATGGCCGCGCACGACCGACAGCCTCTGTCCGAAATGTGTGCCTGAAATCCGGCAGCAGATACTTGACGGGAAACTGCCCGTAGAGATTTTGAAGAACGAGCGCATAGGCGAAATCAAAGCTCAGATCATCGAGCGCGACGGCCAAATCCTCATGGTCAAGGACTGCCCGACTCACGGTCACTTCGAGGATGTGATGGCGATAGATTCTGAATTCTTCAAACATCTCGAAGAGGTCTTTCCGGGAAGCGACATCTCCGCGCACAACGACGAGACTCTTCACAATCACGGAAGCTCGACTATCAAGTACGGTCGCGGCTCGGTGCTGACGATTGATCTCACGAATCGCTGCAACATGATGTGCGACCCGTGCTTCATGGACGCCAATCAGGTGGGCTTCGTTCACGAGCTTTCGTGGGAAGATATCAAGACGATGCTCGACAACGCCATCTCGATCAAGCCGCGCCGTCAGATGTCTGTGCAGTTTTCGGGCGGCGAGCCGACGCTCTCTCCTTACTTCATCGAAGCAGTCCGCTATGCTAGAGAGGTCGGCTATAACAGCGTTCAGGCGGCTACGAACGGCATAGAGTTCGCCAAGAGTTTGGACTTCGCCAAAGCGGCTGCTGAAGCCGGACTCAGGTACGCTTATCTGCAATTCGACGGGATAGGCAACGCGGCCAACGAGCATCGCAAGGTCGGCAATCTCTTCGATGTGAAACTTCGCGCCATCGAAAATCTTCACGCGGCAGGCGTCGAGATAGTTCCCGTTACGACCATCGTCAACGGAATAAACAACGAGCAGGTCGGGCGCATCATTCAATTCGCGCTCGACAACCCCAAGAAGATCGCCTTTCTTTCGTTCCAGCCCGTTTCCTTCACGGGCCGCGACGAAGAGATAACCGACGAGCGCCGTCAGGCGCAGCGGTATACGCTCTCTCACCTCGCGCATGATGTGAAGAATCAAACCGGCCTGGGCGAGCCTGTGCGCGACTGGTATCCGATTTCGTTTATGGGAACCTTTTCGGACTGGGCCGATATGGTTCACGGCCCGGAGAATGACTGGGGCAGTCTCAACTGCGGATGTCACCCGAACTGCGGAGTAGGCATGGCAGTGATGATCGATAAGGAAACGAAAGAAGCGGTTCCGGTGACGGCTTTCTTAAACGGCGACCGGCTGGCCGAAGACATCAAAAAAGTCAACGATGCGGCGCGCAGCAGATGGCCTTCGGTCATCGGCATGGCGTTGACGCTGATGCGCAACTATGATCCGTTCAAAGCGCCAAGGCATTTCCGACTGATGGACCTTCTCCAGAAGTTCGACAAGACGTGGGGCGCGACCGGACGCGATTACGGAAAAGTTTCAGGCGACCGCACGGCTGAAGATATAGCGAAGCGCAGAAAAGATCGCTGGAATTTCCTGTTCATCGCGGGGATGTGGTTCCAGGATTTGTTTAACTATGATTTCCGCCGCACGGAGCGTTGCATCATTCCGTATGCGACGCAGGAAGGCGAGATATCGTTTTGCGCTTACAACACAGGAGTAGGCTGGCGCAATATCGTAGAGAAGATGCACATGACGGCGACTCTGACGAAGTGGTACGAAGAGCATGGCCGACACGAGATATTCGCCGGAGGCCATTCCGTAGGTCTTCAGAGCGCGGATCATTCGCTTCTGCTGAGAGACGAAATCGTCACCACCGAGATTCAGCACGATCTGGACAATCTCGGCATAGCCAAGACCGCCCGCGAAGAAAAACTCCGCGCGCAGCGTCAGAAGTTGAGCCAGCAGGACAACGAGCGGATGGCTAAACTCTATCGCCAGCACATCCTCAAGGAAGAAGTTGGAGAAGAGCCAAAGCTTGTTCAGATCAAATTGAACTCGCTCAAGAAGTCAGGCTCGCAGGACGTGACCCCGGCTGGATTCGGGGATTGATCAATAATCGAAAATAGAAACGAGAAGGCCGTCGGCATTCCGGCGGCCTTTTTTAATTGCCGCACACATCTTGCGTGCCAGACTTCAGGGGTCAATTCATTCCCGAATGCGTGAGACTGGCACGTTTCCGGCGTGCGCCCCCAGGACTGCGTGATAAGCTGATGGGAAAATTTGTCAGCAATTTTCGCACGGGAGATCATCTTCATGTTAGCTGCGGAGAATGACGGTGCTATAATCCCGGCGAGGTATTAGGGCCATTTAGTTTTTCGAAAGCGAAGTCGAAGAAGAGAACCACAGATGAACACCGATGGACACAGATAGAGAAAAACCTAAGATTCGCACGATTTTTTCTTTCCTATTTTATCCGTGTTTATCTGTGTTCATCTGTGGTTTCTTCCTCTCCGCTGAAAATTAAATGGCCCTACCCATCGACGCGGCTGACTTGCTTTGATCAGTCGGGCATGACGCATCAACCGTTTTCGATCAGGGGCTGATCGGCGAAGATGACAGTCACATTCTGGATATTTGCAAAGAAGAAAAGCGAGCATTGCTTACACTTGATTTGGATTTTAGCGATGTGCGCTCATACCCGCCGCAAGAGCATTTCGGCCTGATCGTGCTGAGATTGCGCCGACAGGACAAGCCTTTTGTGATGGAGGCGATCAAACGAATAATTCCATTATTTGAAAAGGAGCAGGTCGAAGGTATGCTTTGGATCGTGGAAGAGAATCGAATCCGAGTTCGAGGGGAAGACAGTTAATGGGAGCAACATGAGCCTGCCACCAGGACAACGCGATGTCGGTTCTTTTCCTCGGTTCGGCATCGCTTTGTGGGAACCGCCTCCGCCGATTGCCGAACCTGCCATCATTCGCGTGGCAGGAGCGGTTGCCCGCCCCATTGAAGTCCCCGTCTCACGCCTCGCCGAACTCCAGCGGCGCGATATTGTCGCTGACTTCCACTGCGTCACCGGCTGGTCGGTATCAGACCTGCACTGGAGCGGCGTTGCTTTTCGAATGTTCTATGAATCGATCATCGTCCCTGAAGCGCGCCCTGAATCAGGCGTGAGCTATATCCTCTTTGAAGGGGCGGATGGCTTCCGCACCACCCTGACGCTCGCCGACGCTTTGGACGATGGCGTGATTCTGGCTGATCAACTCGGCGGAACCGCGCTCGATAGCGACCATGGCGCGCCGCTTCGATTGTTAAGCCCCAGGCAGTATGCATACAAGAGCGCCAAACATCTATGCGGCATCGAATTGCACATCCACGAGCCAGCCGACGATTACAGGAAGGGCATCCGACGACGATTTCTGAGGTGGCTGGTCAAGCCACACTCTCGCGCTCGCGTTGCGGAGGAAGAGCGACATCGCTATCTGCCCGCCTGGGTCGTCCGAGGAATCTACTGGCAAATCCGTCGTCTTTGGATATGGGCGTTCTCCAGGGCAAGGCGACCTTGACCGCGCCGAGCGGTCAGAGAAGCAGATTTTGCGGAGCAGGCGCGTTGATGCCGAACAAGGCGCTACGCCTCCTCAAGTTCCATCTGCCAGAGTGATGAAGGACAAGAAAGCAGTCGGCATTCCGGCGGCCTTTTTTAATCCTATGCGGGATGAGGAATTCACCGCAGCTTGCTGCGAAAGGCTGCGCCGTAAACGCCGACGGATGGATGTTCGTCGGCGTCGTGAAAAGCGCCGCGCTTTCGATACTCCGCAGCAAGCTGCGGAGTAGTTCATTCGTGGTCGTAGGTGAACAGCCTGCAAGTTGTTGATTCTACGTCAGGGCTGTCAGCACGGCTGTTGATAAGACTGACAGAGGCGCGATCTTAACTTATTGAAAAGACGTTCGACTTGACGACGTTACATCAAGCTCCACGATTAAGTTTAGAGCTACCCAATGATGTGTGCCTGTCGGAAAATGCAGTCGAAATCCATGTCAACTACCTCAGGTACGAGCAGACGGACAAGAAAGGAGCAGTCACACGATGTACCTGGATCACCAATCTGGGGCTGGACGCGCGCACCCTAGAGAAGGCGATGCGAATTGGGCGGAGCCGCCGGAAGATCGAAAACGAAACTTTCAACACGCTCAAGAACAAGGGCTACCATTTCGAGCACAACTATGGACACGGGATGAAATGGCTGGCGACGGTTTTGGCCTTGCTGATGTTTTTAGCCTTTAGTGTAGACCAAATCCAGCAACGGTGCTGTAGGTTCTTCCGCCTTTTGTGGAAAGGATTGGGTACGAAGGCCAAGCTGTGGGCCTCGCTGCGCAATCTCTTCAATACGATCGTTTTTAAGTCGATGGAAGCTTTGTACCGACGCATGGCTTCAACTATCGTCTTCAAATCGAATGACTTTCGTACTGAGAGTTGCTGGTCCGAATTTACGGGTCCACTATAGGAGTCGCTGTCAGGCGCTTTGGCTCGTTACTTCGACAACTTTGAACGGCTTCCCGTCGTCCGACTCGCTTTCTTCGCAATCCTCGTCTCGATGTTGATGAGTTGGCCCGACAGACGGCTCGTGTCATACTCTCTCAACTCCCGCTCATCGGCGCGCTTCGCTTGAGTCCTGACTGGATGGACGAAGTTTGGGACGGCTGGCTTATTGCGAGAGCAGGCGGCGACGGGTTAATGTAACACGGAGCCGCAAGAGAGATCGAAAAAGGAAGCGGGGCATCTGGTATCTGGTGAGTAATCGGCGTTGGAAGGCGGGGGAGATGACCCGAGGAGAAAAAATCATGAGAAGAAATCTTGCTAACCTTTCCTGCCTGATGTTGTCGGCGCTGCTGCTCCTGCTGTTGAGCCATCCGACAACAAGCAACGCCAAACGCACGCTTTCCGAACAGGTGACGATTCGAAGAGATACTTTCGGAGTTCCGCACATACTCGCCGAGACTGAAGAAGCTGCCTCTTTCGGCATGGGGTATGCTCAGGCTGAAGACCACGCCGAAGAAATTGCTCGACGATTCGTAACCGCCCGCGGCGAGCAGGCAAAATTTTTCGGCACATCGGCGGAGAGCGATTTCCGCATGAAACGATTCGGGAACTACGATGTGGCGAAGAATCGATTCCGTGAACTCACGCCGCTCTTTCAAAGTATGCTCAACGCCTATGCCGCAGGGTTCAATCTCTATACGGAAAAGAATCGCTCGCATCTGCCCTCTTGGATCCCTCGATTCGACGGCGTCGATGTGCTGGCTCAGGGTCGCGCCGAGGTGATGCGATTCGCTTTCAGCGAGGGAGCGATCCGCAGCGTGCAGATAAAATACCCGGACGCCGCGCAGCCCGTCAGCGCGCAACTCAGCGATGAGGATGAATCGCAAGACGCATCGAGCTATGGCTCGAATATGTGGGCGATAGCCGGTTCGCGCACTGCGTCGGGCAAACCCATACTGCTCGGCAATCCGCATCAGCCGTGGGCCGCGCTTTACTGGGAAGCTCACATAACCGTGCCGGGAAAGATCAACTTCTATGGCTCGACATTCGTGGGCCGACCGGTGCTGACCACAGGATTCAACGAAAGATTGGGCTGGAGCCACACGGTCAATTATCCCGACCTCGCCGATATCTTCGTCCTCACGATTGATCCGAAAAATCGCGATCAATACCTCTTCGACGGCAAACAGATGCCCATCACGAAAAAAGAAATCTCTGTTGATGTCAAACAAGCGGACGGGACTACGAAAGTTGAAAAGCGCGTCTATGAATACTCTCACATAGGCCCCGTGGTTCATCGCTCGAAAGACAAAGCACTCGCGATCCGCTCGGCCATATTCGAAGAGTTCCGCTACTACGAGCAGTGGTACGAGATGAGCAAAGCCCGAAACCTTCAGCAGTTCGTCGCGGCCCTGAAGAAGAACACCATCCCGATGTTCAACATCGCTTACGCCGATGCCGATGGCAACATCGCCTACTGGTGGAATGGCACTGTGCCTAAGCGAGTCGACGACGGCACGAACTATGGCGAAGAAGTTCCTGCGACCAGCAAATATGTCTGGACACGGTTGCACACGCTCGATGAGCTTCCGCAACTCATCAATCCCGCGGGCGGGTACGTTCAAAACTGCAACGACGCGCCGTGGTGGACATCGCTTCGCAACCCTATTGATGCAAAAAAATATCCTTCTTACTTCGAGCCGGGGCGTCAGCTTGGCCTTCGAACGCAGATGTCTCTTGAAATGATGGAAGGCCGCGAGAAGTTTTCCATCGAAGACGTGATGCGATTGAAGTACGAAACACGGATGCTCATCGCTGATCGCATCAAGCCCGATCTCATAAAAGCCATTCGCTCGACTGCAAACCCTTCTGAGGACTTGAAGCGCGGCCTCGCAGTGCTTGAAGCGTGGGACAATCGCGTTGCCAGAGAGAGTCGCGGCGCGGTTTTATTCAAGCGATTCTGGGACACTTACAGCCGCGAGAGCAAAAAAGCAGTGGCCATTGAATGGGACAGACAAAATCCTGCGCGAACGCCCGCGGGAGTGGGCGACACTGAGGCGGCAGTGCGCGTCTTTGAAGAAGCAGTTCGATGGACGCGGAAAACTTATGGTTCGGAATCAATCTCGTGGGGCGAGGTTTATCGATTGAGGCTCGCGGGTTTGGATTTGCCCGTAAGCGGCGAAAGCGGCATCTATGGCGTGTTTCGCGTTATGACATTCACCGCAGCCTCGGACGGAAAGATGGTTGTCGGCGAAGCAGAGCGCGGCAGGCCGCTTCAGGGAGGAGGCGACGGATGGGTTTTCGTCGTTGAGTTTTCAAATCCCGTCCGCGCTTACTCTGTGCTTGCTTACGGCGAGACGCGCAACCCCCGTTCGAAGCACAGCACGGATCAGGCCGCGTTGTTTGCTGACGAGAAATTCAAGAAGGCTCTGTTTTCAGAAGCGGACATCCGCGCCAGTCTGGAGAGGTCTTATCATCCGGGGCAATAAAATGAAGAGGTGAAGAGGTGAGCAAACTTCACATCACCTCATCACCCCTTCACCTTTTCACCTCTTCATCCCTTCACCTGACAGCGGCTTCATTGTTCAACATGGCCTGATTCTTCAACTGACTGGCGAAGGCGAGATTGAGCGCGCCTGTGGCTCCTGTGTGGCGCTTGAGCGATACGATGAAGGATCGAATCTCGCGTTTATCGATGACCTGCTCGACGTAATCCTGAGATTCGGCTGTACTGCGGATTTCCTGCCATTCCTCTTCGGGAATGGTGAGGAATGCGCGGACGACTTTCGGGTCGAAGTGCGTGCCTGAATGCCGGATGATTTCATTGCGAGCGGCAGCATAAGTTTGCGCCGCGCGGTATGGCCGGTCGTTCGTTATGGCGTCGAAAGCGTCGGCCACGGCGAATATGCGCGCGTAAAGGTGAATCTGCTCTGCGACAAGCCCTAAAGGATAACCGCTGCCGTCATATTTTTCGTGATGCTGACCGACTATCGGGCGCGCGCCGCGCAGAAAGTCTATTCCGCCGATTATGCGAAGCCCGTGTTCGATGTGGCGGCGCATCTCGACCCACTCTTCTTTGCTCAATCCTCCGGGCTTCAGGAGTATATTGTCGGGAACGCCTATCTTGCCTATGTCGTGGAGGAGCGCGCCCTGCTCAAGCCCTATCAGATCGTTGTGCGCAAGCCCAAGCTCGCGTCCGAGGCGCAGGCAGTAGGCCACGACTCTGTCCGAGTGTCCCCGCGTTTCGACATCGCGGGCTTCCAGCGCGCCTGCCAGCGCGCGGAGAGTCGCGCGATAGTTGTTATAAAGAATTTCGAGCATACTGTTGAGGTCTTGATTGACCGAGCGAAGCTCCGACGTGCGGTCGCGCACGGCCTGCTCCAGAGATTCCTCGTAGTGGCGGCGCGCGGCGATGAGGCCCTGATGGCGAAGAGCGCGATCTACGGACAGGGAAACCAATGCCAGATCGAAAGGCTTGGTGACGTAATCGAACGCTCCGTGGCGCATCGATTCGACGGCATAGGTTATGTCGGTCATCCCTGATGCCATCATCACCACAGTTTCCGGGCTGACTTTTTGAACAAGCTGACAGAGATCTATTCCCGATGCGCCCGGCATCGTGATGTCGGTAATGACCAGATTGAAGAAGCTGCCTGATAACAATTCGGCGGCTTCATCCGCGCTTGCGGCTGTAAGACAGGTGTAGTCATTCGAAAGGTGAAGAGACAGGAGGCGGCGAATCGGCGCCTCGTCATCGACTATCAGTATGGAGACATCTTTTTTGCTTGCCATGAGAATTGGACTCCCGAAAAAAAATTACGACCCGACACTCAACCATCTACAGGCCAGCCCGGCAGATTCAAGGGCATAACCACGCAGTGGATCATTGCAAAGTGTGTTCCTAAAAATTTTCCGGCAAGGTTTGAAAGGAGCCTTTTCGTATGAGCATTTAAGGAGAGGGGCGAAGCGGGCGCAAAGGAGAATTGAAACAGATGTGGAGAAACGCCGCAGCGCGGGGCAGAAAATTGTGGCGTAGGAGGGCTATGGAAAATCGAAAGGCGCGGCTGGTCTGAATGACTTCAGTTGGTCTGGCCGCGCAGTTTCTTTATCGCTTCGCGAAGCGCCGCAGCTTTCGGGTCATCGGGAGCGAGGCGAAGGTATTGTTCAATGTGATCGGCGGCTCGCGCGCGATCTCCTTTCTTTTCGTAGAGGCGGGCCAGTTGCAGATGCGCGCTTGAAAGTTTTTTACCGCTTGCTTCAAAAGCCTGCTGCAATTCCTTTTCGGCCATATCGAATACGCTGGCGCGCTCCTCAGATGCTTCTTTGGACTTTGACGGATCAATCGTCGCTGCGTAGTCGATGAGCGCCGAGCAGCGCATAACGACTATCTGCTGATCGGCGCGATTGAGGCGGGCCGCTTCGCCGAATACTCTCGCGGCAATGAGGTATTTTCTCTGACGGGTCAGCACAATACCGAAACTCTGATAGATGCGGTCGTCTCTGGGATTTATATCGCGGGCGCGTTGAAGCTCGGAGATGGCTTCATCGAGTTGATTGATTTTTATAAATTCGTTTGCCAGCGCGAAGTGCGCGTCGAAGTAATCGGGGAATTGTTTTATGGCTTCCTGCATCGCGCTGATCGCTTCCTGCGGTTTATCTGCTTTTGAGAACCGCACTCCCTGATCGAGCGAGTTGCGCGCCGCCTGGGGAACGTTTTGAACGAAAGCCGGTCTCGACGAAGTAACAGGCGGGCTGCCTTTGGAAATCAGAGTTATTTCGACGGTGCGCGTCTCGCCGGGGCTGTTCTGATCGATGGTGCGTGAGAGCTCGATGCGCTCATTTACAGGATTACAGTCGGGCATCGATATGACGATGATATAGCTGTTTTCAGTCAGTCCGCCGAACTGGAAATCGCCTTCGTTGTTGGTAACTGTCTGATTGATCATCGAGCCGTTCCCTGTTTGCAGGTCAACGACCACTCTGGCGACGTTCTGGCCCGAAGAGTTGCGCACCTTCCCTCTTATCGTATGGCCCTGAGGCATTCCCAGCGCGGGCAAAGAGATGGAAACCGCAAGAGTCAGCAGAGTGATTTTTCGGGTCAGCATCATTGAATAATCCTCCATCATGAAAAAGTGGTGGAGTCTTGCCAGACTCCACCACAGTTAATCCGCTCTGCCTTTTCGCTTAGAAGGTGAACTTCAAAGCGAACTGGAAGGCGCGCGGGCCGCCCGTGCCGAAGATGTTGTTGGTGCGGGCGAACGGGCGATAGGTGTTGAAGATAAATCCCGGTTCCGCCGCGTCATCCTTGGCCGGAATGATCGTGTCGTGAATGTCAGTCAGGTTGGAAAAGTTGAAGAGGTTGAAAACCTCGCCGATGAGGTCGATCTTCTTCGATTCTCCAAACTTGAACGACTTGGTCACGCGAACATCCTGAGCGATGATCGAGTCTCCGCCGATGGGAGTGTCCGCCGGGAGCAGGGCAAGCTCTCGCAGCGGGGTTCCATAAGGATCGACCGGGACGCCGCCTTCGATGCGCGCAGCGAACTGACGTCGATTCGCATTGTAGGCGGAGATGATCGCGTTGAGTTCGTTGACCGAGCCTATACTGCGACCGACCTCGCCTGCGCCTGCGCCGGGCAGATAGGTGAGGAACGATCCCGTGCCAGTCAGGTCGACGTCATCGGGCAGAAACGCGCTGAAAGAGAATCCGCTGAAGAGCGTCGATATGAGCGACACTGTCCAGTTGCCAAGCACATGCTTCTTGAAGCCGTTGTCGCTGTCCTTGTAGAAGGGCAACTCCCACAGTCCGCTTATGACCAGGCGGTGAGTCCTGTCGAGACCAGCCGGACCGAACTCTTTGCTGAAGTCGTTGCGATCCGTGATGACCGCTCCGAGTCCGAGTACGTCGCCTCCGAAAGCCTTGAACCGCGAAAGCGTGTAGCTGCCGGTGAACTGGAAGCCGCTGGCAAATCGGCGATCCAGTCGGACCAGCAACGCCTGATAGGTCGAAAAGCCTGACGAGTCGGCGTAAGGTATGGTGTTCGGGAAATTGGTTACCGGATCAGGATTGCCCTGGCTGTCGACGGCCTGAGCGAAGTTGGCGTCGTAGACGAGTACCTCATGGGCGCCCTTGCGGTAGTTGTAGTCGGCCTGGAGAAGCATCCTCCACGGCAGTTCCTTCTGGATGCCCACCGAGTACTGCAGCGAGTAAGGCACCTGGAACTCGGTCGAGAACAACGGGCCTGAAACCGCGCCGAAGCACTCGATAGAGGTACGCAGCGAGCAGTTGAAGGCGCGCGATTCGATATCTCTCCGGACTCTCGGCGCAAGCGCCAGCATGTCTCTCAGCGTGATGAAGCCGCTGGCATTTCCCCGCACGTTGCTGAATCGTCCGTCTCCACCAGGCAGCAGATTGCTGATGACGTCGAAACCGACGAGGAACAACTCTGCTCCCGGAGGGCCGAGGTCGGCGCGCTCGAAGAGGCGGAGGTTGTCAATAGTCGTGTCATAGTACATGCCAAATCCGCCGCGAATGACCGTTCGGCCATCGCCCTTGAGGTCCCAGGCAAAACCTATGCGCGGAGCGATGTTGTTATTATCGCGCGGGCTGGGATCGGTTCCTTTGCCGAAAATTCCAGCAACGGCCAGCGGACGGGACTGATCATGGTTCCAGAGGTTGGAATCCCAGCGATAGGCCACGCCGAGGTTCAGGATGAAGTTGCTCCTGATCTTCCACGAGTCTGTGGCATAGAACTGGAAGCGATGGTTGTCGGTCGAGCCTTCAGGAGTGTTGAACGGAAGAACGCCGCTGCCGATGCCGTAGGATATGTCGCGCACCGGGGCGTTTAGGAAGTCGGCTTCGGTTGCAAGCCTTGCCGGGCCGCCGAAGTCCGGGCCGAATATGCGTATGCGGACAGGCTTGGCGAAGTCGAACAGACCCGTTATCGAGGTGCGTTCCCAGTCTCCGCCGAATCGGAAGGTGTGCTTGCCCTTAGTCCAAACAAGGTCATCGCGCACCTGATTGCGGCTCTGGTCGGTCACCTGCGGAGTGATGGCGTTGGTTCCCGATCTCCAGGTCTGATCCGGATTGATGACGCGAATCTCCGGCGTGTCGGGAGTGGCTGGATCGATCCGGTTGTGGAAGTCATTGAAGCTGTAGCGAAAATCGTTGACTATGTTCGAGCCGAAATTGCGCGTCAGGCCCAGAACGAATCCATCCGCACGATTCTCGTTAATCTGATCGTTGGAGGTGAAGATGTTCGAACTCGACGACTTGGG
>DLHY01000107.1:64869-88980 GCA_002483445.1 Blastocatellia bacterium UBA7656
CGAAGAAGTTCATCTTGTCGCTTATCGTCCAGTCCGCCCGACCTGTGACGAGAAGCTCGTTGAACGGGTTTCCGGTGAATCCGCTGAAACCGGGTATGGTCGAGGGCAGAACGTGAATGGCCACCGCATCCTGATTGTTGTACTCGGCGTTGAAGAAGAAAAACGCCTTGTCTTTCTTTATTGGGCCGCTGAAGGAGCCGCCGAACTGCTCGCGGTCAAAAGGAATCTCTGATGCCTGCGCCTCTGGCGGAACGGCATGGACAGAGTCGAGGCGATTGAGCGACGGGAATGCCGCAAAGCTCGAATCCCTCCAGTACAAGTAGCCGTTGCCGTGAAAACTGTTGTTTCCGGTCTTGGAAACGATGTTGACCGACCCTGTAGCCGATGCTCCCGTGGAAAGATCGAAATTCGATATGCCGATCTGGAACTCCTGCACGATCTCCTGCGAGAAGTTTTGCACGGTCGTGCCTACCACGTTGTCAACGACTGATGCGCCGTCGACGGTGATCTGAGTCGAACGTCCCGCCTGACCGGCGATGGAAACGCCTGTGTAGTTGGCCTTTGTCGGGTCAAACGTGCCGCCGTCGACCTTTTCCGTTCCGGGCTGAAGCTGGGCCAGGTCCAGGAAGTTGCGACCGTTGAGCGGGAGAGAATCTATCTGTTTTGCGCTGACCACGCCCGAAACTGTGTTCTCGGTTCGGTCGATCTGGGCTTCGCCGCCGCCGGTGACCGTTACAGTCTCACTCGCGCCGCCAACTTCCATCTTGATGTCGAGCGGAACGTTGGCGCCAACTTCAATCTTGACGTTCGACACGACAGTGGTCTTGAAGCCCTCGCCGGTCACCTTCACTTCATAGTTGCCCGGCGGCAGTTGAAGAAGGCTGTAGTGTCCGTCCTCGCCCGCATTTACGGAGCGCGTAAGGCCGGTGGCAAGATTGCGCGCGGAAACCTTAGCCTTAGAGACCACCGCTCCCTGCGGGTCAGTAACTGAGCCTTCAATCGCGCCAGTCGGCTGCTGCGCGGCCAGAGTGAGAGGAGCGAGGCTCATCACGATCATAGCCAGTGAGACTGTTCCCACCAGCCATCTCTTGAATTTATTTTTCATCGGGAACCTCCTTTTCAGGTTGTTTATGGTTTGAAAACGCGGTTCACCCCCACAAGTGCGGGGATAATGCAGTATTGAAATTCCTTATGCTTGTTCATACCTGGATTGTTAATGAATTGGATCAAGTAGTTCTCTCAAATGATGCGCAAACCCTGAGTTTCTTAAACCCTGCCTGATTGTTGATGGCTGAAGCAATTGGTTTCGAGCAAAACCTATTCCATTCGCAGATGTAATAGACGATAGATGTTAAAGCCAGCTATAGCAAAGTTTAACTTCAAACACAAGAAGCGTTATTCAACTGAAAATGCCCGTTGAATATGAAAATTTGGAAATTCTTTCCAGATTTTTGAATTCATTGAATTGTTTCAGCATCCGCCTCATTAACGATCATCGGTATGAGCGAAGTGTGATGATGCGCCATCAGCCAGCGCCCGCCCCTGAACAGGAACAGGTTTGTGGCCACTGCCTGAGCCGTGTCGAAGCTCTCATCGTTGAACAAAGTGATATTTTCAATACAAGTGACCCACGCAAACTCTCCCGTCACTTGCATCCAGACTTCGGTCGGATGCACTCTCATCTTCTGGCCCCCCTCGAATATTCTCAACCAGCTTTCTCTCACGCGAGGCCAGCCTATGATCAACTCCCATCCCGGATGCACACAGCGGACAGGCTCTTCGTGAGACCACACTTCATCCATCCGCTCGATCCTGCCGGATTCGAGCGCGCGATAAAAAGCGGCGTTCGCTTCTTCAACGGCTCTTTTGGTCTCCGTGTCCACGCGACCGGCAAGATATACTCAGAGCGCGAGGAATTCAAGCGCAATCCGAGCCTCGGCTTTGTAGCCCCTCGGCGTGGATGCTAGAATCACCGGGCAGACACTCTGCATGTTTTATGAGCAATCGTGAAGAGCTAATCACTGTTATCGGCGGCGGACTCGCCGGATCGGAAGCCGCATGGCAGGCCGCCGAACGCGGCTTGAAGGTTCGTCTCTCGGAAATGCGACCCGCCCGCCCGACGCCCGCGCACACGACCTCGAATCTCGGCGAAATAGTCTGCTCCAACTCGCTCAAAAGCGATGAGCCGGGAACCGCCCCCTTTCTGCTCAAGGAGGAACTGCGCCGAGGCCGCTCGCTCCTCATCCGCATAGCTCATCAGGTCGCCGTGCCTGCCGGCGCAGCCCTCGCTGTAGACCGCGAGAAATTTTCCGAAGAAGTCACGCGCGCCCTGCTCTCGCATCCGAACATCGAAGTCGTGCGCGAGGAAATGACTTCGCTCCCCGCTGAGGGCGCGGTAGTGATTGCCACAGGCCCGCTCACCTCGCCCGCGCTCTCAAGCGAGATAGCGCGTTTGACAGGCTCTTCGCAGCTTTACTTTTATGACGCTATATCTCCGATAGTCGACGCCGAGACGATCAACCATCAGATAGCTTATCGTGCTGCGCGCTATGACAAAGGCGGCCCGGATTACATCAACTGCCCGATGAGCGAAGAGCAGTACGACCTTTTCTATGACGCGCTCACCACAGCCGAGTCCGTGCCTCTTCACGAGTTTGAAAAGACGGCTTACTTCGAAGCGTGTCTGCCGATAGAAGAGATCGCCCGACGCGGGCGCGACACGCTCCGCTACGGGCCGATGAAACCCGTCGGCCTTATCGACCCGCGCACTCAAAAGATGCCTTTCGCCGTCGTGCAACTCAGACAGGAAAACCTGCTGGCCGACAGTTACAATCTCGTCGGCTTTCAGAATCATCTCCGCTTCGGCGAGCAGAAGCGCGTGCTTCGTCTGATACCGGGACTCGAAGAGGCCGAGTTTTTGCGATTCGGTCAGGTTCATCGCAACACGTTCATCTGCGCGCCTGCCCTGCTCACAGAGACTTTGCAAATGCGCACTGCGCCGCGCATTCTCTTCGCGGGTCAGATTTCAGGCGTCGAAGGATACATCGAAGCGATGGCGACAGGCTTTCTTGCCGGAGTGAATGCCTCTGAAATAGCTCGCGGTCGCACGCCGCTTCCGGCCCCGCGACGAACGGCGATGGGAAGCCTTGCAAACTATATCGCCAACGCCGACGTAAAGAATTTTCAGCCCATGAATATAACCTTCGCGCTTCTGCCCCCGCTCGACGAGGCAGACCGAAGGCGACTGAGAAAAAAGATGGATCGCCGCCGCCTTCAGGTCGAGACGGCGCTCAGGGATTTTGAAGACTGGCGCGCGAGATACCTTGGATGAAAAGGAAAAAGGCAAAAGGCAAAAGGCAAAAATTTATGCGCGAAATCCTGCCCTCGCGTTGTGCGATCACCGTGGTGTTTCTTTTTTCCTTTTTCCTTTTTCCTTTTTCCTTCCTCGCGCAATCGGGTCGTCAGCCCGATCAGCAACAAACGCGCCCCCGTCGCGCTGAGCCTCCGGCGCAGGACGAAAAACCCATCAAGTTGAGCGCCGATCTGGTCACCGTGATCACTTCGATCACCGACCTGGCTGGCAATCAGGTGAACAATCTTTCGCAGAAGGATTTCGAGGTCTACGAGGACAACGCTCTTCAGGAGCTTGCCGGATGTTATCGCGAGGATCAGCTTCCTCTCCGCCTGGTCTTTTTATTCGACACATCGACTTCGATCAAGCACCGGTTCGATTTCGAGCAGCGCGCGGCGGCGCGTTTCTTCCGCCAGGTGATGCGGGCGGGCGATCAGGCCGCCGTTATAAGCGTCACCGATGACCCGAAAATAGAAATCCAGTTCACCTCGAACGTGGATCGCTTAGTCGATACTCTGGCGCAACTCAAGCCCAGGGGAGCGACTTCACTTTATGACGCATTGATTATGGCGTCTCGCTACCTGCGCCCTGCCGAAGGCCGCCACGTGATGGTGGTGCTTTCCGACGGCACGGATACCACATCGCTGTCGAATTATGCGCAGGCTCTCGCAGAAGTTCAGAAATCCGACGCGGTAATCTACGGAGTGCATTCGACAGGCGTAGCCCCCTCGGCCAACGTTCAGGATCTTGCGGGCGAGTCCGCGCTCAAGGCCATGTGCGAAGACACGGGCGGGCGAGCTTTCTACCCTCCGGTCTATGAAGATCAGAAAAAGGAAGCGCGCGATCTCGACGAAATCTACAAGCGCCTCGCAGCCGAAGTACACGCTCAGTACGTGCTGACTTATTATTCCCACAACGACGCGCGACCCGGCACATTCCGTTCGATTCAGGTCAAGGTCAAGCGGACAGATATTCAACTTCAGGTGCGCGCCCGCCGGGGTTATTACACGTCGAAGTAGAAGGCCGTGTGATAAAATCCCGCACGGAGGCTTATCTTATGAGCGACGATATAACCACTAAGCCAACCATCGAAACCGTGCTTGAGCGAATCAATAAGCTCGGCGAAAATCTGATAGCCCGGTTTGACTCAGTTGAAAGCCGCCTGACCGCGCTTGAGTCTGAAGCGGCTGCCACTCGCGTTGACGTGGACGCGATCAAATCTGAAATGTCCGCATTGCGCACTGATATGCAGAAGGGATTCAGGCACGTCGAACGGAAGGTGGATATACTGGGCAAAGAACTGCTCGAAATGCGGGCAGAGGTTCGAGAATTGGAAGAGCGCGTCGAGCAGATTGAATCGAAAGTGTCATGAACCGGACAGGCTTGATCAAAAATCCAATCAGAGGAAAGCATGAATAAACCCGCACGACTCGCGCGCAACGTCGCGCTCTTTTCCTTCATTGCAGCAATCGCGCTTCCGTCGTTTATGTTCGCTCAAAACCCGAATACAAAAACCCAGGATGCCGCATTGCGCGCCCGCGCTGCGCGCCTTCACCGCGCCAGCATAGTCATCGATACTCATAACGATGTCACCTCACCTATGCTTGATCAGGGGTTCGACCTCGGCATGAACGGAGATGACTCTGCGGCCAAAATCAAAACTCACACCGACCTGCGGCGATTGAAAGCAGGCGGTTTCGACGCAGTGTTTTTCGCCATCTACGTCGGCAAGGAATTCGTCGGTCGCGCTCCTTCGGAGGGAGGCGGCGCGGCCCGTCGCGCGCTCGATATGATCTCGGTCGTCTATGAGCAAATTCGACGACATCCTGAACTTGAGATGGCCCGTACAGCAGCCGACATCCGCCGCATAGCTGCGCGGGGAAAGATCGCCTCATTGATGGGCATCGAAGGCGGACACGCAATCGAAAACAGCCTTCACGCTCTCAGAATGTTTTATCGACTGGGCGTGCGCTATATGACGCTCACTCATACGAACACCAACGACTGGGCCGACTCCGAAGGCGACGCCAACAATCCGAAAGTCAAACATCACAACGGGCTGACGGATTTCGGGCGCGAAGTCGTTCGCGAGATGAATCGACTCGGAATGATGATCGATATCTCGCATGTCGCGGACAAAACTTTTTATGATGTAATCTCTGTGACTCGCGCGCCGGTCATCGCGTCGCATTCGTCCGCTCGCTCTCTTGCTCCGCACACGCGCAACATGACGGACGATATGTTGCGCGCAGTCGCCAAAAACGGCGGCGTGGTGATGGTCAATTTCTATAACGGCTTCGTCGATCCAAGAAAAGCGGGCAATGCTCTTCGTGAGCGAAGCCTTCAGGATGAGTTGAATCAGAAGTACCCCAATGATGCGCAGCGCGTCCAGGAAGAATTACGCCGATGGCGCGAGGCTAACAACCCCGGCAAGACGCCGCTCTCGATGCTCGTCGATCACTTCGATCACATAATCAAAGTCGCCGGAATCGATCACGTCGGAATAGGAGCGGATTTCGACGGCATCCCACTCGACGGCGCGCCCGAAGGCATGGAAGACGTTTCGAAGATGATGAACCTCACCCTTGAGTTGATGAAGCGCGGATACACGGACGCCGACATCAAAAAAATTTTAGGCGAAAATCTTTTGCGAGTGATGAGCGAAGCCGAGCGCATTGCCCGCAGCAGCGGTCAGTAGTCAGTGGTCGGTGAATAGTTTACTGCCCGCCTTCTCCGAGCCATTCACGCGGGCGAAAAAAATCCCACGCTTCCCGCTCGCGCGTACCCGGCTGCGGGCGATAGTCATACGCCCAGCGGGCGAGCGGTGGAAGCGACATCAAAATCGATTCCGTCCTGCCCTTAGTCTCAAGCCCGAACTGCGTGCCTCGATCATAAACCAGATTGAATTCCGCGTAACGACCGCGCCGAATGAGTTGAAATTCGCGCTCGCGCTCGGTGTACGAATCGCTCTTTCTGCGCTCGACTATAGGAATATAAGCAGGCAGAAAAACCCGCCCGACTCCCTGCACGAACTCGAACAGGAATTCCATGTCACGCTCTTCGCCCTGCACGGTCAAATGGTCGAAGAACACTCCTCCCACGCCGCGAGTTTCGTTGCGGTGAGGGATGAAAAAATATTCATCACACCACTTCTTGAATCGCGGATAGTACGAAGGATCGAACCGGTCACAGGCTTCCTTCAAAGTCCGGTGAAAGTGGATCACGTCTTCGAGATGAGGATAGTAAGGAGTGAGATCAGTGCCGCCGCCAAACCAGCCGCCGGAGCCTCTTTCAAGGTATCGGAAGTTCGCATGAACGGTCGGCACCATGGGACTCGCAGGGTGCAGCACGAGCGAGACGCCTGTTGCATAAAACTCGGTTCCGTCGCCGACTTTCATCCTTGCGGCGAAGGCTTCTTCCATCACGCCTTCCACTTCCGAAAAGTTGACGCCCGCTTTCTCGAATACCGCTCCCTGCTCGATGACTCGCGTGCGACCGCCTCCCCCGCCTTCGCGCTGCCACAGGTCTTCGCGAAAGCGCGCCCGCCCGTCGAGTCGTTCAATCGCCTCGCATATCTCATCCTGAAGCGAGGCGAAGAAGCGGGCGGCTCTTTTTCTGAGTGGTTGTTGTTTACTCACGACTTTTCAACTCCGTTTCATCCGCTGACAAGTGTCTATGATTCTCTTTGCAATCCGCCGAGAGACAGATTTATCATGGCATCCTGCTTACTATCAGGCGCACAGGAGATGGTGCCATGCGAACTTGCGCGATTGTGATTCTAACCGTATTTATGCCGATCAGCACCCCCATCTTCTTCGAGGAGACAGCCATGCTAAAAAGCACTGATGCCGAGCAGATCAATGCGGCTATCAGGAAGCTTTGGTCATTCAATGATGCTGAAAGAAGAGACGGGATAGAAGAGATCGCCCGGCTGGGCCCGATCGCTGCGAAACCGCTGTCGGCTCTGCTGTCAGACCTTATTGAGAATCATCATCCGAGGTTCCCGACCGGAAAAGAAGATGAAGGCAAAAAGGCTTTGGAGCGGTATATAAAATCGGCTCGAAGCGGCAGAGATGAAGACGAAGAGGCGCATAACCGGGTGTCAAAGCTCGCCATCAATTCAAGGCTGATGCAGGATGCTATATGCCTGCTGGGCGAACTGAAAGCGGAAGAAGGCGTGCCTGTGCTTATAAGAATAATGGAAGGTCAGGCGCAAAACAGTCGAGGAACCGGATATGAAATGATCGCGTTGCGTCGTATAGGATCAGCCGCAGTCCCCTATCTGATCAAAGCGATTGAAGAATCTCACGCAAGAGCTTCGGAAGTCGATTGGGTGATCTTCGGCTATGCTATAGAACTGGGGGAGGCAGAAGATGAATCGTTTCCCGATCAAGAGAATCAGGACACAGATGAGGATGACGAAGCAGAAATCAAAGAAATAGCCGCAATAATTCGAAAAAAATCTCTCCGGGTTCTGGGAGCGATAGGCGACCTTCGGGCAATACCTTTTCTTGAAAAGCTTCTCGACAGGACTCAAGACAAGTTCGAGAAAGAAGACATCGAGGAGGCGATAGAAAAGATAAAAAAGGTAAAAAAAGAACCGCCCAAAGAACTGCCCGCAGGCACCGGTCTTACTTCTATCCGAGTTTATGATCCGCTTGAAGACGAGCTAAATGATAGCTGCGCAAGCCGGAGAAGATAGATGCAGAGTGGTCAAAATGATGCGTGAGCGGTCTATCCGCCCACACATCACATTTCACCTCTCACCTCAGCGACGGCGCGAGCAGTATCGAGTTCAAAAACAACTGCGTCGAGGTTCGCCACAGATATCGGAAATTCGGATCTTCGGCAAACATGATCACGTGTCCGCCTCCCACAGGCTCATCGATCAGATACGCCGTGCCGCGAAGAAGCTCTTCAGTGTTGTCAGGCCATACGAATCCCGCGACCGTAAGTCCTCCTTCAGCGGCGAATGTCACGACATTCGCTCCGTCCTTCGACGGGCGGAAGAAAGTGTCTCCGCCGAACAAAACGACGAGCGCGTCCGACGTGTAGCCATAGGAAAGGAAATGATCGCGGTTGATCTTCGTGCGAAACGAAGAGCCGGGAAGCCCGATGGGTTGAGTCGGTTTTTTCTTCGCGGGCTTCTCTTCGGGCTTGGCCGTTTTTTCTTTCGATTCCGTCGGCTTCGCTTCTTCAGCAGGCTTTTCAGCGGGCGGCGGAGTGTCTTCGTCCGAGCCGACTATGCGCGAAGATGAAAGCTCGACATCTTTGCGCGCGAACATAGTCGCCCCTCCGCCTACGCCGATGAGTACGCCGCCGCGACTGACCCATTCCTTGAGCTTATCTATACCGGGCTTGCCCAGAGCCGCCTGATACGCGCCGCCGCTGCCATCGGGAAAAATAATCACGTTGAACTTTTGCAGATCGATTCCCTTGAGCGCGTTGATCATCACGGGCGTGAACTGCAATCCGTAAGCTCGCTCGAAGGTGTACCACATCGCGCCGAAGGCAGTCGGGCTTGTCCCCTCATCCCAAACGACTGCGACGCGCGGCGCTTTGAGGCTCACGACGCTTTCCGATCCTATGCCGGTGTCGCCTTCTTCGGGGAATGAGGAATTGGCTGCATAGACCTGCGCGCCCGTTTCGCGAGCCAGCGCATTGACGCGATCATGAAGGGATTCCGCATTGCGGGAAGTTCGCGCAACGAGAGTGCCTGCGGGCCAGTTCCGCCCGCCCGCGTTCATCTGCCGCGTCGCAATTGCAATCTTGAACCCTTCGCCGAGAAGCGCGATGGCGAGGCGCGATGCGGCGTCAGTGCCATAAGGGATGATGTAGGCGGTCGCAGCGCGTCCGCCTTCGACCCCGCCGCCGAGTCCGGGGAGAGGCTGCGAATCCGCAGCCGCAAGCGCCGAGACATCGAGCGCGTTCCAGGTCCTAAGAGGCGCGGCTTCTTCTTTGAGCGTGACCTGAGAGCCTCGCACCGCAGGCGCGTCTTCAGTCCAGTAGGCTTCGACGCCCGATGCAAGCGGCAATGACCATGAAGTTATATCGTAAAACTCATAGCCTTCCTTATCGACGTTTTTGCCGCGCTGTTCGTTTCGCTCCTTTCGGGCAAGCTCGCGGCGAATGAATTCCTGATCGAGTTCGGAATTAGGCTCAAGGTGAGCTTTTGCCAATCGCTTCTGCGGCTGATTGAAATCTATGATGTAAGCTCCGGCGGGAAATTCTTTCGCCGCGGGCTTCGAGCCGAGATAATCATGCGCTGTCGATGATTTGAACGCTTCGCGGGCGACCATCACTTCGATGCCTTCTCGAATCAGGTTGCGAACGAGGGCGGCTGTGCGAGCGGCGTCTTTTCCGGGCAGAAGAACGACGCGCCTCATCTTTTCGGTTCGGCCTTCATCCATTCCGGTCTTGAAGAACAGATAGAAATCCTTGAGCCGCGCCTCGCGACTTGCAGCAGCGGTTTCAAGAGTGGCCATCGTCGCGGTGAAATGCTTGGCTATGCCCTGACGGAAAGTCAGTATGGTTTCATCGTCGAGTTTGCTGTTGATCGATAGCGGCCCGCCCGCGTCTGTTTCATACGTCATTCCTGTCGCCCCGTTGAGCGATGACCATGAATCCATGTATCCGGCATAGTAAACATCGAAGACATGGCGGACATAATAATTCCATCCATATTTATCGAAGGCCGATGCGTTGCCGCGCCCGAATTTGTCGTACCAGAATTTAGATTTCTCCAGCGGAAGATTTCTGTTTATAGGCTCGGCGGCGGGCGGAAAGAAATAATTCGACACCTGCCCGTGATGATCGACGAAGACCTGCGGTCGCCACTCTCTCACGCCGCGAATCAGCGCGAGGCTTTCAGGCTGCGACATAGCGAGAAGATCGCGATTGAGATCGAAGCGATAATGATTCACGCGACCATAGATTTGATACGGCTCGCGATGCTCGATGCTGAAAGGTTCAGGGTTGCCGATTGCGACCGAGTTTTCCCACACGGCGAAACGCTCATGCCCGTCGGGATTATGAAAGAGGTTTACGACGATGACAGTGTTTTTGAGAATGTCGAGCGTGCGCGGCTCTTCGCTTGCGGCGAGTTGAAAGATAGTCTGCTGCACGGCTTCGTAGCTGGCCGATTCATTTCCGTGAATGCCGTAGTTGAGCCAGACGATTGCCGGGATGGAGCGGGCTATCTGATCAGCTTCGGAATCGTTCGTGATTTTTCTGGGATCGGCGAGGCGCGCGGTATTGGCTTTGATCTCGTCGAGACGCGCGAGGTTTTCAGGCGCGGAGATGATGGCGAGGTAGAGTTTGCGATGTTCCCACGTCTCGCCGTTTTCGACCAGTCGCACGCGATCCGAAGCGGCGGCGATTTTTTCCACGACGCGCACGATCTGACCGTAGGGCGTCTGGAATTCGCCCGGCTCATAGCCGTTGAGGCTGGAGGGTCGAGGGACGCTCGCGCGATAAGGGCCGCGAGAGTAGAAATCGAATTTTTCCTGAGCGATTGCTGTAGCGAACAGGCAAGGAATGAAGAGCGAGAGCAGCGTGATGCGTTTTAATTTCATGCAGAATCCACCTGTGAATTTGAAATGAAAAATCGAGCGAGTATGCTAACGGAAATGAGAAGCTTTGAAAAGTTACCGGGCAGATGGTTTCCCGCGCTTTCGCGGCTTGACTGTCAGAGCCATCACCTATAGTTTTGTGACGAATCATAGGGCATCAATCCTGAAAAGCAGCAGTGGTCTTATAAGCATTCACAGTTCGCACAACAGCAGTTCGAATGAATAATGCAGCCGCCGACGGCTGTTCGTTTTTGTCGCTTGAACAGGAGAAGTTTATGGCAAAGACCATTGCAACCCTTGTAGGCGTGGTGTTCATACTGGTCGGGGCTGTGGGATTCGTCTCTCACAATCCTCTCGAACTTGGCGCACATCTGGGCACCGTGCATAATGTCGTTCACCTTGTTTCAGGCGTAGTGTCTCTGTATATCGGCACCAAAGGGAGTCTCTCAGCAGCGCGCATCTTTTGCCTGTTGTTCGGGTTAGTTTATGGCGCTCTTGGCGCAGTGGGATTCGTGGCAGGTCAGGGCGAAGGGAAAATGCTCAACCTTCCCGGCCCGCTCGAACTTGGCACGATGGATCACATCATTCATGTAGCGATAGGCGTTCTCTTCCTCGCAGGCGGACTGATGACCAAATCTGAATCTGCTCAACCTGCGAGCAGCGACGGATAGAACCGGCGCAAGCGGGCGAAAAAGAGTCGCTTGAATCTGCTTCGAATAATGCCTGGCGAACCCGCCGTTCGGTTAAAGGCGGTTGTGGGGTGGATGTGTATTCATACGAAAGCTCGTTCCTTGAGATCGGCTCAGAATCAGGCTTTCATTCCCGCAGAGTTTGAGTATAATTGCGCCCAGACCCGTTGCGATTCTTCCCTACAGTCGAATTCAGGAGGTGCTAGGATGACACCGACGAGATTCTTCTTGAAGCTGGTCTTTGCTGTAGCGATCCTCAATCTGTTGAACGTGGCAGCGCCGGGGCAGAACTCTCCGCCAAATGTCGTTCGCAAATCAGGTGGAGTTATGCAAAGCGAGGCCATCAAGCGAGTGGAACCTGTTTATCCGCCTCTGGCAAAAGCGGCGCGCGTCTCCGGCGCGGTCGTCGTCGAAATAACCACCGACGAACAAGGCAACGTCGAATCAGCGCGTGCAATATCGGGACACCCGCTGCTCAAGGACTCGGCTGTTGCGGCTGCGCGCGGGTGGAAATTCAACCCGACCCGCCTGAGCGGCGTTGCGGTCAAAGTCATCGGGACGATCACGTTTAATTTCACGCTCCCTGATAACAGGGTCAGAGATGCCGAGGATGAAATTGAAATAGAAAAACTCAAAGAAGCTGTCCGCGCCAATCCGAACTCGGCGGAAGCTCATTTCGAACTGGGCGAAGCTTATGCTGATGAAGAGCTTTACGAAGAGGCCATCGAATCTTTCAAGCAAGCCGTCCGACTCAAGCCCGATTACGAAGAGGCCCACCTCGATCTTTCCTCGGCATACAGGGAGAAGGCTCGATATGACGAAGCCCTATTGCCTCTCAAAGAGATTCTCAAATTCAATCCCAACTCCCTCGACGCCCTTAATGAACTCGTCTCCCTGCTGGCCTACGACCTGAAGCGTTACACGGAAGCAGTAGAAATTCTCACTCGCATCGTCCAGCTATCTCCACAAGACCCTAAAGCATATAAAGACCTCGGCTGGTGCTACCTACGCCTCAAAAAATTTGATGATGCGGTCACAGCCCTTCAGGAAGCTATCCATCTTAACTCTAATGATGGATGGACGCATTTCAACCTCGGCGTGGCTTATCACAATCTGAAGAGACACGAAGAAGCAGTGACAGCTTACACTCAGTCCCTTCGGGTCAAACAGCCATATTCCTTACAGGATGTAGTTTATGCAAACCTCGGCCTGATTTACGTCGAGTTGAAACGTTTCAGCGAAGCGATAGAAGCCTGCCAAAAAGCGATTGAGATCAAACCCAATTCGTCAGTCGCGCATAGCGTTATGGGCAAGGCTTATCACGACCTCGCGCAATTCGAAGAAGCAGAGAAAGCTCTGACAAAGGCACTTGAGTTGGATCGCAGGAATATAAATGCGTTGGGAGCGCTTGCCGATGTCTACAGTCATCTGGGTCGTATGCAGGACGCGGAAAAAACTTACAGAGAGGTGCTGAGGTTCAGGCCCGATCTCTCCCAGGCATACTTCGGGCTTGCAGCGGCGTTGACTGCCCAGAAGAAATATGTCGCGGCGGAAGAGACCATCAATGAAGGACTCAAATACTCGCCTGAAAACACGAATGGCTATCTGCTGCTCGCTTCGATTCTCACGCATCAGGGTCGGGCGGCGGAAGCTGAGGCCGTGTATCGAAAGTTGATGGAGTCTAAACCTGATGATCCCAGAGTTCTGAACAACCTCGGCTACCAGATGCTTGAACTCGGCAAAAACCTTGAAGAAGCCCTGAAATTGATCAAGCGCGCCGTCGATGCCGATCCCGGCAACGGCTATTACCTCGACAGCCTCGGCTGGGCTTATTTCAAGCTCGGCAAGCTCGAAGAAGCGGAAAAATATTTGATCGAAGCCGCCCGAATCAATACGAACTCAGCAACTGTTGAAGAGCATCTGGGCGATGTGTATCAAAAGCAGGGCAAGGTTGAGAAAGCAAAATCGTCGTGGGAAAGGGCGCTCTCGCTTACGCAGGACTCAGAGCAGAGCGCGAGACTAAAATCGAAACTCGACGGAAAGCACAGTAAGTAATCGACCCTCGCTTTTGAATCGCGACCACACGGCGCGCGATGTTGCGGTTGACCTCACTGCGGATCGAAGGCTAGAATTTGCCGTTCCATCCAGCCTCGCAAAGCGGATGATAACGAAAGGATTTCAGGAACCAGATATGAGAATACGCAATCACGAAATAAATCAGCGACGACAACGCCAGGAGAAACGCAGACGGCTTCGTAAAAAACTGGCCGCAGCCACTGCCCCGGAAGATCGAAACGCTATACTGGAAAAGATTCGCAAGACCTACCCCAAATACACGCCCGAAGTTCAGTCGTAAACTGTTTCGACTGCGCGCGGAAAATTGAAAAAGCGGCGCAAGCATTGACTCGCGCCGCTTCCCTGAGTTTCTACGATCAATGCCGGTTCAGCATTCGGAATATCCGCAGGCATAACAGGTCTGACAGCCTTCGATGCGCACGAAGGCCGAATCCCCGCAGTGCGGACACAGATCAGCCGATGCCGAATGCATCGCTATCTCTTTTTGCTTCGTCGCCGCTCCGGCATTCTCGACTCCCATCTCCGCGCCCTGCCCCGCTTCTTCGCTGCCGGAGGTCACGCCCATATAGTTTTCCGCTAAAGCCTGTCCCACTGCGTCAGGCAGGCTCAACACCCGCCGCTTGCCGAAGCCATAGGAGCGAGCGCCGCCGATTCCAGTTATCTGTTTGACTATCTCGCTCACGCGCTCGATGGGCGAAACGGGCGAAGCCATTCGCAGTATGAGAGACATCAATCTTCCCATAGCTTCGGCCATCGCCTTTATGTCCGATCCGGCCTTGCCGATTTCGAGGAAGACTTCGAAGGGCTGCCCCTCTTCGTCTTCATTCATCGTTATGTGGGCGGTGCCTGAAGGCGTGGCTTTGCTCACTGTGTATCCGCGACGCTTGTATGGGCGCGGGCGGACTTTTGGCTGAAGGCCGCCATTGCTCTTGACCATCTCGGAAGAATCATCCGTCGCAATCTTTGCCTCAGTTTCTTCTCGCGCCTTCTCGCTCACCCGCTTGTCTTCCTCCTTGAGATTGAGCACCTGCACATCGCGCGAGCCGTCGCGATAGATCGTCCCGCCCTTGCAGCCCAGACGATAGAGCAACTCGTAAACCTCCCGCGTCTGATCGACAGTATAGGATGAAGGCAGGTTGCAGGTATTGTGGTTTCCAAGACCGTTGGCGATGAAGGTATGCGATCCCGGCACGCTCAGATCAAACACCTCGGCAACTCTTCTTTCGACAGCTTCGACCTGGATATACACGCAGCCGCTCTGATCTTTTTCGAAGAACCGATCCGCATAATCGCTTCCGACATCATCGAAATGCTCATGCAGGAGGGAGGCTGTTTCACGACTCAATCGGCTTCCTCTGTTGAGGCTTATCCTCGCGCGCTGATACTCAGGCGTATCACCTCTGTAAAGACTGCGAAGCGATTTGGACGAGCTTAACTGAGATATACGCAATTCTGCGGTGAGATGACTCGGCATAAGCTCTGAGTAGTTGAGCCGTTTGATCGTTCGACCTTCGTTTCGGCGCGCGAGTCGCTCCGCTTTCCAGGCATCGTCAAACTCGATGAATGTCGCCAATATGTCGAGGGAGTCGCCTGCAACTGTGAGCGCCCAGGCGCGCTCGGCGCTCCGGTGCATTCGAGAAAGCACGCCGAAATTCAGCAGGAGGGTTTGCAACTGACGTATGAGTTTTCTCGTCGCCAGACCGATTCCGAACATCCTCCCGTCGAGAGTCATATAGGCATCCAGCATCAAGCCGCGCAGAAAAGCTTCTATTTCTTCACGGCTTGCTCGCAGAATGCAGCTTGGGATGATTTTGTTTTCTGCGCCTGCTTCCAGTCCAAGATCATTCAGCAGCCAGTTTTTGAGCGGGCGCGAATTGACCTGAAGCGAGAAGAGTCTTTCGCGTCGTTTGTCTTCATAAATGCTGCTCTCCAGATCGAATAATTCTTCAAACAGGGCAGATAGTTTCTCCAGCAGAGACCTGTCGCTGTTTGATATGCTCACGAAATTCTGAGCGATGCAGCCTTCCGAGGTGATACAGCCCAGGACGTAAGCCAACTCAGGCGACATTTTTTCCGGGAAACGGATGGATTTGGCATTCGTGTTCCATGCGCCGCTGTAAACAGCCAATGTCTGGCTATCTGGACCAAATATCTTTTGCCCGCTGTAAAGCACCACAGTGTCTCCTATAGCGAGATCATCGAATCGCGCAAAGCCAATACTGCCGTCGGGGTTGAGCACGTGAACGCGGTGATTGAGTGTCCCCTCGATTTCGTATCCGAACGAAAGCGAAACGCGACGCGTCTCCCGCATACCACCATAATAAAACGCATCGGTCTTTTCTATTCCTGAAGGCGTGATTACTTCGATCTCCAGAGATTGAAACTCATCAGGCTGACGCATATCCGATATTTCTTCGATAGGCATCAGCCCATTAGCGGTCAGCACAAGCGTATCTCCCGTAACGCATTTGCTGATACTCGAATCGACCCATCTTTGAATCGCGGCCTGCACCTTGACATGTTCTTCAGGAGCGAGATCCATCGCAGTGACGAAAAACTGTGGAAGCTCTTCTTTCGGGTGCGACTGCTGCCATTCTTCCATCACCCCGACGCGCTCTTCGTGCTGGCCGAGACGCGATTTGCGGTAGTAACTCCAGAAATAAAAAGGCTCAATGCCCGTCGATGTGCCTACCATGGTTCCTATTGTACCGTTGGGAGCCTGCGTGAGCAGCGTGACGTTACGCATACCCTTCTCGCGCGCCATCTGTCTTATCTCTTCCGGCATCATCTGCATATAGCCCGACTGGAGGAATTTGTCGGCGTCGAACGCGGGGAACGAGCCTTTCTCGGCGGCTATCTCCGATGAAGCTCGATAAGACTCGGTTGCGATGAAGAGGTAGAGACGTTCTATGAACGTGACCGACTCATCCGAGCCGTAGCGAATGCCGAGTCGTATGAGCATCTCGGCCAGTCCCATAGTGTTTAGACCGACACGTCGTTCGGATTTCTGCTGCGCGAAGTTTTCGTCGAAGAAGTAGGGAGTCGCATCGATGACGTTATCGAGGAAGCGCACCGAATAGCGCACAGCCTCGCCCAGATCGTCCCACGCGACATCGCCGTCGCTGACGAACTTCGACAGATTGATCGCACCAAGATTGCAGACCCCGAAACCCGGTAGTGGTTGTTCACCGCAGCCCATGTTGACAACACCATCGGTTATCCAGGTGTCGCTTTGGGGTTCATAAAGATCGTAAACGGCTTCCTCACCGTCCGGCTCTATCGATACTATATGAGCAAGCCATGTGTTTCCCGTAAGCGAGAAGTCGAGTTGAGCCTGCTTGAGTTTTTCTGCTTTTGCAGGATGCGTTATTCCTATCTGCTCGGCGAAAGCTTTGACGCCTGCTCCGCTGATTATCAATTCATAGAAAGGCTGCGTATCCTTGATCGGTCGGCCATCGATTTCATGATAGCTGCGTGTGCCTTTGACTATGCGTCCGTGAATTCCGAACATCAACAGTGTGCGGCGAACGGATTGTGCGAGCTTTTCGCTTGAGGTCTTGAACCTCAGCAAAGGATGACTGCTCTTCAGGTTTACATTGCCATCCGTACTCCACAAGCCGTCGATCAGTCCGGCCAGAAATTCCCTGTTAGTGTTGATGTATTCAAGCGGCACATCCTTTTCGGCTGAGTAAGCAGGTTTGAGCAAAGTTCCCGCGACGAATTCCGCCAGCCCATGTTTGGCCTGCGACGAAAGCGAAAGCGAGTTTGTAATTCGTCCCTTGCCGTCGCGATTCTGGTAGCGATTGACTGCCGGTGAGCCTGCGTGCAGCATGAACGACTCGACGATGTCGATCCATTCATTCTCCCTTGCATCGCAGGCGACGGTAACAGTATTTCTAGCGAGAGAGTTTTCCGTATTTCTAGCGAGAGAGTTTTCCGTATAGCAGCCATCGCCGAGAAGAACACCCAGCATAAAGCCATACTCACGATCCAGCCACAAGGCAGGTTTGCCGGGGACAGGATTATCCGGCATCAACGCAGGCGCGATGCGGATGTAATCGCCTGCCTGCAAATGATCAAGGCGTATTTGAGAGAAATGTTTGTTGGCGTTATTGCCGCCTCGCTCCTGTCGCTTGATTGCCTGGAAGCGATGCGCAGCAGTTACCCTAAGCACTGCGCCGTCAGAAAGCGTGACTTTGAAAACCGGAACGCTCTCGTGAGCTTCGACTGTCTCCACAACTCCTGAGCCGAGAACTGTGGCTATGTAGTCGCCTTCCTTGATGCTATCGGCTCGCTTCCATCCGTCGGGCGTCGACACGAGCGTATCGCCCGTGACGCACGGATTCGTGCAGCCGAGGTAGCCTGCGTCGTAGTACCACGAGTTCGACATTTTGTTTGCGCGCTCGATGAAAAACACTCCCGGCTCTGCCGATGCCCAGGCAGACTCTATGATCGAGTTCCACACCGCTCGCGCCTTGACCGTGTTGTAGACGTTTATCTTTTTGCCTGCGGCTATCCACTTCTCAAGGTTGCCGTCCCAACTGGTTTCATAATCGGGGTCTGAGGTGTCGGGAAAAACAAGTTCCCAGTCAGCGTCCTGATGAACGGCTTCCATGAATTTGTCGGTGATGCCGACGGAGATATTGGCATTGGTGATCTTGCCCATATCGCGCTTCGAGTTGATGAACTCCAACACGTCCGGGTGCCAGCAGTTGAGTATCAACATAAGCGCCCCACGTCGACTGTTGTGCGTCACCATTCCGTTGGCTATGTAAGTGTGATTGTCATCGACTTCGAGATCAAGCGTGAGCGACTGACCGGCCTTTCTCACACTTTTCACATAGACGAACCATGTATCATCAATCGGTCTGGCGTGTTCAGAGAAAGAAGCGTGAGATCGAGCAAGAGCGGCATAAGCCGAGAGCGTGAGGTTTCTGTCTCCTCGCAGGTAACGCAGCAGTTTTCTGCGCAACGCAGGATCAATCGCTTTGATGTGCTGGCCGGTTGCGCGATGATTTATCTGAGGCAAAGCAGTCGCCGATAAAACAGGCTCGATCCAGTGTTGAGGATGAGGCAGCCGATAGCTTACTTCTCTCGTAAGATCGGGGTCGAAATCCGAGCAGACGGCAAAACGCGAGCGCGGATCACATCCGATTTTCGCTTTCCAGTTTTCCAGCCCCTTGAATGAGTGAACGCGCAGCCGCCATATCTGTTTGTCTCCGTAGTGATCCTTGCCTGAAGGTTGCGCTTCGACCTTGACCGGACAGCCAAGCCCTATCAACAAAGTCGCTGATTCATCGATCAGCCGTTTCGATGCGCTGGTGAGCATCGGATATCCGTGCGACACACTGCCGTCGGCTTCGAGCAGACCGCGCAAAAACGCTGCTACCACTTCAGGCGGACTCTGTCGGATGAGCCGCGGTATGCTTGCCTCCGAGCTTCTCGTCTTGGCGAGACCATTGATTATCAGAAACTCTTTAACAGCCCGATTGCTGATGATGTAGTTGAGCGAAGCGTCATTCTCTTTCTGCTGGACTCGAACATGTGTCCCACGAAACAATCGCTCTATCAGCGCGGGCATCTCTTCGATGAGATAACTGTCGTGAGATACGGCGACGCCCAGACGCCAGTCTCCCTCTCTGGCAGTCATAAACCCATCGCCCGCCATATAGCCGAGGAAGAAAGCCAGGTCTTCGTCCAGAACATCGGGCAATTCAACGGCATCCTGATTGTGGTGTTTGATATCGGGTTTCTTCAACTCCTGTTGTTTGCCTGCGTGCTGATCGAGTTTAATCATGATCGCGTCGCCGCGTTGAAGTTCGCTCAACTGTTTCCACTGCTGGCCCCGGTCAGTCATCACCTTGACTTTGTGATTAGGCGTTCCGGTTAACTCGATTCCCATGTCAGTGCTGACTGTCAGCACATCGGCGACTCCGTTGTTGAAGGTATGCCGCGATGCTCGCTGGCCTTCATCGGTCATCACGACAAGATTCTGATCGCGCCAGCCTTTCTCCTCATGCCGGACGATCTCATCTAAGCGCAGCAACCCTTCTTCAGTGAAAACCATCGTGTCAGGCGTCAGGCAACCGCCCTGCTCGATCAACCCGGTCACGAAAGAATATAGCGCGCCCCAGGAGACTGACCCCGACGAGCGACCGTTGACGCCTTTCACATAAGAGTGACGCGGGCGCAGCGAGCTTACGTTGATGCCGACCCCGCCGCCGCGCGACATGATCTCCATCATCTGAGAGAGAGTCTCAACAATTCCACGCCGCGAGTCCTTTGGAGATGGGACAACGTAGCAGTTTGATAAAACAAGTCCGGCTGAGACGAAAGAGTGATCTTCTTCAACCTCCATATCGAGTACCACGCCGGAGTAGTCTTCGATAGAGATTTCGCTGATGCGCACCCAGCGCAAATCGTCGTGTTCAAGATAAGACTTAAAGCTTGTCTCGTGCGGTTGCGGCTGCGTGTCGAAGAAGCGATTGAATAAATCTCCGCACTCGCTGGCGCGAGCCGTCACTCTATAGGCAGGCCGTCGCCCAAGTCTGTGTGTGTTTTCTTTGATCGAGAAGAAATAGCCAAGTCGCATCAACATCTGATGTGTCTGCGTGGCAAGCGTCCTGTTGGAAAGAAGTATTCCGAGCCAGTCGCCGGAGATATAACCATCAGCAGTGAAAAGTCCCTTCAACAACTCAATCATTAAATCATCAGGCAGTCGCATCAACTTCGACGGTATGTGCTTGCCATAGCTATAGCATCCGAAGAACGCCTTGAAGAACTGACCCAGAGGCATCGAATTGGCCCATAGATCGAGCCATCGTTCGGTGCTGCTCATCTTGATCGATGCTGGAACATTGAATTTCTCTTCGATTATGCACGCGATGCGTTCAGCCTCTTCGCGCTCATCAAGGCCGAAGACTATTTTGATCCCCGATGGTATATCGGTTTTGGTGCGGTGCGTAACACAGCCATCTCCCAGCCAGCGCCCGAAGAGATAACAAAGATCATGATCGACAACGAGTCTGTCGTTGACTTCGTATCGGGTTCCGCCTTCTTCGAGGTGACCGTGATAGTCGCTTCGCTTTTGCGGCTTGAACAACTTGCCCGCCGCTACCTGATAACCTGATACATGCTCTGAGATGTAAATCGGCGCTACAGGTTCCTGTTCACCGTCGTAAGCTGCCGCCAGATAATCGCCCGGCTTCAACTCTCTGGCTGGTATCCACTGTGGTTCCTGTTGAAGTTTCAACCCGTCACGGCTCTTATGCGCGTTGACCCACTCGGAACGGATGGCCAGTATTTTGTGTTCGCCCGTGACGCGAAGATCGTCATAGCCGAGCTTTTTAGCTTTGATCGTATAAATCGGCTCTTCCGTTTCGCGCTCGAATTTGTGAAGAACGCGACGCAGCCGGTTGCGATGAGTGACTACCATCTCTCCGACGCTCACCTCAGCTATGGGCTTGTAGCCGTCTGCGGTGAGCACTTCCTGATCGGGCGGCATACAGTTGTAGAAGGTCAGTTGTTGATCAGTTCCGGCTGCGGTCAGTATCCGTCCTGCGGGGACGAATTTCCAGCCGTCGAGGAGCCAGCGGAATTTATGATACCAGTCCTCAGCCTGTTCGCCCTCGACCGCCGCTATCCCGCGCGCCACTCGCTCCATCATCTGTTCGGGCGCGGTCTCAATAGGCTTCGATACATGCTCTATCAATCGGTCAAGCGTAGTCGAGTCCTGCAACTCCACCGTCACGCGATTGCCTTCCATCGAGCGCACTATCGCTATCTCGCGCTGGCCGGTCTTGTCATCGACGCACACGATGACCATATCTCCCACTGAGAGAGTCCGCTTGGATACATCCTTGAGCGCGTATCGGTCTAAAAAAATTTTCTGTCCAAGCTCATTGAGTTGATTCGATTTGAATGCATTGGGCGCGTCTGTGTGGGATATTGAGTCTTCCATAGCGTGACCATTTGATTTTCGTATTTCGCCGACAGATCGGGTAGCCATTCGGAGAGTCTCCTTCCTGATTTTCTCTTTTTCAACGCAGGCGGCGTTTAGAGAAAACAAACCCCTCAGCATTAGCCGGATGAAGTGGGGGACTAATGATTGACCTGCTAATTCTGGGTTGTTTTTACAGCCCGGTCCCTCAGCTTCCTGCCTTGTAGCCGACCGGGCCGCTCTGTGGTGTGATCGTTCTTCTCTTTCCAGTCATCTGACGAATCCCTGCCGCACACATTTTCCAATCTTGCCCGATTCGACCCGCCCACTATCTTAATGGCTCAGGCGGTCGGGCAACAACGGTTTGTCTGATTTTTGCCTGCTTTTTTCTTCTGTAGCGGTTTCGCAGTATACGCCACGTATAGGCGCGTGTCAATCGAAAAGTACAACATATTGTGGTTTTTACGTAATCGTTGCTTATGAAGAACTTTAGCCCGAACAAGCGAATATTTCTCTCGTTTTTTCCGTCTTTACTATTGAGAGACTTTATTTCCGTGATGATGTATAAACACGGTATGCAATGACACCGACGCACGATAACTGAAAGCGAGGTAAACAGATGGATTGCTACCTGGCCCTGCCGCCTGAACTTGGAATAAGCCCGGAGGAGTTCGCCCAAATCTGGAACGATACCGCAGAGTGCCGCAACGCGGGCGAAGCGAGAGTCGAAGATGCTTCGGCTTCCACCTTCGATCCGGTCGTCGCAGGATTGCTCATCGGTCTTGCCCTCAACGTCGTAAGCAGCGCGGTCTATGACCTCATTAAGAAGGCCGTTGCGAAAAAAGGCGTACAGAAGCGAATCGATGTCAGGCAAATCGAACAGCCTTACGGCAAAAACCTGATCGTGGTGACGATCATCGATGAGTGAATCCTTATGCCGATAATCAAAATAACCGAGCGCAAGAATCCGATAGACAGCTTCAATGCCGATGTCAGCTTCGACGGCGAGGAATACCCCGTCACGGTCACAAAACCTTTTTCCGATGAGGACGAAGAACTGCTCGAATGGTACTTCGAAGAGCATCTGCGCTTTCCCTTCATCGAAGGGACGAAGGCCGCAGCCGCAGCCGCGAGCGTCACTCGATACGGCGAGACGCTGTTCAAACAGGTCTTCGCCGACTCGGAAGCCTTCGCCCGCTACAGGCAGATGACGCAGGAGGGGCTTGATGGCGCGCGAGTCGAAATAATCGGTTCGCCGGAATTTCACGCGCTCCACTGGGAGGCGATGAAAGACCCGAAACTCGAAGACCCGCTCGCGCTGCGCTCGACGATGGTCAGAAGGAATTCCAAACCGCAGATCATCGCCGCCAACTCTCAGCCGTCGCCGACGATAAACCTGCTCATAGTCACAGCGCGACCGGGCGGAAAACGCGATGTGGGTTATCGCACCATCTCGCGCCCTCTGGTCGAGGCCTTGCGCAAGGCCGGCATCAGAGTGCGAATCGATATCCTTCGCCCCGGCACTTATGAAGCTCTCTCGGATCATCTCGAAGATGTCACCGCTCGAAAAGAGTTCTATCACGTCATCCACTTCGATGTACACGGCGCGGTGCTTGATTATGAACAACTCAAAAAAGGAGTCGAAGCGGATCGCCTTGTCTATCAATCACGATTCGGGCGCGATGACATCAAGCCTTACGAGGGCCTCAAAGCTTTTCTTTTCCTCGAAGGCGAAGCGGACGATAAGGCTGATCCGGTGGAAGCCAGTGAGCTTGCCGCGTTGCTCATCCGTCATCAGATTCCTATCACGATTCTAAACGCCTGTCAGTCGGGGAAGCAGGTAAGCAGGAGTCAGTCGGACAAACAAGCGAGCGCAAGTCAGTCAGACAAGCAAACAGAAGAGAGGGAGACAAGCCTCGGCAGCCGGTTGATGCAGGCGGGCGCGCAGATGGTTCTGGCCATGGGTTATTCAGTCACCGTCACGGCTGCCGAACTGATGATGACGACTCTTTACGAACAACTCTTCGCGGGCCGGGAGATGGCTGTAGCCATCCGGCTCGCGCGTCAGGAGCTAAACAATCGCAAAGGCCGCCGCGCTTACTTCAATCAAATAATCGATCTCGAAGACTGGCTGCTGCCCGTCGTCTACGAAAACCGCGAAATCAAACTCGCGACGAGAGAGTTCAACACCGAAGAGCAGGCCGCCTACTACGAGCGGCTATCGGAGAGGTATCCTTTCCCGAAACCGGCTTACGGATTTCACGGGCGCGACCTCGACATACTCGAAATAGAAAAACGATTGCTGAAGAAGCGAAACCTCCTGCTGCTGCGCGGGATGGGCGGAGCGGGTAAGACGACTCTCGTCAAGCATCTCGGCGCGTGGTGGCAGACGACCGGATTCGTTGATCGGGTTTTTTATTTCGGCTACGACGAGCGTGCGTGGACTCGTCAGCAGATAATCGATGAGATAGCGAAGAAAATGAT
>DLHY01000106.1:0-774 GCA_002483445.1 Blastocatellia bacterium UBA7656
AAAACTGTCTACGAATCGGGATTGAACATCATTGCCGCGCTCACCGAGTCATTTGTCATAAGGCTGAAGTTTGCGCGCATCAATGCACTGTCTCGAATCTGTTTCAAAGTCACCGGAAAAATTCGCGCACCGATTCGTCGAATCTCATCAGGACATCGGTTGTAATCGCCGAGGTTTCGTATGACATCAGGATGTTGCTTCAGCTTTTTTGCAGGCTGTCCGGGTGTGATAAGAGCTTTGGATACAGCTTCGATCATCATCATCCGATGCAGGACTTCGAGAATTATGTGCGCACCGGTAACAGCCTGAACTTCCTTTCTCTCGACTCGCTCAAGCAGTGTCCGACATTCGATTGAAAGTCCCGTGAAATGGTATATGAAAATGTTTGCGTCAATGAAAATCAAACTGCCACGGGGCAGATCATTCAAATTCATACAGGTCTTCAGCCATCGCGTCTCGAACTATATGAGCGTCAGCCGGTATCAGCCCGAAGCTGCTTCGAGCGATGCTTGCGCTCCTGCGTCGCGCTTTGGTTTTCCCGGAACCTGATTTCTGTTTGCCAGCGACGGAGCGGAGAAAATCGATTACACGTGGCATCGCTTCATCAGGCACCTGGCTGAGAAGCTTTTTGATTTGCTGACCGTCCCTCATAGCTCTTCTTGCTTCACCGCAAATATACCGTCTCATCCGCACAGGAACAAGAGGGCTGACAACTCACTTGCCTTTGCGCTCCGGCTTTCTTCTCTGTTTGATTCTTATTGGAGTGGCGAAAAA
>DLHY01000106.1:795-37908 GCA_002483445.1 Blastocatellia bacterium UBA7656
GCTGCGCCCTGATGTGAAAAGCAGAAATGTCGGAGGGCTGACCGACGACTGCGTGACGTACAAAACCCGAACCGGATGGCGCGCCGTGGTCGTTGCGCGCGGCTGTTCCAGATTCTTTTCAAAAAATCGATTCAGTTCCGCAGTCGCTATCCGTTTGTTGCGCTCCCCATAAGCCTGACGCGCAAGCTCTAAAATCTTCGTCACCCTCTGCCCGGTCTTTGCCGAGATGAAAACCATCGGCGCGTAGTCGGCAAACTTCATCATCTCGCGCAGCCGCCGCTCGTACTGCTGAATGGTGTAGGTGTCTTTTTCAACCGCGTCCCACTTGTTGACCGCTATGATCAGGCTCGCTCCGGCTTCATGCGCGTAGCCTGCGATGTTGGCATCGAGCGCGGTCGGCCCTTCGATGGCATCGATTAAAATCACCGCCACGTCTGCGCGCTCAAGATGACGGCGAGCCATCATGACAGAAAGCTTTTCAGCCATCATTTCGGTTTTGCCTTTGCGACGAATGCCCGCCGTGTCGATCAATCGAAATAATGCGCCACTGTATTCGATTTCAGTGTCTACGGCATCGCGCGTCGTGCCGGGCAGGGGAGAGACTATGACGCGCTCTTCTCCGAGCAGGCGGTTGACGAGAGATGATTTCCCGACGTTGGGTCGGCCCACGATGCTGAGACTGATTTCTTTTCGCTCTTCGCGGCGCGTTTCAGTCTGCGGAATTTTCTCAATGGCGGCGTCGAGCATTTCCGCGATGCCTTTGCCGTGTTCGGATGAAATGGGAAAGACTGCCTCCATCCCCCATCGCTCGAATTCCATAGCATCGGCTTCAAGCTTCACGCTATCGACTTTGTTGGCCGCAACGAAGACTGTTTTGCGAGTTGAGCGCGCGAGCGCGGCAAGTTCTTCATCGAGCGGAGTGATTCCTGCGCGCGCATCGACGACGAGGAGTATCAGCGAAGCTTCATCGAGAGCGGCTCGCGCCTGACGGAGTATGTTCGCGGGGATCAGGTCTTTTTCATTCGGTATGATCCCGCCCGTATCGACTAAGCGAAACTCGCGTCCGAGCCATTCGGCTACGCCGTAGATGCGGTCGCGGGTGATTCCCGGTTCATCGCCTGTGATAGATCGCCGCGAGCCGGTCAGTCTATTGAACAGAGTGGATTTGCCGACGTTCGGGCGTCCGATTATGACGACGGTCGGCAGCGCATCTCTCGTGTCCATGGTTTCGGTTGTGGGTTCTGCTTTGCTCATACGGAACTTTTGACTTTAGCTTGCGGGCGGGAACTTTTACAAGCTGAGGCGAGCGGGTATTTATCGATGAAAAGGTGTTGCGCCTCACGCCGCGCCTATGCGGCGGCCTCTCTGGTTGGTTTCTTCTATCAATGCGCGCGCCGCTTCTGCGTCTATGGGTCGGGAGATGAGATAGCCCTGAACATATTCGCAATTGAGGCCCGACAGTTGAATCACCTGCTCGCCGGTTTCGACTCCCTCGGCTACCACGTCCATGCCGAGGTTGCTGGCAAGCGAAACGATAGTGCGAATGATCTCGGCGTTTTTCGGCAAACTCATTCGCGTCACGAACGAGCGGTCTATCTTCAAAGTGTCGATGGGGAAGCGATGCAGGTAGCTTAGAGAAGAATACCCTGTGCCGAAATCATCGAGCGAAACTTTGATGCCGATCTCCTTGATCTGCTTGAGCGTCGTTGTGGCCACTTCGATGTTCTCGATGATGGCGCTTTCAGTGATTTCGATCTTGAGACTGCGGGCCTCGATGCCGGTCTCTTCGAGTATCTCGCTGATCCTGTCGATGAGGTCAGGCTGCGAGAACTGCTTGCCCGAAAGGTTGACGCTCATGTTGAGCGGCGGCTCGGAGGGGAAATCCTTCTGCCACTCGCGCAACTGCTGACAGGACTGGCGCAGCACCCACAGTCCTATGGGAATTATCAATCCGGTTTCTTCGGCCACCGGGATGAACTGGAGAGGAGGAATGGAACCTATCTGCGGATGCTGCCAGCGAAGCAGCGCCTCGAAGCCCGCGATGCGCCAGTTTTCGACCGCGATGATCGGCTGATAGTGGATGCGAAATTCATTACGGGCCAGCGCGCGCCTTAGGTCATTCTCCAGTTGCAGCATCTCGACCGCTTCGATGTGCATACCGACATCGAACAATTCAAGCCCTGCCGATCCCTGCTCCTTTGCGCGATTGAGCGCGGTGTCAGCATTGCGCAGCAGGTCTTCGGGGCGGTCTTCGACCGAAAGATTTAGCGCGACTCCTATGCTTGCCGTAAGGAACAACTCCTGCCCGTTGATTTCGAAAGGCGCGGCAAGCTCCGATTGAATTTTTCCCGCAATGTGGGTGGCGTCGGCAATCTGCTTGAGGTTATCCAGTATCAGCGCAAACTCGTCGCTGCCCAGTCGGGCAGCCAGATCGCCCGGTCTCAGGGCGGATTCAAGACGGCGCGCCACTGCCGCCAGCAACAGGTCGCCGGTCTGATGGCCGAGGCTGTCGCTGATTACCTTGAATCGATCCAAATCGACGAGCAGCACCGCGAACAGATAATCCTCGCGATGTTTGCCGCGATCAATCAGCCGCCGGAGCTTGTGCATGAAGAGTCCGCGATTGGGCAGACCCGTCAAAATATCGTGGAAGGTGTTGTGCAGGAGTTGATTTTCGGCGTCTTTCTGGCGGTTGATGTCAGTGATGGCTCCTGCCATGCGGTATATATTGCCGTTCGAATCCCATACGGCAAGCCCGCGACTCATCACCCAGCGATAGGTTCCGTCCTTGTCGCGAAGGCGATGCTCGTTCTGGAACTGAGGCGTCAGCCCCAGAAGATGCGCGACTATCTCTGCGTGAAACTGCTCGAAGTCTTCCGGGTGAACTCGCGTGAACCATTCATCTACGTGCGGCCCGACTTCGTCTTCCTCATAGCCCAGCATCCCTTTCCATCGCGGGCAGAAATGAATTTCGTTTGTTTGAAGATTCCAGTCCCACAGTCCGTCATTGGCGCTGCGGGCGACGAGCGAATACCGCTCTTCGCTTGCGGCGAGGGATTCGAGCGCCTGCTCGCGCTCGGAGATTTGTTTTCGAATCTGATTATAGCTGTTCAACAACTCGACGTTGCGTTGCTCTACGCGCTTGAGCATCTTGTTGCTCACGCGGAGCATTTCTTCTAGCCGGTGGCGATCCGAGAGTGTGCGTTCAAGTGTCGCGCTTTTGCGGCCCAGTTCCAGATGAGAGACAATGGCTGCGGCAATCGTGCGAAGAGCGCGCGCCTGCGAGTCCGTAACCTCCCGCGCGGAGCGATCCATAACCGAAATCGCGCCGATGGCATGTCCTTCGGATGTGATGACGGGAAAGCCGGCGTAAAAACGTATGCGAGGCTCTTCTCTGACAACGGGATTGCGCGCGAACCTTTGATCAACAGAAGCATCGGTGACGACGAAGAGATCGGATTTGAGTATCGTCCGTGCGCAAAGTGAATCCTCGCGGTCAATCTCTTCCAATTTTATGCCGAGCCTCGATTTGTGCATGGCGCGGTCAGAATCGACGAGCGTGAACAAGGCGAAGGGAGTCGAGCATACCTGCGCCGCCAGAGCCACGAGATCGTCAATCGCTTCTTCCGTCTCGCTCTCCATGAGTTGATACCGGCGCAGCGTTTCAAGCCTCGCCTTCTCATTGCTCGGAATAGGCACGCCCGTCATAAGCATTTTGTTTTTGGAAAGGAAAAGGATCGTCGCCTGATCTGGCCCACAGTCAGGGTTTCAGTTATCAACGGGAGGGCAGAATCAGGGCCAGTTTAGCATATTTTTGAATCGATGGAAGTGTTATTATGTATGCCGCTTTTCTGGCGGAGAGGTTATGATCGAAGCTGTCAAATCCCTGCTGCCTCGGCGTCGCGCGGCGCATCTTGAGCTTGGCGAACGCGGCGAACAGGTTGCCCTGCGCTACCTGAAAGACTGTGAGGGCTATCGCGTAGTCGCCATGAATTTCCGCGTGTCGGTAGGCCGGGGACTGAACGGGCAAAAGGTAACAGCCGAGCTTGATATCATAGCCTACGATGGCGAGACTCTGGTTTTCATCGAAGTCAAAACGCGCACATCCCGCGATATGGTCGCGCCTGAAACGGCGGTCGATCTCAGAAAGAAACGCCAGATAGTGCGCGCCGCCCGACGCTATCGCCGGTTGATGAATGTCACAAGCGAGCCTTATCGCTACGACGTGGTGACAGTCGTGCCTGAATCGGCGGGTTATCGGGTGGAACTGCTGCGCGGCTACTTCGATGATCGAGTGTTTCAGCGCAGTCGATATTTTCGCTATGAGTGATCAGGGACGGCAGCCGATCACGCAATACGTTTTACCGATTACGTTCGGGTTTGTTAGACTTTCAACGTGGGTTGTTGAGACGTTCCAGCCCGGTCTCAGCAGAAAGCGCCAGCCGTGGAGGATTTATGAATCATCTAGCTTTACTGCGAACCGCAGCCGTCATCGCTTTGGTTGCAGCTTTTCTGATCGCATCACTTGCGCCCAAAGCGACGGTCGCGGCGCAAAGCGGCCGCCAGCCGCCCAAGAAAAAAGTCGAAAAGAAAACCGAAGAAGAAAAATCCAAAGACGAAAAGAATAAAGACGAAAAAAACAAACAGCCGACCAGACCTGAAGATCAGGAACCTGCCCCTCCCGTGCCTAGAAATCTCAAGGACGAGCAGGCCATCAAACTGTCGACTCAGGTGGTCAATGTCGATGTCACTGTGATCGATAAAAAGAGCGGTCGGATATATCCCAGCCTCGCGCAGAAGAACTTTACAGTTTATGAAGACGGCGTGAAGCAGGAGATAACCAACTTCCGCTCAGGCGAAGGCCCGATGACGGCTGTACTGCTGCTCGACAATAGTTACAGCAACAACTACATCCGGGGAAGCTATTACGATCCGACATTCGCGCAGGAAATATTTCAGTCGGCGGCGATCTTCGCCCAGCGATTCGTCAAAAAGGACGACAACATCGCGGTCGTCACCTTCAGCCTCAAGCCGAAAGTGATTCAGGATTTCACCAATGATAGCCAGCGGCTCTACAGCGCGATACTTGCGGCCTATCGCGACACGCTCAACTTCAGCGAGTCGAATGTTTATGACGCGCTGGCCTTCACTCTGCTCGGCGGCAAGGCCATACAGCTTTTCGACGAAGGATCGGGCGAAAACGAATACAACGGACTCGACGAGGTCGAAGGCCACACGGCGGTCATCCTCATCACGCGCGGCATAGATACTTTCAGCAAGCTCACTTTCGATAGAGCGTTGAAAATAGCTTCGGGCGCGGGTGTGCCGATCTTCCCAGTCAGTGTCGGCAACCTTTACTTCAAAAAATACGAGCATCGCCTTCCGGCTGAGCTAAGGTCGACTATTTACATGGCCCAGGTTCAACTCAAGGCTTTCGCCGAGCGCACAGGCGGATCGTATTTCGAGATGACCTTCGAAGGGCAGATACCTGCCATCATGCAAAGCATCGAATCTATCTTGCGCACTCAGTACAGCCTCGGCTACGAGCCTACCAACACGCGGCGCGAAGGCAAGGAGCGAAAGATCGTCGTCGAAGTGGATATCAACGGCGACGGCCAGCCTGACAACAAGCTGCTTGATCTTCGTCACCGCCAGCGATACAGCGAGCCGAATGACAAACCTGACCCTAAGAAGAAGTGATGGAATGTCAGTTGTCAGTTGTCAGTTGTTCGAATGCTGGGGCATGAATGGGACTTCAGTGATTGATACAACGGACGACGGACAACGGACAACTGACAATTGCAAATGACTGAAGACAACTCGCCACGACATTCCGTCGACGCAAATCTTGAAGTGATATTCGATGAGGCTCTGCGGGAGAGTGTCAAAAAAGAGCCGAGGCCGCAGATTTCCGCCAGCTTTTATCCTTACGCCGGACTGTCATCCACGATTCGCCTCAGAGATGGCCGCATTTATGCGAGGGTTTCAGACCTGTTGCGTCCGTCGCCGCGCGAGGTTCTCCTCTCGCTTGCCCGCATACTGATTGCGAAACTCTATCGCCTCAAAGCGCCAAAGGAAACCGAGCGCATTTATAGCGAGTACGCTTCAAGACCCGAAGTTATAGAAGCCTCAGACGCGACCCGCCGCCGTCGCGGATACAAGATAACTTCTCCTCCGCGCGGGCAGGCTTATGATCTGGATAAAGTTTTCGATCATTTGAATGCGCGGTATTTCGACGGGCGACTTCAAAAGCCTGTGCTTTCGTGGAGCCAGCGCCCGACGCGCCGCGTCTTCGGCCATCACGACGGCGTTCACGAAGCTATAGTCATAAGCCGCACGCTCGACACCTACAGCATTCCGCGCTTCGTGCTTGAATTCGTCCTCTATCACGAGATGCTGCACATCAAGCATCCGCCCCGCAGATCGGGCAGCCGCTCGATCTATCACAGCGACGAGTTTCAGGCCGATGAGAGACGATTTGAAAAGTTTCGCGAAGCAACCGACTGGCTTGAGCAGATTGCCGCGCCCTCTCGCAGAAAAAAGCGGCAACGCCGGAAAAGATGATCTCATCTGACCTGGAACAAATTCGCCGGTCGTTCGTTAGAACCGAGTGAGCGAATGATTCTGAGGAAGGTTTAAGAGATCAGGATGTGCAAACTGATTTTTCTACCCGAATCAGACCTGAGCTTCAGATAGAATAATCCTTCTCCAGGGGACAAGGGGCGCTACCGAGCGCCCCTTGTTATTTTCTTCGTTCAGCGACGGATTTTGAAATTGCTGTCGCTGTCGTCGTGCGCGGCCTGCCCCGAAGAGTCGCGCGCAACGACTCTTATGCGCGCCTTGCCGGACGTGTCCGCAATCCATACGAAGCGGCGAACATCGCCCGCGATCCCTGATGCGAGCGCGCGCTCAAAGGTCTTGCCTTTATCGGTCGAAAGTAAAACGTCCTGCGAAGCGACGCCGCCATCATCCATAGCCGTCCATTCGATTGTTATCGCATCGCCCACGCGATAACGCTCTCCTCCGTTTGGAGTCGCGACCGTGACAGCGGGCGGATCAGAGTCGCCTCCCGCGTCTTCGAGGAACCACTCTGCCGCCGTCGAATCGGTCTTGAAGAATGAGAGGAGCATATCAGCGACTTTGTTTCTTGCGCCATTGGGCGCAGGGTGCGTGCCGTCGTCTACGAAGTCCGAGCAGCGATAAACGAGGCCGTCTGATCGCGGCGTCATTCCATCGGCCCACAGATATGGCCCCCACGCTATCCACGGCGCGCGCACCTCGCCGCGCGAGGGATCGAAATTGAGACTGGTCGAGCCATTGATCTGATCTTCGATGAGCCACTTCACGGCAAAGCCTGATTCATAAGCGTAAGGTTCGGGATTGAGCGTAGTCGATGCGTAACCTCCATAAGTGCGGCTCGAATAGTAAGCGAGTTTGATGTTGGGAAAGCGCGTTTTGAGTATCTGAGCGATGAGCCTAAGCTCGCCTTCGAGCTTGTTTGCGTGTGCGGGGAAGCCTTCGGTCGGGCGCGCGTTGGCTTCCTTGACCCAGGCAATCTGCACCTGCGCGGGCGTGACTGCGGATTGAGCCAGTCGCGAGTCGACCGTGAGCCAGAACTGCTGGCCCTTTGAAGAATTGAGATTCGAAATATCAGCGGCAGTCATCCCGCCCTGTGCGCCATCGACTAGCATAAGCTTCGAGTTTTTATCCCCGTCCGAATCGGCCAGAGGTTTGAATGTGGAAAACTCCTGAGTCGTATTCGACATGCCTATCGATAACAAAACGATTCGACCGCTGGCGTCCGCCTGACCGGTTGCGTTAAGCGGGCGAATGGAGCGCGCGATTTCAAGCCCCGCGTTTTCGTGATCAGCGGGCCTAAGGTTGCTGCCGTCGGGATAGAGACCGCCCTGATAGCCTTTGTATAGGGCTGTGCCGAGGTCAGTGAGCGGGACGAGGCCCACTGACGTTTTCGAGCAGTCGGAAGCCGCTGCGCGCCATACAGAGAGCAACACCAGAAGCGCGGTTATGGCCGCTGCCATCATCATCCATCTTGTGGCCGTCAGTATTTCTTTCATTGTTTTCTCCCTTCGGAAATAGTGGCGCAAGCTGTTAGCTTGCGTAGCTCCAAATCTCGTCCTTTCAAAGAGCGCAATCTGTCAGATTGCGCCACAGGACTCCTCTTCTTTAGTTGAGCGTTCAACCGGGCAGTTGAGACCTGTAGCTGAATTTTTTTACAGGCGTGCTGTGTGAGGTTTCATATCCGGGAGAGCCACGCACTGAAGGCTCGGCTGAGAATTGCTGTCACGTGTTAGACGACGGAGTGAGGGAGAAAGTCGAAAAAGTATTTCTATAAAAATGCAAAGAGCCTCAAGACTTCGTGAGGCTCTTTGTTCGGGTTCAGTTTTGCCTTTCTCTTCAAGGCTTGGCGCGACGTCTGGTGGTTGCTGGCTTTTCGGCTTCTATCTTGTAAGCGTTTTTGACGGCTTCCAGAGCCTCTTTCACGTTCGGCACGCGCTTGTCTTCAGGTTTCGCCTTGGCGACGAATTCGCCCAGCTTGTTGGCTCCTTCCTGAATAACCTTCAGATCAGTCGAAGCGATGAGCGTCAGCCCCAGCCCGTAGAGCGCATCGGCGTTGGCCGCGTCAGCCGTCAGCACCGCGTTGTAAGCCGCAATCGCTTCATCCGTCCGTCCGGCGTTGCGATACATATCGGCCTTGAGGACTCCCCACTTGCTCTTGTTCGAGGCGTCCAACTCTTCGGCTTTGGTGAAAGCGGCAACAGCAGCATCCACCTTGTCGGCTGCCCCGAAGAACTCGACCAGGAGAGATGCGTTCTTGGCATAGATGTTGTAGTAAGTGATGGTGTCGTTGCTGACGTTGGCGCTCGAAGAATTGGCCGCAATTTCAATCGCGCGGAGAGCGGCCTCCATGGCTTTTTCGAAGTGAGGCTTGGATGCCTCCTTCTGTTTGTTGTTGAACATCAGCACGCCTATCTGGTAGCGAGTTTCGGCGAGGTTTGCGTTAGCCTTGTAGGCCAGTTCGACGAAATCCTTGTGGCGGCCCGGATCGATTCGGGAAGCCTGTTCGAATTCGCTCTGCGCGCCCTGATACTTTGTGATCTGTTCGTCGAAAATCTTCAAGGCATTGGCTTCCGTCAACGCGACGACACCCTGATTGTAATGAGTGCGAGCCTGATCGAAGTTGGACTGAAGCTCTTCCATCTCTTTCTTGTGCGCCGCCTGTTCTTTCTGAGCTGCTTCGACCCTTGCCTTGTCTGCCGCCGATATTTGAGGTTGAGCCGGAGCGCCTCCCCCTGCGATCTGAGCCTTCAACTGATCTAGTGTAAGGCGAGTGCCGTCTCCGGGGTTGGCGACTATGTCGATCTTTTCAACCTGTGTGAGGCGGATATTGTTGACCCATGTGGGTTCTATGCCGGGAGCGGAAGCGACGACGAGATACCTTCCGACGAGCGGCATTCCGAGGCGGATGAAATGGCCCGATTTGTCTGTCTTGACATCCCACTGACCCTTTATGTCTGTGCGAAAGATATCGACTATCGCATCAGGCACAGGCCTAAGCGAGCCATCCGCGTTTTTGACTTTGACAGTTCCTTCGATAGGCCCGGTCTGCGCCAGCGCCGCGGCTGATAGAAGCAACGCGCAAGCGCCGAGGCCCGCGATTCTCTTCATGATTGTGCTGAACATCGAAAACCCTCCGTAATGTGGTGGCAAGCTTTCCATCTTTAATATCTTTCCCGGATGAGATGCCAGCCGTTGCGATTCCGGTTGGCATAGCGACCGCCCACGTATGTGGCGACGAGCCACGCGGAATTTCAGTTTATATCAGCCCTATTTATGAGTCAACGCGCGAGCCTTCGTCTGCATTTCGGATTTCAGAAAAATTTAACCCCATACGATTTGCCAGAATCGCACTGCTCGGATAAAATGCAGCCCTTCTCACAACCGTGTTCATTCATCAGGCGCAGTTTCGGTCCATATCAATGACAAGGATCCGGCAGTCGCTCCCCCGAGCCGTGTGCCTGATGGTTGCGCATGATCGAGCTATGGCAGCCGAAAATTTTTCGATGAGCAGGAGAATAATATGCGCACACTGAAACAAGGAATGAAGCGATTTCACCCTGTATTCCTGATAATCGTTCTTCTGGTCAGCCCTCTGGCCCTCTGGATGCTCAGAGAAAAAGCAAGGGCTGACAATACCGCTCAAAGTTTGCCGTTCAGCCAGAACTGGACCAACACAGGTCTGATCACTGTCAATGACAACTGGTCAGGGGTGCCGGGCATCGAGGGCTTTTTTCTCAGAAATGACGGAGTCTCGACCACCGGAGTAGACCCGCAAACCATTCTTGGCGACACCTTCGGGGCTGGGACGACCACTGTCGAATTGGACGTGATCGCCAATCAAACCAATCCCAACACTCTTACCAATGGCGGAGTCGCTGAATTTCATATAACTGATCCGGTCGTCGCTCTTAATGGATCGGGTACGGCGGACGCGCCTTACGTGCTCGTCTATCTCAACACCACGGGCAAGACCAATATCACAGTCTCGTACAATCTCCGCGATATTGACGGCTCGGCTGATAACGCAGTTCAACCGGTCGCGCTGCATTTCCGCGTAGGCTCTTCCGGCAATTTCACAAACATTCCTGCCGCTTTCGTCGCCGACGCGACCACCGGCCCAAGTCTGGCGACTCTCGTCACGCCCGTAAGCGTCATGCTTCCTGCGGCGGCTGAAAATCAACCTCTCGTTCAACTGCGCATAATGACGACCAACGCCGTGGGCAATGATGAATGGGTCGGCATCGATGATATATCGATAGCCTCTGCGGGCGCAGGCCAGCCTGTAGTCCCCACCTGCCCCGCGTCGCTTTCAACGACAAGCGGCACTCCCACATCAGCAGGCGTGAGCGCGACCGACGCCGACGGCACAGTGACGAGTGCGATGATACAAAGCATCACGCCTTCTGGTCCCGGAACCATCACACTGAGCGGTTTCACTCCCGCTGCGGGCGTGGGAGGCACGGCTACGGCTACGCTCGATGTCGGAGTCGCTACTCCTCCCGGAAATTACAACGTCACTATTCGATGGTCTAATAATGACATGCCTCCGCAGACCGCCGATTGCACAGTTGCGGTCATGGTCGCCTCGCCACCTGTCCAGATTCACACTATTCAAGGCAACGGCAACACGTCGCCTCTCGTCAGTACGATGGTGACGACGACGGGCATCGTGACCGGGGTGAAGAGCAACGGCTTCTTCATTCAGGAGCCGGACGCGATGGTCGACGCCGATCCGGCGACATCGGAAGGCATCTTCGTATTTACTTCTTCCGCGCCGCCTGCCGCCGCCGCTGTGGGCAATCTGGTTCAGGTGTCGGGCGTGGTGGTGGAATTCATTCCTTCATCTGATCCCTTCAGCCCGCCGCTTACGGAAATTTCCGGCAGCCCATCTGTGAGCGTTCTCTCGATGGGAAATCCGCTTCCTGCTGCGGTGTCCCTGAATGCGACTTTCCCCGATCCTGCCGGAACTATCGATCAGCTTGAGAGGCTCGAAGGTATGCGCGTGATCGCCGCGTCGCTCACAGTCGTTCACCCCACCGATGGGGGAGTCAATGAGGCGAACGCAACATCGACTTCGAATGGCGTTTTCTACGGAGTCATCACAGGCGTCGCCCGCCCGTTCCGCGAGGCGGGCATTCAGGCCAACGATCCGCCGCCTGCGGGAAGCGGCGTGACCATACCTCCTGTTCCCCGCTTCGACACAAACCCCGAACGCATCCGAGTCGATAGCGACGGATTGACAGGCGGGACGATTCTCGATGTTGCAACAGGCGCAGTCGTGACCAATCTCGTCGGGCCGCTTGATTACGCATTCCGCACCTATTCGATTCTGCCCGATCCGGGAAGTTCGCCCGGTGTGAGTGGAGGCATGATGGCGACAGCTTGCCCCATCCCCACCGCGAATGAATTCACAGTTGCCTCTTTCAACATGGAGCGGTTCTTCGATACGACGAACGACGCGGGCGTCGACGATGTGGCGTTGACTATGACCGCCTTCAACAATCGATTGAACAAAGCCTCGCTCGCCATCAGAAACTTCATGCGCGCGCCCGATGTGATTGGCGTCGAGGAAGTCGAAAACCTCACTACGCTTCAGGCCATCGCCACGAAGATCAACAATGATGCAGTGGCAGCGAGTCAGCCCAATCCGATGTATCAGGCTTTCCTTGTCGAAGGCAACGACGTTGGAGGAATCGACGTGGGCTTTCTGGTTAAAACCGCTCGCGTGACGGTCGTCGATGTGACGCAGATCGGCCTCAACGAGACTTACATCAACCCGAACAACGGTATGCCTGAAATTCTCAACGACCGGCCCTCGCTCGTGCTGCGGGCCAGCATCGACGGGTTCGCCTTCACAGTCATAGTCAATCACCTGCGCTCGCTCAACGGGGTTGACGATGCGGCGGATGGAAACCGCGTTCGCACGAAGCGGCGGGCGCAGGCCGAGTTCCTTGCCAACTTCATTCAGTCACGACAGATCGCCGATCCGACCGAGCGCATAATCTCGGTCGGCGATTACAACGCTTTCCAGTTCAACGACGGATATGGCGATTCGATAGGCACGATCAAGGGGACGCCCACGCCTATGGGTGAAGTCGTCCTTGCAAGCGGGGATTTGGTCAATCCCGATCTCACAGACCTCATCGCTATGGCGGCTTCTGCCGAGCGATACTCGTTCATCTTCGACGGCAACGCTCAGGCGCTCGATCATGAGTTGATCACGAGCAACCTGCTCGCGCGATTCAGTCAGATATGCTACACGCGCTGCAATGCGGATTTCCCCGAAGTTTTCCGCAACGACCCGAACCGACCGGAGCGACTGTCGGATCACGATATGCCAATCGCTTACTTCACTCTTCCGTGCGAGATAACCTGCCCGTCGAATATCATCGTTCCCAATGACACGGCTCAATGCGGCGCGATAGTGGACTACTCAATCATGAGTGCCAACTGTGCGGGAGTCACCTGTGCGCCTCCGTCTGGTTCATTCTTCCCCGTAGGCACGACGACCGTTACCTGCTCGGAGAGCGCGCCTATGAGCGCGAGCGCCGAAGTGCAGGCCAGTGTCGCGGTTGCCGGTTCCTCATGCATTTTCACCGTCACGGTCAATGACACGCAGAATCCTGCCGCCATCTGTCCGGCAAATATCAGCGAGACGACGATGGGAACCTCTGCGGTGGTGAATTTCACTGCGACCGTTATGGATAACTGCCCCGGCGCGACGGTGAGTTGCGACCCGGCGTCAGGGTCGAGTTTCCCTCTTGGAATCACGACCGTGACCTGCACGGCGATGGACGCAGCGGGCAATCAGGCGAGTTGCAGTTTCACCGTAGCTGTCGCTCAGGATTGCGCGATCACCTGTCCGACTAACATCGCAGTGAACAACGCTCCGGGCCAGTGCGCCGCGACGGTGACGTTCTCGCCGATGACCGCAGGCTCCTGCGGCACTGTCTCCTGCTCGCCCGCGTCAGGGTCGTCCTTCCCCGTAGGCACGACCACCGTCACCTGCTCGACGACCACAGGGCCGAGTTGTTCATTCACAGTTACGGTCAATGACACTGAAGCGCCGCAGATTTCCTGCGCGCCGTTGACCGTCGTCGGCGTGACTCCAACTCCGGGCGGCAGTTGCGCTGTTGTCAACTACGCATTGCCTTCGGCTACCGACAATTGCTCAGGCGTGACGGTCGCCTGCACGCCGCCTCCCGGTTCGTGTTTCCCTCTAGGCACGACGACGATCAACTGCACGGCTACGGACGCTTCGGGAAATATGTCCAGCACTGCGGTCAGTTGTCCGAGCGGAGGGTCGGGCATCAGCGTCGTGGTGTTCGATATTTGCCTTCAGGATGATTCGAATGTGGGAAGGGTGCTGCTCTTCAATTCACAGACCGGGGATTATGTCTTCTGCTGCGGCGGCGTTCAGTTTTCCGGCAAAGGAGTGATCACGAGGAAGGGCAACACGATTTCTCTGAATCATTCTTCGGGTACGCCTTCGCGCAGATTGACGGCAAGTGTGACGATAGGAGGAGTCAACAAGGGCGAAGCTACTTTGCAATCTCCTCCGGGTACGACCATCTGCACAATAAGGGATTCGAACATTCTGAATAACTCTTGCGCCTGCGCGAGCAGTTCGGGTTGATGGGGAAGAAGTAGACATCAAGGGGTGGGGCGGCAGCATCGGTCGTCGCCTCCTCCCGGTGCTTTAATGATTCCCGCACAGGCTTTTCAGCTTAAAGGGTCTTCGATAAAGATGTCTGTCATACACGCTCGTCCATCAGGCTGAATAAAATCAAGCCCTGCTCCAATAGTTATTCGAGCCAGCGTGCCATCCGCGCGAGTGAGCAACAGGAACCGGTCATGGGGTACATCAGGCAGGCTATGCTGAATCTGAGCTTTGATAATCAATTCTGGAAAAGCCAGGGCAAGTCGGGTGAACATTCGTTGTTGTTCGTGAGAGGATTGGAAGTAAGGCGGACGGGAGGGAGAGACCTCCGCAGCCAAAGTCGTTATGGTGACTTCGGGTCGCAGGTCTGGTTGCGCGAGGATGAGGCTCAAGATAGACCTTAACCGTTGTTCGTGTTTGGCAGAGCGCAGGTATCGATCATTGATATGCACAGACATCAGAGGGTTTTGAAAAACCTCACTGAAAATCTGCGCATCAGTCACGCGCTCGCCTTCGCTAATGTGTCGTATGCTGAACCTCGATGGCGGTTCCAGTTCGGATGATTTTATCTCGCGCCGATTAACTGCACGCAGCCTTGCCGCGACAGCCTGCACAGCACCCTGATTCGTAGTAGTGATCAGCCCGCCTGCGCCTGTGCGCTCGCTCAAGGTTTTGTCAGCGTCTTCCACGCGGATAACTCGACACTGTAACCCCTGTGGATCTATCACGACGTGCCAGTCTGGAAGAGGCGGATTCTCCAAGACAGAAAGCTGCAAACCATAATCGCTGACAAGCAGCCGCAAATGGTTTTGCAATCCCAGCATTTCGTGTCGTGTGCGGTCAGCGGGGGGCAGTTCAGCCAGCAGCAGGGAGACCCGCCGCCCGCGCTTTAGAAGCTCCTGCAATATCTCGATCCAGTTCCCTGTCTCTCCCTGTGGTCGATTGCGGGTGATGCGCGCAGCAGCGATAAAGATTTCCTGCTCGGCAGACATAAGTTGTCGGATCAACCACTGCGTTTTATCAATAGCCGCAACTCTTGACGCTCCTTCTGCCAGATGAGCCAGATTTTCAGGGAACGCTTCGGCAATAATTGATTCAAGGAATCTCGCAACAGGCCCTCTTTTCAGTTCTTCCCAGTAGACCTGATTCCCATAGTTGCGCAGACAATTAAGACAACTCGTGTCTTCCTCGCATTGTGAACACTGAACTATTGTGAGAGCCTGACGCAATACCGCCTCCAGATGGTTGGCGATGCTACGGACATGACCGGCTCCGCCCGGAACGTTGTCGAACAGCACAACCTCCTGAGAATAGTTTTCATGAGGAATTTCTGTCGCGCCGATGTTGAAGGGGCGAACTACACCGTCTAGGTCACGCCTCTCTATTTGTAATGCCAGGCTTGCGCCTTCAAGCAGTGCGTAGGTCAATGATCTCCAAAATGAAGTGTCGCTGCCCGGCTCCAGAGCGTAATTGGCTGTGTCCTCAAAACGGAGGTGCAGGGTGTCGCTCATGAAGGCATGTCCGAGATGATAGCGATTGGTTGTGCCGAAGCATTTTTCACCCCAGGGCGTATCGTGATCAGCCTTTTCTCGCTTCCTCTTATTGCGACGCGGAGGATCGACTTTCTTTCCGCAGGTCTCGCACAACAGAAAGCCATCAGGGTCTCCCCCACTGTTGAGAGCCACCAGTTCACCATCGCGCCGGTAAGCGTAATGTATGATCGGCGGCCCGTCGACGGGTCGCGTTTCCTGACGTTCAATGCGCGGCCCTTCAGCAAGCAGAAAGAAACGCGAGCGGTTGACTCCGAAATCGATTTGCAAACCTGCCTGCCGCGGATCAGATGTCAGGTCAGTAGTGAATCCGTCAGGATCAACGTAGCGATATCCATTGCCGGGACTGCTTTCACCGCAAACCTTGCAAGCGCCGCTGATCGGCAATCCGCCTCGTGGCGATCTGTCCAGATTGCGGCAGGTTTCGCAGACCCGATATTCATAACTGTTGAGTTCCCGATGAATGACAAGGCCGACGCTTTTCCAGATGTGCTTGTCGGCGACGATCTCAGCGCCCGGCGCGTACTCGACTATGGCGATTTTCTTGTCGCGTTCGAGGCGCAGCGATTTGTCAGCTTCTTTCCCATCTCCATATTGCCTGCCCGATGGCAATCGTAGACTCACCATATCTATAGGAAATGAATAGCTCGGCAGCACGCCCTGGCTGCACAGGAAATCTATCATTCGCTCATCAAGGAGTCGCTGACGCAGAGCGACAAACCTTTTGCGCATCCGTTCGGCGCTTTGCTGATCGCTTCGATCATTCGTATTGTCGGCTTTTCCCGTGTAGTGATTGCGGAGGCGCTCGTATTCGTCAAGCCATAGCAAGAATTCTTCAGCGCAATCCGACAACGCTTTAACAAGGCCATTGATGCAATCTTCGGGCGTATTGGCAGGGACTTCCGGGTTCTCTTCGAAAAATCGATGGATCAGTTGTTCGATCTCCTGCGAGTATTCATTTCTCCATTGCTCGATGAAATCGATATGACGACCATCGGGCAGGTTTGACGCGAAGAATGCTCCGATGCGGGACAGATCGCTGCGCCCTTTTCTGGAGAGATAGCGAAGAAAATGACCGAGCAAGGTCGCGTTCAAATGACGCACGGCGATTACGCGGTTATCAACAGCGAGATTCGGAACAGCCACCTCGCCCGCTATTATGCTTGGCGGATCGGCGAAATATACACGGTCGTGCGGGCGCGGAGCCGCATAAGTGAGAATGAACGCCGTGCCGCCTGCCCTGCGCCCTGCGCGCCCGGCCCTCTGGCGATAGTTGGCGACGCTCGGCGGCACGTTGTTGAGGACGACGGTTTGCAGTTCGCCCACGTCCACTCCCAATTCAAAAGTTGTCGAACAACTCAGCACATTGATTTCGCCCTTGATGAAACCGTCCTGATATTCCCGCCCAACCTCAGGCTGAAGCTGGGCCGTGTGCTCCTCGACGTGCATTCCAAGAGGCTGCCGGTCGAAAATGTAGCGGTAATGGTCATCGGCAAATTCGGCTCCTGGTTCACATAGCTTCAGTTCGCCGTTGCATCCGCGCGAAGGACACAATCTGAAATTCTCTTCAAGCAACCGCCGGGACAATCGCAGGCAGCCATTGCAGCGATACCATTCGTCATCAGCCGGGAAGACAAGGCGAGTTGTGTTGATTTGAAAACCGGCCTGCGAATCTCCGACAAAGACTCTTTCCTCTTGCAGCCAGTTCCACACACTCTGCAACGCATCTTTTACATCGAGCGTATCAGAGGGACGCCTTACTGTGCGCAGTATTCGTTGCGCGTAGTCGAATCTTGTCTGTCGGCTGCTCTGTCCCACCCAATTGCGTTCATATTGACCTATAGCTCCTGTCACCCTGCAGCGAGTTGTTGATTTATTGCGTCCGAAGACATCATCATCCGGTCTGACTCCTTCGGGCATACTGACAACTTTATCGAGCCTCATCGTATCAAGCATCGCCTGAATGGTCGTCATCATCGCTTCTGGCGCAAGGCCGAAACGAGCGCAAAGAGCTTCATCCGGGATCGTTGCTGTTGGAAAGTAAACGTCGCATCCAACAAGCCCCAACGCCGACAAAGAGTGACGTGGATCAGTGCGCGCGCAGAACTCCGCTGCAATGCGGGCGCACATGTTTGCTTTTTTGCGACGACGCTCCGCCTCAGTTGCATATCCGGAAAGGGTTCCATAGAGACCGTATTTTTCGGCCAGTTCATCGCATTTCCCAGCCAGTTCTTCGAGGTCAGGCATCATGCCTGATTCATTGAGTTCGCGCGCCGCTCGCGCAATCAGATGTCGATAGAGAGTGCTGTTTACAGTTTCCTGCAAGTAGGCGGCGTATCGCGCTGCGCCCTGACGACTGTCAGCAAAAGTAAGAAGCTTGCGCCCCTGCCCCGGTTTGCGTCTGGTGCCGGAATCGGCGCTTGCAGGAGTGAATTGATAAAGCTCTTCGGTCAGCACCGCCAGTGGCGCGGGGCCGCTCAATCGCACTGAAGTGACTATTTCACCCGGCTTGCTTCTGGCGCAGCGCGGGCAGGTGGAAATGGTTTGTCGAGGATTGCCTTTCGAGTCCTTAACCTCATAAAGCGTAGCGTAGCGCGCATCGCTTTCGCAGACGCAACCATCGCGGTAGTGACGGCAAATCAGGCAAACTTCGACAGTTTCGGTTTCGCTCATCTCGGCTGGTTCGAGCGGTTCATCATTATCATCGGATACTGACTCCATAACCAGTCGCTGCAAAGTGAAATATCTCTGCCCGGTCGCGTCGTTTTGGTAGAGGGCTTCCGGTTGCAACACACCTTCGCGCTCGAAAGCTTTCAGGAAAGGCTGGCCACAGTCGCGGCAAACAGCAAGCTCGAAAACTGCCGACCCGCACTCTGCGCAGGTTTCCCGTTTTTCGAGATAGACGCGACTCCAGGATTTGTCGCCTGTCAGTCGACCGGAACACTGCGAATAGAGGCAAAGCCATACACCTTGTGTAGAGCGTGCGAACAGGTGATAGCGCGCGGGCAAAAGAGGCGACGCATCGATTGATTCGCGTGCCTTTGCTCCAAGCTCTACAAGATGGCAAACAGCTTTGGCGCGTTCGTCGTCATCCTCCACCCCTCCGAATAACTCTTGTCCGGCGAAGCGCAGTTCCACTGGTTTCTCCCCCATCATAGCGCGCAACTGATCGAGATGAGGATTTGATTTCAACGCTGACCAGAGAAACCGCGCCACATTCCCTTCCGGGGCTTCTGCGCGGGCCGCCTCGATTCCGGCTCCATCGACCATCCCCGAAACGATCAGAGCTTGCGCCGCTTCTTCAACGAGGCTCGGATTTCCGGCCTGCTCTTCCAATAACGACTCGCGCAATCGATGGCGAAGGCTTGCTATTTCTTCCGATGCATAAGCCGCGAACGGCGGAGGCTGATCTAAAACGCGCTGCGCGCTGTTGAGATTTATCGTTTCGCCGAAGATCACATCTTCGTCATCGAATCCTTCACCGAATAGCCTCGATGCAAACTCCGCCGCTGCGTGCCGGTCATTTTGTGTGAGCGTCGCGCTGGTGGCGATGCATCGTATCTCGCCGCGATGTTTTCTCAAACGGTGCTTGAGCCGCCGCATCAACATCGATACTTCTATGCCCTGCGCGCCCGTGTAGGTATGCGCTTCGTCAAGGCACACTAATCGCCAGAGGCCCGAATCGAAAACAGGAGAGTCTTCAGGGCGGAGCATCAGATATTCCAGCATGGCATAGTTGGTTATCAGGATTTGCGGCGGGTGCGGCGCTGTGTTTCGACTTCCGCGTATGACTTCTCGGGAGACGATTTCATTTTCGAGCGCATTCGGAGATGTTGTCCTTCCTCTTTCTTCGGTTTCCTCCAGTTCGCTCGTGTAGCGCCCAAAGGTGATATTAGTACCTCTGAGCAGTTTCCGAAGTCGGAAGAGTTGATCGTTGACCAGCGCGTTCATCGGATAGATCAGCAGTGCGCGAACGCCGGGAGCGGTATCCGAAAACAAGTCATTAAGCACCGGTATCAAAAAGCACTCGGTCTTGCCGCTGCCTGTGCCGGAGGCGACAACGATATTGCGCTGCTCTGAAATCACGCGCCGCACCGCCATTTCCTGATGTTTGTAGAGAGGGCGATCAGGCGGCAGCGGGCGGTCACGCGGCGGCTCGATGTCTTCGCGCAAACGGCAAAGCGATTCGTTGATAAGGCCCTCTGTGGACAACTGTCGCAGCGTAGCGCCAGTTGTGTAAGGTGGGTTGAGTTCCAGAAATGGCCCGCTGAAAAGGACACCCGGCGCTCTAAACTGTCGGCAAAGCTCCGCCGCAAGCTCCGTGTCGCTGCGACCGACATTGAAGGTAGTTAAAAGGTAGCGTATGAAATTTTCCTGCAAAGTCTCTGCTATTTGTATTGCGTTCACTTCACCACTCCTTGCACTTCAGAATATAGGGATTCGACTCGAAGTCGGGATGAATATGTCTACTCCCTCGTATTGTGGGAAGCTGAAACGACCCGTGTCGCCCATCCACCCATTGACTGATTTTTCGGTAAAGGCTTCAATCACACCTTCCCCATAATCGCGATGAACCACTTTCTGTCCGACTCGAAGCTTTGCTATTGGCACGCCGCCGCCTCTTCCGTTCTGAGGCGACTTCATAACGTTCAAAAGAGGCAACTGATATTCATGGCCATTCAGCGTTAAATTCAATTGGACAGGAATCTCATAACCCGGCAAATCACGAATACTGTCGGAAAAACGCGCCAGATGAAACTGAAGGTAAGCGTCAAAGTCGAACCAGCCGCGCAGTTCAGTAGATCCGCCCATCTTGATCTCGAACTCCGCCTTTGGAAATCCTTCGATGTGCAGCATGTGCTGAAACGTCAGCGCATCCTGAGACAAGATCAAAGGCAGGTTCGCCCATGAAACTGGTTGCTGTGTCGGAACGATTCCTGCGCGCAGAATGTGGGGATGCCATCTGAGAGGAACCGTGAAGTTTTCAAAGCAGAGGTTCGCAGTGTGTTCCTTCGCGCAGTGATCCCACTCGATTATGTGAACGCCAAGCTCAGGCGAATCAATTGTGCAGCCATCGCTGGTCAGATCATGAACGTCAGCGCAAAAGATTTGAACTCTGAGCGGATCGTCAATGGTATAAAGATGGCTTTCGATTTCTTCAGTCGAAGGCGAGATGCGAATTTCAGGGACAAGAATGAACTCTGCCGGAGCGTATCGGGCGCTTTGCAGTCCGTGAAGCAGCTTTATGCGAAATCGTCCGAACCGTCCTTCAGGAAGTATGGCCTTCAGGCTGACTCTAAGATTGCCATCTGACCAACGAGCCAGATTTTTGTTCGACAGGTTGTCGATAGAGATTATGTCTGAGAAGGCATCCTGCGTTTCAGTCAGCGCGCGCCATTGCAGCAAGAGCTTCTTCAATTCCTCGAAACGCTCGGCATCAATGAGCAGTTCCGGCGGCTCACCAGCAAAGACTGGCAGCCCGCCGGGATCATTCGCTTCCGGGAGCAGGTTCCCAGCCAGCTTTAATGAATAAGTATCTTCTGCTGCCGGATGGATATCTTCAAGGATTTCGTCGACGGCGTTGCGCACCGATACTGGAGGTTGAAGATTAACCACATACGCGTCGTACTGTTCGAAGCCTTGCGGTGAAAACAATCGTTGAGTGGGTCTGACCGAGCCTTTAGCATCGTATAGCTGCAATTGCTGGTGAAGCATCGCCAGACAATCGCCTTGAGGCAATCCTTTTTCCACCGAAAGAAGTTCACCTATAGTCAAAGTTAAGTTCGGGCGGAAAAACAAAAAGCCGTCTTGCGGAATCTGAATCTTCCACTGGCGCAACCATTCTCCTCTTTCGTCGCGCAGTTCTATGGCAAATGGAGAAGCGCTCGACCATTCAATGGGAAGATTCGAAATAGATAGAGGTTCAATCTCCCATTTATTGTCTCGGAATTGCGCTCGCACAGGATAACCTTTCTCCTTCACGAACAACGTTGCCGGTCGTAAATGTGCTAAAACTCTTTGGCGTGGAAAATAAAGCCGCATCCGCCTTGCTTTGACATCCCACTGCCATCGCGGATGTGAAAAGGAGGGGCGAAGGTCTGCCGGTTCAACAGAATCATTCGTGGTTTGAATCAGGCTTTCCCATACTTCCCTTTGCACGGGATTGTCTTCAATCAGCTTTTCGATCTCATCTGACAGAAAGACTCCGCGTTGATGAAGATATGCCATTTCGCACAAGTCGCGGACAAGTTTGGTGGCAAGCCGACGCGAATTAGGCGTGCTGACAAATCGCTTCAAAGGGCGAGTCAGGTGAGCGCGAGATGCTACTTCAGGAAGTTGAGCCTCCAGTTGCTCAAGGTTCATCTCTGCTATCAGGTCCCACCCTGCATCGGAGTCAAGCTTTCTCAACAGGCCAGCCATCTCCGACACGCAGGATTGTGGGATGATGGCATGGTAGAGAATCTTGGTTACGTACTCATAGCCACCAGAAGGAAAATGCAGATGTTCAGCCAATAGAGATGCTTTCCTAAATTTTTCGCGGCAAGCTTTCTGTATGTCTGAATCGTTGGGCAATCCAATGTTATGAAGGAAGGCAGACCAGAAACTGACGGATGTGTCCTCATAGCGGGCGCAAAAGATCATCAGAACGAGCATAACTCTGTCAGAGATTTTCTTTAAATTATCAGGGTCTCTTTGCAGAACATCTCGAACTGCGCGGCTCAAGTTTTCATAGTCATTTTGGGTAAATGGCAGTTGACCTATAAAACCATTTGACGTCAGACTGGCGAGAGCCAATTTCAGACGCTCGTCTGTTTTTGAAAGATAAGCAGAATGCGCGTCTTCAACCATATCCCAGGTTTCAGAAAGCTGTGCCGCTGGCAACTGCTTACAAGGGGCATCCTGTTTACAAGTATGCCCGAACCCGTTATGCATACGGCGGCAAAGTAAGTTGGCGTTACCGCCATTGAAAGAGTTGAGAAAGGACTAGCGATTCTTATCAAGCTTCTACCGGAACAATTTCAGATGGGCCAGAGCAGTTCAAAGAGCGATAAGAACTCGCTCCCCGTCAGTTGCGCATCCTAAAGTTAGATGTATGACAAGTCAAGCGAAAAATCGCTGTGGAGCGCATGTGAAATTAAAATCTGTTTCTCTTGAGCCAGCGAGAGATGGTGGGTGAAGCGGCAGGCCGCAAAGCCTGCCGCTTCTGTTTTTCAGCGCACGCATAATACGTGAACGACGGCGACGAAGCAATCGCCGTTGCCCGTGTAAATGACGAAGTAGTTTGCCAGACCGGGACGGATCAGTTGCGCGCCGAAACTATCGGTGTGAGTGTCCCAGAGTTTGTTTAACGGCTCGCCGTCATAGCCGTTGAAATCAGAATCTCCGTTGAACGGCGAGCCGGGACCTTTGATCTGCGTGAAAGCTCCTCCCGCGTTCGGCCCCAGGAAGGTCGCTTCGTTCGTGACCGGCAGGATCGAAAACGTACTCGATCCCACCTGACCGTCCGCGCCTATGCGGGTGTGCTTGAGTTGGGAGTAGTTGTTGATCGCCACAGGCAGAGGATTATTCACCGCTATGGTGCCGATGAAATTCACGAGCGACGCGCCTTCATTGATGAACACCTGCGAAGTGGCGGGCGCGCTTGGGTCTGAGTAAACGACCACGAGGCTTGCTCCCTCGGCGAGCGGGCGAGCGGCGGGGACAGGCGCGCAGGCCCACGGGTCTCTGCCGTCCGTCAAGGAGCTTGGCAGACAGTTGACCTCGTAATCCCCGTTTATCTGCGGCGGGACGAGAGCTATCACGCTTGCGCGATAAGCCACGAAACGAGTTCCGGGCCAGCAGGGCGGCGCTGATGACCCTATCAGAGTCCCGGTAACGAGTGTTCCATCGAATCTCGCCGTGCTGGTCAGCGGGATAGCGTTCCCGTCGATGATGTGGCCCCAGTAGAGAAACGCCCTCACTGTTCTTGCGCCCGGACACACTCCGCGCAGTCGAATAACTCCCGAACCTCTGTTGCGGGTGCCGACCCCGGCGGCAACGTGATTGAGTCCTCCCGGCAGAGGGACGGGAATGGGATGGATGGAGACAGAGTCTACACGGTCGTCAGCCGCAACCGGGCTGGCCTCTATGGAGGCTTTGTCGAGAAACTCGGATTTACTGGCGTCAGCTTTCGCTTCGGCTGTAGCTTTCAGAGACGTAGTCCCATCCTGCGCGACGGGGATAGGCTCCTGATTCGCCTGAGCAGTCAGATGGGGGAAAGGTTGAAAGACCATTGCCGCCAGCAACATCGCTGCGGCTGCAGTTGAGAAAATCACTTTGAGACTTTTCATAGTTCCTCCTTGTTGTGCGGGGAGTCGTATTCTTCATTCGGAATTGTTTGACCGGCGCGGACACCTCTACCCACCCCCTCCGACCTGCGAATGTCGAAGAGGCGATCAAAACAGTGTGATTGGGGAGAGGCAGCCGTCCGCTGCCGATGCCTTGCCTGCTCATTTTAGCATGAGTCGGCAAAGAGATGAAAAATACATATTGCTTTTATGAAAATTTATTATGAAAGTTGAGGGAGGTCTCATCATCGGGGCGAGATTGATTTCGAGGAGGGTCGATGCTGGCAATCATATCAGCGGCAAGTTGGCATCCCTAGGACCTGACCAACACTTATAGTGGACCCGGAAATTTAGACAGCGAGATGTGATAGAAATAAGTGGGAAAGGGCCACTATGAAAAAAAACTACACATCTGCTTTCAAAGCCAAGCTCGTGTTGGAATTGCTCAAGGGGGAGAAAGCTCTCTCTCAGCTTGCCAGTGAGCATAAAGTTCATCCCAATCTCTTACCCAACTGGCGCGATCTGGCCCTGGCTGATTTCGCCTCGCTCTTTGATAAGAAAAACCTGACGGCGGACCTTCAGTCCGCTCACGAACTGGAGGTCGAAGAACTCTTCTCACAAATCGGCAGATTGACTACTCAGGTCAACTGGTTGAAAAAAAAATCTGGTCTCAACCCTGACGCGCGCTGAACGCTTTGCAATAGTCGAGCGCGAGGCGAAGGAGTTGAACATTACCGAACAAGCTCAACTCCTGTCTTTGAGTCGCGCCAGTCTTTACTACCACAGGGTAGAGCCGAGTGAGGAAGAAGTGCGGATCAAACATCGGATTGATGAACTCTATACGCAGTACCCGTTCTATGGCTCGCGGCGTATGTCGGCGCAACTCAGGCGCGAGGGCCAAAGCGCCAATCGGAAACGGGTACAGCGATATATGAGGGAAATGGGCTGATGTCACAGCAATTCTCGGTTTGGCCGGAAAGCGTCAAAACCACAACGACTTTGGCTCAAGCGCCCAGTCATTTCGAGCCTATTTTCAACAGTTTCAGTCCAATCAATGGGTTGATTTGCGCCGCTAATTTCTAAACCGAGAATTGCTGTGACATCAGCCCTTCGACCCCTATCTTCACTCCTCGTTTTTTGAGCTTCTTCATCAAGCGTTCTATGCGCTCGGCCCACCCCTTGAGTATGGCAGGCTCTGAGGGATAGCCAATAGCAGGCTCCTGCACGGTGGTGTCGGATGAGAGAATCTCCCCGTTTGTAAAGCCCACCTCCTGTGCGGTTTTGATTATCAAGGCATTGACCTCCGCCCGACCCTCGGCGCCCAGCCCTTGTTCGGCTCGCCCGATCGAAGCGTGATCGCGGATGTGCATCATCTCTTGCTCGGTCAAATCCAGAAATCGCCGCGCCACGACCGATTCGCTGATGAACTTCTCCATCTGCCGCGAGTGCAAGGTCTCGACCCACATCAATACGAGCAAAGGCACATACAACTCGACAGGCCACCGCAATCCAGGCCCACCATCTACATCTTGCCTGACGAGCGCCAATGCTTGATCATCACAGCCTTGATCGCTTCCCAATCCAGCGCCCGCTTCAATCGCAGCAATGGATGCGAGTCCGGCACAAAGATGGAGACCAACACTCGGGTGTCGGTTGGCGCAGCGGCATCTGTCGCCGTAGAATTGCGTTGTTCTCTCATGATTTCCCCCTGTCTGGTTCACACCACAGGAAATATCAGAGAGATAGAGTGCTTTTCAACTCCGAAAGAGTTGAAAAGCACTCTGAATTTAAGCCGCATTTATGCGACACGCTCTCATTAACACCGCGACTGATCGCGGTGAAAAAGCGAAAGACCTGAACTCCGAACTGTTTCAACAGTTTTAAGAAAGCTTGAGGAGCAACAAGGGGAAACTGTTAAAACAGTTCCTTGTCCTTTAGGCGCTGCCTTGCACCGCGATCAATCGCGGTGTTAATGAAAGGTTCCCCCTCACGCAATCGTGATCAGGCTTATTCCAACTTCTGACTCCTGACTCCTGACTTCACTCATACCTCAAAGCGATCATCGGATCGATCTTCGTCGCGCGGCGCGCTGGCACGAAACAGGCCACCAGAGCCACTCCTGTCAACAACACCGCTATGCCTCCGAACGTCAACGGGTCGCTTGCGCTCACTCCGTAAAGCAGACTCGACAAAAACCGCGTCAGCGCAAACGCGCCGATAAGCCCTGCTCCTACTCCGATCAGGGCGATCTTCATTCCCTGTTTTACCACGAGAGCAAGCACCGCTCGCGAGTCAGCCCCCAAAGCTATGCGAATGCCTATCTCGTGTGTGCGCTGACTGACTCTGTAAGCCATCACGGAGTAAAGCCCTACGGTCGCAAGCATCAAAGCCAGCGCGCCGAATATGCCGAGAAACGTCGCGCCGATATTTTGAACGAACACGGACGAAGCCAGATGCTCGCGCATCGTCATCGTGTCGTAGAGCGGGAGGTTGGCGTCCATCTCTCGCATAGCTCCGCGGATCGACGATATCATCGTCGCCGAGTTCCCCGTGGCACGCGCTATCATCACGACCTGAGAGCGATAGCTTTGAAGCAACGGCATGTACATAAACGAACGCGGCTCTTCCGAAAGGCTGCGATACTTGCCGTCGCGCGCCACGCCTATGACTTCGAGCGACGTGCTGCCCCGACGAACGCTTCTGCCTATTGCGGACGAATCGGGCCAGAATCGCCGCGCTGTGGTCTGGTTGATGATTATCACCGGGCGACTCTTCTCGTTGTCTTCGCTGGTGAACTCGCGCCCCTCGACTACGGGGATAGACATAGTGTGAAAATAACCGGGCGCGACTTCATTGTAATCGATGTTCATATTCTCATCGGGTCGCGGAGTATAGCCATCGATTGCAACCGATGTCGAACTCGATCCGCCAAATCCGAGCGGCAGTCTTCGAGTGAGGCTCGCCGATTCGACTCCCGGCAATGAACGGATGCGATCTATGACCTGCCCGTGAAACAATCGGCCTCTCTCTTCGGTGTAGCCGCCGGGGAACACATCGTAAGAAGCGACCACGAGGTTTTCAGGATCGAATCCCGGATCGAGCCGCTGGCCGTTGTAAAAACTTCTGAGAAAGAGAGCCGCGCAGATCAGAAGCACGAGCGAAAGCGCGACCTGAGCCACGACGAGCAGATTTCTGAGTCGCCCTCCGCCTCCGGCTACGCGCGCTGATTCGTCTTTCAATACGCTGACCAGATCGGGACGTGTGGCCTGAATCGCGGGAGCCAGCCCGAACACAAACCCTGTGGCAAGCGATACGATGAGAGTGAACACAAGCACGCTCGAATCGATCTCGGCAGCTATATGAATGGGCATATCCGTTGGCGGCGCAAAAGCCATCAGCAGATTGCGCGACCAGAAGGCTACGACGAGTCCGCCCGCGCCGCCAAGCAATGCGAGCAGTCCGCTTTCTGTGAGCAACTGGCGAATGAGCCGCCCGCGAGAAGCGCCCATCGAGAGACGGATGACTATTTCTTTCCTGCGATTGACTGCACGAGAGAGAAGGAGATTAGCGACATTTGCGCAGGCGATCAGCAGGACGAGCGCGACGACCGCTGTGAGAACCATGAGTACGGGCTTCAGTATGGTCTGCGCGCCGAAGGGCGATTCCCACAGTGTCATCACCAAAACCTGACGGCCTTCGTTCGTCGACGGGTATTCGGCGGCCATCTGTCGGGCCAGAGTGTCGAGATTGGCGTTTGCCTGATCGAGGCTCACGCCCGGTTTGAGACGGGCCATCGCTTCGAACCAGTGATCGCCGCGCTCGTTGAGCCTATCTCCTCCCGGCATAACCTCGCGTTGCATCATCATCGGCACCCACAGGTCTGTCGATAGTCCGACGAATGTGCCGAGAAATTCCGGAGCAGTGACTCCGATGATGGTGAACGTGTGACCGTTGACGCCTATGGTTTTGCCTGCGATGTCGGGATCGGCGGCAAGACGACGCTTCCAGAAGGCGTGGCTTATGACGGCGACTGCGTGCGTGCCGGGAGTGCGATCTTCTTCCGAAAGGAATGTGCGACCGATAGCGGCCTTCACTCCCAGCACGTCGAAGTAGTTGCCTGAAACTATCGCGCCCCATACTCTTTCGGCGCGACCTTCGATGGTCACGCCCATCGATTGCCCGCGGTATCCCATCAATCCCGCCAGCGTTTCATTCCGGTCGCGGAAATCGACATAGTCGGGATAAGAAGTCGACACATAAGACCCGGAGCGAGTTCTTTCGGCAAACACCACGAGCGAATCCGTATCAGTTGCGGCAGGGATGGGGCGGAGCAGAAGCGATTGCACCCAACTGAATATGGTGGCGTTTGCGCCTATGCCGAGCGCGAGCGAAAGAGCAGCAACGATAGTGAGTGCAGGATTTTTGAAGAGCATTCTAAATCCATAGCGGATGTCTTCGAGCAGTCGTTCCATCAGGATTCCTCCGGGCGATCATTTCTGGTCTTGATTCGTGACTGATTACTGATTCCGAGGGTGAATTGTTCAGGAAAAATTTCCCGTAGTCGCACGGATGTTTGATTGACTGGGCATCGCAAAATACATAATCTTCATCCGCACAAATAACTCGACAAGAGAGGCGAAATGGCTGACGACAAAAATCAACCTGCAAACAGCGATGCTTACGAGCGCGAACTGACGACCGACCTCAAAGACGAAACGCCTGATAAGCCCCGAGGTATGCCGCTTCACACGCGAATTCTAATAGGGCTGTTGGTGGGAGTTGTGGCTGGAGTGGGTATGAATGTGTGGCTAGGGGGCGACCATCCCAGAATCGCGTGGATAAGTTCGAACATCACCGAGCCTGTCGGTCAGCTTTTTCTGCGATTGCTGTTGATGATAGTCGTGCCGCTCGTCTTCTCGTCACTGATCGTTGGAGTCGCTGGCATAGGCAATATTCGCAAGCTCGGACGAGTCGGCCTCAAGTCTTTCGTTTACACGTTCATCATCTCGGCCATATCGGTCGTGATCGGTTTGACTCTTGCCAACACCATTCGTCCCGGCACGCACATAAACCCGGAGACCAGAGCGAAGCTGGAAGAGAAATATGGCAAGGACGCGCAAAAACAGGTTGAAGATAGCAAGAAGGCTACGAGCGCCGATTCGTCCATGTTGAAAATCGTAAAAGCGCTTGTACCCTCCAATCCGCTTGCTGCCATCGCGGGAGTCCCCTCGAATCCATCGACTGCGACATCAGGCGGCTCACCCGATATGCTTCACCTGATGTTCTTCGCGCTCTTTTTAGGCATAGCGATAACGCTCATACCAAAGCAGGTGAGCGCGCCTTTCGTGAAAGGTATGGATGCGCTGTATCAGATTTCGGCCAAGATAATAGACATAATAATGAAATTCGCGCCTTATGCGGTAGCCTGCCTGCTTTTTACCAACACCGCGAAATTCGGTATAGATCTGTTGCAGGCTCTCGCCTGGTTCGTGTTGACTGTGCTTGTGGGGCTTGCGCTTCACATGTTCGGCGTGTACTCGCTGTCGGTTTATTTTCTCTCGCGACTTTCGCCCATGGATTTTTTCCGCAGAGTCAAGATGGTGATGCTGACGGCGTTTTCGACTTCTTCTTCGAACGCTACGCTTCCGACTGCGCTCCGTGTGTCTGAAGAAAACCTCGGCGTGCCGAGGGAGATAAACAGCTTCGTGCTGACGATAGGAGCGACGGCCAATCAAAACGGGACGGCGCTTTATGAAGGCGTGACGGTTTTATTCCTCGCCCAGTTGGCCGGAGTCGATCTCACGCTGGGGCAGCAGATCACGGTCGCTTATCTGGCAATCCTTGGCGGCATAGGCACGGCAGGCGTGCCATCGGGGTCGATCCCGTTCATCGTTCTGATATTGGTCAACATAGGAGTCGATCCGAATCTGATAGCGATAATAATCGGAGTCGACCGCATACTCGATATGTGCCGCACCACTTTGAACGTCACGGGCGACATCACGGCTGCGACTTATGTGGCGCGATCAGAAGGCTACGAACTGCTCAAGACTCAGCCAGCCGCCGCCGATTGACGGGTGAAGAGATGAAGAGGTGAAGAGGTGATAAGGCTCTTTCATCTGTTCGCCCATCACCCATCACCCATCACCCATCACCCATGCCATCACTTGCGCTTCTCGCGCGTGCGTCTGTCTGTTTCGTGCATTCCGGTTCCGTAGTTGCGACCGTTATAGGTGACGCCGGGAACTATTTTACCCTTCACTCCGATGTAAGTGTCTTTGCTCGGCACGCCGTACTTTTCCGTGAAGACCCACATCCGTCCTGTCCCGTCATCGACTTCGAATATGCCGTAGCCCAAAGCGCCGTAAGAGCGAGTGACCCGTCCGACTATGGCTACTTCCTTGTCCTGATAGCGACCGGGATCGGCGGTTATGTCGGCGATGCGTTTTTTTTCGGGGCAGCCCGTTAGAGCCAGAGCCAGCACAGCTATCGAAATGCCGAAAAAGGCTCTGCTTCTTTTCATCATGTTTTCCTCCTGAAGTGGTTTCTCTCTGCTAAGGTGGCAGGGCGCAAAACCAGCGCAGCCGCACGAACCATTTCGACCACCTGACCGGCCCTGCCTTCGGTTTGAGATTTGAACCAGTGGAAAAGATGCCCGCTTGCAGGGAACAGGTTGCAGGGGACAGGGAACAGAGGGAGCCTCTCTTGCCTCCTGTTACCTGTCCCCTGTAACCTGTTCCCTGCTGTGATAAATGTCGAAATAGTGACTGTGGGAAATGAAGTCCTTCTCGGACTTGTGCAGGACACCAACTCGAATTATCTCTGCCGGGTTGTGCGCGGGATGGGCGGGCGAGTCAGACACATAGCGATAGTCCGCGATGAAATCGATTGCATAGTTGATGAGATAAGAGCGTCGCTTGATCGTCGCGCTGATCTTGTTTTCACCTGCGGAGGGCTTGGGCCTACGGCTGATGACCTCACTCTTGCAGGTGTCGCTGAGGCCGCAGGCGTGGCTTTGGAATTGAATCCGTCGGCGAAAGATTTCGTCGAGAAGCGTTACGCGGAATTGAGTCGACTGGGACATGTATCGAGCGCGGCGATGACGGAAGCGCGACTCAAGATGGCGCGACTTCCTGCGGGGGCGCGGATGATTGAAAACCCTGTCGGGGCTGCGCCCGCTATGGCGATTGAATCAGGCGGGACGCGAATCGTCGCGCTCCCCGGCGTGCCAGCCGAACTCAAAGCGATAGTCGAAGGCCCGCTTCAAACTCTGCTCAGTGAGATGTTCGGGCGAGGCAGCTATCGCGAGCGCGAACTTGCTGTCGAGTGCAATGACGAATCGCAGCTTGCGCCCGCGCTGCGCCGCACGGCAGAGCTTCACCCCGAAGTTTATATAAAATCTCTCGCCTCTCGCTTCGGGCCTGATGTCGTGTTTCGCATTCTTATATCGGCCTCGGCTGCAAGCGAGCAGGAAGCCGACCTGATGATTGATCGCGCATCTGAAGATTTGATCCGTGAGTTGAGAAGAACGGGAATTCAGGAAGCGTGAAAGCAGGGGTCGGGGGTCAGGGGTCAGGGATCAGGGATCAGGGTTTCTTTATTTTTGAAGGTCTCTGTTGAGCCGTGATATCTATCATTTAGCGAAGCCTCCTTGCCGATATCACAACGGACGAGTCGATGTGATACTTATCTTCGCTGATCCCTGACCCCTGACCCCTGCCCAACTAATTGAGTCCGATTTTCTGAAGCATCTGCTGAAATCTCTCATCCGACTGAAGCGGATCGAATCGCGGGTCGACTTTGAGATAGACCAGATAATCGGCGCGGTCGTCGTAGGCCCGGTCGAGCCACTCGAATGCCTTCTCCTTGTCTCCGAGTCCGGCATAGATCATGGCCATGTAGTAAGGCGAGATATAACGCTCGTTCGACACTCTGATGAGTTCTTCGATCACCCTTTCGGCTTCCGCGCGATTGCCCGACGCGGCGTAAGCGTGGCCGAGTTCGGCTTTCACTATGGGCGATCCGCCCGAAGCAGTCACCGCCCTCTGGAATTCAGCGATAGCTTCCGAGTGCATCTTCTTCTGAGTGTAGGCCAGCCCCAGATACCTGCGCGCCGCAAAGAAGTTCGGATCGAGCTTGAGCGTCTTCTGGCAGTTCGTTATCACATCATCATATCGATGCGCGAAGTAATAAATGAATCCATAATGCGAGTTGACGATGAGCGAGAACGGATCGAGTTGCTGCGCGCGGCGCGTCTGCTCCTCGGCTTCACTGAAGCGACCGAGCGCGGTCAGTTGGTTGGCGTACCAGGTGTATGTCTGGCCGTATTCGGGGCTGAGCGCGATTGCGCGGCGGAATTCGCTTTCCGCGTCTTCCCAGTCCCAGTCCGAGCGGAAGCGGACGAAGGCCAGCGATGCGTGAGCTTCGGCGAGTTGACCGTTGATGCTGATAGCTTTTTCCGCAGCCTCTCTGGCTTTCTGAAAAGAAGTTCTGGGCGGCTCGGAGCCATAAGCCACGAGCATGTTGTAACAGTCCGCCAGCCCCGCATGAGCGGGAGCATAATCGGGCGCTTTGGCAATTGCCTGCTCGAAATATCTTATAGCGTTCCTCATATCCTTGGCCGTTCGCTTTTCCCACAGGTAGCGACCCTCTTCCGAGAGTTGCTGGGCTTCGCGGCGGCGTTTTTCCTGCTCGCTCAACGGCGGGCCGATCTTTTCTGAAACGCCTTTTAGTATGTCTTCCTGCACGCGGCGAAGGTCGGCGAACTTGCGATCATAAGTCTCGCTCCATATCACGGAACTGTCGCGCGTGTTGACGAGTTCCACGTTTATGGAAATCGTATCGTCGCCTTCGTGCTTTACTATCTTGCCTGTCAGCACCGCCGCCACTTCGAGCTTTTTCCCCACCTCGCGAGGATCATTGACCTTGTCGACGAAGGGCAGAGATGCGCCGAACGATTTGACGTTGAGATTCGACAGTCGCGAAAGCCCGCTGATGATCTGCTGGGCCACCTTGTCGCGGATGAACCTGGAGTTCGCATCGCCGTTTTCGGTGTCGAAAGGAATCACCGCGACCGAATCAATCGTTTTACTGCGCGGGTAGAAGATGTAACCGGCCACTGCAAGGACGATGACCGCAAGCGTGGCAAGCACGGCTCGTTTATGCCGACGAATTTCCTTGAGCAGATATTCGGCGCTCGACTGGCTGCCGATGCCTGCCACCATCTCCTGTGTGCGCGAGGAGGAATCTCTTACGGGAACCCCGCTCTGATTGCCGCTGTTCGATGTGATTCTCGGCAAACTCAACTCGGCATGGCCCGAATCGCGCTCGGCTTCGAATTCAAGCTGCTGCTTGAGCCGCTTCAAATCGATGAGCATGTCTTTGGTCGTCTGATATCTCTCGTCGCGATCCTTGCTCAAGGTCTTGCTTACTATGCGCTCAAGCTCGATGGGGACTTCAGCGACGTAGCGGGCGAGCGGAGCGGGCCGCTTGCTGATTATGGCGGCGATCACTTCGCTGACGGTCGCTCCGTCGAAGGGCGTGCGAGAGGTTATCATTTCATATATGACCACGCCCATACTGAAGATGTCCGTGCGCGCGTCAAGCACGACGCCGCGCGCCTGTTCGGGCGACATATAACTGACCGTGCCAAGCACAGTGCCGGGTTTGGTGTCGACGAGCGATTGAGTTTCGGCTTCAGCATCACTGTCCATGCCCCGCTGTCCGCCGGTGTTTTCGATCAGCTTGGCAAGCCCGAAATCGAGAACCTTCACATAACCGTCGCTTCGCAGCATTATATTTTCAGGCTTGATGTCGCGGTGCATGATTCCTGCCGCATGCGCTGCCGCCAGCGCGGTCGCAGTTTGAATAGCCACATCGAGGACTTCGAGCAGAAGCATATCACCGCGCTTCATTCTCTGGCGCAGAGTTTCTCCCTCGATGAGTTCTGTGGCTATGAAGTGCGCGGAATCTATCTGGCCTACATCGTAGATCGTGATTATGTTCGGGTGATTGAGCGCGGAAGCGGCGCGAGCTTCCTGCTGAAACCGGCGGACGCGATCTTCGTTCTGAGTGACATCCGTTGACAAGACCTTGAGCGCGACCTTGCGACCCAATCTCGTGTCGCGCGCATGATAGACTTCGCCCATTCCGCCCTTGCCTATGAGGACGACTACTTCATACGGGCCAAGACGTGTTCCGGAGTCTACGGATATACCCATAGAATGCTCATGAGGCCGTTGCTACAGTCGCGCCTGCGCAGCGCGTGCGCCCACTGCTGATTTGACAGGCAAAGCTTAACACCCGGATGCGCAAATTTCAATTCGCAGCAAAAGAGAGGGCTGATGAAACTGGCCGCGCAGTCGCGCTGTTGGATATACTCTCTGCTCACATGAGGGGAGGCTTGCGCTTGATGAAACTCAGGGAAACTCACCTGCCGCGCCCGATTCGGTTTATCGACTTATGGGATATCTCAGGTTTCAGGATGAAGGTCTATGGCATCGCTTACAGGAGAGACCTGCCGAGAAATAAATTCATTCGGGCGGCAAAGAAAATCGCCGAGCAGCGACTCGCGGAGTCTGCGTCGAAGACGAATAACTACGGCGCTGGCTACATCGGCATTCACGATGGGCGCGGATCAGCCTTCGTGTTCATCGACTGGTGGGCGGACGAGAATGAACTGCATCATCACGTTTATGTTTTTCCGGCAGACAAAGCCGATGATATTCAATACGTCACTCCGACAGGGCTTACCGCCTGTGTGTGGGACATGCGCGTGATGAGTTTTGAAAGAGACGCCTGGTTCACGAGCGTTCTGGCCAACCCCGCCGGGCCTGATCTCGAAGCGTACATAAACGCGCGCCTGAATGAAGATGTTTGAGGGCAGTAGTCAGTGTAGGGAACAGGTTACAGGTGACAGGTTACAGGCCCGGAGATTTCCCGCCTGTCCCCTGTCACCTGTTCCCTGTCACCTGTAACCTGTAACCTTCTGGCTCCTGACTTCTGAAATTTTGAAAGTGAGGTGAAGCAGTGCTGAAAAAAATGCTGGTGATTTTGTTGATAGTTGCTTTTGCTTCAGTTGTCGGATTGCCGCAGCAAAAAGCGGAGACGTGGGACGTTGAAGGCGATCACGGGCCTTCCACTATGGTCGAATTCGATACCGATGAAGGCACGTGGATGAGTTGCGATGTCTCGCCTGATGGCCAGTCATTAGTATTCGATCTTCTCGGCGACATTTATCGAATGCCGATAACAGGAGGCCGGGCGGAATTGCTTTCGGGTGGCGTGTCCTGGGAAGCGCAGCCGCGATACAGCCCCGATGGACGTCGGATCGCCTTCACTTCAGACCGCGACGGGGGAGATAACATCTGGGTGATGGACTCGGACGGGAAGAATCGCCGACAGGTGACTCGTGAGACTTATCGCCTCGTCAACAGCCCCGAATGGATGCCCGACGGCAAATACATACTCGCGCGCAAGCACTTCGTCGATACGCGCTCGCTCGGCGCGGGCGAAATCTGGATGTATCACCTCGACGGCGGCACGGGAGTGCAGCTAACTGAAAAGCCCAACTGGACGGCAAACAGCGGCGAGCCTGCCGTCGATCCCAGCGGGCGATTCATCTACTTCGTCAACAGCACCGCCTTCGATTACAACAAGAACGTCTACGACAGCATTTACTGGATCGAGCGTTACGACACGACCAACGCTCGCCGCTCGGTTTTCGCGCGCGGGGCGGGCGGCGCGATTCGACCGCAGGTTTCGCCCGACGGTCAATATCTCTCCTTCATCCGGCGCGACCGTTTGAAAACCGCGCTCTACCTGCGCGAAATCGAAACGGGTAGAGAATGGCCCGTATACGATAATCTCACTCGCGATCAGCAGGAAACGTGGGCCGTATTCGGAACCTATCCCGGTTATAGCTGGATGCCTGACGGACAAAGCATCGTCATAACCGCGCAGGGAAAATTCATCCGCGTCAATATCGAGGCAAAAGAATCTGCGCCGATTCCTTTCACCGCGCGCGTCTCGCAGAAAGTCGCCACCGCCGTTCGCTTCACTCAAAAAGTCGCGCCCGACCGCGACAATGCGCGCCTGATGCGATGGGCCAGACGCGCGGGCGATCAGATAATTTACAACGCGCTCGGTCATCTCTATGTCAAACCGGGCGACGCCGATCCCCGTCGCTTGACTGGTTCGAATCATCTCGAATACTCGCCCGCCGTGAGCGCGGACGGAAGGCGCATGGCTTATGTCACCTGGTCTGACGCGGAGAAAGGCGCGGTGTGGACGGCTAACGCAGACGGCTCGAACGCGCAGAAGATAACCGCGCAGGGCGATCAATATGCGAATCCGGTTTTTTCTGCGGACTCCTCGAAGATCGCTTATTTGAAAGGGCGCGGCACGGTCTATCGCGAGGAAGACCTCGCATCGGAATCGAACTTCGAGATTCACTACTGGGATGGCCGCCAGCATCATTTCGTGATGGACTTGTCGAGCCGCGGCCCGAATGCCCGGATGCCTTACCTGTGGTTCGATCCCAGGGGGGAGCGGATTTTTTTCATGGAATCGAAACCTCTGCCCGTCGCGGGAGGGATGCACACTTTCACTTACCTGAGCAGCGTCAAACTCACGGGCGACGATTATCGCCAGCACATCGAATCTAAGTACGCAGCCGAGATCGCCCCCTCGCCGGATTTTCAATGGGTATTTTTCAAAGAGCTTCACAAACTCTACCTCGCGCCTTTTCCCAAAACAGGAAAAATGGTGCGGCTCTCGGCGACTGAAACCGTCGTGCCTGTGAAAACGGTTTCAGCGTCTTCGGGCGACTGGCTGGCGTGGTCCGCGGATAGCCGCTCGGTTCAATGGACAGCGGGAGAAAATTTTCACGAGCAGACTTTGGAAAATATTTTCCGTCAGCTTGCCAAAGATGAAAAAGCTGTCGAGCCTAAATCGACTCGCATCGGTTTTGAATTCGAAACCGCGCGACCGCGCGGTA
>DLHY01000106.1:37974-53859 GCA_002483445.1 Blastocatellia bacterium UBA7656
GATATTCCGGCAAACGCGAGAAGGATCGATATGGCGGGCAAGACCATCATGCCCGGTCTCGTCGATGTTCACGCGCACATGGGCTACAGCACGCTCGACATCATTCCTGAAAAGCAATGGCTTTATTACGCCAATCTCGCTTACGGCGTGACGACTACGCACGATCCTTCGGCTTCGACTCAATCGGTATTCGCGCAATCGGAAATGGTCAAGGCCGGATTGATGACCGGGCCGCGGGTTTTCTCGACGGGCTACATACTCTACGGCGCGGAGAATCAGGAAAAGACGGTCGTCAATAATCTCGATGATGCGAAAGGGCATCTCGCGAGGCTCAAGTCGGTCGGGGCGTTCAGCGTGAAGAGCTACAATCAGCCGCGACGTAATCAGCGACAACAAATAATCAAGGCGGCGCGCGATCTTCATATAATGGTCGTGCCTGAAGGCGGCTCGACTTACTTCTACAACATGACCGAGATACTCGACGGTCATACAGGCATAGAACACGCCGTTCCGGTAGCGCCGCTTTACAAAGACGCGCTCACACTTTTCGCCAGAAGTCAGACCGGGTATACGCCGACTCTGATCGTGGGCTATGGCGGGATCTGGGGCGAAAATTACTGGTATCAGAAAACGAATGTGTGGGAGAACCAGCGATTGCTTCGCTTCACGCCGCAGGGCGTAATCGATGCGCGCTCGCGCAGGAGGATGATGGTTCCTGATGATGATTTCTATCATGTCGAACTGGCAAAGAGCGCGCGAGATTTGGTGCGCGCCGGAGGACGGGTGCAGCTTGGGGCGCACGGACAGCTACAAGGGTTAGGCGCGCACTGGGAGTTGTGGATGCTTGAGCAGGGAGGTATGACGCCGATGGAAGCGATTCGCTGCGGCACGCTTTATGGAGCGTGGTATCTTGGATTGGATAAAGAAGTCGGCTCGCTCGAAGCGGGAAAGCTGGCTGATCTGATGGTGATGGATCGCAATCCTCTCGAAAGCATTCGCAACACCGAATCGATTCGCTATGTGATGATAAACGGCGCTCTGTTCGAGACCGACAACATGAATCAGGTTTACCCGGAACAGAAACCGAGGGAAAAATTTTTCTGGGAGAGATGAGAAACGATGAAGGGCGCTCGCGCGCCCTTTTCACTCACGAAAGCGATGATGACGTTGAAAAAGTTTTCTGATGGGATCAGAGAGATTCCCATGTCGACCGCCTGGTATCTCGGCGATCTGAGAGAAGCTTTTGGCAAACAGGAGCTTTTCACTCAGCAATCACCGCAGAAGCTCAAGGCGTTGCGCGAACACGCGCTGATAGAAAGCGCGATCTCATCGAATCGAATAGAAGGCGTCATCATCGATCAATCGCGCATAGACGCGGTGTTGTTTGGAAAGCGCGCTCTCGGCGACCGCGATGAAGAAGAGGTGCGAGGCTATCGCGATGCGCTCAACCTCATTCACGAAGACGGGCTGACCGTTACGATTTCCGAAGAGAATATTCTGCTGCTGCACAAACTGAGTCAGGCCGAAAGAGCCGACGCGGGGAAGTATAAAGATAAGGAAGTCGATATCATAGAAAAATACCCGGACAGGCCGGATCGCGTTCGTTTCAAAACCGTGCCTCCAGCAAAGGCTCCTGATTTCATGCAGCAGATGATCGGATTGTGGAATGCTTATCTGATAAGTATGGGGCATCCGATGGGCGGCTCTGAATACAGGAGAGGGATGATCGAAGCGTGGAATGAAGTTCCTCAGAGCCAAAAGGTTCATCCGCTCATCGCGATGGCCGCGATGAATCTCGATTTTCTCTGCATACATCCGTTTCGAGATGGCAACGGACGGGTATCGCGCCTGCTGCTTCTGCTTGAGTGTTATCATCTCGGCTATGAAGTGGGGCGATACATTAGCCTTGAGCGGCTGATCGAAGAGAACAAGGAACGATACTATGAAACGCTTGAGCAAAGCTCTCAATCGTGGCACGAAGGGAAGCACGATCCATGGCCTTACATAAATTATGTCCTGTTCATACTCAAATCGGCCTATCGCGAATTCGAGGAGCGCGTAGGGCAGACGGCTTCTCCGCGAGGGGCGAAGGCTGAAATAGTGTTAAGAGCCATACGCAGGCAGATTGGAGAATTTCGATTGACAGACATCGAACGCGCCTGTCCGGGAGTAGGGCGTGAATGGATTCGGACACTGCTCAACGGCCTGAAAAAATCCGGCCAGGTGACTGTCCACGGCAAAGGGCCTGCTGCACGCTGGCGCTTTCACGGTGAAGATAGAGGCCCTTGAGATAATCACGTAGCGGTATTATCTCTTAGTGAGGGTATTAGTGAGGGTATTACCTTGCGGTTGATTCGTCGGGATTCGTTTTCGCATTTCGAACAAAATCCCGGAGCGCCGTGGCGCAGGAAAGAAGGTATTACCTCCTTATGAGGGTAAAAAAGAGGGTAATAAGCTCAAGTTCGGCTGCTCGCAGGTCGCATCGCTACGGGAGATCGCGTCACAAGTAAACCTGCCTTCGAATCTGTTCGGTAGTTCGACTGCGGCGGCCTTGTCACGATGGCGATAGAGGACAACTATGACTTCGAATAATTTTTCGCTCACTCACCTCGTTCGCAAGCCTCAAACCGCGGCGCGACCGCCACTCCTCGTTCTCCTTCACGGCATAGGAAGCAATGAAGATGATCTGTTCTCTTTTGTGCCTCATCTCGATGACCGTTTCCTCATAGTGAGCGCCCGCGCGCCTTACGTGATGAGGGCAGGCATGTATGCGTGGTTCAATATCGAATTCACGCCCGGAGGCATGATTCCCGACCTCGAACAGGCTGAAGAAAGCCGCCGACTTCTCACCGGATTCATCGATGAAGCGGTCGAAGCTTACGACGCCGACCCCGGCTCGGTTTATCTGATGGGATTCAGTCAGGGCGCGATGATGAGTCTCTCGGTCGCTCTCACCCGTCCGGATAAAATTTCGCGAGTGGTCGCTATGAGCGGGCGATTGCCTCAACACGTGATTGAGAAAGCGGCTTCGACGGAAGCCCTAAGCCGTCTTGAGGTATTTATCACGCACGGCGTTTATGACGACGTGATACAGATTGAAAACGGACGAGCCTGTCGCGACGAGTTGGAGCGACTCCTGGTGACTGTCACCTATCGCGAATACCCCATGGCGCATCAGGTATCGATGGAGAGCCTGCGCGACATAACCCTCTGGCTTGAAGCGTCTCTTGATGGCAGACGCGCAAATCAGGAGTAAAACCAAAGAGATCGAAAAAAATAATTCTGCCGGACGTGAAGCCAACGTCGTTCAAAAGCGGCGAAAACTTACCCCGCGCGGGTAATTTTACGGGCGCGCGGAAGCCTTGGAAATTCATGTTCACGAATTCGCTGGAATCTTTACCTTTGACAATGAAAATGGCTTGTGAAAAAATCCAGAAGACGAAGCTTCCTGATCGCCCCGGTTTTGATCGGCCAGGTTCTTTCAAGACCAAAGAGCTTGTGATGAAACAAGCCATAAAAAACATACCTGGCTCGATCTGGTGAAGCCCCCCGGTACTTAATAATAATTTTTGATCCACGCAGTGGACTGTCTGAAAAGCCTGTAGCGTCGGATGGTTGATTCTCTCCCGTAACCGCCGGTCGTGGGATCGCCTCAGAGCTTTGAGCAGCAACAGTTTATATCTATTCCAGTGAGGCAATCATGAAATACGCTCTGAGTCGTTTGAAATTCAAAGCTCTGATATCGCTTATCGCGCTCGTGTGCTGCGCGCACACTGCGGTTGCAACAACCGTCATCATTCCAGCCGACGACGATATGATCGTCGGCGCGCGAGCCATCATAAGAGGAAAAGTCCTTTCGGTCGCCAGCGCCTACGACAGCCAGCAGGATCGCGTCTACACCTACATAACCATAAAAGTGCAGGAAGTCATCAAGGGCAACATCACCGAGCGCAAAATAGTTCTCAAGGAACTCGGCGGACAGGCAGGCGACCATGCGTTCATCCTGTTCGGCAGCCCTAGGTTTACACCCGGAGAGCAGACGCTTCTCTATCTGGACACCCGGCCCGATGGCAGCCTGCAAACGCATCAGATGTTTCTCGGAAAATTCAATATAGTCCGCGATCCCGATACGGGCAAAAGGATGGTCGTTCGCAGTTCGCCGGATAAAGAGACCGAAATTTTGCAATGGCAGCCGCACGACGGTCACACTCACGGGCCTTCGACTGAGAAGATGGAACTTTCAGCTTATGTGCGAATGGTGCGCGAGAGACTGGCGGCGAACTGGGAGCGGTCGGTGAAATTCGAAGAGCAGCATTATTCGGGAGTGCCAGTTATGAGCGAGCCTTCGGAATACGACGGGATTGTTCAAAAAGGCGGGCTGGAAGCTCAGTTCACGTTGCTTGGAAATTTTCGATTCTTCCAGCCAGACAGCGGCCAGCCGGTTCCTCTCTCTGTGGGTACTGCCCCACCGGGCGCGGGCATTCCGATTGTAAACCTCAACCCGAATGACATGGCTGCGGCAGGCGGCGCATGGTCGAACGTATCAGGATGCTCGCTACAGCTTTCTTACACGGGTACATTTTCGGCGGACTGTTATACCAATGGCAGCCCCGGTATATTTGTGGTCTGGAATAATTGCGATGGGAGAAATACCCCATCGGCGGGATGCGCCGGCCTCCTCGCGTGGGGCGGCATTTCTTCGACAGGATCTCAGACAATAGTCATCGGCGGCACCACCTTCAGACAGACGGTCACTGGATTTGTATCATTCAATCCATGGGCAGCCTGCAACTTTGGCAGCGGGTGCAACGTCGCCGAGATCGCTACTCACGAAATAGGTCACGCGCTCGGATTGGGCCACTCGGCGGATTCTTCGGCGACGATGGCCGCTTTCGCTCACTTCGATGGCCGATGCGCTTCGATACGCACGGATGACGCAAACGGAATCCGTTTCATCTATCCCGGGTCGGGCGGAGGCGCGCTTACGATCACCACTTCGACGCTTGCATCGGGGACGGTCAGCACGGCTTATTCTCAAACGCTCGTGGCATCGGGCGGCACGCCGCCTTACTCGTGGAGCCTCGCTTCAGGATCAGGGCCGCTTCCGACGGGACTCACGCTCAACTCGAACGGCACGATAACGGGAACGCCTTCAGTCGCAGGCACTTTCAATTTCACCGCGCAGGTGAATGATTCGGCATCAGGGACGGCTCAAAAAGCTCTCTCGATCACTATCAATCCAAGCGGCGGCGGATATAATTCGCAGTTCGTCTCTCAAAACCCGCCCACCTCAGTTTCACCTGGCCAGCAATTCAATGTGACCTTCTCATGGCTCAATAACGGCTCGCAGACGTGGAACGGCTCGGCAGGATTCCGTCTGCGCTCTCAGAATCCCGCTGACAACACCACATGGGGAGGCAATCAGGTCAACCTCACAGGATCATGGGCTGTCGGACAAACGATGAGCGTGATTGTCACTTTCACTGCGCCATCAACACCCGGAACATATAATTTCCAATGGCAGACCTATCAGGACGGCGTTGGATTCTTCGGACAGCCATCAACGAACGTCTCGATTCAGGTCGGGGGCGGAGGAGGAACAGATAACGCGGCGTTCGTAACTCAGTCGGTGTCGTCGAGCATGACAGCAGGCCAGATCTACGGCGTCAGCGTGACAATGCAAAACAACGGGACGACCACCTGGGCTGCGGGAACTTATCAACTCGGTTCGCAGAATCCGCAGGACAACACAACGTGGGGATTGAATCGCGTGAGCCTCGCTTCATCGGTCGCGCCGGGAGGGAGCGCGACGTTTACCTTCAACGTGACCGCGCCCGGTACTGCTGGCACTTACAACTTCCAATGGCGAATGGTCAACGGTTCAACTTTCTTCGGTGCCTCTTCGACGAACGTCGCAGTGAGTGTCACCAGTGGAGGCGGTGGAGGCGGCGGGCCGTATAACGCGGCATTCGTTTCGCAAGTGGTGCCTTCATCGATGACGCCGGGCCAGAGCTACAGCGTCAGCGTGACGATGCGCAACACCGGAACTCAGTCATGGAGTTCAGCGAGCGGCATAACGCTGAGTTCGCAGAATCCTGCGGGCAACTCTACCTGGGGAGTGAGCAATGTAGTTCTGAACAAGTTCATCGCTTCCGGGTCTCAGTTCACATTCACCTTCACTATTACTGCGCCGTCAACGCCCGGAACGTACAACTTCCAATGGCAGTTGAAACGGGCTGGAGCCTACTTCGGTCAGGTATCGACGAACCTCCCCGTTCAGGTCGGAACGAGCGGAGGAGGAACAGATAACGCGGCGTTCGTAACTCAGTCGGTGCCGTCGAGCATGACGGCAGGCCAGAGCGTCAGCGTCAGCGTGACAATGCAAAACAACGGGACGACCACCTGGGCTGCGGGAACTTACAAACTCGGTTCGCAGAATCCGCAGGACAACATGACCTGGGGATTGAATCGAGTCAACCTCGCCAGTTCGGTCGCGCCGGGAGCCAATGGCGTCTTTACCTTCAACGTGACCGCGCCCGGTACGGCTGGCTCCTACAACTTCCAATGGCGGATGGTCAACGGCACGGTTTTCTTTGGCGCGACTTCGACCAATGTCGTGGTGACAGTCACCAGCGGCGGCGGTGGCCCAGTCGACAGCGCGGCGTTCGTGTCTCAGTCAGTGCCGTCGAGCATGACAGCAGGCCAGAGCGTCAGCGTCAGCGTGACAATGCAAAACAACGGGACGACCACCTGGGCTGCGGGAACTTACAAACTCGGTTCGCAGAATCCGCAGGACAACATGACCTGGGGATTGAATCGAGTCAACCTCGCCAGTTCGGTCGCGCCCGGAGCCAATGGCGTCTTTACTTTCAACGTGACTGCGCCTTCGACGGCAGGCACATACAACTTCCAGTGGAAGATGGTAAACGGTTCAACTTTCTTCGGCGCTGTTTCGGCAAACGTTTCGGTGTCGGTCACGAGCGGCGGATCAGCGGGGCCGCCTTCGATAACGACGACCTCGTTGCCCAACGGCGTGAGGAATGGAACCTACAACGCACAGCTTCAGGCCACGGGCGGCACACTGCCCTACACCTGGACGATGACCGGCTCTCCGGCAGGTCTGACTATAAATTCGAGCACAGGCAAGATAACCGGCTCTCCGACCGTAAGCGGAATCTTTAACGTCACAGTCACTGTCAGAGATGCGGCTAACCAGACTGCAAGCAGAACGTACAAGGTTTTCATACAGTAGAAACCCTCTTTCACGGCGCGGGATTTGACTTGAAAAATCGAATCCCGCGCCATCCTCTTTTTCCCCTCCGAAAACAGAAGTCAGAAGTCAGAAGTCAGAAGTCAGAAGTCAGAAGTCAGAATGTGTGCGCATTCTGTGATTGACTCGTGCTTCCCCGATTTTCATCATTTCAGGAGGTCGTCTCTGACGACCAGGAAGACTCCTCGAAACAGGTACAGCAGGCTGCCAGCCTGCTGGTTCCCTGATTTTCATACAAGGCGTCAACAGGCTGGCCGACGGTTCTACATCATCGACTCCTCCGTAAGAGTCTTGAGAGTCTTGAGAGTCTTGAGAGTCTTGAGAGTCGAGGGATTCATACTCTCTGGAGTCTCTGGACTCGATAGACTCTCTGGACTTTTAAGGCGTGGGCGTTGAAATTGACAGCCCGTCAGTCGGGTGCTAGTTTCGACTTATTGATGATTACCAGTGGTATCAGGGAGGAAATGGTATGTATCGGGTTTCTATAAGGCAGTTGATGATGCTGGCACTGGCTTCGGCTCTCATCACGGGCGTCATAGTCGCCTGCGTTCATCGCGCAGTGGAAAACGGCAATATAAACATCGAACCCACCGTCATCGCAGACCCGACGGTGGCGACTGAAGAGCAAAACAACATCGATATCTATCGCAAGATCAGTCCGGGAGTCGTCTTCATCACGACTCGCACCTACTCGGAAGGACTCTTTGGATTGTACCCGTCGCAGGGCAGCGGATCAGGCTCGATAATCGATCAGGAAGGACGCATACTGACCAACTATCACGTCGTTCAGGGCGCGAGAGAAGTCGAGGTTCAAATCGAAAATGATCGTTACCCTGCGCAGATAGTCGGCGTCGACCGCGACAATGATCTGGCCATAATCAAGATCGATGCTCCGCGAGGCCGCTTGACTGTAGTCCCGCTCGGCGTGTCGAAGGGCTTGCAGGTGGGGCAGAAGGTGCTTGCCATCGGCTATCCGTTCGGACTTCAGCGCACGCTGACGACAGGGATCATCAGCGGGCTTGAGAGACCTCTTTATGATTCGGCTGCGCGCCGCACTATCGAAGGCACGATTCAGACCGACGCATCGATCAATCCCGGCAATTCGGGCGGGCCGCTCCTAAACGCCAAAGGCGAAATGATAGGCATCAATACGGCGATCTTTAGTCAGTCGGGCGGATCGATAGGAATTGGATTCGCGGTTCCTGTCGATATCGCAAGCAAGATCATCCCTGAAATAATAGCCAAAGGATATGTGTCGCGCCCGTGGCTCGGAGTGGCAACTTTCCCGCTCACTCGCCGCGTGGCGCGGGCCTACTCGCTTCCTGTGAGTCAGGGTTTGATCGTGAGTGAAATCTATCGCGGGTCGGGCGCGGCTGCTGCGGGGCTGAGACCAGCGGTCATAGGCCAATCGATTTGGGGAGATGCCGTTCTCCAGCAACTCGGCGATGTGATCGTCTCAATCGACAGTCAGGCGGTCGCCAATAACGAAGACCTTTATAAAGCGATCAAAGACAAACGCCCCGGCCAGACCATAGATGTGGAAGTCCTGCGAGGGGGGCGACAAACGACCGTCCCCGTGCGGCTCAGCGAGCGCCCGCCTGATACTCAATAAGCAGAAAGGCAAAAGTAAAAAGGCAAAATGAAAAGGTAGAAAAGCTCGCGGAGATGCGATCACTATTTTGCCTTTTACCTTTTGCCTTTTGCCTTGCTTAAGGTCGTCAATCTCCCGCAAAAGCTGTACAATCGGGATCGCTCTCGACCCCAGGAACGAGAGACGATTTGCAGTGAAGGATCGCAGCGCGGCTACGCTGCGAGGCAAAAGGCAAAATCATCTCCGCGCCTTTTCTCAAAGCTTCCTGCTCAAAAAACAGGAAGTTGAAGCTTTGCTCCACACAGACCATGATCAAAGCGATAAATTCAAAACGGTCAGCCCTCGTTTTCGCAGGACTGATGTTACTCATAGCGATATGCCATATCAGCCGACTTCAGAGCGCGGCTTTTCAAATCGCGAAATCGATAAACTCCAAAGATCAGGCGAGCCGCGCTTCTGCTCAGTACCATTTCGACACCTGGACGACCGACAACGGATTGCCTCAAAACTCGGTGTCATCCATACTGCAAACCCGCGATGGATTTCTGTGGCTCACTACCAATGACGGACTTGTCCGCTATGACGGCGTGCATTTCACAATCTTCAATGCAGGCAACCGAAAGGATCTCAAGACCAGCAGGTTTTCGCTGCTATTCGCAGACCGTGAGGGCAGCCTGTGGATCATCACCGAAGACTTTCGGCTGATTCGATATAAAGATGATATCTTCACTTCGCTTACCGCGCAGAACGGTCTGCCTCACGACACTGTGCAGCGATTCAGAGAGGATGACGATGGCAATCTGGTCGTAGAGACAGAGCGGGGAGTTGCGCGGTGGACAGAAGGAAAATTCGTTCCTTTCGTTCCGGGCAAGGAGAAATTTTTTTCAGGGCGCGCCTATCCGGTTGAATCGCGGGCCGTCTGGTACTATGACGATTCCAAACTCTACCGGGTAAGGAACAATCAGGTGACGGCTGTCGCTGATGTGAGTGGACTCGGCCCCGGCGACATCAAGACTATTTACGAAAATCGGAAAGGCGAGATGTGGCTGGGAGCAATGCTGGGCGTCGTGATGAGGTTCGAGGATGGCCGCTTCATTCGCTATGCGCAGAAAGACGGGCTGCCCGAAAAGCGCGTGAATTTCATTCGCGAAGATAGCCGGGGCAACCTCTGGTTCGGCTTTTCCGAGGGCGGGCTTGTGCGATTCAAAGATAATAAGTTCACCCGCTACACGCAGGCTGACGGACTGACGGGTAACAATATCCTCACCGTATACGAAGACCGCGAGGGCATTATCTGGATCGGAACCACCGCCGGATTGAACCGTCTGCGCGATAACATCATCACTTCATATTCGACTCAAGACGGTCTCTCTGCGAATAATACTTATCCCATTTGTCAGGATCGTAAAGGCACGATCTGGATCGGGTCGTGGCCCGGTCTGAACAGATACCAGGACGGCGTATTCACCTCCTGCGGCGAGCAATATGGCATAGCCAAAGAACTCGTTACGGCTTTGATGGCAGACAGAGAAGGCGGTCTCTGGGTCGGTATGCTGGGCGGCGAAGTGAAGCGATTGAAAGATGGGAAAGCCACATCCTATCTGACAGAGATTCCTTCCAATGCTGTGCGCGCAATCTGTGAGGATCGTCAGGGCCATATCTGGTTTGGCACTTCGGCGGGTTTAGCCAGATACAAAGATGGCGTGTACTCCGTTTATATGAAGAAAGACGGTCTTCCTTCCGACGCGGTAAACGCGATTGTTGAAGACTCGAAGGGCAATCTCTGGATCGGAACGCAGACAGGGCTGTGCCGGTTCAGAGATGGAGTGTTCGAGACTTACCCGCAGGAGTCAGGCTTGTCGGATCATACGGTGAGAACTGTTTACGAAGATAGCGAAGGCATTATCTGGGCAGGCACTTATGACGGCGGATTGGCCCGCATCAAGGATGGGAAATTTACAAGTTATACGATGAAGGAAGGGCTGTTCAATAACGGCGTGTTTCAGATAATGGAAGACGAGAGAGGCAATTTCTGGATAAGCTGCAATCTGGGAATCTATCGAATCAGCCGTAACGATCTGACCGATTACGCCGAGGGCAGGATAAATTCGATCACTTCGATTCCTTATGGCAAACGGGATGGCATGTTGAATTCGGAATGCAACGGCGGCGTTCAGCCTGCGGGGATCAAATCGCTGGACGGAAGGCTGTGGTTTCCGACTCAGGGAGGCGTTGCAGTCGTAGACCCCGAAGCCGTCCCCATAAGCGCTCAACCGCCGCCTGTTATGATCGAAGACTTCCTTATCAACAACGAATCTGTCGCATTTCATGATGTGGTCGATATAGAGCCGGGAGTCGAGAATTTTGAAATTCACTACACAGGGTTGAGCTTCATCATGTCTGAACACATGAGATTCAGATACAGAATAGAAGAACTGGATTCTGACTGGGTGGAAGTGGGAACCCGACGAGTCGCTTATTATTCGCACGTTCAGCCTGGGAGCTATACCTTCCGTGTCATTGCGGCCAATCGCGATGGCGTGTGGAATATGGAAGGAGCGACTGTTCGTATTCGGATCATCCCGCCGTTTTGGAGAACGTGGTGGTTTCTATCGCTGGCGCTGACTGTTTTGGTCGGCCTCATTTTACTCGGCTACAGACTTCGAATCGCTCAACTGAAAAAAGCGCGTCGGGCGCAGGAAGCATTCTCTGAGCAGTTGATCCGTTCTCAGGAGAGCGAGCGCCAGAGGATCGCCGCCGAATTGCACGACTCTCTGGGCCAGCACCTGTTGATAATCAAAAACTCGGCCCTGCTGGGTCTCAACGCCTCCGATCAACAGGATCGCGTGAAAGAGCAGTTGAGCGATATTTCCGATACGGCATCGCAGGCAATCGATGAAGTGAGGGAGATTTCCTATAACCTGCGCCCATATCAGTTGGACGATCTCGGATTGACCAAAGCGATAGAATTCGTTATCGCCAAGGTCGCCACTTCTTCCGAAATCGCTGTCTCCTCCCGATTGGATCGCATCGATGGACTGTTTTCGCCTGAAGCGGAGATCAATATCTATCGCATCATTCAGGAGAGCCTCAACAACATAGTGAAGCATTCCGGCGCAGGCCGCGCGAAGGTCATCATCGAAAGAAACGCGCCCAATGTCGAGATCACTATCGAGGATGACGGGCGCGGGTTCGACCTGGAAAAGATCACCGACGATGAGCGCAACAAAGGCCTGGGGCTGAGAGGGATCGCGGAGCGCGCGCGTATGCTCGGCGCGAAGTATATCGTACAATCTGCTGCCGGACAGGGAACGACTATCAGCCTGAAAGTGGAGGCTCGGAATGGACGGCGCGAGAGATGAGATTCACATACTGATTGCCGACGATCATCCCATCTTTCGCAAAGGGTTGCGACAGGTGATCGAGTCTGAGGCCCGATTGAAGGTGGTGGCTGAAGCTGATGATGGCGCTGCGGCCCTCGAATTGATTCGTCAACTCAAACCCGACATCGCCATACTGGACATTCACATGCCTGAGATGAGCGGGTTCGATCTGGCGCGGACTCTCTTTGAACAGAGCATCGGAGTCGAGGTCATCTTCCTGACCATGCACAAGGCCGAGGACATGTTCAACGCCGCGATGGATATGGGAGTGAAAGGTTATGTGCTGAAAGACAGCGCGGTGACAGACATCGTCGGCAGCATAAAAGCGGTCATCGCCGGTCAGCCCTATATCAGCCCTCAGCTTTCGAGTTTTCTGCTCAATCGCAGCGCACGCCGTCAGGAGTTGCGCCGTGACACGCCGGGACTCGATGATCTCACTCCCACCGAACGAAAAGTGCTGCGAATGCTTGCCGAATACAAAACGAGCAAACAGATAGCTGATGAGTTGTTCATCAGTCCCCGCACCGTAGATAATCATCGAGCCAACATTTCAGCCAAGCTCGGACTGCACGGCAGCCACGCGCTGATGAAATTCGCCATCGAACACAAATCAGAACTCTGATCCACGAAGCGCACGAAGATCGAATGGCTCTCGCCTTATAAATTTCGGCCAGCCTCGCTTCGAAGTTATGGACAGGTGGCAAAGGCTGACGTGTCCTGGATGGGCGGAGCGGGACTGCCCAGAGGATTTCTATAGGCCCGTATGAGATTCGACCGCGCGACATTGTTTATGCATGGATTCTCGTTGAGGAGTCTGAATGCCTTCTTGAGAAATAACTGGCGGCAGAAGTCGTCGATGTCGCAATTTCTGTATTTGATCTTGCTGGCCATCTCGCCGTTGATGTCTACCATGTCTCCACGCTTGAAGAATCCATCGATGATCACATGCTTGCCGCTCCTGCTCACCATCTCGATTATCGGGCCGTCAGTCCACTCGACTTTGGATGTGGCAGAAACCTCGCTATCGACGAAGGCGGTCACAAGTACAGTATCGATGCCTGTCTGAGAATTGCCGGTGTAGTTGAAAGTGCCTCTCCGGTTTGCATCAGTGGTTCCCGTTCCCGCAACGCCTCGATTCGGGCCGTTGATAACTTCGAAATTGAAATTGAAAGGTTGCCGATCACCGCTCCCGCCGAAGAAAAGCCAGAAGACGCCATTGCGCGGAGGGCGCTTGTCATTAGATGGTTTGAGACATAAAGGATTGTCCTCGCTCGCAGAAGTGAAGTCTCTGATTTCATCTGTTCCATCGCCGATGGGGCCGTAATCGATAGTCTGACCGGTGTTGAGGTCAGTGCCGATAAAGTTTGACTCGCGAGCAGCAGGATTACCAAGCCTTGAAACGATGACGAGACCTCCGCAATCAAGAACAGGGCCGCTGAACTCAGGCTCTCCGATAAGAAAAGAGATTGGCAGGTCGCGCCGCGTGCTGAGGCCTCCATTATTCCCTATTTCCACCAAAGTGTTTTGCCCATCGTCAATGGCAAAAATATCGACATCGCCGTCATTGTCATGATCGATGATAGGAATCTCCCAGCCGGTTATTTTGGGAGTCTTGCCGAAGTTGACATCACCCGACCGGTAGAAGAAATTCGTCGGCCCTGTTGACAAAACGACGCCTGTGAAGGGATTGATGCCGTACTGCATCCCAAGATCGACATTGATGAGCAGGCCGACCCTCGTGAAATGGTGATATGTATAGGACAGTCGGGGGTTGCCCTCGAAGAGCGAAATCAGCCTTATGAAGGATGCATTTCCGGTCTGATAGTCAATATTGTAGAGGTTGCCGCGGTTGCTTATGCCGCTTATGGAGAGACCATCCAGGTGATCGCTGATCGAATTCAGGCTCGCTGAATCAGGGATGGTTTCAATGGTGTTGATTTTTTCGCCCGACAGCAGGCCGGTGATAGGCTTGCGGTCGAGAATCTCACTGGGATTGATCGAAGACCAGCCAGCAAGGTCGCCGTTTTCAAAAACGCCGATGATATCAACATCTTCGGACGCGAAAAAGGGGCTTGCTGTGGCAATGGTTTCAGCCGCACTCCCGCCGGGTATGAGACCCGACGCCGGGAAGTTCATCAACAGAGTGAGGCTTACGATGCTTAAAAGCAGGAAGCGCGCTCTTTTCATTTCGCTTTACCTCCGTAATTCTACAAATGGGCATCACCTTTCGAGCCGAAGGACGAAACATCGTCTATCGATCTACAACAGACAATTTTTTCAGGGGCGAAGAAATCTTTTTAACGCCGCGCTCTCAAAACAAAGCCCTCGATCATCCATAAAGGTTGAGAAAAAGAAGTTTAGAGTACCGCCTTTAGGCGNNCGCCTAAAGGCGGTACTCTAAACCCCGCTTCCCTTTTTTCAAGAAAGCATTTTCTTTATATAAAATCACCCGCGAAAAATGAGTATCTTTACTCATGCGAAATGAGTAAGTCCGTTTATTCCATTCCTTCCCTTCCTGTTCGATACTCCCGCCTTGAGGGAACTGACAAGCATTCTGATCGTGGATGACAGCCTCGATACGCGCCGGATGATAAGACTGGTGGTCAAAGACCTGTTCATTGAAATCTGCGAATGACCGGTCTGACGAGCCGACGCGGCGAGCCTCGAACGATAGCCGTTTGACAGATAAAAGAGCAGCCGTTCCATGCCCCCTTGTCTCGAAACACACAGCCTTATTTCCCGGAGATGGCGCATGAAAAAATTCAATCCCCTCGTCATCACAGTTCTCGCATCGGTCTTATGGGCCGCGTTCTCTTTTGACAGGCGCAAAGCAGCCGCTTCTCCTCAATCAGTCCTGACCGTCACCAACACGAACGACAGCGGGGCAGGCTCTCTGCGCGATACTATAGCCAACGCCAATACGGGCGACACGATCAACTTCAGCGTGACGGGAACGATCACGCTGACCACAGGCGAGATTGCCATAAACAAAAACCTCACTATCACAGGGCCGGGAGCAGCAAGCCTGATCATCAGCGGCAACAACATCTCACGAGTTTTTTTCATCAGCCCCGGCGTCACCGGTCCTGCCGGACCGGTGGTAAATATCTCTGACCTGACGATTGCTAATGGCCGTGCGCGCGGTTTTGATGGCGGCGGCTCGACTCAAAGCTCAGGCGGCGGCGGCGCTGCGGGCATGGGCGGCGGCATGTTCATCAATGGAGGAGCCGTTACACTGACGCGGGTTGATTTCCGCAACAACACTGCCGTCGGCGGAAACGGTGGAGGAACCGGAATGCCCGATAACGCTCAACTCGCCGGGGCAGGCGGCGGCGGCATGGGCGGCTCTCCGGGGCCGGGCCAATTCGGCGGGCCTCTCTGCTCTTTCGACAGCACTACATGCTTTGGCAGCGGCGCAGGCGGTGCGGGCGGGAATTTGGGAGGAAGCGGGGGAGCTACAGTCTTCGCGCCCATCAACGGCGGCGCGAATGGGAATCCCGGCGGCGATGGCGCAGGAGGAGGAGGCGCGGCTGCTGCCAACGTCTTCCCGCCATCGAATCAGGCATCACCGGCTGGCGGCAGCGGAGGCTTTGGCGGTGGTGGCGGAGGAGGGGCAGGGAGAGGCAGCGGCGGCACAGGCG
>DLHY01000138.1 GCA_002483445.1 Blastocatellia bacterium UBA7656
ATGTTCTGAGCCCTGACACATAGCAGTGGACTCATCAGGAAGAGCGTATGTCGCAGGCATTACCGAGGCAGCAAACTTTCCGACGACTGCTTCTGCGTTTCAAAGACGGTTCGGCGGAGTCAGAGATGCATATATAACGAAATTGAGCGCCAATGGGAAAAGACTTATCTACTCTACTTTTCTCGGAGGAAGCGCCGACGAAGGCGCTTTTGCCATAGCGATTGACTCCGGAGGCAATGCTTATGTTACGGGCACGACTTTGTCGGAAAACTTCCCTGTAACGTCGGGCGCTTTCCAGCGAGAAAATCGCGGCGAACTCGATGTCTTCGTGACCGGTGTAAACCCGGACGGCGCCGGACTCGTTTACTCGACTTATCTCGGCAGTGAGGGCGACGACAGAGGTTTGGGGATTGCCGTCGACTCGTCCGGAAGTACCTATGTGACAGGCGTTGCAGGCTTCGATTTCCCAACAACGCCGGATGCATTTCAGGCTGACTCCGGCTTTTCGGAGGATTGTTTTATCAGCAGGCTGAAGGATGATGGCACGGGCCTGATCTACTCTACATTCTTAGGCGGGAAACGCAATGAACGGGGCAATTCAATAGCAATTGATTCGTTCGGCAATGCTTATATAACCGGGAGGACAAGGTCGCTTGACTTCCCTATAACACCTGATGCTATACAACAGGTCAAGTCTGGTAATGCATTGTTCAGGAGCCTCGATGGCGGCGCCACCTGGCAATCCTCCGACAGAGGAATAGCCAGCGATGGCGTTTCTCCAGTCGAGGTGACTGCCCTTGCTATCGCGCGCCTATCTGCCCTTTACGCTGCTACGGGCGGCCACGGCATATTCAGGAGTACGGATGGTGGAGGAAGTTGGAGCGCGACTGACCTTCCACCTTTTCTCAGTACCCATATCTACACCGCTATAGCTGTTGCGCCTTCTGATCCTTCGACGGTCTATGCTGGCACGACTGTAGTTCTCAAGAGTACAGACGGAGGCGACAGTTGGCGCGATCTCAACAGCCGATTTACGGGCGGATTTATATTATCGCTACTTGTAGATCGCTCCTCCTCGAAGATCGTTTATATAGGAACCTCTGCCCGGCCTGAAAACAACGAATCAATATTCAAAACCACGGATGGAGGAGAAAGCTGGAGAGGTCTCAAAGTTGGACTTGCGGGCGACACCGTTGCGTCGATCATCTTTGATCCTCTGTCTCAAGGCACGCTTTACGCTTCGACAACAAGAGGTGGGATCTTCAAAAGCACAGATGGGGGAGATGGCTGGAACGCCATGAATCAAGGGCTGGTCGTTCTGGATATAAGAAAGCTGGTGGCCGACCCGCAATCGCCCCGCACGGTTTACGCGGCGACGTTCGGAGCAGGTTTATACAAGAGCACGGATAGCGGCGATACCTGGAACGTGGTTAACGAGGAGCCGCGTTTTCGCCCTCTCTTCGATCTGGCAATTGATCCGAATAATCCTTCGCTGCTATACGGCGCAACTATCTTCGGCGGACTCATAATCAGTAATGACGCAGGAAAAAGTTGGGAATTAGTGTCTACAGGTCTGACTACAACCAGGCCGTCTTCAATAGCAGTCAATCCTTTGGATTCGACTGTCTATGCGGGACTCGATAGCGATAATGATGATGCTTTTGTTGCAAAACTTAATCCTCAGGGACGTGAATTGATCTACTCAACCTACCTCGGCGGCGGAGCAGGCGACAGTGGAGAGGCCATTGCAGTAGACGACCGGGGCAATGCTTTTATCACTGGGTCTACAACATCGGCGAACTTCACGACGACGCCAGGATCATTCCAGCCATCTGCCGCGGCTTCGATACGGAGGCGGGCGGGATTTGTTATTCGCATTGGAGGCTTCAAAACTCCGAGAATCAACAGGGCTTCGCTGAAAGGAAGCAGGCTGGTTGTAGAAGGCGAAGAGTTTGATGAAGGCGCATCAATACTTCTGGAGGGCCAGATGCTCAAAACCAAAAACAGCGCCGCGTCTCCAGCCACAAAGTTAATATCGAAGAAAGCGGGGAATCTGATAGGTCATGGCCAGACAGTCACGCTGAAAGTAAAGAACTCGGACGGCTCGGAGTCGCCTGGGTTCACATTTACAAGGTCTTTGCAGTGACTTTCTGCTTAAAGCGTGTCTGCAAACTAAAACTTTGGCAAGTCGCCGTATTCTCTCTTCCTCAGAATCAGTCCCGGCAGGCGAGACATAAGTGAGTTTAAAGACACGGATGTTGCCTCACAGAAGGCGAGCAGAATGCAGGCTTCACTCGACATTCTGCTCGACCGAGCTTCAGGGTGCGGAGGGACACAGCACGGGTCATAGGGTCTCCCGACCGCACCCTGAAGCCTAACAGAAAGGCAAACAAGATTACACTGCGGATCAATCAAATCTCAGCCACGCGACAACGAAAGTCGGCTATGACATCGCTGAGGTCGAGCGTGTCCTGATCGGTGAGGATCGTGATTTGATTCAAAGACCTGTACACCGTCACAGACCTCGACGATGGATTGACTGTAAGCGCAGCGCGCGTTCCGGCTCTCAGCCACGATGCGATCTTTTCTTCCACATCCAGCGCGGCATCCGAAGGAGAAAGAGTTTCAACCACGAGATCAGGAGCCATCTCAAGATATTTGCGAGTGTCGGCATTCGAAGGGATGCGCCCCGTGGCTACGAAAGCGATGTCTGGCGCGCGCACCGTTGCGCGTCCGTCCGGCGTGCGAGCGATGATGAATCCGGTTTCCGCCGCCAGCACATCGCCGAGTTTATTTTTGATAGTATGCGCTCTCAAGAGAGCATGTAAATTACCGGTGCAACGTCCATGATCGTAACCTGTGGGGGAAATCTGTCGCAATTCTCCTTCGATAAGCTCATAACGATTGCTGTCATCAGGCATCCGCAGAAGTTCGTCTTCGGTCATAAATCGCGTGACGGTACTCATAATCGCTCCTCTCAATCGCAAAACTACTTCGACGCTTTGAATCTGTCAACCAATATCACTTCGACACTTCGAGCGACGTGAGCGCAAATTCCATCTCTCGCATCTCGCCGCGCACAGGAAAACCCAGATCGTGCAGCCACCACGTCGAAATCTCTTCACCCGCGCGGCGAACGATTTGCTTTGCGCGAAACTGACCCGCAGGCACGCGCACCGATTCTTCGCCCTTCTCTTCAAAACTCACCACCCGCAGACGCCCCACCGTCCGCTCGAATTCAAAAGGCGACTGATAGCTCGTCATCTCGGTCTGCTTTTCATTTCGCGCTTTCACGAACTCGAATCCTGCTGAGGCCACAGCGGGCGATAGAAAGCCTACGCGGTCAGGCACATTGAGATTCTGATCTATCACCCCGGCGTCATTGCTGCGAAAACGAGCCGTCAGCAGACGCTCATTCAAACGATAGCGCGTCCTCGAAAGGCTCGCTCCGCGCTGGCGCGTCACCTCGATGAAAGTCGGGCGCGTCGCTCCATTCACTCGATGCCATACTTCGGTCGTCGCGTCTGCAATCGTGATCAGGCTGTGGGAGAGATATCCGCCGTCATCGGTTTTGTACAACTCCCAAGTCTCTTTGCCTGACTCTTTGCCCGAGCGGTCTTTGTAGACATATTCGCCTCGCGCCACTCTCGGCCCGCGATCCCAGCGGCCATCGTGTTTGAGAGGCTTCTCATTGAGTATCGCCGCGAAGTCTTCTTCTATGGTCGCAAGCGAGGGCGTCTCGACTATGCGCCCGATCTCGCGCCCGCCTCGCTCCACTATAACCGTAGGCACATTGACTACTCGCAGCTTTTGAATCGTCTCAAGGGGATCGTGAAACTGATTGTCCACGCCGAACACCTGAACCTTTATTTTGCCGTTCGCCGCCGCGCCTATCGCCTTCATCAGCTTAGGCACATAGTTCTTGCTGTCGGGACACCACGTTCCCACCACCACAGTCACTTTCGTTTCCCTTTCGACCGCCTTGATCGCGGCGACCGACGACGCAGCAGGCTGATAGCTCTCCATCGAGTATCGCCAGACAGGGACAGTCTCCCACAGTTTTTGCTCGCTCATCTCGCCGCGATGGCCCGTGTGAGCGCGAAAGAAAATCGGCCTCCCGTCGACCGTGAGCAGAAATGTCGTCGCATCGATGGCCGCGTAGCCTCCCACCTGCTGCACGGGCGCTCCCGCATCCAGGGTTGCGGAAGCGTGGTCTGCTGAAAATCTGAAAAATTCTTTCAGCGTGGTGTGAACGGTCTGATCGTCCTGATTGAGTATGATAGCAAGATCGAGTCGGGGCGAGATGAGCGCGATCCGGCGGACGCCGTCGCCCGAAAGCACCTGAGCTTTGGGGTCAAACTCGCCGTCGATATAAACGTCGCGAATGGTGTCGCTCCAACTCGTCTGTCCGCCTTGCGCCGAACAGATAATCGAGCCGATGAGGATGATGAGCGGGGTCAGGACTTTTACCGGCATTGCGTCTCTCTCCGCGAATGAATTTCGAAGCAGACTGAAAGTTACCACATCACGGGCGAGAGGTTGAACCCTCGATTCACCGACAGCTAAGATGTGAAAGAGAGGCGGCATTATTATGAACCGAAAAATTGCAGGCATCGCGCTTATTATTTCGACAATCGTTTTTCAACTCGCGTGTGGATCGCTCATCAGACGCGAAGGCGAAACGAAAACGGCTCCGCACTTCAAACCCGGATTCAATCTCTTCTCTCCCGAACAGGATGTGGAGATCGGCAGGGATTCGGCCCAAAAGATTTCCAAAAAGGCTCCGCTTCTCAGAGATGAAGCGACCGTAGCTTACGTCCGACAATTGGGCGCGCGACTGGCCGCGAAAGCTTCGGGCTACAAGTTCCCATACAAATTCGAAGTGCTTGCCATAAAGGAAATCAACGCCTTCGCCCTTCCGGGCGGATTCATCTACATCAACGCGGGCGCGATTGCGGCGGCAAAAAATGAAGGCGAGCTTGCCGGTGTGATAGCTCACGAAATTTCGCACGTGGCTCTTCGCCACGGGACGAATCAGGCTTCGAAGGCTTACATAGCTCAGGCCGGCCTTGATATCCTGAGCGCATTGGGAGGAGGCGACAGCACCGACATCGGACAGATCATGGGGGCTATCGGCGGCATGGGCGCTAACGTCGTGTTTCTGAAAATGAGCCGGACAGCCGAGACTGAATCAGACCTCGAAGGCGCGCGCATCATGGCCGAAGCCGGATACGACCCGCGCGATATGGCAAACTTTTTCAAGACGCTCGAAGCCGATGAAAGAAAAAACCCGCCTGAGTTCCTGAGCGACCATCCCAATCCCGGCAATCGCGTCGAAGCCATCAAAGAAGTGCTGCCTGCGCTTTCAGTCAGCGCCAAACCCATACGCGAAACCGAAGAATTCAACCGCGTCAAATCGCGGCTCGCCGGACTGAGCAGTTCGAAAACGATGGCGAGAGTAGCTTCCGATGGCAGTCGCGTTTCTTCAAGGCCCGATCTCCCTTCCGAAACATTCGCCGAGTATGCAGCCAAAGATGGCTCGTTTTCCATCGAGCGGCCCGATAACTGGGACGCGCTCGAAGCCGACTCGTCGAACGTGATACTCGCTCCGCGCGGCGCTTACGGTCGGATGAACGATTCCGTCATGGTCACACATGGAATCTTCATCGGCGCGATTTATGTGAACGCCGACACGCTGGAAGAAGCGAATCGAATGTTTGTCGAGCAACAGCTAAAAGCCAATCCCGATTTTCGCGTCACTCGCCTCTCGCAGCCTGTCAAGTTCGGCGACCGTGAAGGATTTGCAACCATCGTTTCCGGGTCATCGACGGTCACGGGCGTGACCGAGATCGATACCATCTACACGGCAGTGACCAATGACGGCAGGCTGTTTTATCTCGTCACCATCGCCCCTGAAGACGAGTTCTCCGCCTACAAGCCGGTCTTCGAGCGCATCATCGCCGCGATAAGACTCTCGTGACCGCAGAAGCTGCAACCGTTCATTCCTCTTTTATGTAGACTCGCGCCTCCGCTAGTCACTTTCGTGACAAAACCATCGCGCATCCAAACGGCCCCGATTATATTGCCCGCCGTGTTGCTGTCTCGAAAACCAAAACTGTCAGGGGTCAAACAGATGGCAGGTTCAGTCTTCGCAAAGAAACCTCTCCGCATGTTGCTTGACGAAGTGAAGGGCGAAGAACGACTTCGCCGCGTGCTGGGGCCGGTTCAACTCACCAGCCTCGGAGTCGGCGCGATCATCGGCACGGGCATATTCGTTCTCACAGGCGTTGCCGCAAACAACAAGGCCGGGCCGTCGCTCATGCTTTCATTCGTCGTCGCAGGGTTAGCTTGCGCTTTCGCCGCGCTCTGTTATGCAGAGTTCGCCGCTATGGTTCCCGTCGCAGGCTCGGCTTACACCTACGCTTATGCCACGCTCGGCGAACTGATGGCGTGGATCATCGGATGGGATTTGATCGTCGAATACGCCGTGAGCGCGTCGGCTGTAGCTCACGGCGCGTCGAAATACTTTCAGGAACTGCTCGGCATATTCGGATGGAAAATCCCCGACGCGCTGACAGACGCGCCGTTCGATTACAACCCGGCGCTGGGGAAATTCGAAGCGACGGGAAGAATTCTCGATCTGCCCGTAATACTCATCGTCGGGGCTGTAACAGTGGTCCTCGTCATCGGCATACGCGAGAGCGCGCGCTTCAACGCGGCGATGGTCATATTGAAAGTAGCGATAGTATTGTTTGTGATCGCGGTCGGCGTGTTCTACATCGATCCGGCGAACTGGAAGCCGTTCGCGCCTTACGGCTACACGGGAATCAATTTCTTCGGCTGGACACTATTCGGCCAGGAAGACGCCGGAGGTCAGCCTTTGGGGATGCTCGCGGGCGGAGCGGCGATATTTTTCGCTTACATCGGATTCGATTCCGTCTCGACTCACGCGGAAGAAGCGCGCAATCCGCAGCGCGACGTTCCCATAGGAATAATTACGTCGCTCATTCTCTGCACGCTGCTTTACATGGGCGTGGGCGCGGTGCTTACGGGAATGGTTCCCTATACGAAGATCGACATCAACGCGCCAGTCTCGAATGCGTTCGGGCAGGTGGGACTGAGATGGGCGCAGCTTTTAATTTCAGCGGGAGCCGTCGCGGGAATTATTTCAGTGGTGCTTGTGACTATGCTTTCGCAGGCGCGGATACTGCTTGCGATGTCGAGAGACGGGCTGTTGCCCGAATTTTTCGGCGAAGTGCATGAGCGATTCCGCACGCCGTGGAAATCGACTATCCTGACGGGCATTTTCGTCGGGACGCTCGCCGCGCTGTTGCCTTTGAGAGTGCTGTCCGATCTTGTGAACATCGGCACTCTTCTGGCCTTCGTGATTGTCTGCGCGGCGGTGTTGGTGATGCGGCGCAGACACCCGGAGGCCGAGCGACCTTTCCGGGTTCCGTTTTATCCCGTGACTCCGATACTTGGCATACTGACGTGTTTGCTGTTGATGTTTTCTTTGCCTTCGGAGAACTGGCTGCGGCTTGCGGCGTGGCTCGCCATAGGGCTTGCGATTTATTTCGGCTACAGTCGCCGTCACTCTTTGCTTGCGCGTCATCTGAGGGAGAAATCTGTAGAAGCGATTTCAGAAGAGGTAGCGCCGTCGGAGAGTGTGAAGTGAAGCTTGTCAGACCCTGAGAGTTTGCGCGGATGGCCCACGAAGCTGAAGTGACCTTTCAGGGTCTGGCCTATTCGATTGATTCCGCGCCTTCGTTCCAGATTGCATCGCGTTCCTGTTCGCTCATAGCTTCATAGCGGCGGGCTTCTTCCTGGGCCTTTCGTTGTTCTTCTTCGGTCAAGCTGTTCCACCAAGCCATAGTCTTCGAATCAACTCCTCCGTGATAAATCAGAAGCCCCTCGTCAGATTCTACGAGCGCGAGATCATCGCCGGGGGGCAGTCCTCGTTTTTGAATCACTTCAGATGGAATCGTGACTTTTCCATCCGCATCAACAATCAATTGTTCCATTGATGTGTCACCTCACCTGATCTGATATAAGCGACACAGCAATTATACTAGCCTTGATGTCTGAAGAAACAGCGATAGCGAAGAGACTTGAAAGACAGCGCGAGGTGAAGAAGGGTTACTGTCGTTTTTCTTCAGGAGCTTTCTTTTGAGGGGCGCGACGATCTTCCGGCGGCTCAGTCAATGACAACACCAGATTGAGATTATCGATATCCTTATCGAGCGTGAACTTCAATGGCTCGGAATAAAGCTGCCTGCGCTCCCCATTCCAATCATCACGGGCCTCGATGCTGTATGTGTTTCCTTTGAAGCCTTGAAGAACGAACCGACCTTCGGCATCCGTCTCCACCTGCGGAAGCCAGTAAGCGGTTTGGTATTTCCCCTTGTTCTCTTCAGTGCCAAATATCAGCAATCTCACTTTCGCAGCCGGTTTCCCATCAGCATACATAACGGTGCCGCTTACAGTATGCACTTTTATCTGCGGCGGCAGTTGAAAGCTGGGAATAGTTTGCTTCTGCCCCAAACTCACTTCAATTATCCCGGCTTTGCTCTTGTCGAAAACACCGGGATAAAAGAAAAGCTCTTCGTCTTCATTCCTGCCTGGTTCGTCCTTGAGTTTCACATAAAGCAGGTAGCGACCTGGCCTGATCCCTGTTATTTCAAACTCTCCGTTGTTGTATGAGCTTCCAGGATTCATATACTGCTCATTTACTGAAACGAGATACAAACTTGCAGGAGCGGGCCGACCGGAAGAATCAACTACTTTTCCGATAATGCTGCTATCAACTTTCACCCAGTAGATTGTTGTCGTACAACCGCGATCAGAAACTGTGACTTCGCGCTTTGGGGAATAGACGACGTAATGCTCAGGCAGACTGGGTTCTATAATGTAGTTTCCCGGTTTCAATCCGGTTATTTCGTAATGCCCTTTGCTGTCTGTGACGGTCTCGAAGCGTTCTTGAAGCTCATTGACGACGACGACGGTGACGCCTGCCAGCGGAGGAGGCTCAGGCCCTCGTGAATCTACTGCGACTATGCCGTATATCCTCCCACCGATTCCCGGCGCAGGCAGGTTTCTCAGGAAACTGATATCCTCATCAGCAGATTTCACCAGAGTCGAGCGTAAACAGGGATCGCTGTATAAACGGCTTGAATGTTCGCGCGCGTAAATCAAATATCTTTCGCCAAGAATAAGACCATCATCGATACAACCTGTATCCCAGCCTATTTCCAATTGAGTGGTAGTAACACCTTTGAACACTTCTTCAATGCTGAATTTCACCCACCCGTCGACTGTCGAAACTTGTTTCCCTTCTACCTTTCGTTTCTCCATCCTCACTCTTCCATCAATCACTCGACCAATGAAGACAACCGAGGCATAACTGAAAACTTCGCAGGGCGTAAACTTTCTACAGGAGCAGGCCATTGCGCTTTTGGGGAGGAAAGATATGAGAGCAAGAACGATAGAGAGGAGAATAGTCTTTGATAATAATTTCATGGCTTCGCGCCTCCTGTGATTCTGTTCGCTGTCAGAATAGTCACAGGAGCGCGCGCTTGCAACAAAAAGTTTCAGCAGATTTTGGCCTATCAGTTCACGGCTTCCGCACCCCGCTTCTCTGCACTTTCAGTCACAGGCGGCTGATGGCCTTTGAGCAGACGGTCGGCCATCGCGCTGACGACGGTCATAAAAGCCTGCGCCGCGTGCGAGTGCGCGTCAGTCCTTCTTCTCACTGCCCACAATGTCCTTTCATGTCGAAACCCATCGACGGGAATCATCACAAGCTCGCTGCGCTCTACTTCTTCCCGCACGCACATTAATGGCACAAAGCCTATGCCGAGGTTCATCGCCACGAATCGCTTTATCGTCTCGATTGTCGTTATCTCTATCGTCATATTTAACGGCGTCTGAAAACGGCGAAACGTCTCGATGACTTTATCGCGCGAGGGCGAGTGAACGTTGTGCGCGATGAAAGACTCTGCGCCAAGCTCGCGGATGTGAACCCGCTCGCGCCCCGCGAGCCAGTGCTGCGGGCTTGCGATCAATACAAGCTCGTCACGCATGATCGCAGTCGCTTCAAGCTCTGTGTCGTCAGGCAGGAATGAAAGAATGGCGAAATCCAGATTGCGCTGGCGCAACTCGCGCGGAAGCTGCGCGGAAGATTGACGCGAGACCTCGACCTTGATCTTGGGATACTGCTCGCGGAAAGAGAGTATGAGTTGAGGCAGCAGATAAAGGCTCGTGCTTTCGTTCGCGCCTATTCGAATGCGACCGCTCTGAAGATTGTGAAGCTGTTTGAGAGTGATCACAGCTTCGTCGCGAAGATTGAGAATGCGTTTGGCATACTCGAAGAGCGCCTCGCCCGTGTCTGTGAGCGAGTAAGCGTTGCGATTCGAACGATCAAAAAGAGGAAAGCCTATCTCGCGTTCGAGCTTGCGCACAGCCATGCTCACCGCCGGTTGCGTGCGAAAGACTCGCTCCGCCGCGCGGTGCGCGCTCCCCTCTTCGACCATCGCCACGAACATTTCAAGCTGCATCAATTCCATAACGGTCTCCTCAAAAGTTTCGATTCAGAAGGTGACAGGGAACAGGTTACAGGTGACAGAATAGGAGATTTCCCGCCTGTCCCCTGTAACCTGTAACCTGTTCCCTACTCCGACCCCTGCCTTTCATCCTTTCAATAATCGCTTCACGGCCCGCATCGCCTGTCTTATCCGCTGCTCGTTTTCCACGAGAGCGAAGCGAACAAATCCATCTCCCCGTTCTCCGAAACCGATGCCGGGAGAAATCGCCACACCTGCTTCGGACAAAAGTAACTTTGCAAATTCGAGCGATCCCAACGATTGAAATCGCTCAGGGATCGCGGCCCACACGAACATGCCCGCGCGAGGTTTATCTACGATCCATCCGGCCTGCGCAAGCGCGTCGACTAAAACATCGCGCCGCTTTTCATATTCGCGCGCCGTCTCACGGACGAACTCATCGCATTCATTGAGCGCGATGATCGCGGCGATTTGAATCGGCTGGAAGATGCCGTAATCCATATAGCTCTTGACCCGCGTGAGCGCGGCTATCGTTTCACTGTTGCCCGCGCAGAAGCCCACGCGCCACCCGGCCATGTTGTAGCTCTTCGACATCGAAAATATCTCGACCGCCACTTCTTTCGCTCCCTCGACCTCAAGTATGCTGGGCGCTCTGTAGCCATCGAAAACTATGTCGGCGTAAGCGAAATCATGAATGACCAGCACTCCGTAACGATGAGCGAGCGCGACGACTTCTTCGAAGAACCCGATATTGACACACTCCCCTGTCGGGTTGTTGGGAAACGAAATCAGCAACACCCGCGGTCGTTCTCTCTTTATCGCCACGCTGAGTTTATCCAGAAGATCATCCGCGTTCTTTGCGACGACGCGCAGCACGCGCCCGCCCGCGATTGTCACCGACTGGCAATGAATCGGATAGGCAGGCTCAGGCACGATGGCCAACTCGTCAGGACCGAGTACTGTCATCATCAGGTGCGCGAGACCTTCCTTAGCGCCGATGGTCGCCACAACTTCCCGGTCGGGATCGAGGCTCACTCCCCAATGGCGCGAGTAGCGACGGGCGAGAGCTTCTCTCAGTTTCGGAATTCCGCGCGAGGCCGAATAGCGATGATTGCGCGGATTGAGTGTCGCTTCGATCATCTTGCTCACTATCGGCTCAGGCGTCGCGAGGTCGGGATTGCCCATGCCTAAATCGATTATGTCTTCGCCTCTTCGCCTTGCCTCAGCTTTCATTTCGTTGACCACGTTGAAGACGTAAGGCGGAAGTTTGTTTGAAAGATAAAATTTTTCGCTCACTCGTTTCATCTCACTGCTGCGGGTTGCTCGACGAGTCGAAGCCAGTCTTTATATTTTTCGTCGCGTCCGGCGACGGCATTGAAGAACACTTTTTTGATTCGCCCGGTCACCCGCGCGCTTTTGCCAATCGTCACTCCATCGACTTCGCGGATGGGTGTCACCTCGGCGGCGGTTCCCGTCATAAAGGCTTCGTCGGCCAGGTACAGGTCGTTGATTCTAATGGGCCTGACCTCGACTTCATAGCCGAGATCGGCGGCTATCTGCATTACCGCGTCGCGAGTGATGCCGAGCAGAATCGAAGACCGCTCATCGTTAGTCACTATTTTCCCGTCGCGGATGATGAAGATATTTTCTCCTGCGCCTTCGGCTATGTTGCCTTCGGCGTCGAGCAGGATCGCTTCATCATAACCCCCTCGCGCCGCTTCGCGAACAGCGAGAATGGAATTTATATATCCGCCGCAGGCTTTAGCAGTCGTCGGCATCATGCGCGAATGAAATTTCGTCCACGAAGATACCGTCACTCTCACGCCTGACTGCAATCCTTCATCGCCGAGGTACGCGCCCCAAGGCCATGCGAGTATGACCGTCTCGACGGGGCAGTTGCGCGGATTGAGCGAAAGAGAGCCGCTGCCGTAAAAACATATCGGTCGAATATAGCAACTCGCGAAACCGTTTCGAAGTATGGTCTCGCAGACAGCTTCTTCAAGTTCTTCCTGCGTGTACGGGATATCGATGCCGTAGACCGCAGCCGAATAGAAAAACCGTTTTACGTGCTCGCCGAGGCGGAATACAGCCGGACCGTCATCAGTTTCGTAGCAGCGCAAACCCTCGAAGACTCCGCTGCCGTAATGCAGCGCGTGCGCCGATACGTGAAGCGTGGCTTTGCCCCATCGAATCAAACGACCATTCATCCACACCCATTCGGTTTTATCAAACGACAATTGTTGCCTCCTTCGAAGAAGATATTAGATGTTAGAGGTCAGATGTTAGTGGAAACGTCATCGCTCCCGCTGTTCAATATCCTACTAACATCTGGCATCTGACATCTGACCTCTACTTCCTTGTGCAATTTGTAGCTGACGGCATCGGACAATGCCTGCCAGCTTGCTTCCAGAATGTTGTCCGACACTCCGACCGTCGACCACGATTCATTTCCGTCGCTCGTTTGAATCAACACTCTGACGCGCGCTGCCGTCGCGCGGTCTGAATCTACGACGCGCACTTTGTAATCGGTCAGTTGCAGATCTTCCAGGCACGCGAATGCGTCTCCGAGCGCGCCGCGCAAAGCGCAATCCAGAGCATGAACAGGCCCGCATCCTTCCGCGCTCGCTTCGCTGATGTGACCTGTGAGATTGACTCTCACCGTAGCCTCAGACCTGAAATTACCTTCCCGGTCGCGCTCCACCGCGACTGTGTAGCTTTCCAGCGTGAACAGATCGTGACATTTGCCCGACGCGCGCTCCATCATCAATCGCACAGACCCTTCAGCCGCTTCGAACTGAAAGCCTGCGTGTTCAAGCTCCTTGATTCGTCGCACCACTGATTGCGCCTCGCTCGCATCGAGATCGACGCCCATCTCGGCGGCCTTGTAGAGCAGATTGCTGCGGCCCGAAAGATCGGAAACCAGCACGCGGCGAGTATTGCCCGTGAGTTCCGGATCGATATGCTCGTAGGTCACAGGGTCGCGCATGACCGCGCTCACATGCACGCCGCCCTTGTGAGCGAACGCGCTGCGCCCGACATAGGGCAGATCGTTTCGATGAGGCAGATTGGCAAGCTCCGCGACATGGCGCGACAGGTGAGCGAGACGGGTGAGTAGATTGCGCCCTATTGTTTCATATCCGAGTTTGAGTTCGAGCGCAGGAATGACCGAGCAGAGATTCGCGTTGCCGCATCTTTCGCCGTAGCCGTTGATCGTCCCCTGCACCTGTCTGGCTCCGCGTTCGACAGCCGCCAGCGCATTCGCAACGGCAAGCTCCGAATCGTTGTGCGTGTGAATTCCCAACGGAACAGTCAACGCGGCTTCGACCTCGGAGACTATTTCCGCCAATCGCGTGGTCAAAGTGCCGCCGTTCGTGTCGCACAGAATTATCCAGTCAGCCCCGCCGCGATGGGCTGCTTTCAAAGTTTCGATGGCATAACTCGCATCCGCAGCGAAGCCATCGAAGAAATGCTCCGCATCGTAGATGACTTCGCGCCCTTTCGATTTCAAATAAGCGACGGAGGATTCAATCAACTCAAGATTTTTTTCGAGCGAGATGCCGAGCGCCTTCGTGACGTGCAAATCCCACGTCTTGCCAAAAATCGTCACGACAGGCGTCGCGGCGTCGAGCAACGCTTGAAGGTTCGCATCATCTTCGACTCTGTTTTTTGCGTGACACGTGCTGCCGAATGCCGCGAGCCGCGCGTGCCGGAGATTGAGAGATTGCGCTCTGCGGAAAAACTCTTCGTCTTTTTCATTCGAACCGGGCCAGCCACCTTCGATGTAATCTATCCCCAGATCGTCAAGCTTTGCAGCGATGAGCAATTTATCTTCGACGGAAAAACTGACGCCTTCGCCCTGAGTGCCGTCTCTGAGAGTCGTGTCGTATATCTTCACTCGCATTCTCAACGCCCCTCCGCTGCTGATGACTGTTGAGCGGCTATCGCTTCACAAATGGCATCGCCCATCTCCGCAGTCGATACGTGCGCGCCGCCCCCGGCAAGATCGAACGTGCGCAATCCGTTGCCAATCGCCGCTTTGATTGCGCGCTCTATTGCGAGGGCTTCCGTCTCTAGTCCGAATGAATGGCGCATCATCAAGGCCGCCGACGCGATTGCGCCAATAGGGTTAGCTTTTGATTGACCCGCGATGTCGGGAGCCGAGCCATGCACAGGCTCGTAAAGTCCGACCCGTCCACCGAGGCTTGCCGATGGAAGCATTCCCATCGAGCCTGCAAGCACAGCCGCTTCGTCGGAGAGAATGTCGCCGAAAAGATTTTCCGCAAGCACAACATCGAAACGGCGCGGGTCGCTCACTAATTGCATGGCGAAGCTGTCGACGAGCGCGTGTTCAAGCGTGACCTGCGGATACTCGTGAGCCACGCGAGTGACGACATTGCGCCAAAGCTGAGAGACTTCCAGCACGTTGGCTTTGTCAACGGAAGTGACTTTGCGTCGGCGCGAGAGCGCGGCTTTGAAAGCGATGTGCGCGATGCGCTCGATTTCCGAGACGGTATAATTCATCGTGTTGAATGCGCGAAAAGGGCCGCTCGATCCGCTCTCGAATCCGCGCGGCACTCCGAAGTAAAGCCCTCCCAATAGCTCGCGCACGATCAACATATCGCTCCCCCGCACGATATCGGGTTTGAGGGAAGAAGAATCGACAAGCTCATCATAGACGACGACCGGGCGTAGATTGGCGAAAGCCTGAAGTTCGCGGCGAAGTCCTAATAATCCATCTTCAGGCTTCCGCCCTCGCGAGTTCTGATCGTAACGGGGGCCGCCGACTGCGCCGAGCAATACCGCGCCGCTTGCAAGACATCCTCTCGCGGTCTCATCCGGCAGCGGAGAGTCGCCGTTGTCGAGCGCGCATCCGCCGATCAAATATTCTTTGATCTCAACCGTGTGGCCGAATTTGCGGGCCGTTGTATGAATGACTTTTACGGCTTCGGCTGTCACTTCAGGCCCAACCCCATCGCCCGCCAGAACTGCTATGTTGAGTTTCATCTCTGTTTCCTTCCTTACTGCGTGATTCAGGTTTTCGATCAATCAATAATCAAATTTGATCGACTCGCTCTCTTCAGCCGCTTCAGCGGCCTGATGACTTCAGCCGTGTGCTTTAGCGCACGGAGAGCAAGTTGGGAATCAATCCCTCGTCGCGTCAGCGACGGTTGAACAGGAACCGAGTCACTCAATCGTCGCTGACGCGACGCGATATCAATTGACTCTCACTAACCCGGCTTTGAAAAACCGGGCTAAATTCAAATCACCGCTACGCGGTGTTGATCGCGCGAAAATCTGAACTGCGATTCTTCCTCGCTACACTTTTCGCAACACCGCGCCCGCGCTTGCTGATTCGACCATCGCGGCATAACGTCGCAGATAAGAACTCTTCACCTTTGATTCAAATGCCGGAAGCGCGGCCAGACGCGCTTCGATCTCGCTCGCTTCCAGATCGACTTCTATCAGATTGCGCGCGAGGTCAATCGTTATCCGGTCGCCGTCGCCAAGAGCGGCAATAGGGCCGCGCGCCGCCGCTTCGGGAGAAACATGTCCGACAGCTATGCCGCGGGTTGCGCCTGAAAATCTGCCATCAGTAATGAGCGCGACATCGCGCCCCATTCCCATCCCGACGATGTTGGCTGTAGGCGCGAGCATCTCCTGCATTCCGGGGCCGCCACGTGGCCCCTCGTAACGAATGACCACGACCGCGCCTTTTTTCACTCGCCCGTCAAGAATGGCTTCGGAAGCCTCTTCCATCGATTCGAAGACCTGCGCCGCGCCGCTGAAATAATCCAAATCGGCAGCCGCGCGCTTGATAACAGCGCCGGCGGGCGCGAGGTTCCCGAACAATATAGACAACGCGCCCGTCGGCGAAAACGGATCAGCAACCGGGCGCACCACATCGCCATCCGCTTCGTCAGCTTCAGCGATGTTTTCGCCAAGCGTTTGCATCGTGACTGTCCGCGCGCTCAAATCAAGCGCGCCCTCGCGTCGCGCAAGCTCTTTGAGTATTACGCTAATGCCGCCCACTCTCAGCAAGTCTTCCATGTGAATATCAGGCCGCGCAGGGCTGATCTTGCACAATGTCGGCACGCGAGCCGAAAGCTCATTCAATCTCTCAAGCGGATAAGAGATGCCTGCTTCGTCTGCGATGGCGAGCGTATGCAAGACAGTGTTGGTCGATCCGCCCATTGCGAGATCGAGCGCGAAAGCGTTGTCGAATGAATTCAAGGTGACGAAGTCGCGAGGCTTCATATCAGCCTCGACCAGTTTGACTATCTGTCGCGCGGCTTGGCGCACGAGCGCGCGTCTCTCTTCAGAGTCGGCAAGCAGAGTTCCATTGCCGGGAAGCGCGAGGCCGAGGGCTTCCATCAGACAGTTCATCGAATTGGCGGTGAACATGCCTGAGCAGGAGCCGCAGGTCGGGCAGGCGCGGTCTTCGATCTTTTGAAGCTCAAGCACAGTCAGTCGTCCTGCCTTGAGCGCGCCCACGCCTTCGAAGACGTGCATCAGATCGACCGCTTTGCCGTCATCCATACGGCCTGCGCGCATAGCCCCGCCGCTCACGAAAATTACGGGGATGTTGACTCGCATCGCGGCCATAAGCATTCCCGGCACTATCTTGTCGCAATTCGGAATGCACACCATCCCATCGAAGCGATGCGCTTCGATTACGGTCTCTACGGAATCGGCGATGATCTCGCGCGAAGGCAGACTGTACTTCATGCCGATGTGTCCCATGGCTATTCCGTCATCGACGCCGATGGTGTTGAATTCGAAAGGGACGCCGCCCGCTTCGCGTATGGCTTCTTTGGCTATGCGACCGAATTCCTGCAAGTGGCGGTGGCCGGGTATGACATCGACATAGGAATTGCAGACGGCGATGAAGGGCTTCGCCATATCCGCGTCGGTCACGCCGCAGGCTTTGAGCAAACTGCGATGCGGCGCGCGCTCCGGGCCGCTTTTGATCTGATCGCTTCTCATTATGGTTTTTCCTCTCACATCGCCCAAAGAAATTCATCGGGGTCGCGATGCAGGAATCTGTCTTCGCCTGTGATCCAGTCCATGCGAACAGGTGCGCAGATGTCGAGTGCGACCACATCTTCCACGACTTCCGACGAATGCTCGACCCCGCCTGGAATCGCAAGCGATTGATTGGCCCTCACCACGACTTCGCCCGTAGGGAGAAAGAAACGCCACGCCCCCTTGAGCACTATAATCAATTCTTCGCTCTCGTGCCTGTGCGATTGCGTGACCGCGTACTGTCGGGCTTCGACCCTCGCCACCATCACGTTTTCGCCCAGTATCACTTTCCTTCGATACAACTCCGTTATTTCTTCCGTCTTCATTTTGTCCCAATCATAAAAGCCCATAAGTCCTCCCGTAGATATTAGAGGCCAGATGCTAGATGTTAGTAACTGAGTGTGTTCTCTGCTGACGTCAAGCGTCAGTCGTCAAACACTAACATCTAACATCCAACATCTAACATCTTCTTTCAGTTCTTCGCCTTATCGATCAGGCGATTCTTCCCAAGCCATGGCATCATCCCGCGAAGCCTCTGGCCCACTTCTTCGATCTGATGAGACTCGGCCTCCGATTCAAGCTGACGGAAGCGCGTCTTGCCCGCTTCGTTTTCGGCCATCCACTCATCGGCAAACGCGCCCGATTGAATGTCCGCGAGAAGCTGCTTCATCTGCTCTCGCACTCTGTCGCCGATCAGGGCAGGGCCGCGAGTGAGATCGCCATACTCGGCAGTGTTCGAGACCGAGTAGCGCATATTCGAAAAGCCGCCTTCGTAAATCAGATCGACTATGAGCTTCATCTCGTGGAGGCATTCGAAGTAAGCCATCTCAGGCGAATAGCCCGCTTCGACCAGCGTTTCGAAACCTGCGCGGATGAGCGATGTCAAACCTCCGCACAAGACGGCCTGCTCGCCGAAGAGATCGGTTTCGGTTTCTTCCTTGAATGTCGTTTCCAGAATTCCTGCGCGCCCTCCTCCTATGCCTGCGGCGTAAGCGAGAGCGACTCGGCGAGTGTCGCCGGTCGGGTCCTGATGAACGGCGAACAGGCAGGGAACGCCGCGCCCCTCGGTGTATTCGTGTCGTTCAAGATGCCCCGGCGCTTTCGGCGCGACCATAAACACATTGACCTCTTCGGACGGCACGATCTTTTTGAAGTGAATGGAAAATCCGTGCGCGAAAGAAAGGTAGTTGCCCGCGAAGAGATTAGGCGCGATCTCTTCGCGATAAATGCGCGGCGCAACCTCATCAGGCACGAGCATCACCACCGCATCCGCATTGAAAGCGGCTTCGGCAGTGTCCTGAACCGTAAAGCCCGCGCGCGCGGCTTTCTCGCGCGAAGGGCTGTCTCGTCTCAATCCGACGATGACCTCGCAGCCTGAATCTTTCAGGTTATTCGCCTGCGCGTAGCCTTGAGAGCCATAGCCGATGACGGCGATCTTTTTGCTCTTCAGTGATTCAAGGTTAGCGTCGCTATCGTAATAAACTTTCATTGAATTCTCCTCCGAACAGGTACAGCGGGCTGCCAGCCTGCTGCTCCCTCAAATTTTCATGCTTTCAGGGTGTCAACAGGCTGGCAGCCTGTTGTACATCAACGACTCAGTTTTTCAATTGCACGCTTCAGTGCTTTCGACCGTCGGCGCTGCGTCGGTCTGTTTGGCCAGAGCCACCGCGCCCGACCGGGCCACTTCGCACTGGCCGAGCGGGCGAAGCAGTTCCAACAATGCCTGAACTTCTTCGCGCTCTCCGACGGCTTCGATCATCACTCCGTCGCCCGATGCATCGACGACACGGGCGCGAAAGAGGCTCGCAAGGTTCAAAGCCTCCTGAAGCCTCTCGCGCTCCTTTATGTGAATCAGCGCGAGGTGCCGCTCGACTCTTCGCTCGTCGGTGATATTTACCGCCTTCAGCACTCGCACCTGTTTATCGAGTTGACTGGTCACGCGCTCGACCGACTTGTGATCGCCCGTCGCCACGAGGGTTATCCGAGAGACGTTCGCATCCAGGGTTTCAGCGACCGTGAGGCTTTCTATGTTGATGCCTCGCGCGCTGAACATCCCCACGATGCGCGAGAGTTCCCCGAATCGGTTTTCGACTTCTATCGACAGTGTGTGCCTCATCCTAACACCATGTCCTTGAGTCCCGCCCCGGCGGGAACCATGGGATAAACGTTTTCTTCTTCCGAAACGAGTATGTCCATCACCACGACTCCGGGAGTCGAAAGCCCGCGCTCAAGCACACTGCGAAGCTGATCGGGGCGCGTAGCTCTCAACCCCACCGCGCCATAAGCTTCAGCGAGCTTGACGAAATCGGGAGTCCATCCCATCTGGACGTGCGAATAAGCGCGATCATAGAAAAGTTCCTGCCACTGGCGCACCATGCCCAGATAGTTGTTGTTCATGATGACCACCTTCACATCCGTTTTGTACTGCATGGCGGTGGCTAGTTCCTGAGAGGTCATCTGAAATCCGCCGTCGCCGACGAAGGCGATCACCTGACGGTCGGGGAAAGCGATTTGCGCGCCGAGAGCAGCAGGAAATCCGAAGCCCATCGTTCCCAATCCTCCACTGGTGAGCGATTGCCGCGGGCCGTTGAACGGGTAATACTGCGCGAGCCACATCTGATGCTGTCCTACATCGGTCGCGATTATCGCGTCGCCTGAAGTGAGCCGGTAAAGCTCCTGAACGAGTCGCTGAGGCATGATCATCCGATCCGAATCCTCGAAGGTGAGCGGCGCGAAGCGTTTCCACTCATCGATCTGCTTCCACCACTCGGCGACTCGCGATTGGCTCTCAGAGCAGGTTTTATCCGTGAGCATGTCGAGCATCTGTTGCAACACGCTTTTGGCGTCGCCCACTAAGGGAACCTGCGCGCGGCGGTTTTTATGAATCGAGCCGGGATCGATATCGATGTGAACGACCTGGGCCTGGGGCGCGAACTTATCCAGCGCGCCGGTCACGCGATCATCGAAGCGGACTCCAAGGGCGATGATGAGATCGGCTTCCGAAATCGCCATATTCGCCCAATAGGTTCCATGCATTCCGAGCATACCGAGAGAGAGCGGATGGCCTGATGGAAAACATCCCAACCCCATCAGCGTCGGCGTGATGGGCAATGAAAGCTTTTCGGCAAACTCGAAAAGTTCTTCCGAGGCGTTGGAATGAATCACGCCGCCGCCGACGTAGAGGACGGGGCGACGCGACGCGGTAATTTTTTCCACAGCGCGACCGACCTGCTGCTGGTCGCCGCGCATCTGCGGGCGGTAGGCGGGAAGGTCTACCGTTTCGGGATAAATGAAAGGCGAGAGGTCGGCTGTAACGTCTTTCGGAATATCGATCAGAACGGGGCCGGGTCGTCCGGTCGAAGCTATGTAAAAAGCCTCTTTGATTATCTCGGCCAGATCGCCGACGTCTTTGACCAGATAGTTGTACTTGGTGCAGGGCCGCGTTATGCCTGTGGTGTCGGCTTCCTGAAAAGCATCGCTGCCGATCATATGGCGCGGAACCTGGCCGCTGATGATGACGAGCGGAGTCGAATCCAAAAAAGCATTGGCGATGCCTGTGACGGCATTGGTCGCGCCCGGTCCTGAAGTGACGAGCACGACACCCGTCTTGCCGGTAGCTTTCGCGTAGCCTTCGGCCATGTGAACCGCGCCCTGTTCGTGGCGACAGAGGACGTGACGGAGTTGATCTTTGACCCGGCATAGCTCGTCATAAATGTGAAGCACCGCGCCGCCGGGATAGCCGAAAACGGTGTCTACGCCTTCGAGCAGCAGAGATTCGCACAGCACTTGCGCGCCGCGCATAAGAGCGGTCTGGGGATTTGCAGCAATAGATTTTTGAGTCAGCGTCGATGACATTTTTTCTCCAAAAAACTGAAAGGCCACCATCCTTGTGCTTGGGATGATGGCCTTTCGTTGATACGATTGTGCCGACCATCATCCGCCGCTTATGAGCAGAATGATGCTAATAACGGCGACGATAGCCAGCAGAGCGATCACAGAAGGAACAGAAAATCGCCGGGATGCCGACGACACCCTGGAGGAATCCGCGAATGGCAAGGATAAGTGCATTCCAAAAATCGCAACGGCGCAGCGAAACTTATCGCGCAGCCCGTCGCCTGAAACTTCCTCCTCTTGAACGTGACTCTAAACTTCGAGCGTGCAGAGTTGATAACATAGACCGTCATCATCAATCAAATAGATAATCTTTATCATGTGATAAGCCGCCGACTGATGATGCTTATTACCGAGCGAAGCGCGATGAAAACCGCTTCGATCATTCCCCTAAGAGATCATTTAACGAGCATCGATCAACATCATTGGTACAGGGATGGGCCTCCCTTCAACCGCTGTCAGTGCGACCGAATGCAAACGACTGGAAGTTTTCACTTTTGCTTCACGGGAAAGCAATACGCAAAATCAGAGATATACCCATTCCATTTTTGATTTGTATAGACTCGCCTCCATCGTCAATGTATAGTCGCACAAGGCCCCGACGAAATCCCGGAAGCAGGCAGAAGCAAATTGATGTGGCCGGAGAACGAGCTTTGTCATCTTTATAGTTCTGCCCCTGTTTCACCAGATATTTTCACATCAGAACGAATTTCGTTTATGAGGAGGCGACTCTCGATGTTTCGACTCGTCCGGGTTTTGCCCGTTTGTTTCCTTATTGTGTTTGTCCCTGCCACCTTGAACGCCCAGGAAAGCGGGCCTGCGGATGTCGAGTCGCTTCGCAAAAAAATCGAAGCGCAGGAAACGCAGATAAAACTTCTCAGGGAGAGCCTGCAACGTCAATCCGAAATGCTTCAACAACAACAGGCCATCCTCGAATCGTTGAAGCAAAAGCTCGACGTGTCCGCGCCTTCCGCGTCTTTTGCCGCGCAAACCGCGCCGCCTCGCAGTGAGGGGCAAAAACCGGATCAAAACCAGCAACCCCGCGAGGGTCAGCAGCCCGCAGGTCAGCAACAGCCCAACGAGCCGGTCGAAGCCGGGGCAGGCCGTATCAGATTCGACGGACTGATTCAGGGCTGGTTCGCCTCGGGCGACAGGGCTTTCCGGGATACATTTCGTTTGCGCCGCGCGCAGTTGCGCTTCACGGGCGATATCAACGAGAACATCAGATGGGTGGTGATGCTCGACGCGGCCAAGGCGCTCGCGGTCAACAACTCTTTCGCCGACATCAACGGCTCGCAGGCAGTGATCGAATCGAGAGTAGAACAGGCTTCGCGGATACTTCAGGATGCCTACATCAGGCTCGACTACACGGACAAGGCTCGCGTGGAGATGGGACAGTTCAAGGTGCCGATTTCGCTGGAGATGAATCAACAGGCGGCGTCTCTCGACACGGTTGAGCGCGCGCTCTTTATCTCAGACCCGCGCGGAATAGGGGTGGCTCGCGACCTCGGCGTGATGGTTAGCGGACGAGTGCTGCCTCAACTCGATTATCAGTTCGGCGTATTCAATGGCAGCGGCGAGAGTCAGAACGAAGTGGATCGCAATCAGCGAAAAGCTTTCATCGGAAGAGTCGCCTTCCGTCCGCTCAAGGGACTGCAACTGGGAGCGTCGGGCGCGTGGGCAGGAGACGGCTCGCGTCTCGACAGCCCGCGACGCGACCGACTGGGCGGCGAAGTCTCCTTCAATAGCGATAAGCTCAGAATCAAGTCAGAAGTGATGGCGTTCGTCGAGTCGGACGTTCATCGTCTGGGTTACTACGCTCACATCGGCTATCGCATAGTGCCGAGGTTCGAACCCATATTCCGATTCGATTCCTTCGACCCGAACACAGGGATAGAAAACAGCGCACAGGGAGTGACCGAGCGCGATTACATAGCGGGCTTCAACTATTTCCTCGCCGAAAGCAGATTGAAGTTACAACTGAACTATTTGCGCAAAACGTTTGACAACGGCCTCCTGCCATCGCGTAATCTGGTTCTTGTAAATCTGCAAACGTCCTGGTGAGGAAATGACAAGAACGCCCCCGATTCTTTTTCTCAGATTTTTCGCGCTCATTCTTATTGCTGTGTTTTTGCTTGCCGCGGGATGCAACAAATCCGCAAAGCCGCTCACGCTAAGGTTGAGCATGATCCCGAACACCGATCCCGGAAGGATCGTGCGCGAGAGCCAGTCGCTCGTCTCCTACCTCGAACGTGAGACGGGCGCGAAGGTCGAATTGACCGTCCCGACCAATTACGCCGCAGTGGTCGAAGCCATAGCGAACGATCAGGTCGATATAGCTTACTTCGGCGGATTCACCTACGTTCAGGCGTCCGAGCGCGCGGGAGTCCGCCCGCTCATTCAGCGCGAGCGCGATCAGAATTTCCACTCGCTGTTCATCACACAGTCGGATTCCCCGATCAACAGCCTTGAGGATTTGAAGGGCCGCACCTTCGCTTTCGGAGATGTGAATTCGACATCGGGCCACTTGATGCCTGAATACTTCATGCGACAATCAAACGTCGATGCGGAAGTGATAGCGAAAGCCGTCTACATGGGCAGCCACGACGCGACGGCGCTTGCGGTTGCTAACAAAAAAGTCGATGCGGGTGCGATGGACGAAGCCATCTATCAGCGGATGACCAGTGAGGGCAAGCTCGATCAATCGAAAGTTCGCGTGTTTTATACGACACCGCCGTTTTTCGATTACGTCTGGGCGGCGCGCAAGGGACTCGATTCGAAATTGACCGATGCTTTTTCAAATGCCTTTCTCAAGCTCGATCCTGAAAATGCGGAACACGAACAGTTGCTGGAATTTTTGAGCGCGACGAAATATATTCGCGCCGAGGACAGCGATTATGACAAGCTTCGACAGGCGGCCCGCGACGCAGGATTGATGAAGTAGATGTTTGATGTTCGATATCAGCGGGAGGAGATGGCTTAACATCTGACCTCTAACGCCTGACAGCCCCTTCATGATTTACTCGCTCAAAGAAGTCTCCAAAAAATACTCCACGCGCAACGGATCGGTTCATTCTTTAGACGGCGTGACGTTCGACGTTCAGCAGGGAGAGCGAGTCGCGCTCATAGGGCCTTCGGGCGCGGGCAAGACGACTCTATTTCGTCTGCTCAACGCGACGCTCAGGCCCACTGACGGAGAGATTCGATTCGACGGAAAGGATGTCGGACTGATGCCTGCGCGCGCTCTTCGCGCGATGCGCCGCCGCATAGGAACCATCTATCAGCAGCATCACCTCGTCCCTTCGCTCACGGCGCTTGAAAACACTCTCTGCGGCAAACTCGGTCAGTGGTCTCTCCTTCAAACTCTTCGAAACATCATCAAGCCTGCGCCTGCGGAAGCCGAGCAGGCGATGGCCGCGCTCGAATCCGTCGGACTCGCAGACAAGCGCCGCGCTCGCGCCGATGAGCTTTCAGGCGGACAACAACAACGGCTCGCAATCGCCCGCGCGCTGATGCAGAACCCTGATGTGATACTGGCCGATGAGCCTTTCGCTTCGCTCGATCCCGCGCTGACGGAAAGCATCGCGTCGCTTCTCTTCGGCCTTATCGATGGAGGAAAGCGGACGATGGTCGTCACGCTTCACGATGTCGAGATGGCTATGTGGTACTTCCCGCGCATAGTCGCCCTGCGCGAGGGCCGCATAGTTTTCGACCGTCCTTCAACTCAAATCAATCGCGATGAACTCGACGCGCTCTACGCAGGCAACTTGAATTCAACCCACGAGCGCGACGAGATGAGGAGCAGTTTCAAAAGTGAACGAAATTGCGCGCGCTGATTATCGAGGCCAGCACCGAGCGACACTGAGACGAACACTGATAGCGGCGGCGCTCGTCGCGTTGATCATTTTTTCATGGCAGATGGCCGAGATTCGCCCGGCGGCGTTCTTCGCGGCAGACTCCATCGCTGCGGTGATCGATTTCCTCAAAGGGCTTTTCCCTCCCGACCTCTCGACGGATTTTCTGCGAATAGTTTTCGTGGCCGCAGGGCGAACCGTAGCCATAGCGATTGCCGGAACGCTCCTTTCAATCATCATCGGATTGCCTCTCGGAGTGATCGCCACTTCGACGCTCTTTCGGCGAGGAGTCCTGCTTGCGGGCGAACGGCGGGGAGTGTCGACATTTCTTCTGGCTGGAGTGAGCCGCGCGGCTCGCGCGCTGCTTGGATTTCTGCGCGCGGTGCCTGATCTGATGTGGGGATTGTTGTTCGTCGTGGCCGTGGGGCTGGGGTCGCTTGCGGGCGCTCTCGCTCTTGCGGTGAGCTATGCCGGAGTGTTGGGCCGCGTCTACGCCGACGTGTTTGAAAGCGTAGATGCGCGCCCCCTGGAAGCCTTGCACGCGACAGGCGCGACGCGCTCTCAGGTCTTTGTGCGCGCCGTCTGGCCTCAATCGAAGCCCGCTGTCATCGCCTACACGCTTTATTCCTTCGAATGCTGTATGCGCGCGGCTTCGGTTCTCGGATTCATAGGCGCGGGAGGCATAGGATACGAGATCAGTCTTTCGATGCGGCTCTTTCGATACGATCAGGTGTTGACGCTCATAATCGCTTTCATCCTGTTGCTCACTGCAACCGACGCATTCAGCCGTTACCTGCGCAGAAGGCTTCGCGCCAATGCACCGCAGGGAACGCTTGCGCACGAGCGCGTCAACGGGCTGGGGAGCGTGCTGATAACCGGAATCTCTCTCGAACGGGTGATGAACATAGCGATTGCGATAACGGCAATCGCTATTGTGACAGGGAGTTTTTACGCAAGCGGATTTTTCGATGGCTCGCTGATGGATGCAACTCTGCTGCAACGCATGGGGCGTTTCGTCGGCGCGATGATGCCGCCTGAAGTCAGCGCTTCTTTTCTGCGATCACTTGTCGAGCCGCTTTTTCAAACCATCGGCATTTCGGTCATGGGAACGCTCATCGGAATGGCTATCGGCGCTCTGCTCGCACTGCCCGCGACCGCGACGCTGATCTTTATAGAAAAGGACGAAGCGGGAAAGCGATCTCGAACGGAGCGAGCGGCGCGAAGAGGGATTTACACGTTTGCGCGAACAGTGTTGAGCCTCCTGCGTTCGATACCTGAGCTTGTATGGGTATTGATGTGCATCATAGCCGTCGGCCTCGGCCCGTTTGCGGGAGCCGTGGCGATAGGGCTTCACACAGGCGGCGTGCTTGGAAAGCTTTACGCCGAGACGCTCGAAGAAGCGCCCGAAAATCCTCTCGAAGCACTCAGATCGACGGGCGCGCGAAGGGTGCAGGTTTTGGTATGGGGCATCTGGCCGCAGGCGCGACCGATGCTTGTGAGTTACACTGTGCTTAGGTGGGAGACGAATCTGAGAGTCTCGACCGTGCTTGGGCTTGTAGGCGGCGGCGGTTTGGGGCAGGCGATTTACAACAACATTCAGCTTGGGTTTTACACACGGGTTGCGACGTTGATACTCGTGGTTTACGCGCTGGTAGTGACAACGGACTGGATAGGCGACCGCCTGCGCGAGCGGCCCGCATCGTAGAGCAAGCCGTCGACTTGTTTGATAGAATCATTGCCATCGCAGTTGAAATTTTCAACGAGGTATCCGCGCTATGCTCGAAATCGGCGATCAGGCTCCTGCGTTTTCTCTGCCGCGACTCGACGGACGCGCGCTACGACTCGGCGAAGGCAAACACCATCTCGTCGTTTTTCTTGAAGCCGACTGCCCGACCTGTCGATTGACTATTCCTTATCTCAATCGCCTCGCGGCGACGCTCGCAGAACATTCAGATGCGATCATCGGCATCTCGCAGGACGATGATCGACAAACCGCGGAACTCGTCGAGCAGATGCAAATCAGCTTTCCTGTAGTGATGGACAGCGATTTAAAAATCTCGCGCGAGTATGACCCTGTGGCAGTTCCCACGCTTTTTCTCATCGATGCGCGCGGCAAAATCATTCGGACTCAAACAGCATTCGACAAACAGGAATTAAACGACATCGCTCGCCTGATGTGCGAAGCCTTCGACCTTACCCCTGTCGACATCGCCGACCCTTACGATGGCGCTCCGTCGTCAAAGCCCGGTTGCATGTCGCGCCATCTCGAAACCCTGACCGCAGACGACGCGCCGGAAGCGTTGAACCTCTACGCGACGCGAGCCGCGAGAGCTTCGCGCATCGAGCTTGATGACGCGGCGGACGTTTACGAATACCTGATGCAGTATGATCCGCTTCCCGTAGTGCCTCCTACCATCGAGCGCGTCGAAAGAATGCTTGCGGCGACATCGTTTCCTGCCGATGAAGTCATCGCCCGCGTTCCGCCAAACTATGGGGCGGCTACAGTCGAAAAGATCGCCGCAAACGCGGTGATGGCCGGATGTAAACCGGAAATGATGAGCGTACTCGTGCCGCTCATGCGCGCCGCGTGCGATGAAAGATTCAACCTTCACGGAGTTCAGGCGACGACTCACTTCGCCGCGCCTCTCGTTATAGTCAACGGCCCGGTTCGCAATCGATTAGGTTTCGCCTGCGCGGGCAATGTGATGAGCAACATCGCGCGGGCAAATTCCTCTCTTGGGCGCGCATTGCAACTCATTCTGACCAATATCGGCGGCGCGCGTCCCGGCGAGATAGATATGTCTACACTCGGCAATCCCGGAAAATTTTCTTACTGCATAGCCGAGAACGAAGAAGCGAGTCCGTGGGAGCCGCTTCACGTCGAGATGGGACTTCGTAGAGATCAAAGCGCCGTCACACTTTTCGCAGCCGAGCCTCCGCGCGGAGTGAGCGAGCATAACGCTCGCCGCGGCGAAACCGTACTGCGCGCTATCAGCCGGATGCTTGCGACTTCGTGGACTTATCGTTTCTGCATCGGCATTGAAGCGATAGTCCTGCTTTGCCCTGAGCATGTGAAAACGCTCGACGGCGACGGCTTCACGAAGCAGTCGATAAGAGAGTGGCTCTTTCACAACACAGGCATTCCTAAAAAAGAGTACCGAGACGATGGCGAAGGAACTCAATACACGCAGTTTTACAAAGAAGCGATCATCGAGGGCGAACCGTGTTATTTGAAATTTCCCGATCCTTCGGCGATAAAGATCGTCGTCGCCGGAGGGACAGCCGGAAAGTTTTCAGCCGTCATCAGCAGTTGGGCCGCAGGCCCTCGCGGCAGTCAGATGGTCACTTATCCGGTGTAGGGAACAGGGAACAGGTGACAGGGAACAGGCGGGGAATCTCCGGGTCTGTAACCTGTAACCTGTTCCCTGTCACCTTCTGGCTTCGGACTTCTTGAGAAGGAGAACATTATGCCGATAACTCTGGTCAATCCGTTTGATGAGACTCTGCACACTCGCGGCTCACAAGCGTCGCGTCTCAGTTCGCTTGAAGGCAAGACAGTTGCGCTGCTCGATATCAGCAAGCCCGGCGGAAACATATTTCTTGATCGCGTCGAAGCGTTGCTCAAAGAGCGATACCGTGTCGAGCGGGTCATCCGAGCGATGAAGCCGACATTCACAAAGCCCGCGCCTGATGCGGTGATCGGAAAGATCATCGAGGCAAAAGCGGACGCGGTGATAGAAGCTCTCGCCGATTGAGGGTCATGCACGACGTGCAGTTTGCACGATACGACCCGCCTTGAAAGTTTGGGAATCCCTTCGGTCGCCATCGCCACCGAGGAATTTATGACCGCAGCCCGCGCGCAGGCCGCCGCACTGGGACGGGCGGATTTCGACGCGATTTATGTCGCGCATCCGATTCAGGATCAGACCAGACAGGAAATCGAAGCTCGCGCAGACGCTGTGATCGAAGAGATTGCCGCGCGGCTTATCGATTCATAAAAGTGGCAGCCGCACGGGCTGCCCTTCAACAATTGTTTTGACGCACGCTCAGTTTGCCGCAAGCTTCGCGCGAAGAGTTTCCTCTACCGCGTCAATCGCCACATCTTCCGATGCGCGAGTCGAGCGCGTGAACAATTCGACTTTGCCTTCCTTGATCTTCTTGCCGACGGTTATTCGAAACGGCACGCCTATCAAATCAGCGTCATTGAATTTCACTCCCGCGCGCTCATCTCGATCATCGAGCAACGTCTCGATGCCTGCCGATTCAAGCTGGCGATAGAGTCGCTCCGCCGCATCACTGATCGCCTGATCCTTGATATTGACGGGCGTGATGATCGCGTGGAAAGGCGCAATCGATGCGGGCCAGATGATCCCCGCGTCGTCGTTATACAATTCGACCGCCGCAGCCATCAATCGCTCGACTCCTATGCCGTAGCTCCCCATCACGATGGGGACTTCCGAGCCTTCGGCAGTCAAAACCCGCGCGCCCATGCTTTCGGAATACTTAGTTCCGAGCTTGAATATGTGACCGACCTCGACGGCTTTGAACACATCTATCGTGCCTTCGCATTGCGGGCATCCTTCGCCCCCGGCGACTGAGCGCAGGCTGGCCCATCGGTCGACTCGGATGTCTCGGTCAATGGCTACGCCGCGCAGGTGGAAATCATCCTTGTTCGCGCCCGTAGTCATGTTGCGGCGAGCGCGCAGAGATTCTTCAGCGATAATGAGTTTGATGTGACGATGCGTCTTCGAATCGATGCCGACTGCGCCGAGCGAGCCTGCCGACGCGCCCATAGCTTCGCGTATTTCTTCCGGGTGCGCCGGCCGCACGTTTATCGCGCCTGTTGCATCGATCAGCTTCGTTTCATTCAACTCATGATCGCCGCGCATCAAAACGAGCGCCAACTTGTCATCGAGCGAATAAACAAGAGTCTTGATCTGACAGTCTGCCGCCGCGCCTCCGGGAAACGTGGTCAGGTCTGAAATAGTGCGAACGCCGGGAGTTGGGAATTCTTCAGGAGCGGCGGGGCCTTCTTCATCGGCGATTGTTGCGATGCGCGAAATGGCTTTTTCGACGTTTGCCGCGTAGCCGCATTTTTCGCACACGGCGATGAGGTCTTCGCCCGCATCAGTTCGCACCATGAATTCCGTCGACTGGCTCCCTCCCATCGCTCCCGAACTCGCTTCGACCGAAGTGTATTTCAAACCGCAGCGCGTGAAGATCGCGCAATAAGCGTCGTACTGATCCTGAAAAGATTTGTCCAGACCCGCGCGGTCAGTGTCGAACGAGTAAGCGTCTTTCATCGTGAACTCGCGCACGCGCAGCAGGCCGGACTTGGGCCGCGCTTCGTCGCGAAACTTGGTCTGAATCTGATACCACACCTGCGGCAACTGGCGATAAGAATTGATCGCATTGCGAGCGATGATCGTGAATATCTCTTCGTGCGTCATCCCAAGACACATATCTGCGCCGCGTCGGTCGCGCAGGCGGAACATATTGTCGCCCATCACTTCCCAGCGGCCCGATTCTTTCCACGCCTCGCCGGGGTGAATCGCGGGCAGGAGGAATTCCTGCCCGCCGATTCGATTCATCTCTTCGCGAATGATCTGGCAGACTTTGAGCCGCACTCTCTGGGCGAGCGGCAGCAGCGAGTAGACTCCGGCTGTGAGTTGACGAATGAACCCGGCGCGCACGAGCAGGCGATGGCTCGCAACCTCGGCATCCGCCGGGTCGTCGCGCAGCGTCGGGACGAACAGATTAGACCATCTCATAAGTGATTCTCCTCAGCGCGAAAACTTCAATGCAATGGAATCAGCAAAGGTAACAAGCGAAAAAGTTGACTGTCAACCATGCTTGCAAACAGCAATGACGCTCTGATAGCATCCCGTGCTGGGTCACAAGATTCCAGCATTTTCTTTCAAAGCTCCGCGGGGAGCGATGTAATTAACGCGCGACGTGCGCAAAGCAGTTGAGGTGAAGCGATGCTGGAAGGCAATATCCCTGAAGCTCTGACCTTTGACGACGTTTCCATAGTGCCTGCGAGAAGCGGCGTCCTCCCGACCGAAGCAGATACGACGACGCGCTTTACGCGCAACATCCCGCTCAACATTCCCGTCACATCAGCCGCTATGGACACGGTGACGGAATCTCATCTCGCCATAGCCATAGCGCAGCATGGCGGTCTGGGAGTCATTCACAAAAATCTCTCGATAGAGACGCAGCGCGACGAAGTGGATAAAGTAAAGCGAAGCGAATCAGGCATGATCGTAGACCCGGTGACGATGACGCCCGATCATCCCATCTCGGAAGCGATGGAGGTTATGGATCGCTATCACATATCGGGCGTTCCGATAGTCGAAGAAAACGGACATCTGGTCGGCATACTCACCAACCGCGATTTGAGATTCGAAACTCGATTGAATCTTCCAATCAGCGAAGCGATGACCAAAGAAAATCTCATCACCGTTCCCGTAGGCACCACGCTCAACGAGGCGAAGGCCATACTGCAACGTCACAGAGTCGAGAAGCTTCTGGTAGTCGATGAGAACTACAAGCTCAAGGGATTGATCACGGTCAAGGATATTCAGAAAGCTATCCAATATCCGCTGGCGGCGAAAGACAGTCTTGGCCGTTTGCGGGTGGCGGCAGCCATCGGGGCGACGGGCGATTTTCTGGAGCGCGCCGAAGAGTTGGTCCGCGCTCGCGTCGATTGTCTCATAATCGACACGGCTCACGGTCACACGGAAGGGGTGATTGCGGCAGTGAAGAAGATCAAGAGCCGCTTTCCTGAAATCGATCTGGTCGCCGGAAACATCGCCACCGCTGAAGCGACACGGGATTTGATCTCTGCCGGGGTTGATGCGGTTAAGACAGGAATGGGCGGCGGCTCAATATGCACGACTCGCGTGGTGTCGGGCGCAGGCGTGCCGCAGATCACGGCGATAATGAATTGTGCGCGGGCTGCTCGCGGGACAGGCATACCGGTGATTGCAGACGGAGGCATCAAGTATTCGGGCGATGTGGCCAAATCGATAGCCGCGGGGGCCGACTCCGTGATGATCGGGTCGCTGTTTGCCGGAACAGATGAAAGCCCCGGCGAGATCATTCTCTTTCAGGGCCGCTCTTTCAAAGGCTATCGCGGAATGGGTTCGATTGCCGCGATGAGAGAAGGAAGCCGCGACCGCTACGGCCAGTCGGATCAGCCTCTCTCGAAGCTCGTCCCCGAAGGCATAGAAGGGCGAGTTCCTTACAAAGGGTCGCTTGCGGGAGTAGTCGAACAACTCGTCGGCGGACTGCGCGCAGGAATGGGTTACAGCGGATGCCGCACCATCGGCGAGATGCAGGAGAAAGCACAATTCATACGAGTGACGGCAGCAGGCTTTCGCGAAAGCCACGTCCACGACGTGATCATCACGAAGGAAGCGCCTAACTACAGGATCGAGTAGCCGGGGGACAGGAGTCAGAAGTCAGGAGTCAGAAGTCAGAAGTCAGGAGTCAGGAGTAAGAAGTCAGATCTTCTTATTTCTCTCTTTAACTATAACCCTGTTCTTGTGAAGACTATTTGCTCTTCGCCGGATTTCTGAAATCTCGTGGCTCGGAATCTCTGTGAAAGTCAGAATGCCTCTTCTGACTTCTGACTTCTGTCTTCTGACTCCTGAAATTTCATGCCTTTCGATGTGAGGAAAACCTGGGATGCGTGCGGCGCGGCGTTTGACCGTTTCACTTCGACCGAGGATTCCTTTTCAGAAAATATCGAGTGGCCCGCTGTCGCAAGTATGATCAAAACGGTTGAGGGTCAGAGTGTTCTCGATCTCGGCTGCGGGTCCGGGGTTTATTCGTTGCGATTCGCCGAACGCGGGGCCGCAGTCGCCGGACTTGATCTTTCACAGGTGATGATATCGCTTGCTCGTGAGAAAGCGCGCGAGCGCGGATTGAAAGTAGATTTTCAGGTAGCTGATATCAGCAAGCTGCTGGCCTTCGAGGATGGCGCGTTCGATCTTGTGTTCACTGCAACTGTGTTGCATTACCTCGAAGACCTTGAAAGTTTTTTTTCAGAAGCAGCGCGGGTGATGAAACCCTGTGGTCGAATGATAGCCAGCGTGCTGCATCCGATGTCGACTGCGCTCTTCCCTGTTGCAGAGGGCGAAGCGTCGATAGCCTCCGAGCCGGGGCAGCCGGTTTATTTCGGCTCGCCTCTGCGAAAGATAGAAACCCCGTGGCTTGAGTTCGGCGAAGTGTCGGGCGAAGGCCGCCAGATCATTTCTTATCATCACACCGCTGCTCGTTACTTCAATGCGATCACTGCATCAGGATTGAGAGTGACAGCGTTAAGCGAACCTCATCCGTCGAAAGAGTTCGCCGCGAAAAATCCATCTCGCTACGAAGAAGCGATGACAGTGCCGGTTTATCTCATATTCAAAGCCATGCGCTGATTCAGTTCCTTCCTGTCAGCGCGAATGCCTCTCAGTCAGGCCGAGTTTCGCCTTCCTCAAAGCTTCCACCTTGCTCTTTCCTGTTCTCAGATGTCTGTAACATTTCTCTGGACATGTTTATTTCGACGATTGAGAAGATAGATGAAGCAGGAAAGAAGACAGCGCAAGACTTCAAAGAGAATATGAAAATGGAGATCAACGATTTTCTGCCCCAGTGGAGCCGCCCGACTATTTCAGAGCAACCACGTTGGCAAATTGAGGAGTTACTCGGTTGAGCGGATTTGTGGTAACAACTCCAATGAATCCGCCGAAATGCAACGCAGAGGACTATATCAACTTTCTGATTGCGACACCCAAAACTTGCAGCGGGACTGTAGCCGCCCGTGTGCAACCAAAGCAGGATGATCCACCCGCATACGGCGCTTTCACCCGCCTGTTGCACCGCCTTGAACCCGACGCCGAGACTATGTGGCAAGAAGCCAAAACGCAAGTGGATTTCTGCGCGGGCATCCTCAGTCTTTGATGACTCGACATTGGATAAACCTTTTTCTCGCCAGATCGAGTTGGTCACCCGCCACTGGTCGGGCAAACATCATCGCGTCGTGCAAGGCATCAATCTCATGACGCTGCTGTCGACAGATGGTGACCGCTACATCCCGTGCGATTATCTCCTCTATAACAAAGCTCAAGACGGCTTGACGAAGAACGACCGCTTTCAGCAGATGAATATTATTCATCAAAAGCGTGAAAAGAATCAATTTGTTTTGTCAAACAAGGTGACTGTACTATAAGACGGCAGGTATTAAAGAAGAGCAGGAAGATGCTTAACCGGGAGACTGAGATCGGAGACCCTGATTATGGAATTCGAACTCGACACGGCGATTGAAATTCTCAAACGCGCCCCTGCCACACTCAACGAAATTGTGCGCGATGCGCCTAATGAGTTGTTGACAGGCAATGAAGGCGAAGGGACGTGGTGCGCATTTGATGTGATCGGGCATCTGATTCACGGAGAAGAAACCGACTGGATTCCGCGCGCAAAAATCATCATCGAGTACGCCACTTCCAGACCGTTCGGTCCTTATGATCGCTTCGCTCAATTCGAGAAATCGAAAGGCAAAACCGCAAACGAACTGCCCGACACTTTCGAAAAACTGTGGAAGAAAAACATCAAAGAGCTTGAACGAATCACCCCGGACAAATTGCAATTGCGCGGAACCCATCCGTCGCTCGGCGAGGTGACTCTTTCAGAGTTGCTCTCGGCCTGGGTCGTTTATGCTCTCGATCACATCGGCCAGATAGTCCGGGTGATGAGCAAGCAATACACCGAAGCGGTCGGCCCGTGGAAAGCATATCTGTCGATACTGAGTTTCAAGGGAATTACATATTAGGAGTTGCAGTTGAACCAGGAATCAACGACTTACGTGCAGCATCATCGCCAGTAAGTCCTCTGTTTTCAACGAAGCCTATTTCAACTGCTAAGTAAATAACTCATCTCAAATCTGTAAATTATTGAAACTGTGCGGTGACTTATGATTCTTAAGAATACCTAAGAAAAGCTCAAGAAAGAAAAGATGAAAATTAATGACTCTAATTCGCCCGTCTCCCATATAATCTGCGGCTGAGGGATGTAAGTTACGCGATTTTATTCTGATTTCATAACTGCTTCATGTATCTTGACGGTGTTTCGAGCCAGGTGAAGGCAAGCCTGTGAATCCTTATCCTGTCTTTATAAGCGGAATTTTGAACTCCGGCGACCGAAAACCGGAAAATGATCCTTAGCAGAGGAAAACTACCTTACAGGAGGCCTGACCCTATGAAATCGTTATGTCCTAAGCTCTCGATGCAGGTTACCTGCCAGTGCAATATCGGTTGAAAGATTATTTCAGGGCGAGGTGCAGAGATATTCAAAAGAAGATCGCTGATTTTGCGCCGGATCTATTCACATACCTTGTAGCGTTTCCCTTTCGTAAATCATAGCCA
>DLHY01000111.1 GCA_002483445.1 Blastocatellia bacterium UBA7656
TTTATTCTGACTTCTGACTCCTGACTCCTGACTTCTGACTTCTGACTCCTGACTCCTGACTTCTGACTTCTGACTTCTGACTACTTCTCCCTGACTGCGTTCACTTCGCCTTTGTCAGTGCGAATAGTGAGCAATTTGATTGTGTTGCCATCGCCTTTGAAATTCATGCGCAGCGTGGTCGCTGTCGGCACATCGTAGGTGACATATTCGGTCGCGGATTCAGGCACAAAGATTTTTGCCGGTATGATGGAAACTTCCCGCATCCCGACCAGTCTTCTCGGCCCCCACAGCATACCTAAAAAAACCGATCCGCGCTCGAAGTTGATTTTGATGTGCGTGAGAAAATCATCTTCGCCTTCGGGCGCAGTGCCGATCAACATCGCTCCACGGAATTCGCCGTGCCTTTTTTTCCACTCGCCCCATAACTGCTCCTGACGCGAGCGCACTCGATCAAGCGGAATCTCTTTCAAAAAAGCTTCGTGAAGCGCAGTGTAGTCGCCTCTCGCCACGCTTTCAACTATCGTCTTCGCGCGCGAGTTGAGCGTATTGATTCTGTCGCTTTGAAACCCGCTGCCCGCGGCAAGCGCGCTCACCCCGTCCTGCCCTTCGCCTGTAACGGTGAGCTTTCCGTCTTTGATCGCAACGATGATCTTCGCTCCTGAAGTCATCTCGTAGCGGCCTGCGTATCGAGCAAGCGTTTTTGCATCGAGCGGGACAGCAGCGGGCGGCATTTTGACATCGCCGCCGAAGACGATGGCCGCGATGTCGCGCCTCGTGTTTCGCAGCAGCATAGTTTCGCCCGAATCGTTGCAGAAAGACATGATGAAAACTCCGGCATCGATGAATCGTTTTATATCGGCTCCGACTCCGAGCGTGTTTCCTCCGTCGTGAGCGTGGAGCAGCCCGCGCGGAGATTTGATCACATCCCATCCGCAGGCGTAATCGTTGAGCGCGGGCTTGAAGAGTTTCGCTTTCGCCGCGTCAGACAAAACCGCATCGCCCTTGAGCGCGAGATGCCATCGAAACATGTCTTCTGTGGTTGAAAGAATCTCGCCGCTGCCAATCGAGGCCCAGTTCGGATAAGGTCTCTCCATAGGCGAGCCGTTGTCGCTCTCGCCTGTGTACCAGCGGGCGATGGTCGTTTTGCTCCAGTCCGCCAGTCGATATCCGGTGTGATTCATCCCGGCAGGCCCAAACAGATTTTCGCGCAGGTACTCTTCATAAGATTTGCCTGACACTTTTTCAATGATCGCGGCCAGCAGCGCGTAGCCTTCGTTTGAATACATAAACCTTGAGCCGGACGCGAAGTTGAGCGGCGCGGCGAGTATCTCGCGCACAGCCGCATCGCGGTCAGGTTTCAGGCCCGCGCCGCCTGTGCTTATCACGCCCGAAGTGTGAGTTAGCAGTTGATGAAGCGTGATCGTTTTTTTGTCTTGAGGCACGCCATCGAGATAATTGCTGATCGGGTCTTCGATCTTCAGCCTGTCCTGCATTTCGAGTTTGAGGATGGCGGCGGCTGTGAACTGCTTGGTTATCGAGCCAGTGCTGAAGACGGTCGATGCAGTGTTAGGTATACGCTTTTGCTTGTCGGCCATCCCAAAGGCTTTGTTGAAAATTATCTCATCGCCTCGCGCGACCAAAGCCGCGCCCGAAAATCCGAACTGAGCCAGACGCGAGAGGTAATCATCGAGCCGCTTTTTTATCTCTTCATTGGACGCTGTGCGCGTATCCGCAGATTTTCCGGGCGCATTGATTCCTCGAAACCCGATGTCTCTTACGGCGTGCGGCGGCGCGGGTTCGGTGGCGAGGCGAATCCTCATGTGTTCGCCTGATCGTTTGGCCTTTGCAGTGATTTCCACATCGAACGGATCGGATCGATCAACGCTCGTGATTTCGAATCCTCCGTGTCTGTCATGAAGTTGCTCGAATATGGTCAGGTGTTGTTGTTCAGAGAACTCTTCGAGAAACGATTTCGCAAATGCGCGGATGAACTCAAGCGCCCGCGCGCCATCGCCTGATTCGATGACCTCAAGCATCGCGGCCATTTTTTTTGCGGCAGGGGTGTCGGGCAATTTCGTCTGAGCCGATACGGAAAGAGCCAGTGAAAAAATGATAAGGATGAGCGCAAACTTCTTCATATATTTTCCTCGCTCCTATGAGCTTGTCCCGTAACGCAATTTGTTGGATTGCGTGCCCTGAAAGAACGCAATTCTCAGCCGCGCAAGCTAACAGCTTGCGCCACAATTCCCGATGAGTCTACAGCAGAGTTGTGAAGATTTTATGAAGACTATTCCTGCCGATTCCAGACCGGCAGAGTGAAAATGAACTGCGAGCCGCGGCCCGACTCCGATTCGACTCTGATTCGTCCGCCGTGCGCAAGGACAAGTTGTTTGACTATAGCAAGCCCCAATCCTGAGCCGCCCGTCGAGCGAGCGCGCGAACGATCAGCGCGATAGAACCGCTCGAATATGCGATCCTGCTGCTCCTCTTCTATTCCTGATCCGGTGTCGCTCACTGTAACTTCTATTTCTTCATTCGAAGAGCGCGCGCGAATTTCGATCACTCCTTCTGGCGGCGTGTGCGTGACTGCGTTTGCAAGCAGGTTGCGAAGTATCTGCCCGACTCGCTCGCTGTCCGCAATCGCACGCGGCAAATCCTGCGGCGCGTCGATTCGAAGCGTGATTTTTTTGCTTTCAATTTGAGGCGCGACTGCGAGCGCGGTCTTATGGATTATTTCTCTGATCGATGTCGGCTCAAGCGCGAGGCGAAGCTGACCCGCTTCGGCAAGAGCGAGCTCCTGAAGATCATCTATCAATCGACTCAAAAGCATTGCTTCTTCGTGAATCGAATCGATGACTTCGCGGCGAGGCTGAACCACTCCGTCCTGAAGGCTTTCTATCTGACATCTTATGTTGGTCAACGGCGTGCGAAGCTCGTGAGCCACATCGCCCACCATATCGCGCCTCAACTGCTCGTTGCGGGAAAGTGAATCGGCCATGCGGTTGAAAGCCTGAGCAAGCTCGCCTATCTCATCGCCTGAGCGAACTTCTACTCTTTCGCTGAGGTCGCCCTGCTCCATACGACGGGCGGCGCGGGTGAGCGATTCCACAGGGCCGAGAATTCTGCGCGAAAGCATAACGGTAGCGATGAAAGCCGCTATGACGACGATTATCGCGACAACAGCAAGCGAGCGATTGACTGAGCCTGTGAACTGATCGCCGCGCATCTCCGATTCGAGATTCGGCCCTGCGATGAAAAGCGAAGCGACCACAGCGCCGGTCGAATTTTTTACCTCGATATGCGGCGCGTTTACAACAACCATTTCTTCCTGTCGAACGCTGACTGCCTTGTTTCCTTCCGCCTCTTCGACCTCGGATCGCACTCGCAGTGTGTTGTCGGCTGAGATATCGATATCGGCTTTTGAAAGATGATCGGGGAAGGCGGCTATTATTTTTCGCTCGTTGTCGAGGAGCAGAAGCCGCTTGCCGCTGATTTTTCCCATTCGCTCAAGCGCCGTCTGCGCCCCTGCCCATCCGCCGTTCTGACGGTAATGCTCCGAGAGAATTTCCTGAAATCTGCTGAGATCGATTTCTTCGCTTGTGTCGATGAATTTCCTGAATTCGGTCGAAGCCGCCCGACTCGACATCAGCACGACGGCAGCGACCGCCACGACTGATACCAGCACGGTGACAAGCAACAATCTCCATCTGAGGCTGTGAATCGTCATTCAAAAAGTGATGAGTGATGAGTGATGAGTGTTTTCTCATCGCTCTTCGCTCGTGAAAAATTTATATCCAACGCCGAACACAGTCGAAATGCATGAAGTTGGTGTTTCATCGAGTTTGCGGCGAAGATTTTTTATATGAGCGTCGACCGTGCGCTCAAGTCCTTCATAATCCCAGCCCAAAGCGCGTTCGACAAGCTCGCGTCGGGTGAAGACTCTTCCGGGCGAGCGGGCTAGAGCCGCAAGCAGATCGAACTCCGTAGGCGTAAGACTCACCATTTTGTCGCCAACGCGGACTTCGCGGCTTCGAAGATCGATCACAAGATCGCCCTGTCGAATCTCCGCTCGCTCTTCCGTATGCGAAGGCGAAGCGCGGCGCAAAACTGCGCGAGCGCGGGCGACAAGCTCTCGCGGGCTGAAAGGCTTCGCCACATAATCATCCGCGCCGAGATCAAGCCCGCGCAATTTATCTTCTTCCGTCGTGCGGGCCGTAAGCATTATGATCGGAATAGAAGATTCTGCTCTCAACAACCGGCACACATCGAGGCCATCGATTTCAGGCATCATCAGATCGAGTATGACGAGGTCGTATTGATTCGCGCGCGCATCGCGCATCGCCTCGCGGCCATCGTAAGCGGCTGCGACCACAAAGCCTGCGCGCTCGAAATAAATTCTGATCGAATCGACTATCTTGCGATCATCATCGACGACGAGAATTTTCTGCTGCTCCATTCGGTCTTCCCTCGCTGTGAGTGTAGCACTGCTTTGGGCAGGGGTCAGGGGTCAGGGGCCAGGGGTCAGGGGGCGGCGGGCCGTTATCACCGTTGATATTCTAACCCCTGACCCCTGCACACCGACCGCTGTTTCATAGTAAGATTGTCGGGCGATCAGCGCGCGGCAATAACCACCGCCATTGCAGTTTTAGTTTTTGAAATAAGCAAAGCCGCCGAGTCAGGTTTGGAATGGAGCAACTGTTCGGACTCCAGACTCCAGACTCCAGACTCCAGACTTTTCATGGAGGATAACGATGTCGACTTCAGACCTGTATGCTCACCTTGATGCCACCGCGCAGGCCGAGATTGTGCGACGAAAAGAAGTGACGCCCAAAGAGCTTGTCGAGGCCGCGATCAGACGCATCGAGCGAATAAACCCCGAACTCAATGCAGTCATCCATCCGATGTACGATGAAGCGCAGCGCGCCGTAGCCGCGGATATTCCCGACGGGCCTTTTAAGGGCGTGCCGTTTCTGCTCAAAGACCTGCTCGCCTCTTACAAGGGAGTCAGGATGACTTCAGGCTCGGCCTTCGCTAAGGATTTCATGCCCGATCAGGACAGCGAACTTGTGGCGCGATATAAGCGGGCGGGGCTTGTCATCGTCGGCAAATCCAATACGCCTGAGTTCGGCATACTGCCAACGACTGAGCCTCGACTGCACGGTCCTGCGCGCAATCCGTGGAACACGGATCGAACGACGGGCGGATCGAGCGGAGGCTCGGCTGCCGCCGTCGCCGCGGGACTCGTCCCGGCGGCTCACGCCAACGACGGAGGAGGATCGATTCGCATACCGGCTTCGTGCTGCGGATTGTTCGGTTTGAAACCGACGCGGGCGCGAAATCCTCTAGGCCCGACTTTCGGCGATATGTTTTCAGGACTCGTCGCCGAGCATGTCGTAACGCGCTCGGTTCGCGATAGCGCCGCGCTGCTCGACGCCACTTCAGGGCCGGACCTGGGCGATCCGTACTGTGCGCCGCCGCCCGCTCGCCCCTTTCTCGAAGAAGTCGGCGCGGATGCGGGAAAGCTTCGCATAGCATTTACTACAAAGACTCCTACGGGCGTGCCTCTTCATCCCGATTGCATCAATGCCGTCGAGGATGCGGCTCGCCTTTGCGAAAGCCTCGGCCACGAAGTCACCGAAGCTGCGCCCGTGATCGAGGGCGAGATGCTCGTGCAATCTTTTATGACCATCTGGGCTGCCGGATGCACGTGGACTATAGATGGAATGGCTCGGGCTTCGGGCCGCGCCGCAACGGAGGATCAATTCGAGCCTGGCACGTGGGCTTTGTACGAAATGGGCAAACGTCGCAGCGGGTCTGAATACCTGATGGCATTGCAGTGGCTTCAGATTGTGAGCCGTCAGATCGCGCATTTCTTCACCGCGCATGATGTATGGTTGACGCCTACTCTCGGCGAGCCGCCTTTGCCGATAGGCTCTTTCGACTCGACTACGGAAGACGCTATGGCGGGAATGAAGCGGGCTGTGACATTCGTACCCTTCACCCCGGTCTGCAACGCGACGGGGCAACCGGCGATGTCTGTGCCTCTGCATTGGAACGAGGAGGGCCTGCCCATCGGGTCACACTTTGTCGGCAGGTTCGGCGACGAGGCCACGTTGTTCAGGCTCGCGGCGCAACTGGAATCGGCGCATCCGTGGGCCAGCCGACGCCCGCCTGTTTCGGCTTGAGCAAAGAAACGAACCACAGATGAACACAGATAAACACGGATAATAGGGAAAGAAAAAACGGAGAAGTCTTCGGCTTTTTCTCTATCTGTGTCCATCGGTGTTCATCTGTGGTTTTCTCTTGGGTCTATCTTTCAACGAGAAAAATAGAGGAGAGTCTGATGAAAAAGAAACCAATCATTGCGAAAATGATCTTCACCTCAGCCATAACGATCTCATTGGTTTTTATGAGCAGACTCGCCTCGGCGCAGGAAAACGTCTCCTTTGCGACCGACGACGGAGGACTCATTTACGGCCATCTGTACGGGAAAGGCGAACGCGGATTGGTGCTTACTCACGGGGGCCGTTTCAACAAGGAGAGTTGGAAGGAGCAGGCGCAGATATTTGTAAAGGCCGGATACCGCGTGCTGGCCATAGACTTCCGCGGGTACGGCAAATCGCGTGGCCCAGGTCAGGCCGATCCATTGAGCGCGCCGCTTCACCTCGATGTGCTGGCCGCTGTCCGCTACCTCAGACAGCAGGGCGCGAAGACTGTATCGATTGTGGGAGGAAGCATGGGAGGCACGGCGGCGGCCCGCGCTTCGGTCGAAGCGAATCCGGGCGAAATAGATCGCCTCGTGCTGCTGGCAAGCGGCGTCATAGAGAAGCCCGAACGGATGAAAGGCCGCAAGTTGTTCATCACAACCCGCGATGATTTCAGCGGGAATAACGTCCCGCGTTTGCCGAAAATTCGCGACCAGTACGAGAGAGCGCCCGACCCGAAACAGTTGGTCATACTCGACGGCTCCGCCCACGCGCAGTTTATTTTCTCGACCCAGCAGGCCGACAGGCTGATGCGCGAGATACTGCGATTCCTTTCCGAGCCGTGAGCGAACAGAGAAACCTGAAAAAGGCTTCAGGAGCCTGCTTCGAGTTTTCGCGAATGTCGGCGTAGCGCGCGGGCCAGTCTGTAGGAAGCGCCGGTCACGGTATTGGGAACGACTATGGGGAACATCTTCGATATCAGCGTGTCTTTTTTCTTTTGAAGATGCGCGGCGGACTGAAGCATCTGGATAGTTTCGGCCATGTGCGCTTTGACGAATTTCTTGCGAGTGGTGATCGATAGAATCTCCTGTTCCATCGCTTCGAAATCGTGCCATTCGCCTATGCGATCCTGAAGCACGCGAAGCCACGCAAGCGCCTGAGCCGCGCTCCCGAAGCCCATCTCGGAGATGGTTTCGAGCAAGTATCGAAGTCGCTTCGCCGCTATGCGCAGTTGATGAAGTTCATCCGGGTCGGTGGTCGGATGAGCCTGAGCCGCGAGAGCCTGAAATTCGCCCAATCGCTGCTCAAGCCTTTCGGTGGCGCGAATGGTTGTTTTTCTCTCATCGATCTTCAATCCTCTGGCCGCCTCGATCGTTGCCTGTCCGTCCGTGTGTTCCATAGAATCGGCGATGGAGGAATCCGGAGGCGGCTCGACGAGGGTGATGCCGAGTTTGACGGCGAGATCATCTATGATCGCGCTCTGAAGAAAGGCGCGCGACTTTTGAGCGATGCGGGCGCGGCGGTCGCGAAGGATGGATTTCAAAAGCTCGAATCTGCGCTGATGAGCCGCATTGCGGGCGGGTCTCTCCTGTTCGATCAGAGACAGGAAGACATCGTAATTTCGCACCCGCGAAAGAGAGCGCCGCCATTTGCGAAGTCGCTTTTTGATCTTGCGGATGCGGAACTCGTCGCCATTTTCCTGAAGCAGATCGAGCGAGGACTGAAGCCTCCGCGTGGTGACACGCATCTTGTGAATTGCTTCCGGGTCGTCGGTTTCCAGGACGGCCTGATGATAAGCGCGCAATGATTCAAGCTGAACGACTATTATCTGGCCGATAGAGACAGGCTGCGGCCTTGCCACAGTATCAGCAACCGGATTCGGGGGGTCAGATGTTGAAGTAGTTGATTGTTCTTCTACAACCGACTGACTTGATTCAGGTTCAGAAATTATCGGTTCCACACTTACAGGAGCCGTTCCGAAGGGTGAGTCACTTTCCACCATAATCGCTTTCCTCTACAATTCTGCCCGGCAACCCCTTCTTTTCCCCGGCCCAAAGAGGAGAACAGATTACTACTTTGCCGTCAATTGGGCAATGCCGATGGAATAATTCGAAGCGCCGGAGCAATTGAACACCATGAGGGCTATAATCCTCACAGGTATGGAAATACTGAAGCTGGACATATATAAAACGGAGCCGGATACGATTTCAGAGCGCGAAGCGCAATTTCAGGTCTCGATGCTCGCTTCGATTGCGGCAACAGCAATAGCCTTCGTAGCGCGATTCGTTTTCGACGCGCCGCTGGTTGCGGAAATGATGGCCCAATGGTTTTTCGCCGTCGCGCCCATCTGGATGGTAGAGATGGCAGTCGGACTACTCGGCCCGTTTGCAAAACATCTCGCGTTTCTCTTTTGCGCGGTTTTGTATCTCATCGCGCTTGCGGCATCAGCGTTTTTGTATCTGCGTTATCTCGCCGGTCACGGCTCACCTCTCGTTAAAAAACTTTCGCTCATCGGCTTCGCTCTCTTCGTATGGATTGCGACTATGCTCGCAGTGATGCCGCTGCTCGGCGCAGGACTGGCAGGCCGCTATTTACCGCAAGGCGCTTTTGCATCGTCGCTCTGGATGCTCGTTGTAAGCATAGTTTTCGGCGCGTCGCTCGGCCTGACTTCGTGGTTGTATCTGGAAAAGCCTCAAGTCGCCATCGCGCACGCTCGGTTTCTTGATCGCCGACGTGTGATTCGCTCAGTCGGTTATGCGGTTTTAGCCGTCGCTTTGTACGACATCGGGCGCTCGCTTTTTCACACATGGTTTCAAAAAGGATCGGGCCGCGTGAAGGGAGGCGATGGAGTTTTTCCAAACATCGAAGGACTTGCGCTTGAGGTCACGCCCACGGCGGATTTTTTCGAAGTGTCGAAGAACCCCTTCGATCCGCAGGTAGACACCTCGCGTTGGCGTTTGGAAGTCACGGGGCTGGTTAATGAATCGCTCGTTTTCGCTTATGATGAAATTCGCGCACTGCCCGCGGTCGAGCAGTATGCCACGCTCGCCTGCATCAGCAACGAAGTAGGCGGCGATCTGATAGGCAATGCGATATGGCGCGGTGTCAGACTCAAAGACGTTCTCGAAAGAGCGGGCTTGAAAGAAGGCATCGTAGATATAGTCCTGACGGCGAGCGATGATTATCGAGATTCTATTCCGCTTGATCGAGCGATGACGGACGGGACGCTGCTTGTCTATGAGATGAACGGCGAGAGGCTTACGCCCGCGCATGGATTTCCGTTGCGTTTGATAGTGCCGGGAATTTACGGGATGAAGAACGTGAAATGGATAAAGCGAATCGAAGCGGTCGATTATGACTTCAAAGGCTACTGGCAGCGTCGCGGATGGGATGACAGAGCCGAGTATCAAACGATGTCGAGAATCGACGCGCCCGCGGGAGATGTAAAAGGCGAAGCGGTGATCGCAGGCATAGCCTTTGCGGGCGACCGGAGAGTGAGCAAAGTGGAAGTGTCAATCGATGGCGGGCGGACGTGGGAAGAAGCCGAAATCAAAGCGCCGTTATCTCTCAACACATGGTCATTATGGCAAAAGAAATGGACGCCCCCGCCGGGAAAATACACGATAGCGGTGAGAGCGACTGACGGGCGCGGAGTGACGCAGACGAATCAGTATTCGCGCCCCGACCCGGCGGGGTCTACGGGCCATCATCGCGTCACGGTGGAGGCGGAGTGATTCGCTTCCGGTTTCCTCAGTTGACTGCACTGAACCAGCATCACTATATTGCTCATCGTTGATGGGCATCGAATCACAAATTTCAAGCCGTGCGGTCTATCCGTTCACTGCAATAGTCGATCAGGAAGAGATGAAACTCGCTCTGCTGCTCGCGGTCATCGATCCGCTGATTGGCGGCGTCATCATTTTCGGCCATCGCGGAACCGCTAAATCAACTGCCGTCCGCGCGCTCGCTGATCTGCTGCCTACCATAACCAGAGTCAAAGGCTGTCTCTATGGCTGCGATCCTGATCGCGTGTCGGAACTTTGCTCGGATTGCGCCGCGCTGCTCGATCACAAAGGCCGATTGGCGCGCCAGCGCGCAGCCGTGCCTGTAGTCGATTTGCCTCTCGGCGCGACTGAAGACCGCGTTTGCGGCACGCTCGACATCGAGCGCGCGCTGGCAGAAGGCGTGAAGGCTTTCGAGCCGGGACTTCTGGCGCGAGCCAATCGCGGCTTTCTCTACATCGATGAAGTGAATCTGCTTGAAGATCATCTCGTCGATGTTCTGCTAGACGCGGCGGCAAGCGGGAGAAACATAGTCGAACGCGAAGGCATATCCGTCTCTCACCCCGCGCGATTCGTGCTGGTCGGGTCGGGCAATCCTGAAGAGGGAGAATTGCGCCCGCAACTGCTCGACCGCTTCGGCCTCTTCACCGAAGTCGCAACCATAGCCGACCTCGACCTAAGAGTTGAAATAGTTGTGAGGCGCGAGCGATTCGAGCGCGACCCGGCGGCTTTTGGCGAAGAGTTCCGACAGGAACAATCGCGACTCGGCCAGAGAATAGTGCGCGCGAAAAAAATGCTCAGTCGCGTCACGACCGAACGCGAGCTTTTGCGCCGAATAGCCGCGCTCTGTGTCCGGCTCGCAACGGACGGGCATCGAGGCGAGTTGACCATAGCGCGGGCGGCTCGCGCGCTTGCTGCGCTCGAAGGAAGATCGAAGACCACGAGCGAAGACGCGCGCCGGGTGGCGGTGATGGCGCTCCGTCATCGCTTGCGCAAAGACCCGCTTGATCGAGTCGAATCCGCCGCGCGAATCGCTCAGGCTATCGATGAGATATTTCCAACTCCTGTTCGATTGAAAGCGATCAGGTAATATGAAAACTGTCTGGGGGCGCGCGCTTCCAGCGTGCAAGGCTTGAGGAGTCGCTAATCGCGTTGTGTTGTGAGACCAGCAGGCAGGATGCCTGCGCTCCCAGGATGATTATGAAAAGCTCGATCCATCCTGCTGCTTACCCGTTTGCAGCCATCACGGGCAACCATCAGGCGAAGCTTGCGTTGATGCTCCTCGCGGTCGATCCCACTCTCAAAGGCGCGCTCATCAGAGGCCGACCGGGACAGGCCAAGAGCGCACTCGCGCGCTCGTTCGCCGCGATGATCGATCTTCGATTGATCGAAGCTCCTCTCGGAGTGACGGAAGATCGTTTGCTCGGCGGATTGGATATCGAAGCGACTCTTCGAGATGGAAAGCGTCGCGCCGCTCGCGGGCTTATGGCCGAAGCGCACCAGGGGGCGCTCTACATCGATGACATCAATCTGCTGGAAGATAATTTGATAAGCCTCGTGGCCGGGGCGCTCGAACGCGGCGCGGTTCGCATGGAGCGGGAAGGAATAAGCGAAATCCTTCCGGCTGAATTCTTCCTCATCGGAACGTACAATCCGGCTGAGGGAGAAGTGAGCGCCGTGTTGAAAGATCGCGTTGGATTGATCGTCGAAGCAGAGCCGTCGGATTCCGTCGATGATCGCGCCGAAATCCTGTCTCGCGTCTCTCGGTTTGATCGAGACCCGAAAGACTTCAACAAAGAGTTCGAAATCGAAACATCGCGGATCAAAGCAGGTATCGAAGAAACTCGAAAGCGATTGCCTTCAGTTTGCGTGAGCAGTCGAAACATTCGCAATCTTGCGGACGCGGCTGTGCGTTTGGGCGTCGAAGGCAATCGCGCAGACCTCTTCGCCGCCCGCGCCGCTCGCGCACACGCCGCACTCAACCGACGCGACGAAGTGATAGACGAAGACCTGATTATTGCGATTCGTCTCGCGCTCGCTCCACGCGCCACCATCGCGCCGACAGAGAAGGAGCGCGAATCGACCCAAGAGAGAGACACAAGTGAAAGCGAGGTCGAGTCAGGCGCAAGTGAGCGCGCGGGCGATCAGTCGATTGAGAATCTGATGATTCAGGCGATGGATGCGCAAGCGCCTGATGACCTGCTTCGCCCGCCTCATCGCCTAAGAAGCAGCGCCAGTGCAGGCCGCAGAGTCGAAGCCCGCGGGCTTGCAAGCGGTCGCTACACGGGAACGACGACGCGCCGCGCTCAAAGCGCGAAGATTGCAATCGATGCGACTCTTCGAGCAGCCGCGCCGCATCAATCCGCGCGTCGCCGTCAGGATCGCGTGCGGGTAACGACGGATGATTTGCGATATAAAAAATTCAAGCGGAGATCGGGCGTGTTGTTCATATTCGCCGTCGATGCAAGCTCAAGCATGGCAGTAAATCGTCTTGCGCAGGCAAAAGGCGCGATGACGCGACTCTTGAAATCGGCCTATCTGCATCGCGACCGTGTTGCGCTGATAAGTTTTCGCGGAGAAGGAGCCGAAGTGCTGCTCGGCCCTACTCGCAGCGTCGAGCTTGGCAAGCGAGTAGTCGAGGCGATGCCCGCGGGCGGAGCGACGCCTGTGGCAAAAGGCGTGCTTCGCTCGATTGAAGTGGCGCGAATTGCGCGCGCGCGCGACCGTTCACAGACGCTCCTGCTGCTGTTCACCGATGGCAGGGCGAATGTGGGAGCGGGCGGCGAGCGGCGACGCCCGGAGATTGAAGAAGAGTTGCGCCGTCTTGGATCAGTGTTGCAGCGCGAAGGCATCGCGTCAGTGGTCGTTGACACGCGCTCGATGTTCGTTTCGACCGGAGAGGGCAAATCTCTGGCCGCGGCTCTGGGCGGGCGTTATGTTTATCTCCCGCGCGCCGATTCGAATTCGATCCACGATGCAATCAGCGGGGCAGCATCGGAATTGCGAGAGTGATTTTTCATGACTTGTTTTGGTATAGTGAGAAGTCCGGCCAGCGATTCGGCAAAGATATGACTAATCCCTCGACAGACCGTGAACAGAGAGTGCTTCATCTCTACGAGCGCGTGCTTGAGATAGAACAGCGATTGATCCCAACAGGGCTGCACGTCTTTGGTCTCCCGTCTGCCGACCGCGAAATCCGCGACCTTCTGCAAGTAGTCGCTTCGTTCGACCGCCCTGAGATGGGCATTCGCGCTCTAACCGAACTCGTAGCCGAAGGAATGAGTTTCCCCTCATATCAAACGCTTCTCAAAGAGAGCGCGTCTTCCTCGGAGCGCATGACCGAACGAGAACAGGTCGAATCGATAACGCGGGAAGCGATAACGATCTTCATCGAAACAGAATCGCAAAGAGCAAGCGAATTTCTTCTCAATCGCGCAAATGTCGCAGCCGAGCAATCGCTAAAAGTTTTTTCGATGCTCGCCGGTTTGCTCCATCAGCTTGAAACCAACAACGAGCTTGACTCACTCGTTCGCGCTCTCGGCGGACGTTACATCGAACCTGGCCCCGGCGCTGACATAGTTCAAAATCCTTCCATACTTCCGACGGGGCGCAACACTCATGCGGTGAATCCTTACGCTGTGCCTTCGCCGTCGGCAGTCCGACGCGCCGCGCCCGTCGCTGAAGCCCTGCTCAGTCGCCATCTCGACGAGACGGGCCGATACCCCGAAAGCATAGCGATGGTCTTATGGGGAATCGACAACATCAAGACCGAAGGCGAAGCCGTAGCTCAGGCTCTTCATCTGATGGGCGTAGCTCCTCGACGCGATTCTCTCGGTCGCGCGACTGATGTCGAAATTATTCCGCTCGATAAACTCAATCGCCCGCGCATCGATGTCGTGATGACCGTCTCAGGAATTTTTCGCGATCTTTTCGGATCGACTATGGCGTTGCTCGACCGCGCCGCAAGGACTGTGGCCATGCTCGACGAGCCTGCGGATATGAATTACCTGCGCCGTCACACGGGTGAGCAGATCAGTGAAGGCGGCTCTTTCGATGAAGCGGCGGTGCGCGTATTTTCAAACGCTGCCGGGAACTATGGCACGAACGTCAACTTCATGGTTCTGGAAAGTCAGTGGGAAGACAGCCGTGAACTTGGCGATCTCTTCGTCACGCGCAAATGTTTCGCCTACGGGCGCGACTCCGAGGGCCGACAGTTCGAAGGCCGCGAAGCGCGGGCGTTGCTTGAGCGCGCGCTTGAGCGAGTCGAAGTCACTTATCAAAACATCGATTCGTTCGAGGTAGGCATCACGGATGTCGATCACTACTTCGAATATCTCGGCGGCGTGACTAAAGCCGTCGAGAAACGCGCCGCCCGCCCGCGAGTCTATCTTTCGGACACGCTGTCGCCGGCGGCGAAGGTGCGCACGCTCGAAGAAACTATCCATCTCGAAGCGCGAACCAAACTGCTAAACCCCCGATGGCAGGAAGGCATGTTGAAACATGGTTTCAGCGGGGTTGCTGAAATCGAGCATCAGGTGACGAACACTTTCGGGTGGTCAGCCACAGCCGATGCGGTCGACGAATGGGTCTACGATAAAGTGGCTGAAACCTTCGTGCTTGATGAAGAGATGTTGAAACGTCTCAGCGCGCTCAATCCTCACTCGGCGCGCGTGATGGTCGGGCGATTGCTCGAAGCCGCAGGCCGCGGCTACTGGTCTGCAAACGGAGAAGTCCTTAGTCGTTTGCAGGAAGTCTTCACAGGGCTTGAAGATCGAATCGAAGGAGTGAGCGGTTGAGTGCGGAGTGCGGAATGCGGAAAAAACTCCACATTCCACATTCCACACTCCGCACTCGAATGACCGCCGACCACTGCCAGAGGTGAGAAGTTGAAGATAACGGTTTTTTATGTCGGGACGAGTTTGCTCTCTCCGCTCAAGCGCGCGGAAGAGGAGATCAATCGTCAAAGCGATATTGGTCTCGAAGTCTCGACGCATAATTGCGGCGCGGCGCTGGCAAATGATGAGTGGGCGAGAGCGGAGATGGATGTCTCTGATTCGCACATCGTCTTCATCATTCACGTCACAGATCAGGAAAATGCTTCGCGCATCAGTAGCGCGATTGATCGCAATCGAGAGCGGCTGCGCGCGGTGATCGCTTTCAACTGTATGCCTGATCTGATGCGGCGCACGCGGATGGGCAAATTGGACTTCGCCGCTTTGATGAAATCGCGCGACACGAGCGAAAAGGAAAACGACAGTCGAAGCATTGCGCGAAAGATCGGCTCGTGGATGGCTGAAACTATACGGGGGCGACGCGAAAAAAAGAACGGACACGCGAATCCTGCTCAGTATTTGAAGCTCATCAGTAAAATGCCCGCGATCTTGAAATTCGTTCCCGCGACCGGGCGACTCGGCGATATCAAAAATTATCTCTTCCTGTTTTGCTATTTCCTTCAGCCCTCGCCCGCAAACATCCGCTCGATGCTCGTCTACGCGATCAAACATTACGGCGGCGTGAAAGCGCGCATGGAAATCGCCCCGCCTGAGCAGATGCCCGTCGTCGGAATCTATCACCCCGATGCCGATAAGATTTTCGACTCGTTCGACACATACAGAAAATGGCGCGAGCGAAAATTGAAAAAAAGGCTCGAACCTGCAACCACTATCGGCCTGCTGTTGATGCGCCCGCAGATCATAAGCGAGGCTCGCCAGCACTACGACGGATTGATTCGCGCAATCGAGCGAGAAAAGCTTTCGGTGATTCCGGCCATCTCGACATTCATGGACAACCGCGATGCCTGCCGCGAGTTCTTCATCGAGGAGGGCAAGGCTCGCGTGAGCCAGATAGTTTCGCTCACCGGGTTCAGCTTCGTAGGCGGGCCTGCGATGAATGACGCGACGGCGTCGGTCGAGTTTTTCAAAGAACTGGATGTTCCGTTTCGCTCGCTCGTTTCGCTCGATGTGCAGACGATAGAAAACTGGGAGCAGAGCCGCACGGGACTCAACGCGGTTCAGGCCGCGATGCAGGTCGCAATCCCTGAAATCGACGGGGCCGTAGAGCCTTTCGTCTTCGGCGGACTATCCGGGCGAGGCGTGCAGCCCGAACCCATCGAAGATCGATGTCAGAGGATCGCGCGAAGGCTTGCGAGGTGGAATCGTCTGCAAACGGCTCCGCGCTCCGCTGTGCGATTGGCGATAGTGATGTTTTGTTTTCCGCCCAACAAAGGCAACATCGGCACTGCCGCCGACCTCGACGTTTTCCCAAGTCTGATGGAAATACTCGCTCGGTTGAAATCAGAAGGCTATAGCGTCACGGTTCCGGCAACGGCGGAAGAGTTGCGCAAGGTAGTGCTTGAAGGAAACTCTGACGAGACGGGGCTGTTGGCGAATGTCGCTTATCGAATGAGCGTCGATGAGTATCGGCGGCTTTGCCCGTATGTGTCGGATATCGAGCGCGAGTGGGGCAGCGCGCCGGGAGTGATCAATGCAAACGGGCGCGAGTTGTTTATGCTCGGCGCGCACCTCGGAAATATTTTCGTCTGTGTGCAGCCGACATTCGGATACGAAGGTGATCCGATGAGGATGCTTGCGGCGGAGTCGGCGACGCCTCATCACGGTTTCATGGCGCTCTACACTTATATCGAAAAAGTTTTCCGCGCTGATGCCGTCATTCACACAGGCACGCACGGCGCATTGGAGTTCATGCCCGGTAAACAGGCCGGCCTTTCTTCTTCGTGCTGGCCTGATCGATTGATGGGCGAGCTTCCGAACGTTTATCTCTACAGCGTCAACAATCCATCGGAGGGAACCATCGCGCGTCGTCGATCTTATGCCGAACTGATTTCCTACCTGACCCCTCCCGTTGAAAACGCCGGACTTCATCGAGAGCTTGCGACCATGAAAGAGTTGCTCGCGGCCTATCGCCGAACGACTGACGATGCGGAGCGCGACCAGTTGTACGAAGCGATAGAAGCGCAGGCGCGGCAGATGAATTTAACGTGACGCGGTTTCGTCTGCTATCATCAGCGCTGGCCAGTTGATGAGACAAATTGCAGGATGGTGTTGGAAATATGCAGGCTACGGAGCGAATCTGGCAGGACTATCACAACCAGTTGTTGAGCTTTATTCGTCGCCGCGTCAGTGACACGGATATGGCTGAAGATATTCTTCAGGATGTATTCGTCAAAATTCATTCGCGGCTCGATACTCTGGTTCAATCCGAGCGAATTCAGAACTGGCTTTATCGGATCGCTCGCAATGCGGTCATCGATCATCATCGCACTCGCAAAGTGACCGAGCCTTTGCCTGATGATCTGCCGCAGAAAGCGGAGCCGGATGATGAGGCATGGCGCGAACTGGAACGGTGTGTGGTGCCTATAATCGAATTGCTGCCGGATCGATATCGCGATGCTCTGCTGTTGTCGGAAATCGAGGGACTGCCGATGAAGGAGGTGGCCGCGCGATTGCAGCTTTCGCTTCCCGGCGCGAAGTCGCGCGTGCAGAGAGGCCGAGTGTTGCTCAAGCAGGTATTTCTTGATTGCTGCCGGTTCGAATTCGACTGTCGGGGAAAACCCATTGACTGGTCGGGGAAAAACGGATGCTCTTCCGTCTCCTGCTGATTTTTCGCTCCTGCTTTGCATCCTTTTCCCACTTCTTTCGTCTTTACTGATGACGGGCGCAGTGGCTCGATTAAAACAGGAAGGGAAAGAGACATGCGAAATCTGTTTCGTCTGATGATGATTGTTTGTTTATTGTTTGGCGAAGTGGCGGCTCAGGATCCGCTGAAAGTGGCTCCCAGAGCTTATAAACTGGAGTTCGAAAACGAATGGGTCAGAGTCACCCGCGTTCATTACGGCCCGCGCGAGCGCATAGCCGAGCATTATCACACGCCGAGATCGTCGGCTTATGTTTATCTCAATGATGGCGGCCCTGTAATTTTCAAGCATATCAATCTGCCCTACGGAGATATCACCAGGCCGGAGACGAAGGCCGGGAGCTTCCGCGTCTACAAAGGGATCAAGGAAGTTCACTCAGTCGAAAACACGAGCGACAAGCCGAGCGATTTCCTGCGCGTCGAGTTCAAAACCGAAGCGGTCAATGACAAATCGCTGCGCGGCAAGTTCTATCGCGAGCAATATCCGGAGGGCGAAAATTTCAGCAAGGTTCAATTTGAAAACGAACAGATTCGCATCACGCGCCTGGTCATCGCCGCGCAGAAAAAAATTGATGTATCGACCGGCGCGAGCGAACCGACTTTGCTCGTCGCGCTGACAAAGGCGCGTTTGAAAGCCATTGGAGCAAAGAGCAGAGTCAGAAGTTTCAGCCTTGAGATGGGAAAGACCCGTTGGCTTGGAGTCAATCAGCGGGAAGAGCTTGAAAATACCGGCGATGCTCCGGCGGAGATGCTGCGCTTCGAGTTCAAAACGAAACCGTTCAATGACCCGAACGAATGGCCCAAGTCGCACGACCACAAACACAATTGATTCACCTGATTTACCGCAGAGTCGCAGCGTTGTCCGGCAAGCTGGCAGCTTGCCGCAGGCTTTCACCTCTCGCTGCTGGAAAGCAACAGCCCGTTGCTCGAAGCAACGACAAGCTGGCAGCTTGTCGAACATACAAGGTCGCAGAGGCAAGACAAAGTCAACTACCACCGCCAGAGGCGGTGGCTTGCGTTGAAGGTTGATTTAGCCTATGCCTTTCAACGGTAGAACCGGATAACTGCACCACCACCTTTGGTGGTGGTTTCATGATGAATAAATTCCTCTGTGATCCTCCGCGTACTCTGCGGTGAAATGACATCTAGCGACGGACAGGCTGAACGCAATCGCAAACCGGTCTAAAGAAGAGTTGAAGTATTTCATCTCATCAGGCAAACGCGAACCGACCATCACCCACCAACCAGCGGATGCCCGCATATTCTGCAATGCGTCCTTCGCTTGGCATTGAGGTTGCGGCACTCCGAGCATTTATAGTACATCCGACGTGTGAACCAGTTTGTGAACAGCGCGCTTGCGACGAGTATGCCGCCGAGAACGGCTATCGAGATGAGCGCGTCGGTGAAGCTTTTCATTCGCCGCAATGATAGCAGCCAGCGCGCAGGGCTGCCACGCCTCTGCGCCTGAGCTACTCATTACCGTTTGAATTGCCTGCCCGAATCTTTGCGGCTATCATTCCAGTCTTCGTAATGGTCTTATTCGTTACTTGATCAGTATCCCGGCTTTCGAGCGGTCAGTGATTTGTGGTCGGTTGATTTATCTGACTCCAGACTCCAGGCTCTCGACTCCAGACTCAGGAGGAAAGCGTGCTTTTCAAAATCACCAGCGCCGCAGTCTTCGGCATAGACGCTTATGTGGTCGAAGTCGAAGTCGATCTTACGCCGAAAGCGACCGACTCTATGATGCCGTCGTTTATGATGGTCGGCCTTCCCGACGCCGCCGTTCGAGAGAGCCGCGAACGCATTCGAGCCGCCATCAACAACTGCGGATTCTTCTTTCCCATTCATCGCGTGACCGTCAATCTCGCTCCCGCCGATGTGAAGAAAGCCGGTTCAAGTTTCGATCTCCCCATAGCGGTCGGGATACTCGGAGCTAACGGCGATCTGAAGAAAGAAGAACTCAGCGACACTTTGATGGTCGGCGAACTGTCGCTTGACGGGCGTGTGCGTCCGATCAAAGGCGCGCTGCCTGTGGCCGTAGCTGCGCGCTCACTTGGGATGAAAAGAATGTTTCTGCCGCAGGAGAACGCCGAAGAAGCAGCCGTCGTCACAGGGCTTGATGTTTATCCGGTCGAATCGCTTCGCGCGGTGGTCGAGTTGATCAACTCCGACGCGCCGCCCGCGCCGCTCCAGGTAGATACTACGGCGTTGCTTTCGAGCCTCAGTCATTATGCGGAAGATTTTCGCGAAGTGCGCGGGCAGCATCACGCCAAGCGCGCGATTGAAACAGCGACCGCAGGCGGCCATAATATTCTGATGATAGGCCCGCCCGGTTCGGGAAAGACGATGCTTGCGCGAAGGATTCCTTCGATACTTCCTCCGTTAGAATTCGAAGAGTCTATCGAGGTGACAAAAATTCATTCGGTCGCGGGTATGACCGAAGGGCGGGGGCTTGTTACTGTAAGACCTTTTCGCTCGCCTCATCACACCATTTCCGACGCGGGGCTGATAGGCGGCGGAGCGATTCCCCGTCCGGGCGAGGTGTCGCTTTCTCACAACGGGGTTTTGTTTCTGGACGAATTGCCGGAGTTTGATCGCACGGTGCTTGAGGTTTTGCGCCAGCCTCTCGAAGACGGGCGGGTGACGATAAGTCGGGCGGCTATGTCGCTGACGTTCCCTTCGCGGTTTATGCTTGCGGCGGCTATGAATCCCTGTCCCTGTGGATTTTTCAATGACCCGACCAGAGAGTGCAAATGCACGCCCATTCAGATTCAGCGTTATGTGTCGAAGATATCGGGGCCGCTGATGGATCGAATCGATATTCACATAGACGTGCCTGCGGTGAAGATCAAGGAACTCACGGGCGAGGCTCAGGGCGAAAGTTCTGAAGTGATACGTGAGCGAGTAGTGAGAGCGCGAAGGACTCAGCTTGAAAGATTTCGCAGCGAGAAGATTTACTGCAACGCTCAGATGAGTCCGCGACTCATTCGCAAGTATTGCGAGATAGACCAGCAGTCGAAGGCGATGCTTGAAAACTCGATCACGCGACTGGGGCTATCGGCGCGGGCTTATGATCGCATATTGAAGGTGAGCCGCACGCTTGCCGACCTCGAAGGGAAAGATCAAATCGAGCCTCAGCATGTGAGCGAGGCGATTCAGTATCGCACGCTCGACAGAAACTTCTGGGCCTAACTATTTGGTTTGTTTTGAACCAAGGATTTTCAGCTTCTTAGTGCAGTTTCAATGAACTTGTTGTGCAAGGTCACGAGCGGCGTCGAGAGCAACAATTTTCGATAGGCACCATTTACGGTCGTTGACTCGCACAACATCTCTTGTGAAACTGCATTAGAAACAATTCTACGGATAGCCTGGTCTTCTGTGAATTCGAGTACCTTCTGGTAATTGATAATCGAATCGGCTGTGTCACCCGATGTCAGGGTACATTTTGCAAATAGCTGATTTGCAGCGTGTTATCGGCCATTTCTGGCGACTGACTGAATCATCCAGCGAGGTATTTCAAGTACCCTCGTCGAGCGCAGCGATGTCGATATCAGGGCGAGGTGCAAAAAAGCTACCTTTTTCGATCAACACTCAACATTGAAACTACGAAAGGTCGGCAAAGCGTCAATGAGAAATAGCCAAAAATGCTTGCTAAGTGCTGCCAAAAGTCAATTTACAAAAAGTGGCCTGACATCAGAAGAATCGCCAGTTTTTGAGGGTCGAAACGCAATACCTTGCGATTTCACAACTCCATTTTTCGAAATTACTTCTTTAGCAACAATCGGTTGTGAATTTTTCAAGGACGACTGTTTCCAAACCTAGCAGCGCCTGGAATTTGCAAGCCCAAGTGCTTTCCTTTGCGCCAAATCTGCGCGCGCCAACCCTAAGGTGAGGGCATTCGCTCCAGCCTCATTGATGAGCATTGAGGCTGTGACAGCCGTCACTACAAGCAATGATGTGAGACATAGATTTTCCCGGACAAATCCGTAATAGTTTCCTTGCCTTCAAACAGTAAACTTGTTTGAAGGGCGTGGGTAAGATTCCAGTTGAACAACCTGAAAAGGTTGTCGCGGTAATGTCTGTATAAGCGTCAGCAAAAGTGATGGGAAGTCATATGGAACTTCTATCATATCTTGAACTGTTTTCGCGCACTTTCGAAAACAGATTTGTCTTCAATCTGTTTAATTTACTCCTTTGCGGAGTAATCACTCTAGTTATTATTAGAAGATGGCGCGCGCAAACAAGAATTCTGGCTATCAGGAAACAGCTTTTTCTATTTCTAACTTTTTTTTCTCTGGGCGCTTCATTCGCGCTCGGAGCGATTTTTTCAGGGGCCTTCCTGTTCCTTCGGATTTATCTACCAGAGTCTGCTTTTGATCTTTCGGTTCACGTTCTCTGGGCCATAGCATGGATTCTGCTCGGAGCGAGTGTCTATGATGGTACTGTAAACAATCAAGCCAAGACGGAACCCTCGCGCAACCGCCTATCGCGCTCATCGTTGATTATTTCACTCTCGCTCGTTATTGCGGTACTGCTACTGATTCTGATCTTGTTTTATTTAGCAGAGCCGTTGGTGAGGCTTTATCCCAAAGCGAACATGGCGCTGGATTTGACGAACTCAATTCTGCTTGGTTGGACTCTGTTTCTTTTTTGTCGCCACTCTCTAGGTGGACGAAAGCTGGCAACTGTTGCATTGGCTTTGTTGTTAGTTGCTGCGTTGTTTCACCTCGTCTCCTACCAGGTGGTGGACGCGAAGCTTTCCGACATTTTCTGGAACCTGGAACAGTTTATCGGGTCACTATCTTTATTCATTTTTGCTCTGGCTGTTGGCGAAACCGCTCAAGACCTGTTTGACAAGGTATTCGTCCGTCTTCAGGTTGCCTTCATCCTGCTTGCGAGCTTGATGATTCTGGTTATCACTCAAACCGAGAAGAGCGAATACATGGCGATACTTCGAAGCCGAAGCGAGCAGCTCGCAGAATTTGTTCGCGCTCAAGTAGACTATTTCCGGCACCGAAATGAGCCGCTATCCCAGATTATCGAGCGAGTAGACTTTCTGCGGTACATAGTCATAGAGTTCGGCAATCAGCCTGAATTGAGGATCATCCGCATTTTTGCTGACAATCAGATTGCCTCGTTCGAGATTAATGATAGCGGCGAAATTGCTGCTAATGTCGAGCGTCTTCCGCCCGATCTTTCTTCATTGAGATTGAATCCCGAAGAATACTTCCAGCTTGATAGCCTGCCCTTGATATTGGCAGGGCCAGGCCAAGTGGAACTCTATGGCACGCGCGCATTCCTTGATAAGCATATACGTAAGCGGGTCATAACCATATTCTCTCTCTTTACCGGAATGGTTGCGTTCTCGACCTTGCTGATTGGCTTGGTTGTGCGCGGCGCGGGCGCGACAATTCGCCGTCAGAAAGGAGAGATCGAAAAAACTCAAGATGAGTTAATACAAGCCTCGAAGCTGGCCGCCATCGGGCAACTGTCAGCCGGAGTGGCCCACGAAATCAACAACCCTGCTACGACCATTCTCAGTCGAGCCACCTTCTTGCTCATGCGACATAGAGACGATCTCTCTGCAAGTGACCGTGAAGACCTTGATGCGATTGTGGCTCAGTCGCAGCGCATCTCTCAGATCACGAAAGGGCTTCTAAGTTTTTCTCGGCCACAAGTAGTCAACATCGAGCCTATTGATATAGACCGCGTGATTGAAGCCAGCCATCGCGTGTTACAAGAAGATTTCGCAGCCAATCACATTTCGATTGAAAAGTATATCCAGCCCAACCTGCCTAGAGTAATGGCGGATGAAGATAGTCTGGTCAGGGTATTTGAGAATCTATTCCGCAATGGCATTGACGCAATGCCAAACGGAGGGGCGATGCGAATCAGCGCAACGACAGAAGGATCGCGAGGCAGATCAGTGCGGATAGAATTCTCTGATACCGGAGTAGGAATCAGCAGCGAAAACCTTAGCCGCATATTCGATCCATTCTTCACTACGAAGCGAGTAGGTGACGGCACTGGACTCGGGCTGTCAATCGTACACGGCATCATCAATGAGATTCGAGGAAGCATCACTGTCGAAAGCCAGCCTGACGCAGGCACGACATTCGTGATTGACTTGCCAACGGAGGAAAGAAGGTGACAACGCCTCTGAAAGCTACTCGCTTTGATCTGATGCTCGATGGCTGGAAGCTGCCGAGCAGAATGCTTTTGGCGCGATGGGACAGGTGTGCATGATTGTCCCACTCTGCTCTGCTGATGCTTCAGCATATCCTGATTGCAGGGAAACGGTGTGACAGAAGGGGAACACTTCGAATCTGCTTTATCTTTTTTGCAGTCCCATGCTTGGCCATCGTGAACAATGGGACAAATAGGGAACACTCGCAAGAAGTTGTCTTCTGTCGGAGAACCGCTTGCAGGGGCCTAAGTATATGATTTCATAGCGTCGATTGACCCGTGGTTATCCAGGTGAGGTTATGGAACGCAATCTGCCATGCTTGCAGGCGGAACATAGAGGGGACAAGGGGGAAGCTAATGCAAATGATTTTGTGATTCGTCGCTTAAGCCTTGATCGAATTGATCAAACTTATAAATCAGCGTGGCAACACTATTGTTCAATGCATATCTCTACACCCTGACGCTGACAACGAGCAATAGCACTTTGTCCAACTCAGGTTCTATAGCAGCAAGGGTGCCAAAAGCAAGATGGCTCCTGGCTTACAGGAGCAAACAATGGATGAAGCCTTGTGCGGGCTGGACTACCCGTAACAGAGGGAGCCGAATCTAACCGACGCGCTCCTGGGAGGATGATAATGAGCATAGGGGCAATCAAGCCGCTGTTTACAATTCTAGGATTCATCGGTTTCTTGTTAATGCCAAGTCGCAGCGAGGCTATTCCGACTTTTGCTCGTCGATACCATACATCCTGCACTACCTGTCACATGACTGTTCCCAAGCTGAATCATTTCGGAATAGCTTTCCGCAACAACGGCTATCGTATGCCGCAAAACGACGCCAGCCTTGTGAAACAACCTGATGTAGCGTTGGGCAGTCCGGCGTGGAAAAAACAGTGGCCCAAGAACGGCGTGTGGCCCGGTGCTATCGCCGACCGCGCGCCCGTTTCCTTTCGCCTGCTTCTGGACACCAATATCTTCGGCTCCGGCCCTCAGCCTCACCTGATTTTTGATATGCCTCACGAGTTTGCTCTCTACGCGGGAGGCACACTCGGCAGCGGCATATCTTATTTTGGCGAGGTCGAATTCAAAGAGAGCGCGACACCGATACTCTCACAGGCATACATCAATTTCGATCATCTGGCGAAAACGCCGTTGCTCAATCTTCGCATAGGGCGCTTCGAGCCGATCGCCACGCCTTTCTCGCGCTTTTACCGGCGACTGACTTCATCCGACTACAATGTGAGCGAATACCTGGCCTTTTCAGACCCGTCGCCGGGCAGCTTCCGCTTTACCTCGCGCCAGCAGGGCATTGAGTTATATGGCGCGCGCACCGGCCCCGACAACAGGGGCGGGCTTGAATGGGGCGTAGGCGTAGTCAACGGCAGCGATTCGAGCCGCGATACAAACACTCATAAAGATATTGAGTGGAGCGCCTCTTACAAGTTCTTCGGATACGGAGTCGCCGGCCCCATACGGCAAGAGAAAGAAGAAGATACTAAAACCGGAGATAACTTTGTAGACGACTCGATCAAAGTCGGAGTTTTTGGCGTCTCTGGTCGCAGAGGTATAGGCACAGGGCCAACAGCCACCGAAGACCGCTACAATCGCGTGGGTGTAAAGCTCGATATATTCATCAAGCGACTCAATGTGTATGGCGCTTATGTGCGAGGCAAAGATCGCATCGTGGGTGCAAACAGGGAATTTGATTCGTCTGCCTGGTTTACAGAAGCAGACTACGTGCTGACCCCGTGGATCATCCCTCTGATTCGGTATGAGAAGACGGACGTGACTGAGATCGCGGGGCGTCCGCAGCCTCAGGAGCGGCGCGTAGTGCCAGCCGTGAATCTCGCAATTCGCGCCAACGTCAGGCTGCTGGTCGAGGGGCGATTCTTTGTGCGCGACGCGAATTTCCCTTCATCATTGAGGCCACGCAATGATGGGCGCATACGCCTGGACTTTCTCTTTTAATTAATAGCCGTCGGAGTGAAAAGAATTCTTCTCACTCCGATTCCCTCAGGAATTTCAGTGAGGGATAAGATGGAGAATACGATTCACATGCTGCGAAAATCGTCGGGCATTGTTGCCTGCATCGCGCTGTCAACAATTCTGCTCTTTGCTACGCCATCTCAAGCGCAGATCGAGGCAATTGCGGGAAGGGTCAAAGCTCGCGGCGCATCTCATAACGGCGACGCTGTCGTGTACATAGACGCGATACCTGGCAAAACATTCGACCCAACCGCAGAGCCGGTTGTACTTGATCAGGTCAAGCTCACTTTCATTCCGCACGTTCTGCCGGTGCTTGTGGGTACGACTATAGCATTTCCGAATAGCGATGAAGTGCGTCACAACGTCTTCTCCACATCGGCTCCGAAGCGATTCAATCTCGGCAACTATCCGCCCGGCGTGACCAAGAACATTACTTTTAACAAGTCGGGCGTTGTGACCTTGCTCTGCAACGTGCATACGGAAATGTCTGCTTATGTGATTGTGATTGAAACGCCTTACTTCGCCGTTACCGATAGGGATGGCAACTACATCATTAGAAATGTTCCGCCCGGCGACTACACCGTGAAAGTCTGGCATGAGCAATTAGGTACGCAGGTTAAACACGTGAGAGTCAATGCAGGCTCGGCAACTCGATCCGACTTCGACCTCAGGTGATATTGGGACATTAAACGGAGAATAAGTATGACAACAACGCGCATATTAGTAGCAGACGACGAGAAAGACATTCTTGTCAGTTGTCGTAAACTCTTCGAGTTCGTCGGCTATGAAGTGGCTACTGCAATGGATGGAAGCGAAGCCCTCAAGCTGCTCAAGGCCAGCCGCTTCGACCTGATGTTTGTTGATCTGAAGATGCCGGGACTGAGCGGCCTGGAGACTCTCAGCCTGGCTCGCGCTCTTGACCCTACTCTGATTGCCGTGATGTTCACCGCTTACGCCACGCTCGACACAGCAGTAGAGGCTGTCAAACGAGGAGCATTTGATTATCTTGCAAAGCCATTCACCGCAGAGCAGTTGAAGCTGGTGGCAGAGCGAGCGCTTGAACACAAGCAGTTGGTTGAGGAGAACCTCAATCTCAAGGAGCAGCTTTCAGCCAATCTCGGATTCGAAAAGATTCTCGGCACAAGCGACGCAATGCGGAAAATGTTCACGACATTGCAGAAGGTGATGCGCAGCGATGCGAATATCTTGCTTCAGGGAGAGACAGGCACAGGCAAGGAGTTGGTGGCGCGAACAATACACGCGCACAGTTTCCGCCGAGAGCAACCGTTTATAGCAGTGGATTGCGCGGCGCTGCCCGAGAATTTATTGGAGAGCGAGTTGTTTGGTCACGAGAAGGGAGCGTTTACAGGAGCCGACAAGTCGCGCAGCGGGTTGTTGGAGGTGGCTCATACTGGAACGCTGTTTCTCGATGAAGTGGGAGAATTAACATACGTGCTGCAAGCCAAGCTTTTGAGGACACTTCAGGAGAGAGAATTCAGGAGGCTTGGAAGCGACAGAATCATTTCAATAAACATCCGAGTGATTGCAGCAACCAGCCGCGACCTGCGCGCCGAGATAGCGAATAAGGCATTCAGAGAGGAATTGTACTATCGGTTGAATGTAGTCAATTTGCAATTGCCGTCGTTGAAAGAGCGAAAAGAAGACATAGCGCTTCTGGCGAATCACTTCCTCCGAAGCTTCAGCCAGCAGTATCACCGCTTGACGGACTCGATTTCGCCCGAAGTTATAGACCTGTTTTTGGCCTACCATTGGCCAGGTAACGTGCGCGAGTTGCAAAACGTCATTCAGTATGCCGTCCTGCTTACAGACAACTCATCTATCGGAATCCCTGATCTGCCGGACTTCTTGAAGAGTCAATTCAAACATAGAGTGTCGTTCCAATCCATGCGTGAAAGACAGGCTGAGATAGTGGCGAAACCATTCCTGATCGAACTGCTCAAACGTCACAGTGGAAATATAGCGAGAGCAGCCGAAGAGGCGAAGATGACGCGCAAGATGGTTTATCGAATGGCTAAGAAGTTCGATATAGATTTGGAGCAGTTTCGGCAGTAATCAATTCCCTGTTCAAGATGTGCGAGCTTGTCCCTTCTTATCTTGCTCCATATCACAGGTTTAATCGACCCGCCCATTTGATGGGACAAGCATTAAACAAGAAAAGCCCTTTAATCACTTCTTTCGAGTATCGAAACAATCTCTAAGTGGTTGATTTCATTGCCCTGCTTACCCCCACCCATCTCGCCTGCGCTCTGGAACGCCGTTTGTCAGAGAGTTTGTGTCCAGTGTGGCCCTGTAACTTTAGCGATTGCGCAAGCACATAGAGAGACGTTATGAAGGCGAGAAAATCAATCAAAGCAGCGATCATCTGCGGTTGGGTAATATGCGGACTTATTTGTATTGCTTCGAGTTCGTCTTCAAGAGTCGGTGCGAACGAAGGTTCGCAAGAACCCTCAAACGCTGCGCTTGCTCCTAACCATAAAAAAATCGGAAATGCGAAGTGCCAGGACTGCCATGCTGAGACAGTGAAAGGGAAAACTGTTCATCCTCCGGCTGCCGAAGGATGCGATACCTGTCACGAATATGCTGAGTCAGGCACGGGAGCAACCATCAAGCTTGCTATGGAAGGCAACAATCTATGCTTCACTTGTCATACGGAAAAGCAGGAAGACCTGACAACCAAAAAATCCAGGCATCCGCCCGCCGAAGACAGCTGCATGAATTGCCACAACCCGCACTCGTCGGATGCGCCTCGCATGTTAAAAGCGGCGGTGCCTGACCTGTGCTTCATCTGCCACACGGAAAAAGAAGAAGAGGTCAAAACCAAGAAATTCGTTCACCGCCCGGTAAAAGAACTAGGCTGCCTAGTGTGCCATAACCCACATGCTACGGATTTCGCTCCTATGCTGAAAGCAGAGCCGCCCGGCCTTTGCCTCACCTGCCACGACAGGAGACTCACATATAAGAAGAACGAGGCCGGACAGGTGGTCATATTCGCCGACACCAGAATTCCAGGCGATTTTCCTGACAAAGCTCTAAAGATTGCATTAGACCCGACCGACAAAGGACACCCGTACATAGCACACCCGGTCGGAGGCATCCCTGACCCTTCGCGAAAAGGTAAGAATCTGTCTTGTTCGAGTTGCCACAACCCGCACGCTGGAAACGTGCCTCGCATGTTTAGAGATGACGTCACGAAGAAGGATCTCTGCCTGAGGTGCCATAAGTGAGGAGGGCGAGTTATGGGTAAGAATGTTTCAGGTTTGCGAGCAGTATGGATTTATCCCTTGTTGATATTGTTTCTGGTCGCGACGATTTTCGCGCCTGCTGCGGCGCAGAAAAAGAACGAGAAAGATAAGAATGCGGCGGCGAAAGTGCCTGATCTGGTATGGCCGCTCCCGCCGGAAAAGCCTCGCATAAAGTATCTCGGCTCGCTTTCGAGCAACGAGGATGTCCAACCGCCAAAGAAAAAAGGCTGGCTGAAAAAGCTCATAAACGAAGAGGAAGCACGGCGCGTCATCGGAATGCATAGACCGTCCGGCATAGCCGTTGACTCGAAAGACAGGATTTATGTCTCCGACACCAATAAGGGAGCAGTGTTCGTTTTCGATTTAAGGAGCAAGACGCTCAATTTTCTGGGCGCGGGCGGACGCGGCAAGCTGGCCAATCCTTACGGCATAGCTATTGATAAGAACGACAACGTCTACGTCGCCGATACGGGATTGAAGAGAGTCAATGTTTATGACAGCAATTGGAATCTGATCGCCACAGTAGCCAAGTCCGGGGATCAGCAGATAGCCACTCCAGCCGGTGTAGCTATAGATGAAGCGCGCGGGCGCTTGTTGATAGTTGACTCGCGAAACCACAAAATCATCGCCTGCGCTCTAGATCAAATGGACAACTGCACCTCCTTCGGCAAAAGAGGCGATGGCGACAACGATTTTAACTTTCCCAGTTATGTCGCAGTAGACAAAGAGGGAAGGATATACGTCGCAGACACGATGAACTTTTGCATAAAGGTTTTCGACAAGGACTTCAAGTTCATAAAGAGGATTGGGGAGCACGGCACGGCAGTCGGGATGTTTGATCGTCCGCGAGGGGTCGCGCTCGACAGCGAAGGACACATTTACGTAGTTGATACGTCGTTCAGCAACTTTCAAATCTTCAACTTTGAAGCTCAACTGATGCTTTATGTCGGGTCGTTTGGTGCCGAACCGGGTTTCTTTCGATTGCCGTCAGGGATATTCATAGACAAACAGAACCGGATTTATATCTCTGATCAGGTCAACAGTAGAATTCAAATCTTCCAATTCCTGGGAACGAATTAAAGGGGGAAGGGGGTGATAGCTGGAATATCAAAACCGCTCAATCATTCCGGCTGACGGCCAGCCATGTTCATAAGGGTAAAACTAATAGGGAGGTGACAATGTGAAAGTCAAAAGGTTCTTACTAATAGTCTTCGTGTTAGCACTCGGAGGGTATGGGTACGCGCAGTTCACAGGCGACGGCTCGAAGGCGACTATCATCGGGTCGGATCATGACCTCAGCGACAATTTTACAGGCGCTACGGCAGTCTGCGAGTTCTGCCACGTTCCGCACAAACTCAGCAATCCGACCTTAATCGTTCCGTTGCTTTGGAACGTCCAGGTGAAAGCCGGACCATACAGCACCTACGGCTCAACCGGCGCCTCTACGTTCAATGCAACCGATATCAGGGACCCAAGCACAGCCAGCAGTACAAACGGTGCAGCTTACATGAGCCTGCTCTGCCTGAGCTGCCATGACGGAACGGTCACGCAGTCCAACTTCTACCAGATTACATCAGGAATGGGAGGAGCCGGTTCCATTTCCCCTCCGAACATAGGCGAGCAATCCAGCGCCGGTCTATCCAATGACCACCCGGTTGATTTCACCTACAGCGCTGCCCTGGCGACTGAGGACGGAGGGCTGAGGACGCCTACGGAAGGAGCAAGCGTTAGAATTCCCTATGTAGGAGCAGGGAATCTCCCGCTCTTTAAGGATACTGCAAGCGCAACCAGCGGCAGAGTAGAGTGCGCCACCTGCCACAATCCTCATAACCAAAGCCCTAACGGATCGGGCAAATTTTTGAGGATGTCTAATAATGCCAGCGCTCTCTGCCTAAACTGTCACAGCACGTAAAAACCTGGGAGGCGCAAGGCTTTCGCTTCGCGCCTCCTCCTTTTGTGTATTAGCTAAAGAGGTCTGTGATGAAAAAAATTAAGATGGCATTGGTCGTTTGCTTCCTTCTTGGCATTACGCTGTTCGTCGCGCAGTCCTGGAAGAAGGAAAACCTCGCTCAGAATTCAGCGCCGACCCGACAGCCTGCAGATGAAGATCATGAGGCAGGCAGCGCCACAGCCTTGTCCCAGGCAATCCCTTCTGAGTTTGCCCAATTCAATGAAACTCCCAAGGTTGCAGAACGCGCGCCTGTGGCTGTGGTCAATGGAACGGCTATAACAGCGGCAGAGTTAAAAGAGGAACTCGATAACCTATTAATATCCTCATCTACTCACGCCAAAATGGACTCTAAGAAAAAAGATGACCTCAAAAAGATTGCCCTTGAGGAATTGATCGTGCGCGAGTTGGCTTACCAGAAAGCTATGGCGATGGGACTCAAGGTAGACAAGCAGGAGTTTGTGGCCTCCGTCAAGAAGATAAAAAATCGATACAAGACAAAAAAGAATTTCCAGGAGGCATTGAAGGTCGAAGAAATAACATTGCAAGAGTTCGAGCAAAGAATCGAGAAAGATTTGCTGCTGAGGAAGATTCGTCAGATTGAGATCGAAGACAAGGCAAAGATCAGCGATGACGAAGCGAAGAGATACTACGAGCAGAACAAGGCAAGTTTTCTTCTGCCCGAATCCATTCGCCTCAAGCATCTGGTTGTTAAAGCGGAGCCGGGGAAAGAAGACGAGGCTAAAAAGCGGATAGATGACATTGCTGAAAAGCTCAGGATCGGGGCTGACTTCTACGAAATGGCCTACAAGTTTTCTGAAGATGATTACCGCGTCTTAGGCGGGGATTACGGATCGGTGCATCGCGGACAGATTATTCCGGAACTGGAAGCGATGGCATTCGAAGCCAAACCAAATGAGATTACAGGCCCGTTCAGGACAAGCTATGGATGGCACATCATTAAAGTTGAGAGCAAGCAGGCCGAACAGCAGTTAGGCTTTGAGGAGGTGAAAGAAAAGATCAAAGATCGCTTCTATCAGAAGCGCCGAAACGAGAGGCGACAGCAGTTCATCAATGATCTCAAAGCCGCCGCGCAAATCCAGTATGTGATCAGGTGATTATGAATCGCACGGGATCAAAACTCGTTCTGTTCCTGTTGCTTTGGCAGATAATGCCTGCTGTCCTCGCTCAGGAAAAAAGGCTGGAAGTGAGCGGCGTTTTCAGCATGAGTTATTCAAAGACGAAGAACTCGGGAGAGGATTTAAATGACATACCTTCCAATGGCAAGTTTGAGAGTCGAACGCGCGATCTTGGATTCGGCCTCGATTTGAACGTGGGTACATACATTCTCGACCCGCGCTTCATCAAGGTTTCTTTCAGCACAGGCTTCTTTCGCGATAAGGGCGCATTCGATGACATAAAGACGAGCTATGGGAATACTAATTTGGGCTTCTTCCTCGACTTTCTTCAAACGTCGCCATACCCGTTCAGATTTCACTACACGAAACACAACAGCAACTATCTTCAAAAGCAGCGTTCGTCTGCCGACGCGCGCCGCAGCAGCATAGGCTTTGATTGGGCCTTGAGAGCCTCCAGGTATCCTAAGCTCGCTGTGAATTATGACAAGAGTACCTATGATACTAAATTCCTCACAAGCTCCGGCTTCAAGAGCCAGGTCAGAACCTGGAACCTGAGCCTCAACGATGTTTACAAAGGATGGGAGATCAATTCGAACTACAATAATCAATCCACGACTGAAGGGCTGACAAACCTCAAGACCGGATTGAGCCTTCTGCGCTTCGACGCCCGCAAGAAAGTTCTCAAGAACTCCGATCTGTTCATCAACTCCTTTTATCAGAGCATGGACTTTTCAACCGCCCTCACGCGGCTGACGCAGAACTTCACATTTTTTAACGCTCAGGCAAGCCTTACTACCAGACACACTGACAGGCTCAGCACAAGGGTTGCTTACCAATTCTATCGCAGCGTAAATGACCAGAGCGCCATTCGGGCCTCTGGCAGCCGGGAAGCTGTGTTGCTCGCGGATTCCAAAAATTCGGCAGGTAACCGCTCGCTTCAAGACATGCCTTTAACGCGCGAGCGGCGCGAGTTTCTTGAGCGCCAGCGCCGACAGCGTGAGGAGATGGAGCAGGCGTTTTTTGAAGATGAGCGCAGGCGCACGCTTGAGCAAGGGCGACAGGTGCGCAAAGCGATTCAGGAAGAGATGGAGACAAAACTGACGGCAGCGGCCTACCACGCCGCAACCGATAGCCTGAATGCGGCTGCTGTTTTATCTCCTCTTAAAGTGACTACATCTTTTAATTCGATTGACGGGCAGGTGACGTACCGCTTGATGCAAGAGATCAAAGTTGCCGGGTCGGTTGGCGCGCGGGCGATAAATCCGCCTGACCGGCTCACCGAAAATGCCACGCGATTTTTTGACGTATCAGCGACCGTAAGCTGGAATAAAAGAATCGGATCAATCGATACGAGGGCGAGCCTGACTCAAGGGCTGACCCATGCACAATCGAATTTCGGAGAGTCTCGTCAGGTGCAGTTCCATGATTACTCGGTCGGGCTGGGCGCTGGTGATGCAAAGCACGCGCACGTCTCAGCCGATTTTAACGCGACCTCCAGGCCGGACCTGTTTCAAATCGGCGGCTTCGTGTCTCAGAAATCATTGAGTGTTGGAGTTGAAAGTCAGGCGCTTCGCAGCTTTCAGCTTCGCGCGGCGGCAGGGCAGAGCCGTATTGCTTATTTGACCGCGCGCGGGCGCGAGCAGTTGCGGACTACGACCTATTCGGCCAGCCTCGATCACAAGCTTTTCACATTGCTTGTCAGTCGTAACGTCAACGTAGGAGTGCGGGATATATTTTTGATACCTGTCCCTTTGGACCGCAGTCAGATATTCAGAATCCTGCCCGTTGACACGCTTATCCGCGACCCGCTGTTGAATACATCAGGCATTTTCACTCTTGGGCTGGTGCGGGTCAGACCGACAAAAGACATAGATGGGGAGATCAGGTACTTGAAAGACAAATCGTTTTTCGCCAGGGCCAGTAATATTTTCACAGATCAATTCGATCTGCTCATAAATTACAGGCTCGGAAAGTTCATTTTCACCGGGGGCGCTCTGTTTCAAGAGCAGCAGACCGAAGGCGTATTCTTGAGAGACAGAACATATTACTACTTTCGTCTATCTCGGCCCTTCAAGGCACTGTGAAAGGGACACTGTTGCGTGAGTTCAAGAAGAACAAAACTGGTCAATAGCAGCGCGCTGATGATATTTCTTGCGGCGATTGTTTTTTCGTTCTTCGCAGGCTCTCTGGCAAGCAGCGACAAGAAAGATACAGAGAAAGACTTATACTGGCCGGAGCCTCCCGAAACGCCGCGAATCAAGTTCATCAAGAGCATCGCGTCGCCTAAGGACTTAAAGCTGAACCAGTCGTCGTTTTTTAAGAAAGTGATCAAGAAAATAGTCGGCATAGACGGTAACGACTCAACTCTGCTTTTCCCCTACGGCATCATAACAGACAGTCGCAATCGCCTGATTATCGTTGACCAGAAATCGAGATTGATTCATATCTTCGACGCTCAAGCTAAAAAGTATTCTTCGATCAAGCAGCCTAAGGGCGAAGCATTCGTCTCGCTGGTCGGCGTCGCGCTCGACGCCGACGACAACATCTACGTTTCCGACTCGTACACGGGAAAGATTTTTGTTTTTGACCGCAGCGGCAAATTCAAAAAGCGGCTTGGGCCGGATGAAGGCTTGTTCAACAGACCGACCGGTATAGCCATAGACAAAGAGCGCGGGCGGCTGTATGTCGTCGAAACTGTCAAAGGCGAAGTCGCAGTGCTTGATCTGAATGGAACGGAGTTATTCAAGATTGGCAGGCGCGGATATGGCAACGGAGAGTTCAATTTTCCAACTCAGATTTGCATCACAGGCGACCGGCTCTATGTCACTGACACACTGAACGCTCGCATTCAGGTTCTTGATCGAGATGGAAAGTTCATTTCTTCGATTGGCAAGATTGGAGATGCGATTGGAGACCTGGATAAGCCTAAAGGGGTGGCCGTAGACAGCGAGGGACACATCTATGTGGTCGAAGGGCTGCATGATCGTGTTGGGATTTTCGATCAGGAGGGACATTTTCTCCTCGCGTTCGGCAGCACAGGTTCGAACAGAGGCGAGTTTTACCTGCCCACTGCGATTCACATTGACGGTGAAGATAACATCTACGTCTCCGATTCATACAATCGCAGGGTGCAGGTCTTCAAGTATTTGAGAAATGGAAGTTCGGCGGGGCAATAGGATATGCGAGCAAAGGGCATTCTGGTTATAGTTTTTTTCTGCCTCACGGGTGGAGTTGTCTACAGCGAGGGGCCGAAGTCGGAGATACTCAACACCAAGCACGACTTCAGCATCCGCAGCAGCGCCACCATTCGCTCGACCTCCGAAGATACGGTCTGCACTTTTTGTCACGTCCCGCACAACTCGAATCCCGGCGTGCCGCTGTGGAACCACAAGGCCACGACGGTCGGCAGCTATCAACTCTATAACAGCACGACTTTGCACTCGACCATCACTCAGCCGACAAGCTCGGACGCATCGAAGCTGTGCTTGAGTTGTCACGATGGGACGGTTGCGCTTGGCGATACGATAAACAACGGTCTCATACCATTCATTCAAGGGTCGGACTACAAGCTTCCATCATCTTCCGCCGCGAACATTCATAAGGGTACAGGATTTGGCGACGATCACCCATTCGCCTTTGTGCCTGTGACAGGCACAGAAATACGCGTCCCGCCCGCTGGCGACGCCGTTAAGTTGGATTTAGCGGGCAAGGTGCAATGCACATCATGCCACGATCCTCACACGCAGTTCAGAGACTCGACGGCGGGCAAGTTTCTTGTCAAATCAAATTCGAGATCGGCAATCTGCACGACGTGTCACACGAAGAGCGGCTGGGACCTGGCATCGCACAAACAACCCGCCAGCACTTTCAACGATGGCCGCTACACCTCATCTCAAGGCGCGCACACAGGATACACGGGTGTGTCGAATAATGGCTGCGAAGGCTGTCACCGCCCGCACACCCCATCTGTAGCCCAGCGCATTCTGAAGTTTGTCGAAGAAGACACCTGCTACAAGTGCCACAACGGCGCGGTTGCGGAGACTGATAGAAATATTCAGAACGAATTTACAACGAAGATTTATCGCCACCCTGTTTACACAACACCATCCGTGCATGATGCGTCAGAAGGGCCAACCAATCCATCCTTTAGACTTCCCGAGACTGCAACGGGAGCGGTAAGGCACGCCGAATGCTTCGATTGTCATAATCCACATGCTGCCAACTCGCAGACGGCGACGCCGCCGACTATCAAAGGCTTTCAACGAAACGTCACTGGCATCACTTCGTCAGGCACTGGCATTTCGAGCGTGCAGTACGAATACCAGGTCTGCTTCAAATGCCATTCCGACAGCGCCAACAAGCCACAGTTTAGCGATACCGGAAACTTCGGCGTCGGCTATGGCAGAAACCCACAGCGACAGGTAGACCAGAGCAACCCGAATCGTTTCAATGTTCGTTTCGAGTTTAACTCTTCCGTATCCTGGCATCCGGTATCAAATCCGCGAGGGCTTTCGACCGGCTCCGGTGGAGAAGTCCCCAGTCTGCGGTCGGCTCCGATTGGCAGCAATGGCCAGCCGCTTCCCGGAAGAACGCTTTCATCAACGAGCCAGATATACTGCACCGATTGTCATAACAACAGCAGCGGCAGAAATCTTGGAACAGGTATAGGCCCGGTCGGGCCTCACGGCTCAAGCGTCGTTCACTTATTGGAGCGCAATTACTCCTATAACACACCGCCCTCAAGGCCCGGTGACCTGATGGGTACGGTCACGTATACATCCAGCGCTTATGCTTTGTGCAACAAGTGTCATGACATCAGCGGAAGCATTCTTCAAGACGTTAGCTTCAAAGAGCATAACAGACACATAACCAGAGCGGGAGCCTCTTGCTCGGTCTGCCACGACGGGCATGGAATAATCGGCGGCAACAGCACGAACAACGGCCATCTGATTAATTTTGATTTAAGCATTGTAGGCCCAGACCCGGATATCGGCTTGATCCGCTATCAAGACACGGGATTCAGAAGCGGTAGCTGTAATCTGAGATGTCACGACAAGGATCACAGCCCCAGAGAATACAAGCCATGATTTCAAAGTAAGAGTACGCTGCAAAAGCCCAACTCCCACTCCCAGGCCAAGAGGGTCAATTTGAAACCGTACTTGCCGACGCCAATATCTCTGTGACATTGTCAAAGAGTTCCTATGGAGTGTGTTCCCTTGCCCCGGCGGTGTGCAGGCTTGTCCTACCATGATTTGCTTTATCGCCAACAGATTCGGCTTATAGCTTAGGCATTGGGACGAAGAGTAATCATTCGAGGGCAATAGCTCATTGCCAAAGCTCAACCGCCTATCACGTAACTGCTTGATTTCACGTAAGAATCGCTCGCCGCTTTTACAGTCATACTCTGGAACATCATTTGTTCTGTTCATTGGTGTCACGCTAAGTGGCTCCGTATCTTGGCAGCGTTTACCGGCGTAAAGAGGACGGATTGAAATTCTCAGACAGTAGCGATTGTAAAACCAACACGGAGGTAAAACATGGTGAAAAGAGTAGCTTCGTTAGCAGTGATTCTGTTCCTAGCTTCTGCGGTCATTTATATGTCAATCCCTGCAAAGGTGCGAGCCGTGTCAGGAGACGCCGCCGCTGCCGGTCTTGAGGTTCATAAGAAGCATTGCCTGAAGTGTCATGGGCCGGAAGGCAAGGGCGACGGACCGGCTGGCAAGCTCCTGAAGACCAAACCAGCCGATTGGTCGGATAAGGCCAAGCTCTCAAAGATTTCGGATGACGAGTTGTTCAAGATCATCCTGAAAGGAGGCGAGGCCGCAGGAAAGTCGAAGCTGATGCCCGCGTTTGAAGAAAAACTCTCCGAACAGGACATCCACAATGTTATCGCGTTCATTCGCTCGCTACAAAAATAGGCAAGAGGTCGTTGGGGTTCTACTGAAGGAGGGCAACCGTCTTAGGTGGAACCACCAACACAAAGCATCCGAAGCATCACGCCTTGAGAAGGACGATTTGAATGATGAACGGGAAAAAATACAGAGCGGTGATTCCTGACATCGAATTCTGGAAACAGATGATCTCCTGCCAGTCGGCATGCCCTGTGCGAACCGATTCTGGCAGATACGTGCAGCTAATTGCTAAAGGAGACTATGAGCAAGCATATCTCACTGCGCGGTCGCCCAATCCGTTCGCTTCCATCTGCGGAAGAATCTGCGCCGCTCCGTGCGAAGACAAGTGCCGACGAGGCCACATTGATTCGCCTGTAAGCATCCGCGCGTTGAAGCGATTTGTCTGCGAGAAGTATGGCGTCGAATCTCTTATGCCCGACGAGCAGGATAAGCTCTTTCAAGGCGCAACCGAAGCCGGTAACAAAACTCGCTGGCATCTTCCGATGCTTACCGCAAGCCGCCGAAACACGGCGCGTGGCAAGAAAGTGGCAGTGATCGGTGGCGGCCCTTCGGGACTCGCCTGCGCGCACGACCTCGCGCTGATGGGCTATCGGGTCACAGTATTTGAAGCGACGAGCGCGCCGGGCGGGATGCTCATTCACGGCATCCCTGAATTCCGGCTGGCCCGCGCTATCATCGATAAAGAAATTACTAGGATCGAGAGCCTCGGCGTTGAAATAAAACTCAATGCCCCCCTCACCGAAGATTTCGGCTTGAAAGAGCTGCGCGAGCAAGGCTTCGAAGCGGTCTTTTTGAGCGTGGGCACGCAGCGCGGGCGCGACCTGAAGATTGAAGGCTCGAACCTGGATGGAATCATCAAGGCCATTGATTACCTGATAAACATGAACAATGGCTATCGAATGAATCTCGGCAAGCGAGTGTTAGTGATCGGCGGAGGATTCGTCGCGTTTGACGCGGCTCGAATGGCATTGCGCACCGCGCTTGAAGCAGGAACAGAAGAGGTTGACGGCACGCTCGTCGAGGCGCTTGATGTTGCGCGAGCCGCCGTGCGCGCAGGAGTGGCAGAGGTTCGCATGGTCAGCCTCGAATCGTTTGCCGAGATGCCGGTGATGCGCACGAGTCAGGGCCGCGAAGAATTTGAGGAAGCCGAAAAGGAAGGGATCATCTTCAACACGCAGCGCAGCGCGCGCCGCTTCATGGGCGAAAACGAGCGAGTTCGCGCCGTTGAGTTGATCGGAGTTAAACGCACTTATGACGAGACTGGACGTTTCGATCCCATCTTTGATCCGAGCTTCAGCGAGATCATCGAAGCCGATTCTGTCATTCTCGCCATTGGCCAGCAGGCCGACCTGTCATTCCTCAAACCGGAAGACGGCGTTGAGCTAACGCCGCAGCGCACGATCAAAGTCGCTCGCGCAACGCTTGCGACAACAGCAGCCGGCATATTCGCAGGCGGCGATGTCGCCTTCGGCCCGCGCAATGTCATCGAGGCTGTGGCTAACGGCAAGCAGGCCGCGCTTTCAATTGACGATTATCTCAGGGGTGTGGCGTCAGGGCCTTCGGTGCGGCTTTCGGTGGAGAAGATTCCGACGCGCAGTTACCGGATGAGCGAAGGCTACGAAAAGCGCCAGCGGCAAGCGCCGCCGACAATCTCGCTCGACCGCCGAACAGGCATCTCCGAAGTTGAAATCGGTTACTCCGAAGAAGAGGCGCGGCGGCAGGCCGAGCGATGCCTGAGTTGTCACACTCAGACTATTTATGACCCTGAAAAGTGTGTGCTATGCGCTCGCTGCGTTGATGTTTGCCCGGAACAGGCATTGAAGCTCGTGCCGGTTGAAGAACTCGACCTGCCGATGGAATCAACAGACGAGCTATTTGATTTTTATGGATTCGACTGCCAAAGCACGCAGCCCCTTTCGGCAATGATTAAAGACGATGAGCGGTGCATCCGCTGTGGGCTATGCGCCATCCGCTGCCCGACTAATGCAATGACCATGGAGGTCTTCTTCTATGAAGAGTTCGAGGCTGTCTCATAAAGACGAAGCAACGGAGAAAGCAGCAACTGAGCAAGAACCCAAGCTGAAGCCGAGCCGCCGCTCGTTCTTTCACCGTGTCGGGCTAGGCGCTCTGTTTGCCGCAGTGGGCGGTCAATCTTATGGCCTGTTTCGTTCGCTTGTTCCGAATGTTTTGTACGAAGAGCCGCGGCGATTCAAAGTCGGATTGCCAGCAGACTTTGCTGAAGGCAGCACCTTTCTCGATGACAGGCGCGTCTTCATCTTCCGCGAGAAGAACACGTATTACGCGATGTCTGCCGCCTGCCCGCATCTGGGCTGCACGGTGAAGATGGTCAACCTCAGCGAGCCGCAAACTGTCGAGATCAAAGGTAAGTCAGTCGAAGAGAAATGGGAATTTCATTGCCCGTGTCACGGCTCGAAGTTTCGCTGCGAGGGAACTAATTACTCAGGCCCCGCGCCGAGACCGCTCGACTGGGTGAAGCTGGAAGTCGCGCCGGAGGACGGGCAGCTTGTGGTGAATATGTCGGAGAACGTGAATCAGAATTTCCGGTTGACGGTTTGAATCTACGAAGGACACGAAACACACAAAGGTAATCTTCGTGCTTCTTTGTGCTCTTCGTGGATGAAAGGGATGAGAGATGGAGGCAAGGAAAAAAATCTGGGAGCAGGTGGTCTGGACTTGGAAGCCGGAGACCGAGCGCGAGGCTGGAGACTCCATTGTAAGAAATATCCTGCTGCACTGGTTCCCGGCCAGAGTGGCGCTGCGAAGCCTTAGCTATAGCTACTCATTTTGGCTTGGAACGATTTCAGCCGTCTTGTTTTTGATCCTTTCGATCACCGGCGTGATTCTCATGTTCATGTATGTGCCGTCTGTCGATCAAGCTTATCAATCAGTCAAGGATATCGAATATGCTGTTTCGTTCGGGTGGTTCCTTCGCGGCTTGCACCGCATTGCGGCGCACCTGATGGTTGCGGTCGTCTTCTTCCACATGGTGCGCGTGTTTCTTACCGCCGCCTACAGAAACGGGACTGCCGCGAATCAGAACCGTCCGCTCAACTGGATCATAGGCATCGTGCTGCTGCTCATCACGCTGCTGCTGTCGTTCACAGGCTACCTGCTGCCTTGGGATCAACTGGCTTACTGGGCGATCACTGTGGGTACAAATATTGCCCGTGCCGCGCCGCTTGTTGGCGAGAGCATTCGTTATCTCTTCCTCGGCGGGAACGAAATCGGGCAGAGTACGCTGCTGCGGTTTTACGTCCTTCATTGCTTCTTCCTGCCGACGCTGGTGCTGTTGCTGTTTTCCTGGCATATGTGGCGCGTGCGAAAAGACGGCGGGCTTGCCTGCGTGGATCAATTGGCGCTCAAGCAGAAGCGTGAGAATGTCACGCCTATCAAAACGAAGACTTACTCGCTTCTGGGACTTGCGCGGGGGCGAACGGCGCAGGTCGAAACATCTCTGATTAATGAGGATGAGCATACGGTCGCATCGTCGCCGAATCTCACGCGGCGATTGTTGCTGGTGATGCTTGCGACGCTTTTTATAAGCTCGGCGCTGACATTCATCGCGCGAGCGCCGCTTGAAGAGCCTGCCAATGCGAGCGTCACACCGAATCCGGCCAAAGCGCCCTGGTACTTCCTCTGGCTGCAGGAACTCGTTACCGACACGACATTCAAAATAGGCGAGGTGACGATCAACGGCGCACTCGTCGGCGGGATTCTTGTGCCAGGCGTTCTAATCATTTTGCTCACCGTCTGGCCTTATCTCGACAGGACTTCGGTGAATGCTGTCGGGGGCTGGTTTGCGAAGGAGCGCCGCAGGCAGAACGCTGTTTTTCTTTTCATCGTGCTGACGATCCTGGCATTGACAATCGTAGGCACATTTTTGCGCGGCACGTACTGGGATTTCTACTGGCCGTGGCAATCCTGGCCTGAGATGCCGAAGAAGTTTTAGTCCTTATATTTCGAACGGGGAAAGCAATGAATTGGAAGAATCGCGATGCGGCCTGGATTTCTTTTTTCAGTGTGGCGATGTTGATCATCACCGTGATGGTCTTCCGGGACTACTCCCGTCCTGAATGGAAACAGTACCAGACTGACTTCAAAGAACTGGTGACGAATCGGCTCGGGCCGGAGCGGGCTGAAAAAGTCCCCACAGAGCTTCAGCAGATTTGGGTCAAAGAATTGCGTCGAGTTGACCGCTGCACTACCTGTCACCTCGGCATCGAGTGGAGCAGGTTTGATGATGCGCCTCAACCATTCAGGTCACACCCCAAGGAGATTCTGGAGAAGCATCCAATATCCAACTATGGCTGCACGACTTGTCACGGGGGCCAGGGGTATGCAACCGATACCCGCTCGGCGCACGCCACGACGATAAGCCATTGGGAAGAGCCTCTACTGGGCGCAGATCTTGGCAAGACGTATGGGCTTGAAGAACCTAACGCGCTCCTTCAGATCAACTGTAATATATGCCATCGCAACGACACCGAGACGAAAGGCGCTGAGTATATCAACTACGGCAAGCAGCTTGTTAAAGAGTATGCCTGCAATGCCTGTCATAAGATTAATGGAGAAGGAGAAACAATCGGGCCTGATTTGACCTACGCGGGCGACCGCGCAGCCGAACACTATGATTTTTCTCGCATCAAGGGAATGAAATCAGTATTCGGCTGGCACCTGGCCCATTTCAAGGACCCGGCAGCCGTAGTAGGCGAGACTGAGATGTCGCCTCTGGCGGAGTTGAACCTTGATGACAAGCAACTGCGGTCGCTCACCATGCTTGTGATGAGTTGGAAGCGAGCGAATATCCCCGTCGCTTATATTCCCAGACCCCGCTCGCAAGTTGAAAGCAGCAACCTCGCTCAAAACAAAGGCGAGGATAAATAAGAATGAATTGAGATGCGCGGCAGCGCGCGAAGCCCCTCTTTGAAGGGAGGATAAGAAAATGAGCGGAGCAATTAAACATACGGAACTGGCATCGCCAGAGATTGAGTTGAGTGTGCCAGCAAAGATCGCAGGCCTCTGGCCGGTTATCGCTCCTCTGGCGCTTGCTTTTGTATTCATCCTCGCGCGGTGGTATGCGGGACCGCGCGGATTCCTCCATGAAGGCGCGCTCACAATGCTTGCGCTCATCTGCTACATCAGCGCAGCAGTCGTTTTTGTGACCGATGTTTTTGTCAAAGAGCAAATACTGAGTCGGCTCGGCCTCATAACGACTGCAATGGGCGTCTGCTTCAACTTCTCTGGCTGGATGATTCGATGGATAGAGGCAGGAGATCGAGAGGGCTGGATCGGAGGAATAAACGGCATTTGGCGATACGTTCCTCTCGAAAACCTCTACGCGCTGACGATAGGTTTCTGTTTCGGCGCAGCTATAACAACGCTCGCAATCATTCACAAGCCGAGAATGGAATTCATCGGCGCGCTCTCGATGCCAATTGTTGTCGTGATCCTGACGATTGCGATGCTGCTGGGAAACAAGATTTCAACGCTCCCGCCAATTCTTGATAGCTACTGGAGACCGATTCATGTTTCAGTTGCAACCATCGGCTATGGCGTATGCCTGGTGAGCTTCGGACTGGCATTCGCCTATCTGCTCAAAGACGGGGTTCGCTCGGAAGCCATAGCGATTGCCGTCGGGCTGTTCGGGCTTTTCGTTTACCTGACGGTCGGCGGCTACGCGATTCCCTTTCAGGCCGAGTATGGCCTGTCGGTGATGGCAGATGAATCATCGCTGCCGGTTCGAGCAACATTGCCCGGAGTCGGCCCGTTGATGGCAATCACGCTTATAGTGATTCTGCTCTCGCTCGGTTTATTCACGCTCGATCATTTCAGGCGCGATGAGCGAGCGCGAAGGCTGGCGTGGAATCTCTTTCGCGGATCTGTAGTGTTGCAGGCGTTTGTACTCGCGCTTCTCTTCTTCCAGATCAGAGGCGCTGTGAGCGCGGCAGCGCAAATTCCTCAAAGCCAGCAGGCAGTTTTCGGCGCGTGGCTGGCACAACAGTCACAAACAAAAGTGCCGCCTGATCGCTATGACGAGTTTGCTCATCTTTGGATTCAGGAGAACGCGGCACATCTGAGCATCAGCGCGAAATCGAATCCCATTGAGATAGGCGCGTTGATCAGCCTGTTTGTCGCACTGCTGATCGTCGCGCTGTTTTCCCGGAATCGCAATGCGGTGATGACGGCCCTTCCTCCGATTCAGAAGATTGACGCGCTACTGTATAAGACTGTCAGCATAGCGTTCTCGCTTCTGACATTGCTGCTCATCACGGGAGCGGTTTGGGCTAATGAATCGTGGGGCCGCTACTGGGGTTGGGATCCGAAAGAAGTCGGCGCTTTAGTGGCGTGGCTGGCTTACGCGGGATTCCTTCACACGCGACTCGCGCACGGCTGGCGCGGGCGTCGCAGCGCCTATTTCGCGTTGGCTGGGTTCGCGCTTGTGATTTTCACCTGGATCGGCGTGAGCTTTCTGTTGCCGGGCCTCCATTCTTACGCGGGATGAATGAACAATAATTGGCTGGTAAGCAGTCGTCTACACCAGTGGATCAATTCAAAAGCTACTTGCCCGAACTCCAGGCAGTAGGGAATCAAGAGCATCACCATGATTTCTGCGATGAGGCGCAACGTGTATGGCTGCCTTAGCCTTTGCTTCGATTATCCGTCGAGAGTCTTGGTCGAGGCGGAAGCGGCTGAGATTATCTCCGAGACTTTTGGCGCGCTGGCGCGCTACGAGTTGGAATCGCTCGCACCCGAAGTTGATAACTTCAGGTTTGCGCTTTCAAACGGCGAGAAATCGGACGCTGTCCGGCTTGTCGAACTGGAGGTCGAATATAGCCGCCTGTTTGTCGGCCCGTACAAGCCGCTTGTGTATCCATGCGAGTCAATCTTTCTGGAAGCATATCGCAGAGGAGCAACAGGCGGTCAGTACCTTGTCGAGGCATATCGCCAGGAAGGATTGGGCCTGACCTCAGACTTTAAGGAGTTGCCCGATCACATCTCGGCAGAGTTTGAATTTATGGCTCACCTTTGCAGCAAGGAGATAGAAGCCGACGAAGCTGGGAGGTGGCAATCGGCATTCAATTACGAGGACAAGCAGGAAGCCTTCATTAAAGAGCACATAATCGTCTGGGTGCCTGCTTTCTTGCAAATCATCGAGCGAGCCACGACCAGTGATTTTTACAAATCGCTGGCCCGAATCGCGTGGCAATTCATCAGATGGGATTACGAACGGCTTTCAGAAGTCAAAAGCGAGAGCGTCAAGCTTTGTCAAAGCTAAAACCGGCGCAGAATTCCTGCGCCATGAACTCATTGAGTTAGCGAGAGTGCTTGTTTTCGATAAGCCCGCGTCCGCGTCGCGCAAGACTGTCGAGCCTGAGACGGCGAGCAAGTCAATGCGTCGCAAAGCAAACCTGAAGGAGGCGCTTATGTTGAAGCTAAAGCGATACGCCGGCCTTTCGGCAGTTGCTCTCTTTTCATTCTATCTGCCGATGCTGAACACGCCTGCAGGCAGAGGCCAGCATCCAACCGTCATGTCCGGCAATCCGGTCAGCGGGAGAAATGTTTTCATCAATCGGGGATGCATCAAGTGTCACTCCGTGCGAGGATATGGCGGAAAGATTGGCCCTGATCTGTCACGCATCGGCATGGGCAAGAGCTTCCTTCAGATCGCCGGATCGCTGTGGAATCACGCTTCTGGCATGAGCAATATGATGCAACTGCGAGGTGTGGCCCGACCTTCGCTCACACCTGAAGAGATGAGCAATCTCATATTTTATCTCTACTATCTCAATTATGATGAGCGGGGCGATGTGATTGCAGGGCGCAATTTGTTTTCACAAAAGGGATGCATCAATTGCCACTCTGTCAGAGGCACAGGCAGTCGCGTCGGACCGCCGCTTGATAATTACCAGAAATACTCTGAGCCTCTGTCGGTCGCGCAAGCAATGTGGAACCACAGCCCGCGCATGACAGCAAAGATGGCAGAACTTGGAATCAACAGTCCGGAGTTCAAGACGAAGGAGATGGGTAATCTTCTGGCTTTCATCAGCACACCAGCGGCTCGTCAAATCCCGAACCGAAAGTCCGTGTTGACAGGCGATCCAAGCTCCGGGCGGAGGTTGTTTGCGCAAAAGGGCTGCGCTAGGTGCCACTCAATTAACGGGCGACGCGGCGCGGAGGGGCCTGACCTCGCGAGTGATCGGTCTTATCAAAGCATCACTGATGTTGCCGGAGCAATGTGGAATCATAGACTGCAAATGTCGAGCAAGATGCAGCAAGCGGGCATAGCCCGCCCAACGTTCAGCGGAAATGAAATGGCCGACATTATCGCCTACATTTATCTCGCTCGTTACACGGATAAGCGCGGCGATGCGGCCAGAGGCGAGAGATTATTTGTCGAAAAGGGGTGCGCCGAGTGTCATTCGCTGGGGCAGGGGCAAAAGGTCGGTCCTGATCTCAGCGCGTCCGGTGCGCTCTCATCTCCTGCAAGCCTGATGGCAGCGATGTGGAATCACGCGCCGGAGATGGAAAGGGTTGCTCAGGAGCGGGGATTATCCTGGCCGAAGCTCGAAGGCGACGAGATGCGAGATATGGTCGAGTACATTAAGTTTTATGTTAAAGCCTCTGCTAAAAAGTGAAGGCGCATTCCCGGAATCGGCACCGGCCAACTTGGAACGAGGAATGAGAGAAGGGGGGAGACGCGAAGGGCGCAAGCTTTGTGCCTTTGCGCCGTTCTGGCAAGCCTTGTTTAACAACAAGAGCAGCGGATGGGAGCAACTCATGCACAAACGACAACTTTGCATTCTCTTACTGATCATTGCGACATTCGGGTCGCTGGGCATACAACCTCGCGCGCACGGCGACGCCGCGACGACACTTGAAGGCATGTGGGACATAAACTTTCTTGTGTCCGATTCGCCGAAGGGTAATCGATTCGGCATACCGCATCGCCATAACTTTGAATTTCGCGAAGGCAATGGCGAATGCACTGTTTATTCTCACGATGACTTCAACATTCTCGTGCCGGGAGTGTGGCGCATATCGGGAAACGATTTCAGCGCGACCTTCGAACTGTATTGCATTAACGCGATGTGCGGGACGATTATCCTGCGCGGCTCGCTCGATTCAGAAACGCGCATGAGCGGGCGGGCCATAATCTTCTGGGACTCGCCCGACAGCACTACCCCGACTGGCTACGACACGGTGCGCGGCACATTCACTGGCGAGCGGCTGCCATGAGTAAAGGAGCAGGCATGATAACAGGTAATCTCTTAAAAACTTACCACAGACTTGTATTGACTAGCGTCGTACTGGCACTCGGGATCGCGCTGCCTTCAGTTGTTGCAAAACTGAAACTCCATAAAGGAGAATGGGTCATTACCTTGAGAGCGCCAGACTCATCCAGCGGCAATCACTTCGGTGTTCGGACTGCGAAGATCAGGGCCACACAAATCAACACACCCAAATCATCCGAAGAGATCCGAGAGTTCAAGGGAACTATGGATGCAGAAACTCCAATTTATGGAGTGTGGCGACAAGAAGGGCGAAGGTTCTCATTGACTTTCGAACTGCCGTGCGAAGCGGATACTGCCTGCGGAACGATAATCCTGCGCGGCAAGCTCAGGTCGAAGACGCAGATGGACGGCACTGTGATTCTGATGTGGGACACACCCGACCGCTCCAATGTTGCCCGGTACGAGACCGTCAACGGCACATTCGAAGGCATACGCCAGTAACCAAAGAAGTGCGCTCGCAGGTTTCAGTACAAGATGAATCCGCGATTGCTAGTTGATATGTATGCCGCTGTCTGTCTGTTGACCAGCAACATTGAGCAGGTGCGATTAAAAGCAGATAGCTCTTCTCGTGTTTTACCAATTTGATTGTAGTTTCGCGACCGAATTCGGAATGCTGAGGGTTCGCAAAAACAAAAATCAGAACCCCGAAATCCGAGCGCCGATCCAGTTTATCTTACGGCGGCTATTATTAGAGCGGTTTTCATTTGAGCTTACTGAAGTGGATTTATGGATTGGCTCGGTTATCAGCCCTCTTCAAAATTGGCCAGTAAGTCCAGATGCAAACCGCTCTAGTTTGCAGTTACGCCCTTAATAGCAAGAAGAGGTAGTAAAGGGTACAGAGAGGAAATCCTCTAACATCCTCAATGACTTTCTGGCAGGGTGATGCTTTCCTGTCTCCCACCCAGCAAGATTGCTTGGATCAATTCCCATAATCTCCGTTAGTTTCTTCCTTGAAAGCCCCGTCAGCTTTCGGTATAAAATGAGACGCTCTGGAAAAGTCTCAGCTTCTGCAAAAGGAATGTAGCCGAGAAACTCGATGATCTTAGGCAGGTAGCGGATTGCTGGGACAACTCGATTGGTCTCCCAATACTGAATCGTGCATTTATCTACTCCAATGAGCTTGGCAACCTCTTTTTGAAGCAGTCCCAAGTCAAGCCTCCTCTTTCTCAAATGGTCTCCAAGAGTGTCGAGAGAAGAAGGATACCGCGAATCATCTGGCTTTGTGCCACTTAATGTGACATGGCAAAAAGGCAACGAATCCCTGTCCCTGTGGATTTTTCAATGACCCGACGCGCGAGTGCAAATGCACGCCCATACAGATTCAGCGTTATGTGTCGAAGATATCGGGGCCGCTGATGGACAGAATCGATATTCACATCGACGTGCCTGCTGTGAAGATCAAGGAACTGACGGGCGAGGCTCAGGGCGAGAGTTCAGAAGCGATACGCGAGCGAGTGGTTCGCGCAAGAAGGATTCAGCTTGAGAGATTTCAGGGAGAAAAAATTTACTCGAACGCGCAGATGAGTCCGCGACTGATACGCAAGTATTGCGCGATAGATCAGCAGTCGAAATCGATACTGGAAAACTCGATCACGCGACTGGGCCTGTCAGCGCGGGCTTATGATCGGATACTCAAGGTGAGTCGCACGCTTGCTGACCTCGAAGGCAAAGAGAGAATCGAGTCTCAGCACGTAAGCGAAGCGATTCAGTATCGCACGCTCGACAGAAACTTCTGGGCGTGAGTAGGCTTACTCAATAATTGATCAATCTTCAATACTGGACACAAGGCACTCAGGGCTGGCCGATTCGACCGTGCGGCAAAACGGAATCATCCATTCACGTTCTTCAGCCCCTTCTCTCGTCGGACTCTCAAAAGCGCGGCGCACTCAAGAGCGAAGCCTTCCGCATATTGTGAGTCGTAGTAACGTGAGACCCCGTGAAAACCCAGCATCGGTTTTACTCTTCCGTTCGAACTCTCGTCCGCCGATCGGTCGAGCAGATTCGTTCGTTTTGAAGTCTCTGATCCGTACGATCACCGGCTTCGGATAAAAGGCTGCGGTGTTCCCTATACCTTCACTCAGACGACGAATGAAAAACTCAACCAGGTCTTCGTCCCCTATTTGAGATCCGATTTCCGTAACCGCATACGTATCCTTGAGCCGGGGAATCGTGCGAGCGACATGGGACAGCCTATGTGGTTCGCGATGATGAATTTGATGCGCGCAAGGCTCACTTCCGAGTTTGGAATCAGGACGAGCGAAGGCGCGCAGCGTGACCACGCCTCGCAGGCTCATCCACATCTTAGAAGTCGGCGTCAGTTAGTATTTCTCGCAGCCTGTTTTCAAGATGGCCTTCGGTAAGAAGTCTGCGGTAAGCATCCGACGTCGTGGCGAATCCGTCTACCACCCCGATGCCATTCGGCCTGAGCGCATTGAATAACTGACCGAGCGAGGTGTTCTTGCCTCCCACTCGCGCAATATCCTTCAGATTAACCTGATCAAAATCGAGCGTGTAGACAGGCGTTATATTCATGGCAATTCCTCACTGATCGTCGAAAGCGGCCCTTGCTGCTCCCGCTAATCGCATCTCGCGCTTTCGATTCCAACTGTTTCAACTCCGGCTTGAAGAGCCATTTTCCTCGAACTGCAACGGCCCATATTCTTCGGGTGTTGCTTATATTTTCGAGCGGATTGGCTTCAAGCAAGATGAGGTCGGCCATCTTCCCCTCTTCAATCGTCCCTAATCTGTCAATCAGGCCGAGATACTTCGCAGGATTGCGCGTTGCCGCTTGACCCGAAACCCATCCAAGCCTCCTCTTCAGCGCGGGCGCGATTGTTTCGACACCGAACAGCTTGGCCAAATTCATCCAGGCGTTGTTTGACCTGAAATTGATTTCTCAGGAGAGCCTCAACCAGATGAAAACGATTAGGGACGGCGACGGGTTGGGAATGGAACCCTTCACGTTCGCCGGCAAAACCTTCTACGGGTACGCGGGCGGGGGCGACAACTATGGAGCGTGGCTGGCTTACCTGCCGGAAGAAAAGCTGGCCCTCGCCTACACTACGAACGCTAAGGTTTACCCGGTAGTCAACATCGTACGCGGCGTTATCAACATTTAAGTACCTAGACAATAATATGATAACGTATCAGCCTTATGGGCAGATTTCTGAAAATCACACTCGACGACCAACAACGCGCTGCTTTGGAGCAGGGCTATCGTAACGGTAAAACGCACGCTTTTCGTCAGCATTGCCAAATCGTTTTGCTCAAAGCTCAAGGGCGCAAATCTCAAGAGATTGCCACGCTCTTGGGCTGTAACCAAAAGAGCGTCAACGACTGGCTGCATCGCTACCAGAAAGAAGGCGTCCACGGCTTGCACATCAAGCCCGTTCCGGGCGCAAAAGCATTCTCTCGGAGGCGACCGATTCGGCTAAAGTTCGTCAAGCTGTGCAGCAACATCGCCAACGCATCAGCTTGGCGAAGGCGGAGTTGGAAGCCTCACTCGGCAAAGAGTTTTCTCAGCGAACTCTTGTGCGCTTCTTAAAAAACTTAACTGCCGATACAAACGCTTGAGGCGCAGAGTCAAAGGCGAAGAAAATCCAGAGGTCACAACCTTGAAGCAAGAGATTCTCTCTGAATTGGAGCGCCTGTCAGAGGGCCGGCACATCGACTTGTATTATGCGGACGAAGCCGCCGTCTCCTTGGAGCCGTGTGTGCCTTATGCTTGGCAATTTGCTGATGAGCGGGCCGGGATGCCGAGTTCACCAGGCAAAGGCATCAACTGTTTTGCTTTGCTTGCCAGAGATAACCGTGCGGTCGTGGAAACGACAAGAGAAAGCATCACCGCCCAGTTGATCTTCGAGCAGTTTGAACGGCTCTCATTGGAGTTGAAGCGACTGACAGTTGTAGTCCTAGACAACGCCAAGATGCATCGAGCGCGAGTTATCAAAGAGCGAATCGAGGTGTGGCAGCAGCGTGGTTTGTATCTGTTCTACCTACCACGATATTCGCCGCGCCTGAACATCGTCGAAACCTTATGGCGCAAGCTGAAATACGAATGGCTGACGCCGAGCGATTATGAAACGAAAGAAACTTTGAGCTATGCCGTGAGACAAGCTCTCAAAGCCGTCGGTGAAAGTTTGTTCATCCACTTTTCTGGCTTCAGTCATAGTTCACTCTAAATTTGTCGGAGTACTTAATTTATAGATTGCTGCATTGAAAAGTTTACCTTGCAGAATGAAAAACAGGCCGTTTTTCGAGGTTTTTGGTGCATCGATATCTCTCACGAGTAAACCTGAAAGTGCAGTGATCTATAAATTACGAAGCACTAGGGTTTGCTGGTTCGTATAGGTTTTATGTGCGCGGCCCGTTGACGCTGAGCGTCCGGTCTTGCGGCCATTTGAACCCTGAGACGTGTATCTCTTATGTCTGCGCAGATCTTAGCTACTAAACTTTACATCCCGTTGCCTCGCCCTAAAGTTGTCTTGCGCCCGCGCCTGATCGAGCGTTTGGAGGAGGGCTTGCACCATAAGCTGACCCTCATCTCTGCCCCTGCGGGCTTTGGCAAAACCACGCTGCTCAGTGAATGGGTCGCCGGTTGCGAGCGGCGGGTGGCTTGGCTGTCTCTGGACGAAGGGGATAACGACCCCAGACGCTTCCTGGTCTACCTCGTCGCCGCCTTGCAGACAGTCGCGGCGAGTATTGGGAATGGCGTCCTGGGAATGCTCCAATTGCCTCATCTGCCGCCGGACGAATCGATCTTGACGGTCCTGCTCAATGAGGTCACCACCACTCCCGAAAGTTTCATCCTCATCCTTGACGACTATCACCTTATCGATGCCGAACCGATTTACCATATTCTCACCTTTCTGGTGGAGTACCTGCCACCGCAGGCGCATCTGGTCATTGCTACCCGTGAGGACCCACAACTCCCCCTGGCTCGATTACGCGCCCGCGGCCAGTTGACCGAACTGCGCGTCTCCGACTTGCGGTTTACCCCCTCCGAAGCTGCTGAGTTTCTCAATCAGACAATGGGTCTCAAGCTCTTGGCAGAAGACGTCGCCGCTTTGGAAGCGCGCACCGAAGGCTGGATCGTCGGGCTGCAACTGGCCGCGGTTTCACTACAAGGGCATAAAGACGCCACCGGCTTCATCAAGTCGTTCACCGGCAGCCACCATTTCGTGCTGGATTATCTGGTTGAAGAAGTCCTGCAGCGGCAGCCCGAAAACATTCAGGCATTCCTGCTGCGCACATCAATACTCGACCGTCTGTGCGGTCCCCTGTGTGATGCCATTCTGCTTGAACGATCTGGTTTCGGCCAGCAAACCCTGGCATACCTTGAACGCTCAAACTTGTTCATCATCTCCATGGACAACGAGCGGCGCTGGTATCGCTATCACCACCTCTTTGCCGACTCGCTGCGGCAGAGGCTGCGCCAGAACATTGCCTCATCACCAGAGGATGCGCAAAGCCGAGTGAACGCGTTGCACATACGTGCGAGCCAGTGGTTTGAAGATCAGGGCCTCGCGGTTGAAGCGTTTCGCCATGCTGCCGCAGCAGATGATGTCGAGCGCGCCCAGCGACTCATAGCTGGAGACCGGATTCCCCACCACCTTCGCGGCGCAGTGGCCCCTATCTTGGACTGGCTTGGGTCGCTGCCCAGGAAAGTCCTGGACGCCAGGCCCTGGTTATGGTGGAGGCATGCCTCATTGTTGCTGATCCATGGCCAGACGACCGGCGTGGAGGAGAAACTCCAAGCTGCCGAAGACGCCTTACAAGGCCGCGAGACGCTAGGCCAAGACCGAAACCTTGTCGGGCTGATTGCCGAGGCCCGTGCCGTGCAGGCGCTCACCCAGTACGATGTAGAAACC
>DLHY01000084.1 GCA_002483445.1 Blastocatellia bacterium UBA7656
GAATATCGGCCCAGCCGAGCCGCTTGCAGGCTTCGAGGCGGTGTCGGCCTGCTATGAGAGTAGAATCGACTGAAACCGTAATCGGGTTAAGTAGCCCAACCCGGCCAATCGAATCCATCAGCGGCCTTAAATCCCCGACCGGCCTTCTGCTGTCATTCACAGTCACGCTAGAAATAGAAATGCTTGTGTTATTCGAAATCGAAGCCTCGGACATCTGCATGAATTTTAATCACTCCTTTCGTTCAAGGGAGCGCCGCTCCCGGTTATTGTTGAGGCGACTAATCTAGTCGTCTTTGTCAGCGAAAATTAGCTTGGCAAGAGTTCGTCCTCCTTTTCTGAAAACCTGCGTACTTGCTTTGCAGTTAAGTTGTCAGGGTCTTGGTTCTTTGTGTTTTCCGCCGAGAACAACGAATCGGGTAGTTCCGCCTCATCCTCCTCGAAGTCAAACCCGCTGATGGCACCAGCGCGAAGTGGTTGCGGCTCAAGGTCATCGTTTTGTCGGGCATCCTCGGCATCGGCGAAATCGATAGACAACTGATTATCTGTATTTCCCGAAGTGGACGACGCTGCATCACGCGAAGCTCTATCGTTGTCGCCCCCCCAGTTCTTTTGAATGAATCGCTTTGTCTCAGCAAAGTCAAAAGCCGTCTTAGCCCGCCCTTTTGCCGCCGACTGACTGCTATGCTTCTCGGCATAGTCAAATGCCCTATCGACGGTTCGTTTCGCGTACTCTTCTCTCTGCGCTACTATCTTGTTGCTTCTTGAATACTGCATGAGTCTTTTTATAACCTCCGGCTTGTCCCTGAAGCCCCAGTGCCAGCAGGTGCAGCACCAGCGGAAGTCGGCATCGGACCTGTCCGGCTCGTCGTTAGCTTTTCGCGCAGCGCCTTTCAAAGAACTCGCGTAGTCCGGCCATATCTTATTTCCCTTTGTGGGAGCATTTTTATTTGTCGTAGTGACTTTTTTCTCGACAGCTTCGCCCGGCTCGGAAGGCTCGAAGTCGTCAGGCAGAAACCCATGCTGCTTCAGGTCTTGAATAGTTAAGACCTGACCGCAGTTCGCGTAAGTAACCGCCACCGTCGGGAAATCCGGGTCATAGGTCTTTTTGAAGTTTATGCTACCAGCCATTCTAACTGATCCCGTCGCATGGTAATCTGCGCCTAGTCGTTGCTTGAGTTCGTCCAGCACACTTTTTCCGCAGTTTTCGAGACATAACCATGCTTGAAACGCTGTTGGTTTCTTCGACATATCACTCGTCTGCACAGCAATGAAAGCGTAGGCTTTCAATTTCTTTATTGTTTCGCCGGTCAGGTCATCCAGTTGCAAGTAGGTAAAACCCTCTTTCGCTCGCGGGCGTAGAGCTATCGAATGCCTATTTATCTCTTGGTCGAGTAGCATTTCGACGAGTTTGTTTTCTACTTCTTCCGCCGACAGAGCATACTTGTATCTCGCGGCTTTTTTAGTCGTCTCGTCCAGCCAGCAGACATCAAGTTCGTGTAGGTTCGTACCCCTGAAGGCAAGTAACATCTGCTTCGCATGAAGAAGTCTGGAATCGAACGCTTTTTCGTCGCTCGAAGTCGGCGAATCGCAAGTGCCGCTTTCGCCAAGTCTTTCAAACTCTTGCGTTTGCGACAAGTCTAGGTATCCGATTTCGATACCTAACCCTGCGCCAGCAGCCCCCCCCCCGCGCGGCGGCGCTGTTACTCTTATACTCTCCGATTCCGCATGTCCGTAAATTTCCGTACTCAGACCGTATAGTAGGCGTTTAAGAGTGGTTTCAAGTTCCTTTAATTCATCAATGTCACTGTAGTTCCGTATCCGGGTGAACAGGGCTGAGAGTGTGCCGTTCGTTAGATAACGCAGGTTAAGGCTGTCTCCGGCATCGATGAGGCGCTGGGCGTGCTTGTCGACTCTACCAACTGTACTTTTCGTTTGGGCGAAGTAGTCCTTTGATTCGTCGGGCGGGACTTTCGCAAGCTGTTTACATATTAGCAACTCTGCCCGCTCGCGGGTCTTCGCTAGGATCGTACCTTCTACACCTTTTCTGGTCCCTCGCTCGTCATGCTCTTTGTATGCCTCATAGAGCGCCCACACCACCTCGTTTATTAGTTCTATATGATACTTCGACCCAACGCCTCTTTTTTGGGACGGCTCGTAGTAGAATAAATCCTCTACGCCAGCGTCACGGAACTCTTTTCGGGCTTTTGCTACAAGTCTGCTTACAAAGTTGCTTGCTAATTCTTTCCCGCGTTCCGTACTCAGGTCGTACTTAGTTTTGTCGAATTGCTGCATTATAGTTTCATGCGCTACTTGGGCAAATTCGGCGTCAGGGCTGGAGTAGCCGTAGATTATCATGACCAGTCTAAAGGTTTGGGACGATAGGCCGAGAATGGAACACATCTCATTGAGGGCTTTCTGAAACTGCTGGTGCGTGAACCTTTCTTTTCTTGTTACTTGTAGTGCTTCAAAAGCTTTTTCTAAGCTTTGCTCTTGACTTATAATGTCGGTCTGATTTATACTACTATAGTTCACTTGACAAAACCTTTCTCCGAAACAGGGCGACTGATACTCGCCCTTTTCGTTTATTTTTCATGCTCAACTATTTTAGTCGTGTTTGTGGGTAAAAAATTAGCGAGTGAGTTTAGCCATGCCTCGAACGCCCTGCGCGGGATATACCAGCCTCGTCGCCCAAACTTGACGGCAGGCAGCACACCTTGCGCTATAAGCGTGTAAACCAGCGGCTTCGAGAGATGGCCCCGACTGTAAATATCTCGCGGGCGATAAAAAAGACGTTCATCCATTTTCAGTTCTCCTTCTTTTGCAGCATCGTTTTGTACATCCTACAATTATACACGCTACTACTTTAGTTTGTCAAGGCCGACAGGGGCCGAAGCTGCCAGAGCGGAGATGCCTTGAGACCTAATCAGCGTTAATTATTGAATCTGAGCGATATACATGTGTAACGGTCTTGGGATTTATTGTTGATCGTCGATGCGCGATAGCCTAAACTACGTTAGTTATTTCTTGAAAGAGGAATCGAGAAAGCAGGCCAAAGTCCACCATTAGCATGGTGGAAGAGGGGCGGGGCGGATTTCAAGAGCAACGAATCGTTACTGAATCACTCTTGGCGGTCTTTACTTCAACCGGCTCAAATTATTCAAAATCGATATTTTTGCATGAGCCTGCTGCAAATCTTCCGGCTGAAGCTCGACGTAGCGCCGGGTCATTTGTAGTGTTTCATGACCAAGCATCCTTTGTAGGTGCAAAAGGCTATTCTCGGCGCTTCCGGTCAGGGTGGCGAAGCTTCGAACGTAGCGCACTGCAAAGGTATGGCGCAAAGTATGGAATGAGCAACGCACGCCGGTAATCTTTAGTCTGTCGCACAGTTTCTTAAAATCTCGAAGCAAATCGTTATAGTGGCACTTGCCTCCGCTGCGGTTGCAAAAGAGCAGATCACCCGGCGCTTTCCTAACCTTCAAGTATAGCCAGAGAACCTTTCTCATCTCGATAGACATTGGCAGGATGCGTTCTTTGTTGCCTTTGCCCATTATCGTGATAAGCAGATTGGCGAAGTCCGTTTTTTCCATCTTCAAAGTGAAAGCTTCCTCAATCCTCATCCCGGTATCGAGCAGGAGGTTGACTATGGCGTAAAGCCTCCACTCGTAGAAGTCTTTGGGCTTCCATGAGACCAACGCCTTTATTTGTTCGTCGCTGAAGGTCTTTATCGCCCGCCTTTCTTCTTTGAGCAGCTTCACCCTCAAATGCTCGGCGGTGTGGCCGTTCTCATAAAGCCACGACAGGTATGAATTGATGCCGCTGATGTAGGTGTTGCAGCCTTTAGGGGACAGGCCGGATTCCCGCATCTTCACCACCAATTCACCAAGCCTTGTCTTATTCAAGTCGGCTGGTTCAATCTCTCCCAAGAATCGGACAAGCGCCTTTAGGCTCTGTTTCAGGAAAGAAATGCTCTTGGGTGTGAGATTCTTCAGGTATTGCTTTTCTTTGAAAAACTGCTCGAACAGGTCTTGCATAAACCCTCCATGATCTTTATATTGTCCCTTTGCTGATTTGAGACTGGAGGGCTATAACCAAATACTCAATCACAGCCCTTTGGTTGAACCTGAAGTCGGTATTTGAAGAGTTGAAATGATTTATTTCGGGCCGTTAGCTCAGTCGGTAGAGCATCTGGCTTTTAACCAGAGGGTCGCTGGTTCGAGTCCAGCACGGCTCACCTTGTAAAGTTCGACTCGTTCGTCTAGGGGCCTAGGACACCGCCCTTTCACGGCGGCAACACGGGTTCAAATCCCGTACGAGTCACCATTTGCTTGCACTTGCGACCAGCCCGGAGGTTGACGCCCGCGGGCTGGCGGCTTCCTGGTAACATTACAAACTCGAAAACTTCATCAAGCCTGCTCGCAATATCAGGAGGGAAAGCAGACGCCGATAGCCGGAGGCCAGCGTGAGATATCTGCGCGCGGGCGGCACGTGTCATCCACACTCAAGATATGCTGCATACTCTATATGCTCTCCGGACTCTTACTATCTGGCTGCCTGAATCGATTCGATATATTTCGTCAGAGCGTATACGGAACTTTGTTTCTCCAGGTCTCCGCCCTTTCGTCGGAATACAACGCCCCATACAGGCATACTACTCGTTCCGTGCGCCACTATGGCTCTGTCCGTCTTTTCACCGTCAATCGCTATCATGACTTTGATGAAGGGAAACTTCTCACCCTGCTTCTGTATAGCCGTAAGATCAGCCGGGGGAACTTTCAGGGATGCCTCCACTGGCCCGTGTCCCTTGCCGTCATTGCCGTGACAGCTTACGCAATACTGAGAAAACAGTCTGCGTCCTTTGGCAGCATAGGGATCGTTTTGACCAACCTGTGCCTGCCCGGAGGGTGGAAGCCAGTAAAGCGCGATCACAAATGCCAACGCAAAAGTTATTGAAGCGATAGCTTTCATTTTCATCGCTGCCTCCTTGATTGAAGATTGAGAGAATCTCTCATCAGCAACGATGTGCAAGCGATATGCCGGGATATCGGGCCATTTCAGCCCCGGTTTATGCGTGATATGACCTATCCGGCAGGTCACGCCCCATGCACCTTTGGGTAGAATTACGCAGGCCGCGATTGTTGATGAAGAGATGGTATGAAATGGAATCGAGGCGTGGCGAGGCCCAAACGATCAGAGAAAATTTGCCGCTTCCCTTCACTCTTCAATTCCCGCAGGCGCAGTTATTATTGGCAGTATTTCTGTCGGTGATTGTGAAAGTCGTCCCTTGTGAAAGCAGACGGATCGAGGCTGTGGCCTTTTTCTGGCAGGTGTCGATTTTGGCCAGGACTCTGCGATCTCCGTTATTGTGTTGCAAGGTGATGGTGCATCCTTTCCTGGTCAATGTGCCTGTTCCTCCAACCGTAAAGCCGCTGCAGTTGGTGAACTGATAGTTGCCTGTAGCGGTGTTGATCTGAAGGATGTTGCCGTTGCTGTCGTCTTGCAGGCACATATTAAAAAACGGTCCATCGCCATCATATCGTACAAGGGCAAAGTTATATGAGGTGCTGATATCTGGGGCAAACCCGGCTGCAATGATTCTGCCATCGGCTTGGATCGCTATTGCATTTGCTCCATCTTCGAAGCCAAAGTCAGTTGTCACTTTACCCCCTACCCCAAATGTAAAATCAAGGCTGCCATCCACATTGTAGCGGGCGAGTGCAAAGTCACCCTGGGTACCACCACCAAATGCGCTGCCAGCCACAACGATCTTACCGTCCGTCTGGATGACTATCCCCTGCGCTGCATCATTACCACCGGAAAAGTCAGTGATCACTTTCCCATCAGAGCCGAAGCCAGAATCTAAACTGCCGTCGCCGTTATAACGTACAAGACCAAAGTCGCCCTGTCCATTGATGCTCCACGCCCTCCCGGTTGTAACAATTTTGCCATCACTCTGAATTACCACGGCATTGGCTTCTTCAATCTCACCAGAGAAGCTAGTCATTACCTTACCGTTTACACCAAAGGTCATATCCAAGCTACCGTCTGTGTTAAAACGAACTAATCCGAAGTCTGTAGGCACACCAGCAGCAACCTGTGAAGACCCGGATGCAACAATCTTACCATCTGATTGTATTGCTATGGCGTGAGCCACCTCATTGCCGCCGAAAAAATCAGCGGTTATCTTTCCGCTCAATCCAAAACCCGAATCCAGAGTACCGTCGCTGTTATACTGGGCGAGTGCGAAGTCATTCAATGTGGCTCCAACAATAGTAGTACCCGCAACGACTATTTTACCTCCGCTTACAATTGCGAGCGCAAATGCTGTGTCAAGGGAGCTTCCAAAATCGGTAGTAACTTTACCTCCTGCCCCAAATGTAAAATCAAGGCTGCCATCCACATTGTAGCGGGTGAGCGCAAAATCAAAACCCGTTTTGTTGTTTTGAGCAAAGCCCGATGCAATTATTTTTCCATCTGTCTGGATTGCTATGGCTGTCGCAAAGTCGCCTTCACCGAAGAAATCAGTAGTCAGCTTGCCGCCTGAGCCAAAACCAGTATCGAAGCTCCCATCACTGTTATAGCGAGAGATAGCAAAGTCAAACGATGTACTATCGTTGAATGCGTCGCCAACCGCAATGATCTTGCCATCAGGCTGAACAGCAATGTCTGTCGCTGCGTCACTATCATTAAAGAAGTCGGTTGTGATTTTGCCGCTGCTGCCGAAGGTCAAATCAAGATTACCTGCGGCAGCTTGAACCCCATGGGGCAGATGCAACGATGGTGTCAAAACAATGAGTGAGACTACAAGAGTTATCCGGGAAACTCGTACTACAGCCTTAATCCGGCTTTTAAGGTGAGGCTCTTCGCTTCAAAAATAGTTTCCAAACTTTCTGATGTTTGGTTAGCCGCACGAGCTCGATGCGGTACTCTATTACTTCGTGCCTTAGAAAGTCAATCTGCGTTTACAATACTCGCTTAATAGTCGTAAAGAGCCAGAAGAAAGGGTGAGCCAGGCGAGGCATTGGCATCCTCCCCGTTCCTGCCTGTTGACGATTGGGCAAAGCCAAAGGACAATAGATCGTTGGCTCATAAAGCCATAAAATCGAAACCGTGTGACAGCCGTTCTGCTTATGCTTAAACAAATACTCCTGAGCATCATTCTCATACTTCCGTTGCACGCGGCAGCTTCGGCCCCCGCGACGGACACCATCATCACCATGCCTTTTGAAAATCTGTCGGGCCGACCGGAGTACAACTGGATAGGCGAAAGCTTCGCCGCTCAACTCTCCGACCTGCTCGATAAGCCGGGTCTTGTCGCCATCAAACCCGATGAGCGCAACGTCGCCTATAAACAGGAAGGACTTCCGCCAACGGCGATACTCACCCGCGCGACGATGATAAAAATTGCCGAGCGCGCCGGCGCGTCGCTCGTCATCATGGGAACTTATCGCATAAACGATGAGCGGCAGACCGAGAAAAAAGACGAGACCAAACCCGAAGAACAGCCTGAGAAAAAAATCGAAGAACAGACCGAAAAGAAACCTGAAGAGCAGACTGAAAAGAAAATCGAAAGAACCATAACCATCACCGCCCGCATCGTCAATATTCGCGAGGGCCGCCTGGTCGCCGAGTTCAACATCAGCGGCGACCTGCTCGAAATCCAGAGGCTCCAGGGCAATCTCACCTACGAGATGCTCTACAAACACAATCAGGCGCTTCCCTTCTCCCGCGATCAGATAGTCTCTCAGGCAACGGAAGCTCCCATCGGGGCGTTCGAGAATTTCATCAAAGGAACGCTCACCCGTGACCGCGAGGCGCGAACCGCTTTCCTCGAACGAGCCATAAAAGAACACGCGGAAAAAACCCGGAAGAAGTATCTGTCAGCCATCTTCGAACTTGGCCGCGCCCACTACGAAGCGGGCGATCACGCGGAAGCCGTCAAACAACTTTCGCAGATAGACGAGCAGTATCCGCGTTATGACGAGGCGCAGTTTTATCTCGGCGTCGCGCTCGACGCGACCGGACAAACCGACCGCGCGCTCGAATCTCAGCAGAAGCTCGCCGCTCCGCTCCCGCTCTTCGAGGTCTATAGCAACATCGGCGTGCTGATGATCAAAAAGAATCTATTCGCCGATGCCATAAATCATCTCAAACCCGCATCCGACGCCTCGCCTCGCGATACCGATACGCTCTTCAATCTCGGTTACGCTTACTATCTGGCGAAAGACTACACGAACGCTGCCGCGACTTTGCGAAAAGGGATCGAGCGCCGCTCGTCTGACGGAGAGGCATATTATATTTTGAGCAAATCGCTCACAGCCCTCGGCGACACGCCCGGCGCGGCAGAAGCTTCGGATCAGGCTAAAAAACTTCTGCCGCAGTTCGCTCAATGGGAGACGAAAGGAGCGCCGATGCTTGCGCGAATCAAGACCGCTTTCAGCAAAGCGAATTACTATCGCTACAAGCGCGAGCAGGATGAAAGAGTCAACGCTCGAAACACGACTTCCAATACTTCGACCTCTTCGACCTCTTCGACCCGCGAGGAACGATCTATCGACGGTGCGCGCGACGCTTTCTTCTCCGGTCGAGATGAAGACGCGCTTGCCGCGCTCGGTCGTCTGCTTCAGGCCGAGCCTCAAAACTATGAAGCCCATCTTCTGATGGGAAGAGTTTATGAGCGACGGGGCGATTTCGACCGGGCGATAAACGCTCTGAAAGCCGCCATCTTCTGGAATCCCAAGCTCATCCCGGCGCACGTCCTGCTTGGCCGCATCGCCGTCTTGAAAAACGATTGCGCCGGGGCGCAAAAGTATCTCGATAAGGCTCTGCAAATCGATCCCTCGGATCAGGACGCGCAGGCGCTCGGTCGGCTGGTCGAGCAGAAGTGCAAACAATAGCAGTGGTCGGTTTAGGGAACAGGGAACAGGTTACAGGTTACAGACCCGGATATACCCTGTCTGTCCCCTGTTCCCTGTAACCTGTAACCTGCTGACTTTCGAAGGAGCATTCCATGAAAAAATCTGTCGTGTCGCTGTTCCTGATCGCGGCAATGTTCGTGCTTTGCCCGATGTCACGAGCGGCTCAACAATTGAGCGCGCCGGAACAAAACTTCGAATATTTATGGCAGACCTATAACCGCAACTATGCCATCTTCGGGGCGAAAAAAATCGATTGGGATGCGCTCTATAAAATTTATCGCCCGCGCGTCACAGCGCAGACAACCGATGAAGAACTGTTCGACATAATGGCCACCCTCATCGGGCATCTCAATGATAATCACGTCCGGTTGACTTCGCCTTTTCGCTCGTTTCAATCCGGCATACTCGGCGAGATGAAGATGGAAGATTTTTCGCTCGACCTCATCAAGGAAAAATATCTGAAAGGCCGCTTTCAGGCGCGCGTCAACGGAGTATTTCACTACGGATGGCTGACGGATTCGATAGGCTATTTTCATTTTCGCGGATTCGGTCGCATGGAAGAAAGCGCGGCGGCGATTGACGAAATACTCAAAGAGTTCAAGGACGCTAAAGGCATCGTCGTCGATGTTCGCTCAAACGGCGGAGGGGATGACCGCGTGGGCAAACTCATCGCAGACCGATTTGCAGACCGCAAACGGCTTTATATGAAAACGCGGATACGCAATGGCCCGCGCCACACTGATTTCACGTCCTGGAAATACTGGTACGTCGAGCCTGACGGCGCGGCTCAATTCACAAGGCCGGTCATACTGCTGACGCACCGGCATTCGGTGAGCGCGGCTGAAAATTTCGCGCTCGCCATGCGAGTGCTGCCTAACGTGACGACGATGGGAGACGCGACTTCAGGAGTGTTCGCCGATGTCTACGGAGATCGCTTGCCTAACGGCTGGAGGTTTTCAGTTTCATTCAAGCTGTTCGTCGATCAGACAGGTTTCTGCTGGGAAGGAATAGGCGTCCCCGTCGAGATAAGACAAACCAATACCAAACAATATATCGAGCAGAAACGCGATAAAGTCATCGAGCTTGCCATCGCTTTGATCGAAACCGGCGCGCCTGGTTTGCAGGATGAAAGCTCAAGCCTGAAAGATATCAGAGAGTCGCTCGCTAAAAATCTGTATCGCTCGCTTTCCTCGAAAAGCATCCGTCAGGCAGTGGCGGAATTCAATCGGGCGAAAGCCGGCAATCCGAATTCTTACTACATCGATGAAGAAGAAATGCTTGACGCAGGCGAGCGATTGCAGCGGGCGGGAAAAAAAGCAGAAGCTCTTGAAGTCTTCAGAATCAACACCCGCGAGTTTCCCGCTTCATACAGGGCGCACGAACGGCTGGGCGAGGCATTGCTCAGTCTCGGCAAAAAGGATGAAGCGCGTCTGCATTATCAGAAAGCGGTCGAGTTGAATCGGCAAAGCTATCCGTGGGAGAAGCAGTCTTACGAAGAAGACAAAAAGATCGTGTCGGGCGTGATGCCGCTTCACAAATTTCTCGCATCCGATATCGATGCCTTCGGCATCGCGGCGGCTATCAAAACGTTTGACGCGGGGAAAGCCGGAGGCGCAGGCACTTATTACATCGATGAAAATCAGATCAATCAACTCGGCTATCAACTCCTCGGTCGGGGCAGGACGAAGGAAGCGATAGCCGTCTTCGAGATCAACGTCCGAGAGTTTCCTCAGTCGCCGAATGCCTGCGATAGTCTCGGCGAGGCTTATATGAATGCCGGGAACCGCGAGATGGCCGTAAAGCATTACCGCAAGTCGCTCGAACTCGATCCCAAAAACACCAACGCTGCTGATACGCTTCGCAAACTTGAAAAGCCCGACGCGAAGATCGATCCGAAAGTTTATGACGATTACGCAGGGCAGTACGACACGCCGTTCGGGCTGCTCACCGTAACGCGGGAAGGCGATAAACTTTTCGGACAGCCCGCGGGAGACACGAAAGCGGAGTTGGAGCCGGAATCAGAAGCGCGTTTTTCAGTTCCTTCGGTCGGCGCGCAGGTGATTTTCTATCGTGATGAAAAAGGGGCGGTCACTCATATAATCATTCGCATCGAGGGGCAGGAGATCAAAGCGAAGAAAATCAAGTGATGTATGCGCCCGCGTTGCCTCTGAGTTACGATGAGGCTGTTCAGGGAGGTTGGCCATGGGATGCGCGCGATCAACCTACACGATTGAAGAGTATCTCCGTTTGGAGCGCGCATCCGAAGAGCGCCACGAATACATCGACGGCCAAATCTATGCGATGGCGGGAGAGAGCCTCGCGCACAGTCGTATTTGCGTAACCCTCGCCGCTGAGATTCGCGCTCAGTTAAAAGGCAAACCATGCGAGGCGCTTTCTTCCAATATGAAGGTGCGAAGCGGCCCGACGATAAAACGAGACAGCGTCGCCGGACTGTTCTCTTATGCCGACCTCGTGGTGGTATGCGGCAGGCCGCGCTTTCACGACGAGCATCAGGACGTGCTGATCAATCCGACGGCGATCTTCGAAGTCCTCTCTCCCACGACAGAAGCCTTTGATCGCGGCGACAAGTTTCTGCGTTATCGCACGTGAAATGAAACGCAGACCGATTACATACTGGTGGCTCAAACTTTTCCGCTCATCGAGCATTTCACACGCCAGCCTGATGGATGGCTGCTCTCTGCCGTAAGCGAGATTTCAGGCAGATTGTCGATCCCTTCGATTGAATGTCGGCTTCATCTGGTCGAGATATACGACCGCGTTGAGTTTCCTTCTCCCGATCAGGATGAAATGACTGAAAACTGAGCCAGCTTCATCAGTGAAGAAAATCAAATGAAATCCCGCGGCAGTCGGATATAATGGCGGCTCAGTGAAAGCTTCATCGAGGTTTGCGCAATGACGTTGAAGAGAGTGCTGATGAGCATCGCCGCGCTGCTGCTCGTTGTTTCAGTCTCGCAGGCTCAGTTCGATATCCCATCTCGTCAGGGACTGGTCAACGACTTCGCAGCAAAGCTCACCGCTGAAGAAAAGAAGTCGATGGATTTGCGTCTGCGCGATTTCGCCGTCCGGCATCAGGTAGAACTCGCGGTCGTCACCATATCTGTCGACCGTCTCAAGGGTCTCCCCGTCGAGCAATACTCCCGTCAGATGGCAAACCAATGGGGCATAGGCGCAGGAGTCGGAAAGTTTGGCCTTCTGCTACTTGTAGCCATCGGCAAGCCGGACTCTCAGGGGGTATATAGCGGCTCGTCGCGACTGGAAGTGAGTCGCCGTCTTGAATCAGACATAACTAACGATGCAGCAGGTGAAATCATCCGGGGGATGCGAACCGACCTGAAAGCTGGGCGGTTCGCCGATGCCCTGCAGCGCGGAATCGATGGAACGGATCGCGCTCTGGCAAAGAAACTCGATCAACCGACTCCCGCTCAGACCAATGAAGAATCGAGCGGCTGGTTTTCCAAAGGAGCCTTGTTTCTACTCGTCGTATCGCTCGTCTTCGTCGCCCCGGTCGCGCTGATAATTTCCCTGTTCGTGAAGCGCAGGCGCAGAGCGCAGCAGAATGTCTCTACCAGTTCACGCATCAGCAAGCAGAAGAGTTACAGCAAACCCAAAATCAGCAGGCAGAAGCGCCGCGGCAAATCTCACGTCGCCGCCCCGACTCCAGCCAGTTATCAAAGCGACACGACCAGCTACACTTCTTATGACACGACGAGCGACTGGAGCAGTTCGTCGGATTCGAGCAGTTCGTCGGATTCGAGCAGTTCGTCGGATTCGAGCAGCAGCAGTGACTTCGGCGGAGGAGGCGCGAGCGATAACTGGTAGCCGGACGAATCTATTGATAACTGTTCGGTGATTCTAAAACATTGCTGCCTCAAATCTGAAAAGCCAATTCATTTTTCATTTGACTCAGGCTCTCATAAATGAGAGCATAGGCGTGTTCTCGTAAATGAGAACGCACAAACCAGAGTTAGAGGAGAAAGAAATGAGATCGAAGCATATTTTAAGATTAAGGAGGCTCATTGTTTATGAGAATCATAAGCAAGACAGCCCTCAGAGATTTTTGGGAGAAACGCCCTGACGCAGAACGCCCGCTTCGCAACTGGCACAAAATCACGCTCAAGGCCGACTGGGATGATCTGGCAGATGTTAAAAAAGATTTCTCGCACGCTGATCAAGTCTGGCTTTGCATCGTCTTCAACATCGGCGGCAACAAATACCGACTGATCACGAAGATCAGGTTTCGATACAAAATCGTCTATGTGCGGTTTATCCTGACGCACACGGAATATTCGAGAGGTAGATGGAAAGATGATTGTGGCGGCTAACAAGGTGAACCCGACGAAATACGGGCAATTGCTCGCCGAGACTTTGCCCGCGACGATTCGCACCGAGGCCGAATATAAACGCGCTCTTGAGGCTGTAAACACGTTGATGTCGAAACCTGAAGACAAGATGACGCGCGAAGAAGGAACGATGCTCGATTTGCTGGCGACGCTGATCGAACATTACGAAGAAGAATATTACCCCATCCCGGATGCGCCCGGTCACGAAGTCCTCGCCTTTCTGCTCGAAGACAGAGGACTCAAGCAAAGCGACCTCCTTCCTGTGTTCAAATCCAGAGGCATCATCTCAGAGATGGTCAGCGGCAAGCGGCCCATCGGCGTTGCTGTCGCCAGAAAGCTTGGAAAGTTTTTCAACATCAACCCGGAGGTCTTTTTGAGACTGCGCCTTTCGAAGCGCGACCTCGATTGATCGCCATTCGCTTCTTTCCTCATCGGATTCAGCAAAGCTTCTTTTGCCTTCCCACACCTTGCGCTATATTTTTCTCTCATCATCCCGTCCAAAAAATGAAAGGTCGCTTATGAAAAAACTTCTGATGCTTACGCTCGCCTGCTCGCTGGCGATATCGACGCTCGCGGCTCCTTCACAGGATAAAAGATTCGTCACGCTCGATGACCTCGCGCTGATCAAAGAAGTCGGCTCGCCGCAGATTTCGCCTGACGGCAACTGGGTCGCCTACACCGTCACCACTCACGACACGAAAGAAGACAAGAAGAACAGCGACTTATGGATGACCGCCTGGGACGGCTCGCGCTCGATTCAACTCACCCACAACAAGGAGAGCGAAAGCGCGCCCCGATGGAGTCCCGATGGGCGATATCTGGCTTTTCTTTCAAGCCGCGCGGTGGAAAACGAAACCGATCAACTGTGGCTGATGAATCGCGCGGGCGGCGAGGCGGAGCGCGTCACGGATATGAAAGGCGGCGTGACTGATTACGCTTTCTCGCCCGATGGAAAGCGCATAGCTCTGGTCGTCAAAGACCCTGACCCCGACGCGCCGGACGAAAAGAGCAAGGAAAAGAAAACTCCCAAACCGATAGTCATCGACCGCTTTCAATTCAAACTGGATGAAGAAGGCTATCTCGGAAAATTGCGTCAGCACATTTATCTCTTCGACATCGCTACTCGCAAGGCCGAGATTTTAACTCCCGGCAATTTCGATGAGATGTTGCCCGCGTGGTCGCCTGACTCCTCGAAGATAGCTTTCGTGAGCAAGCGCGGCGCAGACCCCGACCGGCACGACAACTACGATATCTTTCTGATCGAAGCGAGAGCCGGGGCCGAAGCGCGACAACTGACCACCTACACGGGAGCCGACTGCGACCCGACCTGGGAGAGTTACCCGGCGTGGAGCGCAGACGGAAAACAGATAGCATACATTCGCGGCGGCGATCCGAAACTGATTTATTATGCGGTCTATCAACTCGCCGTCATTTCTGTAGATGGCGGCGCCAGTCGGCTCATTGCGCCCTCGCTGGATCGCAATATGACGAAGCCGCGATGGTCGGGAGAATGGATTTATTTCCTGCTCGAAGATGATCGCGTCGTTCACCTCGCGCGAGTTCCGTCATCGGGCGGACAGGTCGAGCGCGCGCTTGCCGGAAGGCGCGAGGTCAGCAACTTCGATCTCACTGCTTCGGGAAAAATGGTCGCTCTCTTCGCTTCGCCTCACGCGCCCGCTGAAGTCTACGCGATGGACGCGAAAGAGCCGCGCGTGATTTCGAATCAAAACACGGAACTGATGTCGAAGCTCAAACTCGGCGCGGTCGAAGAGATTAGCTTCAAGAGTAAGGACGGGACTCTGATTCATGGTTTCGTGGTCAAGCCGCCTGACTATCAGCCGGGTAAAAAATATCCGACCATACTCCGCATTCACGGAGGCCCGGTGTGGCAGTTCTACAATAATTTCATGTTCGACTGGCAAATGTTCGCCGCCCGCGGATACGCGGTCGTCGCCGCCGACCCGCGCGGCAGTTCGGGGCGCGGCGAAGCTTTCGCTAAAGCCATCTACGCCGACTGGGGAAACAAAGACGCTGAAGACGTGCTTGCGGCCGTCGATTACGTCACGGCGCAGGGCGTAGCCGACGCCGAAAGATTGGGCGTGGGAGGATGGAGCTATGGCGGGATACTGACCAACTATGTGATAGCCCGCGACCGCAGGTTCAAGGCGGCGGTCAGCGGATCCGGGATTTCAAACGTGCTTGCGGGCTACGGGACGGATATGTACATCCGCGAGTATGAAGCGGAGCTTGGCACGCCGTGGGGCAACACGGATTTATGGCTCAAGCTCTCGCATCCTTTTTTGAGAGCCGACCGAATCAAGACGCCGACTCTGTTTATGTGCGGCGAAAAAGATTTCAACGTGCCGCTCATAAACTCCGAGCAGATGTATCAGGCGTTGCGCAGCCTCGCGGTTGACACACAACTGGTGATCTATCCCGGCGAGTATCACGAGATTTCAAAACCTTCTTATCTGCGCGACCGATTGGAGAGATATCTCGCCTGGTACGACAAATATCTCAAGCCTGAGCAGGCAGCAAAAAGCGCGCAGTGAAAAATGTCAGCGGCGACGATGGCGACGATTCTTTATCAGATAGTAAGCGGCCCCGCCTCCGCCGCCGAGGAGCGCGCCCACGCCTGCGCCTTTCCCTCCGCCGAGGAGCGCGCCCACGCCCGCCCCTATTGCCGCGGGCGCTGCGATAGTCAGAATGGCGTTGGTCCTACTATTGTTTCCGCGTCTGCGATCTCGGTTATAACGAGGCGCGTAGTAAGAGCGGTTGTTTCGATATTGAGGGCGCGGCCTGTAGTAAGAGCGCGCGGCGACATTTCGAGACCTCCCGCGACAGCGTTGATAAGCTGATGCATCGGGCGGCACGGCCAGCATAAGGAATAAAGCGATGAGAATTATCGATGCCAGTCTCTTCTTCAACATTACGTCCTCCGTCGGAGTTGATTTTCGGGTTTGGCAATTCGCGGAGCAATTCAGATACCAGCCTGACAGTTTGCCTGAAATGGCCGCAAGGCTTTGTTTTATCGCGCGAGAGGAGCAGGCGCGCGCCGCGCCTCTACACCATATCGTTTACAGGGTGTCCGATATGCTCACTTCCAAATAAAGTATTGACTCTGATGGAAGGGGTTTCTATAATCCGGCGCGTCAGCGGGATTTCAGCCCTCAGTCGATATCTGAAAGCCTCTCAGATGATGATTGCGATTTCAAAAGGGCGATTGAGCCGATTTGATGCCTGCTCATAGCGAGCAATGATGGCCTTATGTTGCGCCTCGGCCCGATCAGGTTAGCATGTTGCACAAAAAAATAATTGATTACCTCACGCCGCTGCTGGGAGAGGCCACTGCAAATAACCTCCTGAGGCACTACTGCCTCCGCATGAACATGACGGCAGATAGCATCACCGCTTCACATCTGCCAGAGCTTGCCAACGCCATGCGTCCGATGCTGGCCGTATGGCTTGGGTCGGCAGGAGCATCTCAGGTGGCTGATGAGATAGCGCAAATGGGGAGAGGAGCCACTTCAAAATGAATTCCAAGTCCGTACTCGTGCCTTTCATCATCTCATTGTTTTTATGGCCGATTGCCTTCGCCCTGGCGATCTCTATGGGAGGCGCGGACGCAGCCACGACTCTGACATCGAAGGTACTCTTTTCTACGACCGTACTGTTCGAGATAGTGGCGCTGTTTCAGATCGCTCAGGCGCGAAAACTTTTCTCGCGTTCCGATCATGGATACCTGACCTGGACGCTGATTCTCGCATTTATCATCATTCGCCTTGTAGCCGAAGCGCGGCTCACGACGATGAATCTTGAAATGGTTCCGCAATACACTGATAGTTCGCCCGCGTGGCTGTTTTTTTACCGTATAGTGCTGCGCTACATCTATACCGTGAGCGACCTGTTTTTCGTCGCCGCGCTGGTCACGACGATTCGTTCATACAAGAGTACCGGATTGAAATTCGGATTGCTCAAGCAGGATTATCTTTACATGCTTTTACTGTGGACGATGCCCGTCATCACTTTCATCTACCGCGAAAATCTGTTTTCGGCAGCCGCAGGCAACGACCAGTACATCCCGACCTACCGTCTTGTCGCGGTGACAGTCGGCGCACTGATAGCTTCGCTGTGCCTTGTCGTGCGGCGCTACGCCTTGCAGATGGGCGGGGGCGCAGTCGCCAGAGTGTGGAACACAGTTTTTGTCGCGGGCATTGCGCGCGACGCATCTTTCCTCGCGCTGGCGTTGATGTCAGGCTGGTCGAAGGCGGGAGCGCAGTTCACCGAGCAATACTTGCTTTGGATATTCACCGGCTGCTGGCTGATAGCCGCTCTGTATCAGAGAGAAGTCCTCCCGCGCGGCAAGACAGGTGAATACGCCGCCTTCACGACGGGATGAATGCGCTGGTCTCGTTTCAAAATCGCCGTCGCTTATGCTTGAAGGTTCGGGTCAGTTGAATGGCTCAGATTTCTTCAATTGCCGCCTCACCCCTGTCGATCTGCTTTTGAAAGAATGGGCTGTCGCCTTCGATGAGGTCAATATCCATCGGCGACAGGTCTTCGTAGATACGAATGGAATTCTGTCGATCAACGTCCCAGGCAACAAGCCGCAGCTTCGACCAGTAATTGAGCGGGGAGGAAGAAAGCAAATCGCCTGTGATGCCAATGCGATTGATTTCATATTTCGAGCGCAGCAGAGACGCTGCCTCTTTTGCTTTCTCGCGCCACTCCCGGCGCATCTCTCCGTCGCGCGCTTCCATACTCAAACGTCTCCTGATCGCAGGGAGCCACTTGCTGGGCGAAGCGAGTCGACAAGCCTCCGTCATCCCGAAAGTCATCAAAAGCATACCCGCAACATTGCGCACTCCCTCATCGCTGCATATCTGAATTCGTCCGTCCCAGAATTCGAACTTCGCTTCAGGACACCACGAGATGTATTCATCGAAGCTTACCTTTACTGGATGCAAATCCAACCTCGGTTCGAAGGGCGCCTCTCCCCATCCCTTGCCGTTGCGCGTCCCTCGCAGTCTTCCCGAAGTCGGCTGAGACTTTTCAACGATGAACGGGTTATTCTCGCCGCGAAGCGAAAAATGTTCTTCTTCAACCCAAAACCGATCAGGCGCGATGGCAAGACCCTCAATGCTCTGCGGGCGATAAAGCTCATCCTCACCGGGTCGCATGGAAAGATAATCGCCTTCCGCGAAACGAAGGAATTCAACCTGCTTATTTTCCGCGTCGACGATGATGTATTCAGGAACGCCTGCCCGCGCGTAATGCTCGCGCTTGATATGAAAATCATAGCTGCGATGTGCCGGTCGTGTTACTTCGATGACCATCTCTGCCGGGCCATCGAGGTAGTATTCATAAAGCGTGTTAAGCTTCCTGCCTTTGAAGAACACCGCGTCGGGCGTCAGTCCGTCTTCTCCGAGTCGCATCACGAAATCGCGCCCCAGCGCCATACCGCCAAGCGATTCGCTCACTTCATACAGCGAGTAGAACAGATGGTTGCGAGCGCGCCAGTGTCCTGCATCCTCGCCTTCTTCGCCTTGGGTGAAATCTTCAATCGAGTAATCGATCCGCGATACTTTTTCTTCAAGGCTGTTGAGCGACTGATCGTTGATGCGGTCGGGCGGAGTCAGTCGATATGCTTCGCAGACGGCTCTCACCCACTGCTCGACTGAGCCGAGCGCGATTGCCGCGTCAACGCTCCATCCGCGCATTATATGGTCGAACAACAGGCGGCTCCCTGCCAGACTATTGCCGACTATCAATCGCCCATCGATCAGTTCGATTTTGCGCTCCGGGCTATGACGATCCCAATAATCGAAGTTCGCTTCTTCTTCCGACTCGCTCATTATTACACCTCCCTGAAACGGCGCGCGACTGCGCAAATGGTAGTCCATCAATCTCACGCTTGCAATAAAGGATCAGGTTGATCCTTTGGTCGCTTTGAGGTATGAGTAAATAATCAGTGGAACATTTACTTGAAGGAGAACCGCTCGTAATGAAAAAAACAACCACCCTTCGCGGCACGGTTGTGCTGGCAGCAATCGCTGCTTTCACTCTGTTTCACTGGATGACCGGCGCAGAGGCGCAGTCGCCGGACCAGCAACAACCGCAGGCTCAGACATCAGCCGCGCCGCAGGAGAAGACTGTCGATCAGACCCGCAAAAATATTCAGGCGCTCAAGGGTCTGCCCGATTCGCAACTCCTCCCCGTGATGAATATGTTCGCCGCCTCGCTCGGCGTTCGCTGCGATTTCTGTCACGTCCGAACCGGCAACGAATGGGCTTATGACAAGGACGACAAGAAGGCCAAGCAGACCGCTCGCAAGATGATCGAGATGACCATCAATCTCAACAAGGCCAGCTTCGAGGGCAAACCCGAAGTCTCCTGCTTCACCTGTCACGTCGGCCACGAACACCCGCCGACAGTCGCTCCCCTTCCCCGCGCTCTGCCTCCGAGGGAAGAAGCGCGAAGACCGGCTGAAGCGTGGCCCACTCCGCAGCAGATCATCGATAAGTATGTCGCCGCCGTCGGAGGAAAAGAGGCCGCGGCAAAACTCAAGACACGAGTGATCAAAGGCTCTTATGTGAATGTTCAGGGAAACACTCTTCCGATGGAGATGTGGTTCGAAGCGCCCTCGAAACTGCTCATCACCATCAACGGGCAGCAGGGCGTCATCACCCAGGCGCTAAACGGCGACGCCGGATGGGTGAAGATGGGCGAGCGACAGCGCGAGATGGACAGGGGAGAAATCGCGCGCCTTCGCAGCCTCGCCGTGGGGCTGGGCGCTTTGCAACTCCGCGAGCCTTACCCGCGACTGACCTTCGGCGGCAAAGAAAAAATTGGAGACCGCGAAGCGTTCATACTACGAACGATCACTCCCGACCGCAGGCGCGTCAGATTATTCTTCGACACAGAAACGGGACTCCTGCTGCGCCGATATACGTTGACTGATACGCCAGTCGGAGCCGATCCCGAACAGTTGGACTTCGAGGACTATCGCGACGTCGATGGGATCAAGGTGCCTTTCTCGATTCGCGTGTCGTATCTCATGCTTCAACCCTCGGCCACATACAAACTGGCTGAGGTCAAACACAACGTCGCTATCGAGGAATCGAAATTCAAATAAAAGTCTTGTGAGTCTATCGAGTCTTGCGAGTCTGGAAAGTCCAGAGTGCGGAATGCGGAGTTTTCATTCCGCACCCCGCATTCCGCATTCGAAGGACTCGATAGACTTCATTTCGATTCCGGGACTCCGTTTCCCATAAACGCACATCTTCCGGTTTCAACGCCGGCGCGATCTTTTTTCAAACCTTCTGATCCCACCATTTGAATATGCGCGGAGGCTGGCACGCTTTTTGTCAGTTGCACTTAGGGGTGTATCTCAAAAATCGAGGATTGCTATGGAAACCTTCTTTCAAGACCTTCGATATGGATTGCGCTCGCTCATCAAACAACCCTTCTTCACCGTCATCGCGATTATCACGCTGGCTTTAGGCGTAGGAGCCAACAGCGCGATCTTCAGCGTGGTAAACGCTGTAGTGCTTCGTCCGCTTCCCTACCCTGAGCCGGATCGTCTGGTGAAGTTGACGCGGGTGAAACTCACCGACCCTGGATTCATGGGATCGGTCTCCTATCTGGATTTCAAAGACTGGAAAGCGCAAGGCGAAAGCTTCGAACAGATGACCGCTATTCAGTCGGGCGACTACACGATCAAGATCGCCGATTCAGCCGAGCGCGTGCAGGGAATGGGTGTGTCTTCAGATTTCTTCACGATGCTCGGCGTCGCGCCCGCACTGGGTCGCGTCTTCAACGCTGAGGAAGAAAAACCGGGCAATCAGATCGCTCTTATCAGTCACGCTTTGTGGCAGAGTCGTTTCGGGTTTGATCCGAACATCATCGGGCAAGCGGTTTCGATTGACGCCAAGCTTTACACGATCATCGGCGTGATGCCCGCAGACTTCGACTTCGCTCTACAGGAGGAGCAGGCCGAAGTCTGGCTGCCGATTTCTCTCAGCGAAAACTTTCTCAAGGAGCGCGGCGCGCACTTTCTCACGGTCACAGGCCGCCTCAAAAAAGGCGTGTCGCTTGAGCAGGCGCAGATGGAAATGGATGCCATCGCCGGAAGACTTGCAGAGCAGTACCCGGATTCAAATGCGGGTGAGGGCGTCCGCGTCTCTTCGCTTCACGAAGAAATCGTCGGCGATGTCCGGCTCATGCTGATGGTGCTGCTTGCGGCAGTCGGTCTGGTGCTGGCTGTAGCCTGCGCCAACGTCGCCAATCTCATGCTGGCCCGCGCAAGTGCGCGACAGAAAGAAATCGCCATTCGCTCCGCGCTCGGAGCATCGCGCTTTCGCATCATCCGTCAGCTTATGACCGAAAGCCTTCTGCTCGCCATCATCGGCGGAGGGCTTGGCCTTCTGATGGCGATGTGGGGGCTGGATATTCTGATCGCTCTCAGCCCCGAAAACATTCCGCGACTCGATGAAATCGCGCTCGATTCCCGCGTTACCATCTTCACTCTTCTAGTTTCGATTGTGACGGGTTTGATATTCGGCCTTGCGCCCGCGCTTCAGGTTTCGAAACTCGATTTGAATGAGACTTTGAAAGAAGGAACTCGCGGCGCAAGCGGCAGCCTCAGACGCAATCGCGCTCGCTCCCTCTTTGTCATAGCTGAAGTGGCGCTCGCGCTCGTTCTGCTCATCATCGCATCGCTGATGCTGCGCAGCTTTCAGCGGCTTCAACGAGTCGATCCCGGTTTCAAGGCGGACGATGTGCTGACGATGAATGTAATATTGCCTGATTCCAAATACACCGAGCCTGACGAGTGGAGCGGATTTTATGATCGACTTCTGGATCAGGTCAGAACGCTGCCGGGAGTCGACTCGGCAGGCGCGATCACGATGCTGCCTCTGAGCGGCAGCAATATGGGTATGAGCTTCGAGGTGGAGGGTCGCCCGCCCGCATCACCCGCAGATGAGTATTCTGCAAACTATCGCGCCGTCAGTCACGATTACTTCCACACTCTCGGCATCTCCGTCATCCGAGGCCGCGCCTTCAACGAGCGCGACAATGATAAATCGCCACAAGTGATAATGATCAACGAAAGCTTCGCGCGAATTTATTTCTACGGCGGAGACCCGATAGGGAAACGAATCAAAATCGGCTACAACGACATCAATGCCGAAGTAGTCGGCGTTGTGGGAGATGTCAAGCACAAAAGCCTTCAGGCGGATTCGGGAGCCGAGATGTACACGCCTTACAGCCAGACTCCATGGTGGTTCATGAGCCTCGCCATCCGCACGCGGTCGAACTCTTCGGACATCGTTGCAGGAGTCAAAGCGTCTCTCGCCACTCTGGACAGGGATGTTCCCGTGTACGACGTGAAGATGATGCAGGAATACCTGAAGAAGACAGTCTCTCAGCCGCGATTCAATATGCTTCTGATGGCCATCTTCGCCGCGGTTGCGACCCTGCTTGCGGCTGTCGGAATTTACGGCGTCATCAGCTATTCAGTCACCGAGCGAACGCGCGAGATAGGCATCCGGCAGGCGATGGGCGCGACGAGAGGCGATGTGTTGAGTTTGATTTTCCGACAGACCGCTCTGCTCACCGCGACCGGCATCGCAGTCGGACTCGGCACAGCCTTCGCTTTTGCGCAATTGATGAAGAGCCTGCTCTACGAAGTCAGCCCGACCGATCCGGTGAGCTTCGCGCTGATTCCGATCTTTCTGGCAGGAGTGGCTCTGGGAGCCAGTTTCATCCCGGCCCGTCGAGCTACGCGAGTAGATCCGATGGTCGCGCTCAGATACGAGTAGTTTTCAGTTTTCAGTTTTCAGTTTTCAGTCCGGAGAGCGGTATCGGATTTCTGAAAGCTGGAAGTCGGAAACTGGAAACTGGAAACTGGAAACTGGAAACTGATTATGGACAGTTTTCTCAAAGACCTGCGCTATGGCCTGCGCGTGTTGTTAAGGCAGAAGGGCTTCACCGCTGTCGCCCTGTTCGCTCTGGCGCTCGGAATAGGCGCGAACACTGCGATATTCAGCGTCGTCAACGCGATACTGCTTAGGCCCCTGCCTTACAAAGATACTGCGCGGCTCGTCGTCCCTGTCTCCGTCAACACGGCGCGCGAAATGGATCGGGCCAGCATCACTTATGCGGATTATCTCGACTGGCGAAATGAAACCGAGGTCTTTGAGAACGTCGCCGTCTTCGGTTTCCAGAACGTCGATCTGGCGGGTGGCGGCGAGCCTGAGCGCGTGCAGGTAGGAACTGTTTCGGAGGATTACTTCGCCGTAATGGGAGTCGGGCCGGTTCTGGGGAGAACCTTTTCAGCCGACGATTACAAGCCCGACTCCACGCGGGCGCTCGTCATCAGTTACCAACTGTGGCAGCGGAAGTACGGCGGCGATCCCGATATACTCGGTCAGAAAATCTATCTCAACGGACGACCGTACCCGGTGATCGGCGTGATGCCGAAAGATTCGCAGTGGCCCGCGAACTTCGACCTGTGGGCCGCGCTGGTCGTCGGCCCGAATCCTTCGCCTGACCTGATGCGGCGCGACAACATGATATACCGCGCCGTCGCCCGCCTAAAGTCCGGCGTTGAGATTGAACAGGCGACAGCCGCGATGGAGGTCATAGCCCGCAGACTGGAGCAGGACTTTCCCGAATCGCGCAAGGGCTGGTCGAACAAGGCGATACCTCTGCGCGATTACATTGTAGAGGATGAGCTTCAACTCGCTCTGATGGTTTTGATCGGGGCCGTCGGCTTCGTCCTCCTCATAGCCTGCGTAAATGTGGCCAACCTTCTGCTGGCTCGCGCCGCAGTGCGCGAGCGCGAGATCGCCATCAGGATGGCTCTCGGTTCGGGGCGGATTCGGCTGATAAGGCAGTTGTTGACCGAAAGCGTGATGCTGGCTCTCGTGGGAGGCGCAGTTGGATTGCTGCTCGCCTTCTGGGGAGTCGATCTGCTCACAGCGATTGCTCCTTCCGACATTCCCCAAATCGCAGAGACTCGAATCGATCTTCGCGTTCTGATGTTCACAATGGCCGTGTCTGTAGTGACGGCGATTCTTTTCGGACTCATACCTGCCCTTCACTCCACGAAGACCAATTTCAACGAATCACTCAAGGAAGGCGGGCGCAGCGCGACCGAGGGAGCGCGAGGCGGACGACTTCGAGGCATTCTCGTCGTGGCTGAAGTGGTCATCTCACTTGTGCTTCTGGCAGGCGCGGGATTGATGGTTAGAAGTTTCATTCATCTGCAACATGTCGATCCCGGTTTCAACACGGACAACCTCGCGACTATGAGCATCAACTGTCCATCTTTGAGATATCCGGATAACGCGCAGGTGCTGGCCTTTTATAAAAACGTGGTCGACCGCGTGGCCAATTCTCCCGGCGTCGAGTCGGCTGCCGTAAGCTCCGCGCTTCCGCTCGGCGGGGGAGGATTTTATCTCGGTCGCGTACTGTTGATCGAAGGCCACCCGGAGCCGCCCACAGGCCCGGATCACGAAACGCAATGGAATGTGATAAGCCCCGGTTACTTCCAGGCGACCGGAATAAAACTAATTCGAGGCAGAGCCTTTGACGAGCGCGACGCCGAAAAGAGCAACCCTGTCATCATCATAAACGAAACGATGGCGCGGCGAATGTTTCCCGACGAAGACCCTGTAGGCAAGCGAATAAGATCGTGGCGAGACGAGAATCTTCTGCGCGAGATAGTCGGCGTGGTTCAGGATGTGAGGTATTACGGGCTGGGCGACAAGCTTCGAGGTCTGGTCTACATTCCGCACACGCAAAACACCTGGCGCTCGATGTTGCTCACCGTTCGCACTACCGGCGATCCCGCAAACCTCATCGGCTCGATTCGCGATCAGATATGGACTGTCGACAAAGATGTTGCGATTGCCAATCCTAAAACCATGAATGAGACTCTCGCCGAATCGGTCGCATCGCAGCGTTTCAGCACGCTGCTGCTCGCCGTATTCGCCGCACTCGCTCTGGCGCTTGCGGCAGTCGGCATCTACAGCGTCTTGTCCTACTCCGTGACTCAGCGCGCGCACGAAATAGGCATCAGGATGGCGCTCGGCGCGCGGGCGGGCGATGTGATAAAGCTCGTCGTGGCGCACGGAATGAAGCTGACGCTTACAGGCGTAGGGATAGGATTGGCGCTGGCCTTTGCGCTCACGCGACTGATGAAGAGCCTGTTGTATGAAGTGAGCGCGGCTGATCCTCTGACCTTCATCGTGATTCCGCTCCTGCTGGCAGGAGTGGCTCTGGGAGCCAGTTTCATCCCGGCCCGTCGAGCCACTCGCGTAGATCCGATGGTCGCGCTCAGGCATGAATAGTTTTCAGTTTTCAGTTTTCAGTTTTCAGTCCGGAGAGCGGTATCGGATTTCTGAAAGCTGAAAGTCGGAAACTGGAAACTGGAAACTGGAAACTGGAAACTGATTATGGACAATTTTCTCAAAGACCTGCGCTTTGCAATTCGAACGATGGCCAAACGCCCCGGCTTCACATTCGTTGCTCTGTTCACGCTTGCTTTAGGCATAGGAGCGAACACGGCCATCTTCACAGTAGTCGAAGCGAGTCTGTTGCGCTCCCTTCCCTATCGCGATCCTGATCGATTGCTCCACCTTTTCGAGAAGACTCCTCAAAAAGATTTCAATCAGCGCGAGGCTTCTTATCCAGATTTTCTCGACTGGAGAAACAATCAGACCTTCGAAGGTCTGGCCGCCTACACCGGCGGCGGCTTCACGCTTGGCGGACGCGAGACTGTGGAGCGATTGTCCGGCGGTCGCGTGAGCGCGAATTTCTTCGCGGTGATTGGCGTCAATGCCTCGATTGGAAGAACATTCGAGGAAGGCGAAGACCGCGAGGGAGCCGAGCGCGTCGTGTTGTTGACTCACGCGCTCTGGCAGAGATTATTTGGCGGCGATCCTGCGGCCCTCAATCAGATGCTCACGCTCAACGATCAGGGCTACAGAATCGTAGGCGTGCTTCCGGCAAATTTTCAATTCGCCCCTCGCGGCTCGGCAGAACTCTGGACGCCGCTCATTCCCAACCAGGCGCAGCGGGAAAGACGTTTCATGCACTGGGCCAACATAGTCGGGCGTCTCAAACAGGGCGTCACGGTGGAGCAGGCTCAATCCGAAATGTCAGTCATAGCGAAGCGAATCGAGGAACAATTCGCAGATTCGCACGCGGGAACATCAATCATTTTCGTCCCGCTGCACGAGCAGATCATCGGCTCGGTCAAACCTCTTCTGATAGTGCTTCTCGGTTCGGTCAGTTTCGTGCTGTTGATCGCCTGCGCCAACGTCGCCAATCTTCTGCTTGCGCGCTCGTCAGTCAGGCAAAAAGAGATCGCTATTCGCATCGCGCTTGGCGCTTCTCGCGGGCGGCTCGTTCGACAGTTGCTCACGGAAAGCGTGATGCTCGCGCTTGCGGGCGGCGCTTTGGGGCTTGTGATAGCCGGATGGGGAGTCGATGCGCTCATCAGTGTCATTCCGCAATTTCAACTCAGCCGGATGCCCTATCTGCGAGGTCTCGCGATCAACCCGATGGTTCTGGCTTTCACCTTCGGCCTGTCGCTCGTGACAGGCATAGTCTTCGGGCTTGTTCCCGCGCTGCAATCGACGAGACCCGATCTTCACGAATCGCTCAAGGAAGGCGGCAAGACTTCAGCCGGCGCGATGCGCCATCGCGTGCGAAGCGCGCTCATCGTTTCTGAGATAGCCCTCGCGCTCGTCCTTCTGGCCGGAGCAGGGCTGATGATGAAAAGCCTCTGGCGATTGCTTCATGTCAATCCCGGTTTCGATACAGAAAATCTTCTGACCATGTCGGTTTCGCTCCCCGCGTCGAAATACGACAACTACGAAAAAGTCGCCGTCTTTCACAAAGAGAGTCTCTCGCGCCTCGAAACCCTTCCCGGAATCAAAGGCGCGGCTACGGTTGGCGTGACTCCGCTCACAGGAGGCAACACGACGCGCTTTTTCGCCGAAGGACAACCGCGTCCGGCGGCGGGCGAAGAGGTGGAATCGAATCTGCGCGACGTGAGCGCGAATTATTTCCGCGTCATGGGGATACCACTCATTGCGGGCCGCGAGTTCGACGACCGCGATATGGCTGACGCTCCCGGCGCGCTCATAGTCAATCAGACTCTCGCCGAGCGCGTATTCCCCGGCGAAAGCGCGGTGGGAAGAAGATTGATTTTCACAAACGATCTTCAAACGCCTGTTGAGATCGTCGGAGTAGTCGGCGATGAAAAGCTCAACGGTCTCGATGCGAAAATCACTCCGGTCGTTTATTACCCGTTCCTTCAGGACAGCGATCCGGGAACGATGACCAATCTCGTTGTGCGCACAGACTCCGATCCGAACAATCTCATTAACGCTGTCACAAACGAGTGCCGCCGGATCGAGCCTGGGCTTACCACCTTCGCCATCAGGACTGTCGAGCAGATCATCACGGATTCGCCCTCGACCTTCACGCGGAGATTTCCGGCGTTGTTGATAGGAGTGTTCGCTTCGGTCGCGCTGCTGCTTGCGACAGTAGGAATCTATGGGGTCATCTCGTATTCGGTCAGCCAGCAATCGCGCGAGATAGGCATAAGACTGGCTCTGGGAGCCAGTCGCAGAGATATACTCCGGCTGGTGATGGGACACGGCGGATTGCTGGCTGCGGGGGGACTCGGCGCAGGTCTTGGGGCGACGATTGCGGTGAGCCGTTTTCTTGAAAGCCTGCTTTTCGAAGTCTCGCCTACAGACCCGATGATACTCGTGATCATTTCATCGGCGCTTGCTTTAGTCGCTCTCATCGCGTGTTACATTCCGGCGAGACGGGCGACGAAAACAGATCCGATGGTCGCGTTGAGATACGAATGAAAAATCGCCGGACGAGAAGGAGAAATACTCGTCCGGCTCTGTCCGCATTCAGGAATCGATAGCGGATGCGACCTCAGCCCGCGAAGGGCCAGGCAGAGGAGCGCCAAAACGAGGTCGCACCCATACTCTTATCAACCTGCGGCCTTCGCCCATGTGCCGAACAGGCGGCGAAATCCTTCGAGCCGCGCTTTTGCGTCGGGCAGTTTCATCACCAGAGTTTCGAGTTGTGCGAGATAGGTGGGCCTGCCGATAAGCTGGCGAACTTCTTCGAGGTACGGCTCGATCTTCGAGAATACGCCGATATGTTCGCCGTTGGCGTCGTTGAACATCTTTTCATCTATCCCGCCGTTGTTGACAAACGACGCGGCCATGTCCCAGTAGGAAGTTATCATTCGAAGGTGCGCGCTGCCGTCGTGACCGCTTGCAAGCACTTTGACTACATCGGCGGCGCTTTCGGGGTTGAATTCCTTGAGATACCACGCGCGAGCGCGGCGAAGGCCATCCTCGCGACGAAGTTCGTAGAGCTTGAGAATCAAAGCAACATCCTGTTGTTTGTCGTTCATCGTGCCTCCTCGTATTCAGTTGGTTTCAAGCTGACGGGATTTGCGCAGTCCGATCAGTTGCAGCACAGCGAAGAGCAAAACCACGTCGGCTACTATCGCTACTATCCAGTTGCCAGTCGCGCTCAACACGCCAGCAAAAATTACAATCGCGCTCCCCGCCACCCACGCAACGTCGAGCGCGACGGCGATCCAGGCTTCCATCCTGCTGACGTTTTCACGTCGAGCATTCCACAACAGACCGGCGGCGTAAATGAGCAGCATAGCCCCGAGCGGAACGAGCGAAACGCTTGTGCCTAGAAGCTGCGCCAGTCGCTCTGAAGCCAGAAGGAGTATCGCCCCCGAAAGCGCGGAAAAGATGGCATTGGCCGTGAGCGCCCGTTTGAGCAGATTCGAATCAGAATTCATAGCAACTCCTTTCGATTTCACTTTGAAGTTTTCGAAGACGCTTTTTTTCGAGAGGTCGGTTTTGCTGAAAGCAGTTTCAATCCCGACGCGGTCGCGCCCGCTTGCAGGCGATGAAGTATCCCTGTTCGAGCGCGGTCGAAGGCTCGATTGTCGTCGAAAAGTTGATAAGCCCAGTTGGCTTCCTGAGCCATCGCGTGCATCTCGAAGGCTATCTGGGCCGCGTCCGCTTTCGCGTCGAGTTGCCCCAATGATTGAGCGTGCCGAATCTCATCTTCGAGCGCCGCAAGCCACGAGCGCGAAAGCTCGGCAATGAGGTCGCGCACTTCTCCCGGTCGGCTGTCGAATTCGATAGCGCAGGCCATGAAAAAACATCCCCCGCGAAAGACGCTGCGCCCGACATAAGAAAGCCACTCGTCCAACATCGCCTGAAGCCTCCCAAGCCCGCGCTCAGATGCGAAAGCCCGGTCAACGACCTCGCGCACGAAGATGTCGCGGGCCTTTCCTATGACCGCGATCTGCAATTCTTCCTTCGAGCCGAAGTGAGCGAACAGCCCGCTCTTGCTCATCCCCAACTCCTGAGCAAGCTTTCCGATGGTCAGCCCCTCAAGCCCTTCGGCTGAAGCGATATCGACCGCCGCTTGCAAAATATCCTGCCGCGTTTGCTCGCCTCGCGCTTCCCTGCGCCTGTTCTCTCTAATCTCGCTGACCGATTTCATTTTGCCTCTTCGCCTTCGTTTGATTGAAATGTTTTAGCACGACCGTTCGTTTATACTCCACGAACGGTCGTGCTGTCAACGGATTTTTTTCGGATGCCCGTAATATTTCAGTTCGGAGAGGCGCAACAGGCTGCCAGATTGTTGAGGGCATCGCCTGTCCTGCTTTCTCCTTCCATAACTGAGCGATTACGGATGCCTGTAATTTTCCGAAAGCGGGACTGGGGAATCCCACAAGCGGACACAGCAGACTCAATCGAGCGCATCATTGCTTGACTTGAAGGCTCGACCGACTGGCACGGCAGTTGATTTATCGTTTCGATAAATCATTTTCTCTCTATGGAGGTAAGGCCGATGGGCGCGATGAAAGATTTTCTCTATTCGCTCAGGCTGATGGCGCGTCGTCCGGGGCTGACGATTGCCGCGCTTGTCACGCTCACTCTTGGGATAGGCGCGAGCGCAGCCATATTCAGTTTAGTCAACGCCGTAGTGCTTCGCCCTTTTCCCTACAAAGACCCTGACCGGATAATCACGCTATGGCAGCACAATGCGAAGGCCGGAATCCCTCAGCAGGAAACCTCACCCGCGAACTTCCTCGACTGGAGAGATCAGAATCAGAGCTTCCAGTCTCTCGTTTCCATCGAACCCTGGAGCTTCGAGTATGTCGAGCGCGGAGAGCCTGAAAAATTCCGCGCTTCGGTCGTCAGCGAGGGCTTTTTCGAAATGCTCGGCTCCGAGGCCCTCTATGGTCGCGCGCTTCAAAAAGAAGATTACCAGCCGGGCCACGACAAGGTTGTGGTTCTCAGCCATAGATTGTGGAAACGATGGCTGGGTGGCGACCCGCAGATGATCGGGCAGACAGTCTCTTTTCTCGATGAGGGGCCTTGCACAATCGTCGGCGTGATGCCGCCTGAATTTCAGTTTCCCGACAAGAGTCGCGACATCTGGGCGCCGTTCACTGACGAAGATCGCTATAGAAAAGACCGTGCGAGAACTTATATCAAAGTCATCGGACGGCTCCGCGACGGAGTCACGCTTGATGAGGCGCGGTCGGACATGGATATCATCGGCGCGCGGTTGGCTTCCGATCATCCGCAGTTCAATGACGGTGTGGGTGTAAAGCTCACTCCTCTGCCCGAACAGATCGTGGGCGAAATCCGACCGGCGATGCTCGTGCTTCTGGGCGCTGTCGGTTTCGTTTTGATACTAGCCTGCGCCAACGTCGCCAACATTCTGCTTTCTCGCGGCCTTGAGCGTGAACACGAAATCGCCATACGCGCTGCGATGGGAGCCAACCGCAAGAGGATCGTCCGGCAGTTGCTCACCGAAAGCCTCGCGCTGGCTCTTGTGGGAGGCGTGGGCGGATTGCTTCTAAGCTACTGGCTCATCGACATAATAGTCGCGCTCAGTCCGGCGACTCTTCCGCGCATAGAGCAGGTCACGGTTGATGGTCGCGTGCTTGGGTTTTCGCTCGCCGTGTCTGTTCTCACAGCCGTGCTTTTCGGCCTCGTACCCGCGCTGCAATTCTCGAAACCGGATTTGAACCTGTCGCTCAAACAGGGCGGACGTTCGACGACAGGCAGCCCTTCGCGACGCCGCACGCGCAATCTTTTGGTCATTGCTGAAATGGCGCTGGCGATAGTTCTTCTAATCGGCGCGGGGCTGCTGCTTCGCAGCTTCGTCAACCTGATCAGAGTCGATCCGGGATTTCAGAAAGAAAATATTCTCGCCCTTCAGGTTTTCGCCTACGGCGAGAAATACCGAACGCCTCAACAGCGCGCAGCTTTCTTCCGCGACACCATCGAGCGCATTTCAACTATCCCTGGCGTGAAATCAGCCGGGGCAGTTTCAGCAGTTCCCTTCCTCGGCGAGGACTCAATCGATATCGATACGACATTCACCATCGAGGGCCGCCCTGCGCCGGATGTCTCGCAGGAGCCGACGGTGTTCGTAAGCATAGCGACTGAAAATTATTTCTTCGCCCTCGGCATTCCTCTCGTCGAAGGGCGATGGTTCAAACAGACGGACGATCTTAATACCCCGCCGGTCGTTCTCATCAACGAGACTCTTGCGCGCCGCTACTTCAGGGATGAAGACCCGGTGGGCAAAAAGATATTTGTGCGCTTCGGTCGTCCCGCTTCGCGCGAGATCATAGGAGTGGTCGCCGACGTGCGTCAGACGGGACTCGACAGCGCCCCTCGCCCGGAAGTCTTCCTGCCTCACTCGCAATATCCTTTCGGCTCGATGACCTTCATCGTTCGAGCTTCTTCTGACCCTGCCTCGGCGATAGCTGCGGTCAAAGCTCAGGTCTGGCAGGGCGATCCGCATCAGACTTTTTACAACATCGCGACGATGGAGCAACTCGTCTCGACGACTCTTGCCGCGCGAAGGTTCAATCTGCTCGTGATAGGAACATTCGCGTTAGTCGCTTTGATTCTCGCCAGCATAGGAATTTATGGCGTGATGAGTTTTTCGACTTCTCAGCGCACGCACGAGATAGGCGTAAGAATGGCTCTGGGAGCCGAATCGAAGGATATGATCCGACTGGTGCTGGGTCAGGGAATGACGCTTGTGATCGCGGGCGTCGGCATCGGACTCGCTGCCGCGTTCGCTCTCACCCGCTTCATATCGTCTTTTCTGTTCGAGGTGAGCGCGTTCGATCCGGCTACATTTGCGGGCGTGTCGGCTTTGCTTACGGCGGTGGCTCTTGCGGCCTGCTACATTCCGGCCCGCCGCGCCTCGCGCGTAGACCCGATGATCGCGCTTCGTTACGAATGAATTCCTTATTGGTCATTTGTCCTTCGTCCTTTGTTATTTGTTGAATAACGGTCATCAACAAATGACGAATGACAAGGGACGAATGACAAGGGACAAATGACTATGGACAAATTCTTTCAGGACGTTCGGTATGCAGTAAGGATGATGCTCAAAAAGCCGGGGTTTGCGTTTGTGGCAATCACTGTGCTTGCTTTAGGCATAGGAGCTAACACTTCGATCTTCAGCGTGGTCAACAGCGTGTTGCTTCGCCCGCTGCCTTATGAAAATCCCGATCAGCTTGTCGTCATCAAATCCACGAACCTCGCCAGAGGCGCAATCGATTTCGGCATCGCCACGCCTGATTTCCGCGAGTGGAGAAATCGCAACACGACCTTTCAGCAGATGGCCGCCTTCGCGACCACAAACTACAACATATCGGGCAGCGACGAGCCTGAACGAGTGGCGGGCGCGACTGTTTCCTCGAATCTGTTTTCGCTGCTCGGCGTCGCGCCCGCTCTTGGTCGCGCGTTCACGAGCGAAGAAGAAATTTTCGGCAACCATCGCGTCGCTTTGATAAGCGACGCTTTATGGCAGCGTCGCTTCAGCGCCGACCGCGGGATAATCGATCAGGCGGTGACAATCAACGGACGACCTTACATAGTCATCGGCGTCCTTCCTCGCGGGTTCTCCTATCCCAATTCGAATGTGGCCGTGTGGACGCCGCTTTCGATAGAACCGGGAAGCGAGAATGACACTCGCGGCAACTACTGGCTCAGCGTCATAGGACGACTCAAACCCGGAGTCCCACTCGCTCAGGCCGGAGCCGAGATGACTTCAATCGCGGAGAAGATCGATCAGGAAACCGATGGCATCGACGGCATGGGCGCAAGCGTCACCTCTCTGCGCGAAGAAACGGTCGGACAGGTCGAGACCGTCTTATGGGTGCTGCTTGCGGCTGTCGGTTTTGTGTTGCTCATAGCCTGCGCCAATGTCGCAAACCTCCTGCTTGCGCGTTCGGCTGCGCGTCAGAAAGAGATGGCCATTCGATTATCGATGGGAGCGACTCGCTTGCAGATAGTTCGCCAGTTGCTCACGGAAAGTTTGTTGATGGGAATCGCCGGCGGCATGATCGGCGTGCTGATTGCGATGTGGGGAGTCGATGTGTTAGTCAGTCTCAGCCCGCAGGATTTGCCGCGGCTTGCCGAGATCAAACCCGACGCCGCGGTGTTCGCCTTCACGCTGGCAGTTTCGATCATCACCGGAGCGATCTTCGGCATCGTGCCAGCCGTTCACGCATCGAAGACCGACATCAACTCTTTGCTCAAGGAAGGCGCTCGCGGATCAACAGGCGCGCAGAGCAGCCTGACGCGCAACACCATCGTCGCGCTTGAGGTCGCATTTTCGCTGGTGCTGCTCGTAGGCGCGGGGCTTATGATGAACAGCTTCTTCCGCCTCACGCGAGTCGATCCGGGATTCAAAACGGAAAAGACGCTGACTATGCTCATCTCACTTCCCGCCGCCAGATATCCGGATGAGAAGCCTGAGCTTGCAATAGGATTTTTCGATCAACTCATCAGTCGCGCTCGCGCGCTTCCGGGAGTCGAATCCGCAGGCGCTACGACGAGCCTGCCGCTGACAAACAGCGGATGGGGCAAACTCTTCTGGGTCGAAGACCGTCCTCATCCGGCTTCAATCGATGAGGTGCCGATCATTCAATACAGTCAGGTCAGCGCGAATTATTTCCAGACGCTTTTCGTCCCGCTCGTCAAGGGTCGCTATTTCACGGAGCAGGATGGGCGCGACACCGCTCGCGTAGCCATCATCAACGAGACGCTGGCCAATCAGATGTTCGGCGGAGAAGACCCGCTCGGCAAGCGAATACTGCCCGGAGTGCCTGAAGACATGGTTCCGCCGGGAATGCTGCCCGAAGGGTTTCGCTTCCCTCGCTTTACAGTGGTCGGCGTAGTGCGCGACGTGCAGAAGCAGGGAATAACGAGTCAGGTCAGACCTGAGATGTACATCCTTCACACTCAGAGCGCGAAGGAAGGCGTATCGAACGCGATGTATGTGGCCTTGCGCACGAGCGGCGATCCGATGAACCTTGTCGGCGCGATTCGCAGCGAAGTATTTTCGCTCGACAAGGAGCAGCCTATCGCTGAAGTAGCGACGATGGATCAACTCCTGGCGAATTCACTGGCGCAGTCCCGATTCGCCGCGCTGCTCTTAGGCATATTCGCCTCGGTTGCGTTGCTGCTTGCGTCAATAGGGATCTACGGCGTGATATCGTATTCGGTCGCTCAGCGCACACATGAGATAGGCATAAGAATGGCTCTGGGAGCCGGATCCGGCGACATACTCCGACTCGTCATGGGTCAGGGCATACGGACGGTTTCGATAGGAGTGGCGCTTGGGCTTGGAGGAGCATTCGCGGCGACACGGCTGATGGCCAACCTGCTCTACAAAGTGACGGCGACCGATCCCGTTACATTCGGGGCAATCACGCTGCTGCTCTCTGCCGTGGCTCTTGCGGCGTGCTACATCCCTGCTCGGCGGGCGATGAAGGTCGCGCCAGTAGTCGCGCTTCGATTCGAATGACCTGAAAGGAGACGTTATGCAGACACTGCTGCAAGACCTGCGCTATGGAATACGAATATTGTCGAAGAATCCGGGCTTCACTTTTGTTGTAGTCGTGACGCTGGCCTTAGGCATCGGCATCAACACCGCGGTTTTCAGTGTTGCCGACGCAGTGTTGTTCCGCCCGCTGCCATTTGCCGAGCCGCAGCAGTTAGTGGAAATCTGGCAGCAACAGCCCGGTAGTGACAGCGCCTATCCGTTGCGATGGGAGGCGTTTCAGCAATGGCGCGAACAGATGGAGGTCTTCGAGCGCGTCGAAGCCTACAGCCCGCGCGGTTTCACGCTGACCGGGGGGAAAGAGCCTGAGACTATAGCTGCGCCAGCGGTGAGTCCGGGATTGTTTGAGATGCTCGGCGTCTCCCCGCAACTGGGGAGGCTATTCCAGCCCGAAGATGCGCAACCGGGGCGAGTGATTTTGATCAGCGACGTTTTCTGGCATCGTTATTTTGGCGGCGACCCCGATGTTATTGGCAAGACGTTGTCGCTCGATGACCAGCTTTACACGGTGGTGGGCGTGATGCCGCCGAAATTCAAATTCCCTTATGGCAAGTTTGAACTATGGGTTCCGCTGGCGTTGACGCCACTAAACGAAATGAAGCAGCCCAATCGGTTTACGGCTGTGGCACGAGTGCGCGCCGACGTTTCATTAGCCGCAGCGCAAAGCCGACTCGATACGATTTCTGCCCAACTCAGCAATGACAAACCCGATCCGAAGGGGTGGGGCGTACAGTTGAAGGCTCTGGAATCAAGACGGGCCAACTCAGGGCCGCGGCGCGCTTTGCTGGCGCTGCTGGGCGCGGTCGCTCTGGTTATGCTGCTGGCGTGCGCGAACGCGGCCAATCTGCTTTTGTCGCGCGCAGCAATGCGGCGGGGCGAAGTGGCGATTCGGCTGGCGCTGGGCGCGGGTCGCTGGCGGTTGCTGCGCCAATTGCTGACCGAAAGCACATCGCTGGCATTACTGTCTGGAGCCGCCGGTCTGTTGCTGGCGTGGTGGGGAATTGATCTGCTGACTCAACTCGTGCCGGATGAACTGACCTTTCTGAGCATCAACGAAATCAATCTCGATCAGCGCGTGCTGCTTTTCACTCTGGCGCTTTCGCTCCTCACAGGCGTCGCCTGCGGACTCTTGCCCGCGCTCAAAAGCACGCGCCCGGATTTACAGCAGGCGCTTAAAGGCGCGAGCAAAGCCGCAACGGCGGATCGCGGACATAATCGCCTGCGCCGTGGGCTGGTAGTCGTCGAGATCGCCTTATCTCTGGTGCTGCTTGTCGGCGCGGGACTGATGATGCGCACCTTTCTGCGCCTGAGCAGCGTAGAGCCGGGTTTCGATCCGAACAATATGATCGCCGCCACACTCTCACTGCCGCAACAACGCTATCAAACGCTGGCGCAGGAAGTAGACTTCTTCGAACAACTCAAGACTCGATTGCTTGCTACTGCCGGCGTCGAAGAGGTCACGTTTGCAGGGGGCGTGCCTCCGCAGGGAGGAGGCATCGCCTTCGATATGGATGTGGAAATCGAAGGCCGCTCGCCAGAGCCTTTCGATTCGAAGCAGGTGCTTCCTTTCAGCCACGTCGATCCGAACTACTTTCAGACGATGCGGATTCGGCTCCTCGGAGGCCGCACCTTCGGCCCGGAAGACACGCCCACAGCGCCGCCAGTGATGATCATAAACGAAGTGATGGCGCGTCATTACTGGCCCAACGGTGATCCAATCGGCCAGCGATTGCGTTTCAGCAAAACCGGGAAGTGGTGTACCGTCGTCGGCGTGACGGGAGATGTCAATCTCGGTAAGCCCGGTATCGGCTATAGCACGATGGAAATCTATTACCCCTGGAGCCAGGAAACGCGGCGCAGCGGGCAACGCACGCTGATCGCGCGCACGACCGAGGAGGCGGATAAGCTGATCCCGGCAGTCAAAGACGGCATCTGGGCGATTGACAAAGATCAACCCATTTATCGGATCAACACGGTCGAGGCGCTGTTGAGTGACGCGCTGGCCGAGCCGCGTTTTTATCTGTTGCTGCTTGGCGTCTTTGCAGGCATCACACTGCTGCTGGTTTCGCTGGGCATTTACGGCGTAGTGTCCTACCTGGTCAGCCAGCGCCGCCATGAAATCGGCATTCGCATCGCGCTCGGAGCGCAGACGAGCGACGTGTTGAAGCTCGTACTCGGAGACGGGCTGTTGCTCACCCTCATCGGCATCGGCATCGGCACGCTGACGACGCTTGCGCTGGGGCGCTGGATCAGGAACCTGCTTTACGAACAGAGCGCGACTGATCCGCTGACCTTTACGCTGATTGCGTTGCTGCTTGCCGCGCTGACGATGCTGGCCTGCTGGGTTCCGGCGCGGCGCACGACGAAAGTCGATCCTACGGTTGCGCTCAGGTATGAGTGAGCCGTCGGAGGGGAGATTGAAACATCGGGAATGTCTCAGCGTAATACATACGTATAATTCATGAGGGGAGGGTTCTCATGAGCAATCTTCTGAAAGACCTGAGATACGCGATCAGGACGTTGATTCGCAAACCCGGTTTCACCGCTGTTGCCGTCATCACTCTTGCGCTGGGCATCGGAACCAATACGGCGATCTTCAGTTTCGTAAACACGTTTCTTCTCCGTCCGCTGCCGTTCAGACAGCCGGATCAACTGGTTCATCTCTGGGGAACTGATCGAAGGCAGGATGAGGATACGCTTCGCGTTTCGCTCGCGAACTATCAGGACTGGAAAAGGCTCAACAACTCTTTCAGCGATCTGGCCGCCTTCAACTACACAGGAGAAGACCTGACCGGCGGACAGGAACCAGAGCGCATCAGTGCCGGTCGTGTTTCGGCAAATGCCTTCGATCTGCTCGGCGTTCAACCTCTGCTGGGCCGCGGTTTTCTTCCGGGAGAAGATCAGCCCGGAAGCGCGCAGGTCGTCGTCCTGGGCCATAAATTCTGGCAGAATCGCTTCGCCTCCGATTCAAATATTCCGGGCCGCACGATAAACATCAACGACAGCGTGTACACGATTGTCGGAGTGATGCCGCCTGACTTCGTGTTTCCTCTGCCTGTGACTGAAATCTGGATTCCGCATGTACTCGATCCTGCAAAATCAGGCCGCGAGGTTCAATACCTCCAGGTCATGGGACGCCTCAAACGGGGCGTGACGCGCGAGCAGGCACAGGCGGAGATGGCTGCCATTGCCGCGCAGCTTGAAGTTGCTTACCCTAAGGAAAACGAAGAAGTCGGAATCAACATAGTCCCGCTTCAATCGGCGCTCAATTTCGCATACGACATATTGAAGCCGATGTCGATCATACTTTTCCTGGCCGTCGGGCTGGTGTTGCTGATAGCCTGCGCCAACGTCGCAAACCTCCTGCTTGCTCGCGCTCTGGGGAGAACGAGAGAGATGGCCATTCGCGCCGCGCTCGGCGCAGGGCGATTACGGCTTGTAAGGCAGTTGCTCACCGAAAGCTTTCTGATCTCGCTCGGCGGCGGCGCAGTGGGCGTATTGCTCGCGGCCTGGATGGCCGGGGGAATCGAGAGAACGATTCCTCTCGAAATATATCGCGCGGGGAAAATCTCGGTCGATCCCCCCGCGCTCGTTTTTACTCTGGGCATCTGCCTGCTGACCGCTCTGATTTTCGGGCTGGCTCCCGCGTTGCAATCTTCGAGGCTCAATCTCACCGAGTCGTTGAAAGAAGGAAGCAACGCAAGCGGGACTGGATTCAAACGTCGCAGGCTTCAAAGCGCGCTCGTCGTCGGGCAGATGGCTCTGAGCCTCGCGTTGCTCGTGGGAGCGGGGTTGATGATTCGGAGCCTCTTCGAACTTCAGCGAGTAGATACGGGATTTGGCGCGGATTCGGCGCTCACGATGACGCTGGTTTTGCCTGAGAGGAAATATGCAGAGAATGAACAGAAGGTCGCGTTTCATCGGCGGGTGATCGAAGAGGCGCGTCGATTGCCCGGAGTCGAGTCGGCGGCGACGGTCGATTATCTTCCGCTCAATCACGAATACGCCATCGCCGAATTCAACATCGAAGGGCGCGAGCCGGGTTCTTCGGAAAAAGCTCTTACAGCCAATGCGCTCTCGATCAGCCCCGACTATTTCAGCGCGATGGGCATTTCGATTCTCAACGGGCGAGCATTCGCCGATTATGACGATGCAAAGAGTCAGAAGGTCGCGATAATCAACGAATCAATGGCCAGCCGGTTCTTCCCCGATTCCGATTCGGTGGGCAGAAGTTTGATCATCAAGAGCAAGAACAAACAGGATCAGGCGGCAACGATCATCGGAGTGGTCGGCAACACGCGACAGGTGGAACTCGCAGAAGGATTTCAGCCGCAGATATATCTGTCCCAGTATCAATCGCCCAAGCGATACTTCAGACTCATCATAAGAACGGAAGGCGATCCTTCAACAATTGCTTCGACCGCGCGTCGGGCAGTATGGGAGGTCGATGGAAGCCTTCCAATAGCCGAAGTAAAGACTTTCAAGGCGGTGGTCGAAGAATTTCTCCTGCCGCAGCGGACGCTGGCTGTGACGATGCTGTTTCTCGCAGCAGGCGCTTTGATTCTGGCGATGGCCGGAATTTACGGCGTGATGAGTTATTTCGTCAGCCGTCGCACGCGTGAGATAGGCATTCGCATGGCGCTCGGGGCGCAGAGCAGCGACGTGATACGGATGGTGATGCGTCAGGGTTTGAGGCTCTCGCTTGCAGGCGTGGCCGCAGGTATCGCGATAGCTTTCCTGTTGGCAAAGGTGATGTCAGGTATGCTTTACGGCGTGAGCGTGACTGACCCTGTGACATTTGCCGGAGTCTCTCTTCTGCTCGCTGGAGTCGCAATGCTTGCCTGCTACATTCCAGCGCGGCGCGCGACGAAGGTCGATCCTACGGTTGCGCTCAGGTATGAGTAGTTTTCAGTTTTCAGTTGCCGGACTTCAGGTTCCTCTCTGAAATCCAAAAGCTGAAAACTGAAAACTGAAAACTGAAAACTGTTATCGCTTTTTCTTTCTCGATGCCGCTTTGCGGATGTAGTCAGCCGCGTCGGGCGTCTTGCAGCCGGTCTCTCCGTGATCGACTTCCACTCGGCCTATGCGCGCGGCTGCGGCGAGCGCCTTTTTTTCGAGCCGCGCGTTTCGCATACCTATACTGATGAGCGCGGTGTTCATCGCGTCGCGGACGCGATTTTTAGCCGTGTGAATTCGGCTCTCGATCATCTCAAGCTGATTTTCAAAATACTCATCCGCCAACCCGTCGTCGCGCATAGCTAGGACGCCCGCGATCAACCATCCGGCCCGGCCTGTCCATTCTGATTTCGATTTCGTCCATCGCTCCATTTTCTTTCGGGCGAGCGGCGAGAGGGCGGCGAGTCGGGCGAATGCGCCTGTCACGACGTAGTCGTTCAAGTCCTTCGACCAGCTTTCAATCTCTCGATCAGTCATCGCGGCAGGATCAGCGATCATCGTCGCAAGAATCCTCGCGTCGTGATTGCCCGTAGTCCATAGCTTTCGGGCCAGTTCCGTATCGACTTTGATTTTCTTTCTGAGTTTTTCCAGGTTGGCGTAGCTCACGCCGAACATTTCATCCGTTACGCCGTGGCGGCGATAGATTTTTCGGTTCTGTTCCGTCCCAAGAGCTTTGAGTTCCGAAAGGATTTCTTTTTCAGTCATCAGACAGGTCTCCCCTTGATTGATTCATCGACGAGTCGGGGATTGGGCAATTGTGCCAGCCATCAGGCAGGCAGTCAACGATGCGCCGAATTGATCGCTTGTGGGAATGCTCTTTCCCATAAGCGAACATTCGCGGTCTCGCTTCATAGATTCAAATCGGGCGATTCAACAATTTAGAAACTCACCTCTATGGCACAGCGTTTGGCTATACTCTCCTGGACTTATGTCATAAATTTCGGAGGATGTGATGGGGACTTTCAGGCAAGACCTTCGCTACGCTGTCAGGATGCTTCTCAAAAAACCGGGCTTCACCCTGGTCGCTGTGATGACTCTGGCTTTAGGCATCGGCGCTAACACGGCCATATTCAGCATCGTCAATGCAGTGCTGCTGCGCTCGCTTCCCTACCCTGAACCTGACCGCCTCACGCAGATATGGGAAACTTTTCGTCCGCAGGATGTGATGGTCACAAGCATCTCGCCTCATAACTTCGCCGACTGGCAAAGAGAGAATCAATCCTTCGAACGCCTCGCCTCTTACTCTTATGCGACATTCACTCTCACGCTCGACGATCAACCCGAACCTGTTAGCGGCCTTAGAGTGTCGGCGGATTTTCTGTCAGTGATGGGAGTCAGCCCCGCGCTTGGGCGGGATTTTCTCATGGAAGAAGACGCGCCGGGAAAAAATCGCGTCCTGATTTTGAGCCACGCTTTATGGCAGCGTCGTTTTGCCGGTGATGACGGAATCGTCGGGCAAGCCATTCCGGTCAACGGCGAAACATTCACCATCGTGGGAGTGATGCCCAAAGATTTTACGTTCCCCGATTCGACTGACATCTGGTCGCCGATAGGTTTGGACCTAAGCCGCATACAGCGCGGAACCAGTTTTCTATTTTCAGTCGGTCGCCTCAAAAAAGACGTGACGATTGCCGCCGCTCAAACGGAAATGAGCGCAATCGCTGCAAGCCTCGAACAACTGTATCCGAACACCAACACAGGGTGCGGCGTCAATCTGGTCGCGCTGCATGATCAACTCGTGGGTGATGTGAAACTTCGCCTGTGGGTGCTGTTCGGCGCAGTCGGCTTCGTGTTGCTGATAGCCTGCACGAACGTCGCAAACCTTCTCATCGCTCGCGCTGCAACACGTCATAAAGAGATAGCCATCCGCATCGCGCTCGGTGGAAGTCGCTGGAGATTGATCCGTCAATTTCTGACTGAAAGCACGCTGCTCTCTTTAGTGGGCGGAGGAGCGGGGTTGCTGCTGGCTATGTGGGGAGTCGATTTTCTGGTCGCCGCAAGCCTGGTTCAATTCCCGCACACGGGAGAGATCGGCATCGACGGCTGGGCGCTCGCCTTCACCGCGCTGGCATCAGTAGTGACAGGGCTTGTCTTCGGAATAGTCCCGGCGTTGCAGGCCACGAAGCCCGATGTTCAGGAGACTCTAAAAGAAACCGGACAATCCGTCACCGCAGGCGTCGCCCGTCACAGGCTTCGCAAGACGCTGGTCGTCGCTGAGATCGCGCTTGCGCTCATCCTGCTTGCAGGCGCGGGACTTCTGATAAACAGCTTTCTTCGATTGCAGCGCGTCCCCGTGGGATTCGATCCGAAAAATGTTTTGACGATGAGAATATCGCTTCCTCGCTCGCGCTACGCGGAGCCTCGCCAGCAGCAGGCTTTTTTCGAGCAGGCTATTGAAAAAATTTCAGCCATCGATGGAGTGCGATCCGCAGGAGGCACTAACGATCTTCCGTTCAGCGGCTCGCGCTCTCACACCTCGTTCAGCATCGAGGGCCGCCCGCCTGCCGCTCCTGGCGAATCGCCCAACTCCGACTTTCGCGCCATAAGCCCTGACTACTTCGCAGCCCTCGGCATAGAGCTTTTGCGCGGACGCGGATTTACGGAGCGCGACACCAAAGACAGTCCCGCAGTGGCCATCATCAATGAAGAGATGGCCCGCCGCTACTTCAAGGATGAAGACCCGCTTGGCAAGCGAATTCAAATCGGCAGCCCCGAAGAAAACCGACTCTACGGCAAGTCTGTTTCGCGCGAGATCATAGGCATCATTCGCGATGTCAAGCATTGGGAACTAAACGAGCGCGGGGAAGCCGAGATGTATGTCCCATTCACTCAACTGCCCGATTCGAGAATGTTCATAGCCGTTCGCGGCGACGAGCAGGTTAAGAGTCTCGTCGGCGCGATTCGAAGCGCGGTTCAATCAATCGATCCCAATCAGGCGGTGTCGAACATTCGCATGATGGAAGAGCGGCTTACGAGTTCCATCGCGACCAAGCGAGTCAACACCGTAGTCCTCGGCTTTTTCGCCGTCGTCGCTTTGCTGCTTGCCGCGCTTGGAATTTATGGCGTTATGAGTTATTCGGTCACGCAACGCACGCACGAGATAGGCGTCCGGATGGCTCTGGGAGCCAAACGCAGAGACATACTCCGACTGGTCGTAGGTCAGGGACTCGCGCTCGCTGTGATCGGCGTAATGGTGGGGCTTGCGGTTTCGTTCGCTTTGATGCGACTCATTTCGAGTCTGCTCTTCGGCGTGAGCGCAGCCGATCCATTGACTTATACGGGAGTGTCTTTGATTCTCATGGTCGTGGCGATGCTCGCCTGTTATCTGCCCGCCCGACGGGCCACTCGCGTAGATCCGATGATCGCGCTCAGGTATGAATAAACTGTAGCGCGCAGCCGTCAGAAAGGGGTCGCCTTCCTTCTGCTTCCCTGCCGGAAGCTTGAAACGGAGGTGAATTATGGAATTCTTTTTTCAGGACTTGCGCCATTCTTTTCGCGCCATAGGTCGAAATCCCGGGTTCGCGTTCCTGGTCACACTCATGCTCGCTTTAGGCATCGGCGCAAACACTGCCATCTTCAGTTTCGTCAACGGAGTTCTTCTGCGCCCACTGCCCTTCCCCGATTCCGATCGGCTCATCACTCTCAGCGAAAGGAATCCCGAAAAAAGTCAGAGGCTTTCTTCAGTCTCGCCTCGCAATCTGGAGGACTGGGAGAAGATGAGTCAGACCATCGAGGCGTTCGGAGCATGGCGCGACTGGCGATTCAAGCTCCAGACGCCTGAAGGGCCGACTCTCGTATCGAGCGCCATCGCGTCTCCCGCTCTCTTCACCGTGCTGGGGATCAAGCCCGCGCTGGGCCGCACATTTGTCGCGGAGGAAAATCAGCCAGGGCGCGATCACGTCGTGGTGATAACCCATAGTTACTGGCAGAGTCATTTCGGCGGCGACACGGGAGTAGTCGGTCAGGAGATGATTCTCAACAATGAGAGCTTCACCATCGTGGGAGTTCTTCCAGCGGAATTCGAGTCTCTCGATTTCGGATGGTTCAAAGTATGGGCGCCGCTTTCAGTCGATGAGGATCAATTCCTCGGACGCCACATGCGCAATCGCCGGGTGTATGCTCGACTGAGGAACGGCGTGACCATTTCTCAGGCGCAATCGGAAATGAACGTGATAGCGCGGCAACTTGCCGACGAGTACCCGCAGGACAATGCAGGATGGAGTGTTTCAATTTTATCCCTTCAGGATCAGGAGGTGGGCGCGATTCGTCCGGCTCTGCTCATCTTTCTTGGAGCGGTCGGGCTGGTGCTTATAATAGCCTGCGCCAATATCGCGAACCTTCTGCTCGCGCGGGCGGCGGGACGGCGAAAAGAGTTTGCCATCAGGGCGTCTCTTGGCGCGGGGCGAGGGCGCATAATCAGGCAACTGCTGACCGAAAGCCTTGCGCTTGCGCTTGCGGGCGGACTTGCTGGAATTCTGCTGGCCTCGTGGCTGGTGGATTTATTTGCCGCCATCGGCCCCAACATCATTCCTCGCCTCGATCAGGTGAAAATAGACGGCGCAGTGCTGGCCTTCACCCTCGCGCTCTCGATTCTGACCGGAATCATATTCGGCCTCGCGCCCGCCCTTCAGTCATCGCGAATAAATCTTGTCGAAGAACTCAAGGAAGGTCAGAGAAGTTCTCTCAAGGGGTCGGGCATACGGCTTCGTGGGTTGCTGGTGGTCTCGCAACTGGCTCTCGCGCTTGTGTTGTTGACAGGCGCAGGATTGTTGACGCAAAGCTTCGCGCGCATGATAACTCTCAGACCGGGATTCAACCCGGAGAACCTTCTCACTGTTCAACTCTTTCTCCCGCTCGACACATACAAGAAACGTAGTCAGGTGGCCGAGTTTTACCAGCGAGTCACTGAAGAGTTCAAATCCATCCCCGGCATCGAACGGGTAGGAGCGACATCGGCAGGCCCGCAGTTTGGTGGCTACGAGCCGGTCGATTTTCTCATCGAGGGACAGGCCGCGCCGCCTTCTGACGAATACCCGCAGGCCCGATACTACGACGCAGGCCCGGATTATTTTCGCACGATGGAGATACCTGTTCTGAAAGGTAGAGAATTCACCGACCGCGACAGCGCGGGTGCGACTCCCGCGGCAATCATCAACGAAACGATGGCCAATCGTTTCTGGCCGAATGAAAACCCGGTGGGGAAGCGATTGACTCTTGTGAGAGAGAAAGAAACTCTGGAGATCGTCGGAGTGGTCGGCGACGTGAAGCGATTCGGATTGAGCGACGCGCCGGAGATGGAAATTTACTGGCCTTACATGCAGAAGCCGCGATGGGCGACCTATTTCGTTTTTCGCACGAGCGGCGATTCGTCATCAATCGCCTCCAGCGCGCGCAGCGCGGTATTCAACGCAGGCCCGAACGTGGTGGTGACGAACGTCTCGACCATGGATCAACTCATTTCGTCTTCGCTCAAGCGTCCGCGATTCAACATGCTTCTCATAGCGATGTTCGCCATCACGGCTCTCCTGCTGGCTGTGACAGGAATTTACGGCGTCGTTTCTTATTCCGTAGCCCGACGCGAGAGAGAGATAGGCATACGTCTGGCTCTGGGGGCTGACAGGCGCGACATATTGGGGCTTGTGCTGGGGCAGGGGCTTGTGTTGACGCTTGCGGGGCTGGGAGCAGGGCTTGCAGCGGCGTTCGCTTTGACACGGTTTCTCTCGAACCTGCTCTACGGAGTGAGAGAAACTGACGTGATGACATTCGCTGTGGTTTCGGCAGTGCTTGGCGCAGTCGCATTGATCGCGTGTTACATCCCGGCCCGGCGCGCGATGAAAATTGATCCGATAGTTGCGCTCAGGCATGAATAGTTTTCGGTTTTCAGTTTTCAGTTTTCAGAGGCTATGCGGGTTTGCAAATACATTTACCTGTCGCTCGTTCTCAGAAAGAAGATGTTGAGAACTGCTCAAGGCATAAGTTTTCTTCTTCCGAACTGAAAACTGAAAACTGAAAACTGAAAACTGAAAGTTGCTTAAATCGTCAGGAAAAGGTAAAGAATATCTTTCCCGTCTCGCTAGTAGATGGATTATCCGTTAAGGAGGTTTTGCCTTGATTAGACAACGAGCCTATCTCAAACGAGCTTTCGCTTCATCCGTTTTACAGGTATCAGTGGCCGCCGTGCTTGCGGCCATAATTTTTTCGCCCTCGGAGGCCGCGGCGCAAACCCGTCTCCTCAGATTCCCCGACATTCACGGCGATAAAGTCGTCTTCACCTACGGCGGCGATCTGTGGACGGCTCCCGCCGCGGGAGGAACAGCGACGCGGCTGACGGCTCATCCCGGAATAGAAGTGTTCGCGAAATTTTCGCCCGACGGAAAGTGGATCGCTTTCACCGGGCAGTATGATGGCGATGAGCAGGTTTATGTCATCCCTTCGACGGGCGGCGAGCCGCGGCAGTTGACCTATTATCCTTCGCGCGGCCCGCTCCCTCCGCGCTGGGGCTATGACCAGCAGGTCTACGGATGGACGAAGGATGGAAAGAGCGTGCTGTTTCGCTCCTACCGCGAATCGTGGACTCTGACTATGAGCCGCCTCTACACCGTCGCGGCTACGGGCGGCCCAGCCGAGCCTCTGCCTATGCCCACGTCGGGCGCGGGCGATTATTCGCCCGACTCATCTCAGATGGTTTACTCTCAGATGGTGCGCGACTTTCGATCAGAAAAACGTTACGGCGGAGGACAGGCCAATGATCTGTTCATATTCGATCTCAAAACGTATCAGACGAAAAAGATTACCGATCATCCGCGCGCAGATCGCGACCCGATGTGGATAGGCTCGACTATTTATTTCACATCGGATCGCGACGGGCATTTCAATCTCTTCGCCTACGATGTTCCAAGCGGCAAGACCACTCAGGTGACCACATCTCGATTGTGGGACGTGCGATGGCCAGGCTCAGACAACGAAGGCCGCATCGTTTATGAACTCAATGGCGAGCTTCAGATTTTCGACACCCGGTCGAAAAAGAGCGCGGCGATTTCGATCAATGTTCCTGATGACGGATTGGCCCGTCGCTCGAAAACCATATCAGTGGCCTCATTCATCGAGGACGTTTCGCTCAGCTGGAAAGGCGAGCGAGCGTTGTTCTCAGCGAGGGGAGACATCTTCACCGCGCCGATTGAAAAAGGCCCGACGCGCAATCTGACTAATTCATCCTCCGCGCATGACAAATGGCCGCGCTGGTCGCCCGACGGTTCGCAGATAGCCTTCATATCTGATCGCAGCGGCGAAGAAGAAATCTATCTCGTCGGGCAGGACGGATCGAAACCGCCCGCGCAACTCACGACGGGCGGTAAGGCTATGCGATATGCGCCCGAATGGTCTTATGACGGAAAGTATCTCGCCTTCAGCGACAAGGACGGAAAAGTTTATGCTCTTTCGGTCGCTGATAAAAAATTGACCGAGATTGCAAGCTCGCGCCTCGGACAGGTGCGCGATTATACCTGGTCGCCTAAAGGCAATCACCTCGCTTTCAGTATGAACGATTTGAACGGATTTTCTTCGATCTATATATGGTCGGGGAGCGATCAGAAACTTCATCGCGTGACCCAAGAGATGTTCAACGAGTTCAACCCGGCGTGGGATCCTGCGGGCAACTATCTTTACTTCCTCAGCACTCGTGAATTCGCGCCGCAGATTTCAAATATCGAGTTCAACTACGCGACCAATCGCGACACGGCCATTTTCGCGCTGGCATTGAGAAAAGATGTCGCTCATCCCTTCCCGCCTGAAAGCGACGAAGTGACTATCGAAAAGACCGAACCGCCAAAGGAAGGCGAAAAGCCCGCGGCGAAAGAAGGCGAAAAGCCTGCGGCGAAAGAAGGCGAAAAGCCCGCGGCGAAGCCTTCGACGGAACTGGTGATCGATTTCGACGGGCTGGCGTCGAGAGTGGCTCGCGTGCCTGTCGCGGCAGACAACTACGGAAATCTTTCCGCGAAAACAGGCCATCTGATTTACACCGTCGGCCCTGCGTTTTTCTACGGACGCGGGGGCGACAGACCGCCTCAACTGAAAATCTTCTCGATCAAGGATCGCAAGGAAACCACTCTCGTCGAAGGCGCGGGGGGATATGTGCTGTCGGGCGACGGTTCGAAACTGCTCGTCGGTCAGGGCGGATCGTTCAGCGTCTATGACGCCAATCCGCAGGGCGAGAGATCGAAGAAAGCAGTCTCGACCGCAGGGCTTGTCGCCAATGTGGTTCCGGCTGAAGAGTGGAATCAGATATTCAACGAAGTATGGCGGCGCTATCGCGACTGGTTTTATGTCGATAACATGCACGGCTATGACTGGGAGGCTCTACGCGAGCAGTATCGCCCGCTGCTTCAATACGTCGCGCATCGCTCGGATTTGAATTACGTCATCCACGAGATGATCGCCGAACTGACCGTGCAGCACGCTTACATCGATGGCGGAGATTTTCAGATACCGCCTCGCCCGCAGGTGGCGCTGCCCGGAGCGATACTCACGCTCGAACGAGCGTCGGGCCGCTACAAAATTTCGAAGATACTCGAAGGCCACAACGAAGAAGATATTTATCGCTCGCCGCTGACTGAGGTGGGCGTGAACGTCTCGGCAGGCGAATATGTGCTTGCGATAGATGGTCAGGAACTACGCGCCGACGAAGACCCTTATCGATTACTAAGGGGCAAAGCCGCCAATCCCGTCAAGCTCACCGTCAACAGCAGACCGACGATGGAAGGCGCGAGAGTGGTTTCGTTCCGCCCTATCACTAACGAGCAGAACCTTGTTTATCTCAACTGGGTGAACACGAATCGCCGACGGGTCAGTGAGATGTCAGGCGGAAGGATCGGCTACATTCACATTCCCGACATGGGCGCCAACGGCATCCGCGAATTCATCAAGTGGTACTACGGACAGATCGACAAGGAAGGGATGGTCGTAGATGTGCGAGCCAACGGCGGCGGAAACGTATCGCGGATGTTGATCGAGAGGCTCAGGCGCAAGTGGCTCTCGACGGGTTATTCGCGCACAGTCGATCAGGGAGCGACTTACCCGGATCAGGTTTTCATCGGCCCGATGGCGGCGATACTGAACGAGAATTCGGCGTCTGATGGAGACATTTTCCCGGCGATGTTTCGCGAAGCGGGGCTTGGGCCGCTGATTGGAAAACGTTCGTGGGGCGGAGTCGTCGGGATCACGAATCGCGGGACGTTGATCGATGGCGGAGCCGTCAACGTCCCTGAATTCGGATTCGCGAACACGAAAGGCGAATGGATCATCGAAGGCTATGGCGTCGATCCTGACATCGTGGTTGAGAACGATCCGAAATCCGAAATCGAAGGAAAAGACCCGCAGCTTGAGCGCGCGGTTCAGGAAGTAATGAAGAAACTCGCAGGCAAAACATTCAAGGTTCCGCCGCGCCCTGCCCCGCCCGTAAAAACAAAACCATAAATGGGTGATGGGTAATGGGTGATGGGTGATGGGTAAGAGAGGTAGCGAGGTGAAAGGGAGTATGGGGGTGTGGGAGTATGGGAGTAATGAGTCTCTCCCACACTCCCATACTCCCACACTTTCCCCATCACCTATCACCCATCACCTATCACCCAAATTGTGAGGATGGAGAAAGAGTGAATCCGAGAGTACTCATAGCAGACGACCAGCCTGACGTGCTTGAGGCGCTGAGACTGTTGCTCAAGGGCGAGGGCTTTCGAATAGAAGCGGTCATGACGCCGCAGGCGATCATCGAGGCGCTTGAGAAAAAAGATTTCGATGTCGCTTTGATCGACCTCAACTACACGCGAGACACGACGAGCGGGCAGGAAGGATTGGATATGCTCACCCGCATTCAAAACGTCGACAGCGCGATTCCTGTCGTAGTTATGACCGCGTGGGGAAGCGTCGGGCTTGCGGTCGAAGCGATGAGGCGCGGGGCAAGGGATTTCATACAAAAGCCATGGGAGAACGAGCGGCTCATCACCATTCTGCGCACGCAGGCCGAGCTTGCTCAGGCGCTCAGGCAGGGGCAGCGGCTCGAAGCCGAAAATCGTCTGCTGCGCGACGAGCGAATGCCTGCGCTCATCGCCGAAGCGCCCTCGATGCAGCCTGTGCTTGAAGTCATCTCGCGCGTAGGGCCGTCGGATGCAAACGTACTGCTTACGGGCGAGAACGGAACGGGCAAGGGAGTGGTGGCGCGAATGCTGCACGCAGTCTCGCCTCGCGCCGCAAAGCCGATGGTGACGGTCAACATCGGCGGATTGTCGGAAGGCGTCTTCGAGAGCGAGCTATTCGGCCACGTCAAAGGGGCGTTTACGGATGCGAGGACGGATCGCGTGGGAAGATTCGAGATGGCCGAGGGAGGGACGCTCTTTCTGGATGAAATAGCGAATCTGACTTTGAAGAATCAGCCCAAGCTCCTGCGGGTTCTTGAGACGGGAGAGTTCGAGCGCGTGGGGTCTTCGAAGACGCGAAAGGCGAACGTGAGGATCATATCGGCGACCAACTCCGATCTCAATGAAGAAGTCCATCAGGGCCGTTTTCGTCAGGATTTGCTTTTTCGTTTGAATACGGTAGAGATTCACCTGCCGCCTCTCAGAGACCGCCGCGAAGACATACCTCGTCTTGCCGATCATTTCCTTCGACAACATGCCTTGAAGTACAGAAAACAGATTTCAGGATTTGACAAAGCGACGATGCAGGCTTTGACGCGGCACGGGTGGCCGGGCAACGTGCGCGAACTCGATCATGCTATCGAGCGCGCGGTGTTGATGGCTCAGTCAGACACAGTGCAATCATCCGATCTGGGCTTGCAGCCGCGCGAGGTTGCGCGCAGGCTTGAAGACATGAGCCTGGAAGAAGTCGAAGGGTTTTTGATTCAGAAGACTCTCGCGCAATGCGACGGCAATGTGAGTCGCGCGGCTGAAAAACTTGGGCTGAGCCGAAGCGCGCTTTATCGCCGATTGCAGCGTTTCGGTTTCTGATCGCAACGAGTGCGGATTGAAGCTTCCTGACGGTCAGTGTCTGAACCGATAACCGATCAAAGTCGAAAGGTGTTTGCTGTCCTGGCAGTTTTGCATCGATCTCAATTCCCTTGAGGCTCGTTGGCGCGGGCCTGAAGAACTGGCCGGGTGTGCTGGCATCCGGCCTCGAATTCCTGTCAACGGAAACATATTCTGTGCGATAAATTTCCTCACGCAATAAATATCGCAGGCGATGGAATCCGGCCTGCACGAGATTGTGAAGCGCGCCAGAGGCGAAATGAGAGTGCCTATTCCGAACGATCCAATTCGTCAATCGCGGCGAATCCTCCTCTTCGCCCGCGTACCATTGGCGCTCGGCGCCGCGCTCTGGCTTGCAGATGCTCGCGGGTATTTCGCGGCGCGTGATGCGGCGCTTCTCGGCCTCGACTCAGAGGCAACAGCGCCGCTGGCACTCTCCGCTCTCATACTTCTCCTCTCTTCGCTGCTGCCAGGTGTAGCTGTCCTCAAGCAGGGAGCGGGCCGGGGCCTCTTCCTCAGCGTCCTCGGCCTCTTTGCTTACTACCTCGGAGCGTGGGCGGGCGGACACCAGTTCGGCGTCGTGCTTCCCGTAATCGCTCCGACTGCCGCGTGGTACTTCAGCCAGATACTCGGCCTCGGCTGGCAGCCGCACTCAACTCAGGATGTACGCCACATTCTTCCCGCCGAGCAACGCGGTGTTTTCCTCAGCTATCGCCGCCAGCAGGACGAGACCACTGCGCGCCTCATCAAGCAGGAGTTAAGCGCGCGTGGTTTCGATGTCTTTCTCGACGTCGATGATCTCGGCCCATCGCCGCGCTTTGATGAACGACTGTTGGAGGAGGTAGGCTCGCGTCACGGCTTCGTGCTGCTGCTCTCGCCGGGGTCGCTTGATCGCTGTGCTGATGAGCAGGACTGGTTGCGGCGTGAGATCGCACACGCCCTCGATACCGGGCGTCGCGTGGTTCCTGTCCTGCGCCGTGGAATCGACCTTTCAGCCTGCCCCCTTCCTGCGGCCCTTGCTCCACTGCCGCTGCATAACGCTGTGATCTACTCAAGCGCACATCACGCGGCGGTCATGCAACTGCTGGTAGGATTCCTTTGCGCACCCAGATCAGGCCGCCCTGCTCGGCCATAGCACATCAGCGATGACGCAGAGGCGCACGCATCCGACGGATGAGGGCAAGCATCAAGCGATAGCTGCGCTTGAAAGCTACAACTCCGGTTGCAAATCTGTCACAATTCGCGCGGCAGCGGTTTGAACCCTCTTTACGGGTTTGTGAGCGGAAAGTATGAAAGCGAAACATCACTTCTTTTCATCGCTCGCTTTGGGCGGGGCGCTCTACTATTTCACAGGCGACGCCGCATCTCTGGCCGGAGCGATGACAGGCGGATTTTTAATCGACGCGGATCATGCCATAGATCAGCTATGGGCTATCGCCAGACGAGCGCCGCTGATGCGCCCAGTCAAAAAAGATGGCCCCGAAGAGCGCGGGCCTCGCGCCTGGTGGACGCGCTACATCCGTCGCCGGAAGCTCGTAAGACTGCCGCTCGTTTTCCATTCATACGAACTCCTCATCGCGCTCTCGATAATGGCGATCATGACTGGCGCGCCGTTCCTCACGGGTCTCGTCGTCGGATACGCGCTTCATCTTGCGCTCGATATCATCCGTCATCATCATGAATTTCGCTCGCCCCTGTTTTATCTGCTTCTCTACCGTCTCGTTCACCGATTCAGGAGAGAGCGATTGATCAAGCCGGAGTATCTGTAAGCTGAAACTCTGACAGAGGCGCATTCGTTTTATAAGCGAGCTTTTGAGATGACTCAAGTCGAGGGAGGAATCATGTTTTGCCCCGGTTGTGGAACCGAATCAATAAAAGATGTCAGGTTCTGCCGCAGTTGCGGAGCCGACCTGCAACTCATCCAGCAGGTTTTCACCGGCCAGCTTCAGCCATCCGCGTCAGGCGATGCGTTGGTCGAATCCAAAACCCGCAGGCAAAAGCTCATGCGACAGGGCGGCTTTCTCGCCTGGGGCGGATTCGTGCTGATGTGGATGATCATAATACTCGGCGTTGCCATGCTTAACTTCGACGACGACACCGGCGAGTTCCTCTTAATCTTTTCAGCCATCGCAAGCCCGATCATCCTTACAGGACTCGCCTTGATGATTTACTCGCGATTCCTTCCGAAAGAGCCGGGCGATTTGCTCCCCGGCCATCTGGCGCAGACAGGACAGACCGTAAAAATGCCGCGCCTGTCGATTCAGGAAGAGCAGCCCTCGATCACGGAAAACACAACAGAGTTGCTTGAGGAAATGAAGGCGCGTGACACTGCTCCTCAAAATCAGTGAAGAGCCGCGTGTCTGATGCGAGAGATACTCATTTTTTCTTTCGCGCTCACGGTTTGTCATCGCTATAAAGCTGACCTATAATCGCGCCTTGCAGTGACAACAAAAATCGACAAACGCGACCTGCTCTGGGTCGTCTTCATCATTCTTTCTTTCCTGTTCGGACTCGCCGCTTCCTGGGAGCGGTGGGGTAATCCACTTGTCGATTGCGGACGGGAGATGAATCAGCCTTTGCGTCTCGTCCGCGGCGAGATGCTCTACTCCGATGTGCGCCACATCTACGGGCCGCTCTCGCCTTACGTAAACGCCGCGCTCTATCGCGCGTTCGGCCCTTCGCTAGACACCCTCTATCTGGATGGAATAATCACCGCGATAATAATACTCGCGCTCGTATACTGGATATCGCGTCGCCTGATGGGTCGCGCCGCTTCAGCCATAGCGACTCTTGAAGTGATGTGGCTGTGCGCGTTCAAGCAGGCAGGCAATTACATCTTTCCCTATTCCTATTCGGCGCTGCACGGCTGCGCGCTCGGCCTCCTCTCGCTCGCGCTCATTCTCAAAGCAGTAGAGAAGGCAGGAGTCAGAAGTCAGAAGTCAGAAGTCAGAAGCCAGAAGGTGACAGGGAACAGGTTACAGGTTACAGACCCGGATATTTCCCCCCTGTCCCCTGTTCCCTGTTCCCTGTTCCCTACACCGACCACCGACCACCGACCACTGCCTGTTTATTTTCTGGGCGCAGGAGTGGCCGCCGGATTGACTATGCTGGCAAAGACCGAGATGGGGCTTGCCGCTCTGGCCGTCGGAATGGTCGTGGCATGGCTTGCGGGGCAGCCTCGTCTGCGGAGATCAATCTCGCTGACCGCTCTGTTTCTGCTGCCTGCTCTGGGGCTTATAGTCGGGGGCTATTCGATCATCGCTGCGCGCGTCGGATGGGAGACGCTGTCGCGCGACAGCTTTCTTTTCTTTCAGAATCTGCCGCAGGAGCTTGTTTACTACAACAAGCGTATGTCGGGCTTCGATATGCCGCTGCAATCGCTCGGCCTTATGATCAGTTCGGCGGTGAGGCTGGCCGGACTTGCGGGCATCGTTGTGGCGATGAGTATGCTCGTGGGGCGCAGGCAGGCGGCTCAAACCGAGGCTCAACTATCGAAAGAAACGGTGAGCGACGCCGGTCAGGTCAAGCCCTCTCTCGTATGGGCGTTGCTGGCGATTTCAACCGCAGTGTTCACCCTCGCGCCTGCCGGAGGTTCGATGAGTTGGGATAAAGGGCCTTATCTTGCCATGCCTGTTCTGCTCGCTGGACTTTTGATTTACGGGTTGTTCCGCTACCAGAAGCAGAATGTAGTCGACAGACAACACACGCTCATGCTGATCGCGGTGTCGGTCTTCGCGCTGGCATCTCTTGCCAGAGTTATGCTCAGAGTGCGAAGCGGCGGCGCGTACAGTTCATACCTTCTGCCCGCGTCGGTCGTCCTCTTCACCTATTTCTGGGTCTATTCGTTTCCCGACCTGATACGAGGCGCGCGGACGCGGCGATTCGCGCGAAAATTTATGATCGTTTTTATGATCGCTCACACGATCATTACCGGCGCGTTGCTCGCTTATCGATACCGCACGAGAAATTCGCATCCCATATCGACTGAGCGAGGGACGATGCTCGTCGCTTCCGACCTCGGCATTGCCATCAACGAGGCAATCGATTTCATAAATCGGGAGACCTCATCAAACGACCCGGTGGCAGTTTTGCCTGAAGGGACTTCGATAAATTTTTTCACTGACCGGCCCAATCCGCTGCGCGAAGAGATAACCACTCCGGGCTTTCTCGACGAACGGGGAGAGGAGCGCGCGATAAGACAACTCAGGGATTCCAACACGCGGCTCGTTTTAGTCACCAATCGCGCGACTTCGGAATTCGGCCCTGCCGTCCTGGGGCGCGATTACAACGAGCGACTGATGCAGTGGGTGGAAGATAATTACGAGCAGGCCGCCATATTCGGCCCCTCTCACGATGACGATCTTCAAATCGGCGACCGGCTTTTTTTCATTCGAGCTTATCGGAAGAAATGAAGCGAGCAGCAGAAAGGAAGGAACCACAGATGAGCACAGATAAACACGGATAAAATGAAGAGAGAAAATTCTGAAAAAGCTCTCGGTTTTTCTCTATCTGTGTCCATCTGTGTTCATCTGTGGTTTCTCTTTTTGACTTCGCTTTCGAACAACTACCTGACCCTACCCTTCGATCCTTCCTTATACTGTTTGCCCCGGCGACCTGCTTCTGTATAATCGGAGTCGCGGGCAAGCACGCCGCAATTTTTTATCAGGCAAAATCAGTTATGCCGTCGCTGGAAATTCTTCAACTTGGAAATCCGCTGCTGTGGGAAATATCCCGCCCCGTCGAAGACTTCTCTTCACCCCTCGTCGAATCCCTCACGCGCGATCTCGCCGACACGCTCGCCGCATTCCGCCGCGAGAGCGGATTCGGGCGCGGGATAGCCGCCCCGCAGATTGGCTCGCTTCAAAGGATCATATTCATAAGAATGCAGCCGACAGGTTTTTGCGGCCCGCTCATCAATCCTGAAATCCTGTGGGCGAGCGCCGATATGATCGAACTTTGGGACGACTGCTTCAGTCTGCCTGATCTGATGATCAGAGTGAAACGCAATCGCGCGATTCGCGTCGCCTACAGTGACGAGCGAGGCGTGCGACAAACTATTGAAGCCCAGGACGATCTTTCAGAGCTATTGCAGCACGAAATCGATCACCTCGACGGAATACTTGCGACCGAAAGGGCCATCTCAGATCGCGCTCTTTCGACCCGCGCGGAATGGGAGAAGCGGATGAAAAAAGTTTCGGCCTGACGTATTTTCCTGCCCCTCCGAGCCTCCGCTACGAAGGAGGTGTAGCTTTCGCAAAAGGCTCTCTATCTGGATGCGGAAGCGAAACTTTTCCAGACTTTCGGCTGATGGAAGAAGTCTGAAAAACCGGATCGATCAGTCTCCCAATCAAGCAGTCAGTGTAGGGAACAGGCGACAGGGAACAGGTTACAGACTCGGAAATTTCCCGCCTGTCCCCTGTAACCTGTTCCCTGTCACCTTCTGACTTCTGTTCTCTAAGGAGGAGAGTATGGCATTCACCAACGAAGACGCTGCCCATTTGCTTCGTCGGATGGGATTTGGCGGCAACCCTGACGAAATCTCAGACCTCGAATCGCGCGGGAAAGAGGGCGCAGTCGATTACCTGCTCAATCATCAGAACATCAATAACCAGCCGCTCGACGATCTGCTCACTGCAAGTTTCAACTTCGTCGATCCGCGAGATGGCAATCGCTTCAATCAGGGCGAGATTCGTCGCTGGTGGTTCACCCGCATGGTTCATACCCGCCGTCAGTTCGAAGAGAAGATGACTCTTTTCTGGCATAACCACTTCGCGACGGCCCTCTCTCAGGTTCAGGACCTTTATATGTACATCCAGAACCTCAAGTTCCGTCAGTATGGCCTCTCACGCTTCGACGATCTCCTTGAAGCCGTTTCAAAGGATGCCGCGATGCTCATCTGGCTCAACGGACTTCAGAACGTCGCCGGAAGCCCCAACGAAAATTTCGGGCGCGAGCTTCAGGAGCTTTTCACCATGGGCATACTCGATCCCGTCACCGGGCAGGCCAACTACACCGAGGACGATGTTAAACAGGTGGCGCGCGCTTTCACCGGATGGAAATTCCGCAATCCCCGTCAGGGCAGCGACCCTTACAACGCGGAATGGTTCATCCAGGCCAATCAGCACGACAACGGATCGAAGACCATCTACGCGGGGACTCCCTATCAGGTGTCGGGGAATCTGGGCGGCGAGGATGTCATTGGCATCATCTGCAATCGTCCGCAGACCGGGCGATTTTTGACGAAGAAGCTCTTCGATTTCTTCGTCCATCCGCTCAGTTCCAGTTCACAAGACAAACAGACGATAGATAAATTCGCCTCTGTCTACACGAGCAGCAATCACTCAATCAAGGAGCTTGTGCGCGCGATCTTTACTTCGGACGAATTCTTCAGCGAGCGGGCGCGCTACGGTCTGGTCAAACAGCCGGTCGAATACATCGTCGGGGCGATTCGAATGCTCGGAGCCGACTATCGGCCCGGAGCCAACGTCACGGGAGAGCGAAATCAGACCTCGAACGCGCTGGCCGGATTTTCGCGCAACATGACTCAGGACATTTTCAACCCGCCCGATGTTGCGGGCTGGGATTTGAACCTCGGATGGACTAACACGGCGACGATGCTCGAACGGTTCAATTTCGCCAACGCGCTCGTTACGAATCGCAACCACACCAATCCCGGCGTGTCGATAACCAACGATCAACTTGGCGAATACACCAAATCGAAATCCAAGAAGACCGTCAACAAATTCCTTGAAGTTATGAACCTGTTCGGCGTGCCGAAAGAGGTGAAAACGAACCTTCGCAATTACCTTGAGACCGACGATCAGGGCGTGAAGGTCGGGTATGACAAAAACGATATCGACAAGAAAATTCGCGGGCTGGTTCATCAGATACTTTGCCTGCCGGAATCCGAGTTGAATTAGGAGGAATGCTATGCCGATAACCAGAAGACAATTCGTAAAGCGCAGCGCGGGAATGGTCAGCCTGAGCCTGCTTATGCCCAAAGTGTTGCTCACGGATGCGATGGCTCAGTCAACAAACCGTCGCATATTCGTCGTCATCCAGCTTGGGGGCGGCAATGACGGACTCAACACGCTCATCCCGTACACCGATTCCGCCTATCACTCGAAACGGCCTACGCTCGGCTTCCGCGACACGGAGCTAGTCGACGCGCAAAGCAAATCGATGATACTCAACAGCCAGTTCGGATTGCACCCGGCGCTCACGCAACTCAAAGACATGTACGATCAGAATCAAGTGGCGATAATCAACGGCGTGGGCTATCCGAATCCGAACTTGTCGCACTTCACCTCGATGGACATCTGGCACACAGCCAATCCTGCAAGCCCCACAGGCACAGGATGGCTTGGCCGCTATGCAGACGAAAAGCTTGCGGGCCAGTCGGGACTCCTCGCGGCATCGATAGGCACGTTGCCGAAATCGCTCTACGGCGATAACGTGGTGGTGCCTTCCATATCGAGCTTTCAGAACTATACCTATCAGACCGACAGCAGGTTCGCGGGCGACCGCAACAACCAGATCAACACTTTCAACGCGAACAACAATCGCGTCTTTGATGCGGGGAGCTTCGCCGATTCGATAGCCGAGATGAGCGTCGATGCCGTCGCGGGCGCGGCTCAGGTTCAGGCGGCGGTGGCCTCTTACACATCGACGGTGACTTATCCGGCTGCGCCCAATCCGCTCTCAGCCGCGTTGAAGATGGCGGCGCAACTCATAACGACTCTGCCGCAGGCCAATCTGCTTTATGTTCAGATGGGCGGATTCGACAATCACTCGGCTCAGATTCAGGGGACCAATAAACTCGCAGGCGCGCACTTCACACTGCTTCGATATTTTTCGGAAGCAGTCAAAGCGTTCTATGACGATATGGCCGCGCACGGGCTTGCGGATAAAACCTTGATGATGGAGTGGTCGGAATTCGGCAGGCGACCGAACGAAAACGCTTCGTTTGGAACTGACCACGGCACGACGAGCCAGATGATGGTCATCGGCGACCCGGTCACGAAGGGAATCTACGGCCAGCAGCCGTCGCTGACGGATCTCGATCAGGCGGGCAACATGAAATTCAAGGTCGACTTCCGCGAAGTCTACGCGACGATTCTCAACAAGTGGCTTGGCGTAGACGCGCAGGAGATACTTGGCGGCTCATTCGCCGATGTCGGATTTTTGGGGTGATCGCCTGGGGGCGCAGGCATCCTGCCTGCATGTGTTGAGGAGGAGACCCGGCAATTTTTTATCGGGTCTCCATCGCAAGTCTGGCACGCTGGAAGCGCGCGCTCCCAGGATTCGCATTCGAGATCGCGCACTCACAGTGCGACATGTAAACAGCGAGATTATCTCTGCCGGTCGCGCTTTATATTCTCCCTCGATTCGATAAGCGGCAGGGTGTAAATATTCAGAGGCAGAAAATGATATCGACACGAAAAAAGAAATTGCAGACCATCATATTGATTCTCGTCATAGCCGTAGTCGCGTATGCAAGCGCGTCAGGGCCGGAACCTCGCTATACGGGAGCGCCCGGAGACATAGGCAGTTGCGTTTTCTGTCACGACACTTTTGAAAACGCAAACGTAGGGCCGGGGAGCGTGACTATCACAAACACTCCCGCAGTTTATTCTCCCGGTCAGCAATACACGATCACCGTAACAGCGCAACAGGGCGGTCGATCAAAATTCGGATTTCAACTCACGGCCATTGATTCGGGCGGAAATCGCGCGGGGACTCTCGCAACCGTCAGTTCCGATACTCAAATCAACCCGCTCACAGGCGAAGGCGCGCGACAATACATCCAGCACTCTTCGACAGGCACGAATGCTACTTCTTCAGGGAGGCGCATCTGGCAGATTCGATGGACTGCGCCTTCAACAGATGTCGGCACGGTGACTTTTTATGTCGCGGGGAATGCGGCTGACAACGACGGATTGAATCGGGACGATTACATCTACACCAACCGGATCACGACGGAATCTCCGACATCGAATGTCACCGTCGCGCTCGCTTCCGATCCAGCGAATCAGACGCTCGTCGCAGGCTCTCAGTTTTTGATCGACTGGTCTGCAACAGGGATTTCGAATGTCGATAGCTACGAGATTCGATACTCGACCGATGACGGAGCGACTTTCCCCATAGCCAATCTGATCTTTTCAACCACTGACGCGAACATCACCGATTTCAACTGGACTGTGCCGGACAAGCCAACCACTCAGGCGAGAATCCGACTTCAGGCAGCGACGAAATCAGGATCGGCGGTCGAAGTCCGAAGTGGTCGCTTCACCATCACCGGAACTGGCGGCCCGGAGATTCCCACGATCACCAGCGTAGAAATCATCGGCAAGCATCTTTACGTCAACGGCACGAATTTCAAGGATGACGCAGATGTTTATATGAACGATGCAAAGCAGAAGACCAGCAACGACTCGGAGAACCCGACGGGCCGACTCAAGTGCAAGAAGCTGGGCAAGAAGATTGATCGCGGTCAGACGGTCAATCTAGTCGTCAAGAATCCTGATGGAACAGTGTCCGCATCGTTCCTCTATCAACGGCCCTTATAACGTCGATTGACAGGTACAGCGGGCTGCCAGCCTGCTGGTTCCCCGATTTTCATACAAGGCGTCAACAGGCTGGCAGCCTGTTGTAGGATCTCCTCCTGAATTTGATTTCTTTGAAGCCGGTACTAGCGACCGGCTTTGTTTTTGCAAATTGCGCCTTAGCGCGCGGGCGCGTAAGATATGAAACTCGCCATAAGGGGCAGAGGAGATAGAAAAGAACTGATCGCCGATCTTGCACATTCGTCCGATTGATGAAGAAACCGAAAATCGTCACTATCGTCGGCACGCGCCCGGAGATAATCAAAATGGCTCCGGTCATAAAAGAACTCGACCGGCGACGTGACGCATTCGATCACACTCTCGTCGCTACGGCCCAGCATCGCGAGATGCTCGATCAGTTTCTTTCCGCCTTCGACATCCACCCCGACATCGATCTCAACCTCATGCAGAAGGGTCAAAGCCTCGCTGATTTCGCCTCGCGCTCGCTCACTTCGCTCTCCGATCTGCTCGGCCAGTTGAAGCCTGACGCGACGCTCATTCAGGGCGACACGACTACGGTTATGACCACAGGGCTTGCAGCGTTTTATCTCGGCATAAAAGTGGGCCACGTCGAAGCGGGGCTTCGTTCGTTCGATCAGCGCAATCCCTTTCCCGAAGAAGTCAACCGTCGCGTCACTTCATGTCTGGCCGACTGGCACTTCGCCCCGACCAGACAGGCCCGTTTGAATCTTCTTGGCGAAGGCGTCAGCGAAGAAAGCATTTTCGTCACGGGCAACACCGTCGTCGATTCGCTTCGAAGCGTTTCGCTCGACGGCGACTTCGAAAATGAAACACTGAGACGGATCGATTTCGCCCGCTCTCGCGCGCTGATAGTGACCGCGCATCGCCGCGAGAGCCACGGCTCGCCGCTTCGCTCGATCTGCCGCGCCGTCAAAACGATCTCTCATCGCTTCGATGACGTTGAAATAATCTTCCCCGTCCATCTCAACGAACAGGTTGCAAGCATCGTCAGCGAAGAGCTTCGAGGCGAGCGGCGGATTCATCTGCTTGCGCCTCTTTCCTACTTCGATCTGTTGCGTGCGATGAGCCGGTGTTATTTTGTGCTGACCGATTCGGGCGGCATTCAGGAGGAAGCGCCTTCTTTCGGCAAGCCTGCGCTGGTGTTGAGAGAGACGACCGAGCGGCCAGAGCTTATAGAAAGCGGCGCGGGAATAATCGTCGGCACCGATTCCGCGCGCATAGTCGAAGAAGCATCGCGGCTGCTCACCCGCGCAGAGGAATACGCGAAGATGGTACAGGTGGAAAATCCTTTCGGCGACGGGCGCGCGGCTCAACGAATCTGCGATACGTTGGAGCGACAACTTCCGCGCTAATGATTCCGGCTTTCAATCAATGCGCTTATCAAGTAAATTAACCCTTTCAAATTTCTGAGATAATCATGATCCGTCGGGCGCTCAGACGAGCGGCGCGACCGCTCAAGGAAAAATTATCACGCTGGCGAGATCGAAGAGCGATAAGTGCGCTTTTCAACTCATCGCTTGCCGACCCCGAATCTGCCCAGTGGCAGATTCTATACGACCGACTTCTCGCCTCAAGCGATCATTTCGCAGTTGATCGCTTGAGCGCCGACGTTGCGGCGCGAATGCTTTTGCTCCTGCTGATCCCTGTAGGAAGAATCGGATTCCGCGATGCCGAAACCTTTGAGAAGCTCTTCGATCTGGCCGAGGCTCAAAAGGTTCACCTGTTGCCTGTGAGCTTTCAGCATCCGGTGCCTGAAATCGCGCTGCTCGATGACGCGCTCTGGTCTCATCGCTTCGACCGTGTTGTAAAGCTTGATGCCGAAGCCCAGATTTCATTGCTCGGCCGATTGAAAAAGTGGGGCGATGAAATGGCTTCGACTCCCACAATTGAAAGCGAAGCCGCTGAGAGCGAATATCGATGGGTCAATCCCTCGTTCGGCCCCGTCGATGCAGTCATCTACCACGCGATGATTCGCGAGTTTCGCCCTAAAAGAATCATCGAAGTCGGAGCCGGGTATTCGACCATGGTCGCGGCCCGCGCGGCGCGCATCGACGGCGGGACGCGCGTCGAATGCATCGAGCCTTACCCGATGAAAATTCTCACCCGCGGGTTTGAAGGACTCTCGCGACTCATCGCTTCGCCGCTCCAGTCGGTGCCGATGGAAGAATTCGAATCCCTCGAAGCCGACGACATTCTCTTCATCGATAGTTCGCACGTCTCCAAAATCGGATCGGATGTGAACCGATTATTTTTCGAGATACTGCCGCGCCTCGGACCGGGCGTGATAATTCACCTGCACGATATTTTTCTTCCCTGGGACTATCCGCGAGAATGGGTCAAGGAGAAAAAGATTTTCTGGAACGAGCAGTATCTTCTGATGGCTTTTCTGATGTTCAACGATGAATTTGAAATCCTGCTCGCCAACAACTTTCTGCGGATCGAGCACGGTGAAAAGCTGCTACAGGCGTTTCCGTTTCTGCCCTCGCTCGAAAGAGGCGCGTCTTTCTGGATGCGCAGACGCGGTCAGCGACTCGCGGAGAATTTCGCGGATCACGGATGACGAAACACCCATACCTGCGTGTCTTGATAAACAAGCTCGTAAGGAGGCCAGTGAGGTTTCCACGCGGGATCGTCCTTATATATTTTCATCCCCAACGGATAACCCGGATAAAAGACCAGTATCCAGGCGACGCCTTTGGATTCCAGCCGCTTCACCCAATCGCCGTCATCGGGCCAGCGGTATGAAGGCCAATGCGTTCGCTGCACCAGTCCCATAGAATCGATCACTCCTGGTTTGAAATAATAATTCAGCCAACTGCCATTGATGACATACACTGCTTCGTCTTTCGTCGAACGCTCGTTGATATAACGGACTCCAGCGTAACCTCCATAGAATTTCATCAGGAAAGCGTCGCGCGCAGTTTCATTTGTCGGTGGGAGACGGCTGCCGCGAAGTAGATTCAATCCCGCTCGCGCAGTCAGGATCAAAGCGCACGCGGCAGCGATTATCCATATCGCGCGTCGAATGGCGACAGACTTAAATATTTTTTCCGCGATATATCTGGCGCTTTCATAAAGCGCGAGGATCATAAACGGCAAAGCCGGAAGCAGCAGCCGCACCTGCTGAGAGGTGAGGAACCAGAAGGCCATGAACGAGAGCGCCCACAGAGTCCACCAACGAGCCTCGCGGTCGCGAATAGAGATTATCCAGGCCAGCGGCCAGAATACGATCAAACGGCATATACGCGGTTCGGGCAGGAACCGCTCCAACTCAAACGCCAGATAAAAGGGAAGCAGCAGAAAGTTGACCGGCGTCTTGGCCACACCGACATTGCTTATCCAGTTATTGAACTGCGCGATGGGCGGCTCAGCCCAGACGCCCTGACTCATCTGAGTCAGCACGGGCCAGAAAGGATTTCCGGCGTGATAAGCGATGAGCGCGTAAAAGGGCGCGGCTATAAGGAAAGCCAGCGCGCCGCCACGGATCAGTTCTTTCCAACTGATTAGAGATTTCGCCAGCGCCCACAATCCCATAATCGCGCCTGCCGCCAAGAAAAAAAGTCCCGGCATCTTCACGCCCGCTGCCATTCCCATAAGCGACATGGCGATGAGCCACCAGCCGCTTTCCCGGCTCTCGAAAAAGTTGCGCAACGCCAGAACTCCGAGAAAGGCAAAAGCGGTTACCCCGATATCGACATAAGCCGACTGGCCCAGCCACAACACGAGCGGGTGAGCAAGCCAGAACACGCCTGCGGCAAGCCCCCACGCCGCACGATTGCGACGCTGGCCCAGAGAGTAAATCCCCAAAGCGATGAGCATCATCAGCACATGCTCGATCATCTGCGCCGAGATGTCGTCTTTAACAGCAATGCCCCAGGTAAAAAGCAGATGATTCAGCGCGGGCAGCACGGGCTGCGGAATCCCCTCGTGCGAAATGATTCTGTGCGTTGAAAGATAATCGCGGGCAAGCACCAGATGATTAGAAGTCGCATCCCAGTCGGTCGAAGGATAGAGAGTCGGCCACAACACGAACATCCAGCAGCCGAGACCGGCAAGAATCAAAAATGATTTCGCCAGAGTGAGCGACCGCAGATTTGATTTGATATGCTCGCGGTGTCGGGCGAGAAAAATCAGCCCGTAGAGATCGCCTGCCGCAGTCAGGGCGAGAATGACTTCTCTATAAAGCGCGCCCGCTAGTCCGAGGAGAAACAGCGCCAGCCCGTATAAGCCAAAACCCAAAGCGACGGTAAACGTGGCGCGCTCCAGCGCGGAGTGAAAATCGATGCGGCGCAGAGGCAGACATCCGGCGCCGAACGCCGCCAGAACCATCAGGCCCAGCGCAAGCAGATGCAGAATTACCCATACGATCAACTCAATCATTATTCAAATCAAGTTTCTCTCATGTTCCGCGCATCGTCTCAGCGAATCGGCTCGCGCGCGACGATCAGTCTTTTCTGTCTTTCTCTTTCGCCAGCCCCAGCCGTCTGTAAACCGGCAACAGGTATCGATACTTGATCCGCCCGTAGTGATTCAGCAATCGCCAGCCCAGAGTGTTTTTGATCTTCTCCAACTCGTATTCTCTTTCGGCCAGTTCCGACCGCAGATGTCTGATCTCGCGCTCCTTTGCAGACACCTGTCTTGAACCGGCTTCGATTTTTTCTTCCGCTGCTGCTTCGTTTTTCCTGCGACCGACGATCAGCATGAAATCGCTCGGCAGAATATCTGCATCGATCAACGCATCTTCGATGTCGCAGATCGCTTCAACGAGGTGAATGGATTCCTCATCAACGAAGTTGTGAATGATGCCGTTGTAAAGAAGATGCTGAATCGTCCCTCCCAGCTTTCGAATGACGAGCGGATCGAAATATTGTTTGAAGAGCGGAAAGATTTCCTCTGAGCGGATCGACTCGAAAGGCGAAACCGTTTCCACCTCGTCGCGCGTCGGCCTCCCTTCCATCTCCTTGATCGCGCCCCAGCGATGCGTCTTCAGTCGCTCAGGGATGAATCGAAGCAACCCACGAACAACCTCCATCTGTTCGTCTGTCCATTGAAACTGCGTCGGGCCGACATACTCTTCAAGCACGAAAAGGCCGCGCGGGGTGAGCGCGCTGCGCGTCTGCTCCATTATGTGTTCCAGTCGGAGAAAATGATGAAAGCTGTGGCTGGAAAAAATCAGATCATAACTTTCAGGCTCAAATTCCGCGCTATTGACATCCTCCATGCGAAAGCCGCCCGGAGCGTCGGCTTCCTGACGTCGCCTTTCTCCCTCGCGGATTCTCTCTTCGCTGATATCGATTCCTTCGATGCGCGCGCTGGCTCCGGCCCTGAATACCTGAAGGCTTTTCATCCCCGCCCCGCAGCCCAAATCGAGGCTGCGCGCGGCAGGCTCTCCCATCTGCGCTCTCACCCATTCTTCCCACGACTTCCCCTCGATAAGAGAGCGGCTACGGTATCGCTCCAGTATACGGGGATGATCGAGCCACGAGTTCCATTCTCCAGAAGCTTCAACCGAAAGATGATCGCCCCAATGGCGGCTCTCACGGACAAGTTTCAGGTCGTAATCATTCATTTCTTTTTTTCCGTTTTGTGATGCCCGAAGCGAAGCAGCGCATGACTGTGAGGAATCCATTTCGTGTTCCATTTGGTTTCGAAGCGGCGGCGGTTCTCTTCGAATATGAGATCGTACTGGCCGCTCTCGATCAGCTTCCCGAAAGACGCCTGCCCGAAGTGATGAACGAACACATCCGCCGCGCACACGACGCGATACCCCCTGGCTTTCACCCGCAGCGAGTAATCGTCGTCCTCGAACATCCCTATTCCGAACTGCTCATCCAGCGGGCCGACTTCTTCGTAAACCTGTCGCCGAAAGCCCACGCAAAACATCGCAAGCATTTTTATGTCGGCTATGAGTCCATCGTTTGCCCACATCCGGTCGGCGGCGAAGTCTTCCATCTCGGCCCACGAGCGATAGTGCGTCTCGATCCTCGACTCATTGCCTGCAAAGTTGGTCACTGGCCCTGCAAGCCCAACCCTCTCGTCTTTCAGGTGAAAGATCAAGCGAGTCAGCCATCCGGGAGGAACGATTGTATCGTTGTTGAGAAGCACAAGGTATTCGCCGCGGCTTTCGCTTATGCCCTGATTGTTCGCCCGCGCGAATCCTTCGTTTTTCTGGTTCAGTATGACCTTCACATTCGCGCGCCCGGCGGCCAGTCGCAGAAGATAATCCTGCGTGCCGTCGGCGGAGTTGTTATCCACGACCACGATTTCATAATCAGGGTAAGCGGTGTTGCGGATTATGCTTTCGAGACAGAGATGATTGAGCGCGATGTTGTTATAGGTGACGATTATTATGCTGGCCCGCGGCGTGGCGGAAGCGATTGCTTCGCTCATCTCTTCATATCGCTTCCGCCATGTGTTTTGCTCCGCGAACTCCCTGCGGCGCGCTTCGATGCGCGGATCGTTTTCAGCCACGGCTTCATCGAGGCGCGCGACGAAATCTTCAGACTTCCGGGCTATGTAGACCAAATCGGCGCACGGCTCTATCTCAGGCAGCGCGACCGTGACCACAGGCTTGCCGCCGACGAGATACTCGTAAAGTTTCACAGGGTCGGTGGCCTCGGTCACGGCGTTGATCTTGAAGGGAATGATGCAGGCATCGAAGTGATAAAGATACTGAGGCATCTTTTCATAAGGCTGCTGACCGAGCATACGCACGTTGGGCAAAGCTTCGAGGGCCGATACATCGACGTCGAATACGCCCCCGATCAAAACGAATGTGTAATCCGCCCGTTGGCTTGCGACTTCGATCATCAATTCGATGTCGAACCAGTCGGCAATCGCGCCGTAGTAGCCTATGATCGGACGCCGCAGGTCTTCGAGCAGCGAGTTGGGGCGAAGGCGTTGCAGGTAGAAATCCGAATCGACCGCGTTGCGCGCAAGAACAGTCGGGCGATTGAAGTATGCCCACTTTTCGAAAAGGCGCTGGGCCGTGACTGAAAGCAGATCGCAGTTTTTTACCAGACTCGTTTCCGCTTCTAAAACTTCCCGGCTTATGTTTGGAAACGTGTTCCATTCGTCCATACAATCGTAGATGACTGTCCAGCCCCAGCGGTCTCTCGCTTCCAAAGCGGCGTCCGCCCACGAGGCTATCATCACGTAACTGATGGCTTCATCAATCGAGAATTTACGGCGCAGTTCTTCGAGCGAATCGAGCAATGAAGTCAGGTTTTCGCCTTTGAGGGTTTCCGAATAGAGGTCGTGCGAATGCAGCAGGGCAAGCTCGACTTCATAGATATTTTCTTTGATGGCTTTGACCGAAACGCGCTCCTGGGCTGGCGACTTGAAGCGCGACGGGCTGATATAGAACACGCGATGGGCGTGAGAGGCAAACTGCGACATCATCTGCTGAGGCCGCTGATATCGAAAATCCCAATCGATGATCGAAAAACAGATCACGTCCGGAAGATGAAGTTTGTCGACGGGGTGGTTTCTCTCCAGAACGGCGAACATCTCTTCCGGCCCAAGCTCAGGGCGAATGGTCAGCGAGGAGTAAAAATCTTCCGGCTTCGATTTCCTGACGCTTTCCTTCTTAGGGATTGATTGCCTTTGCTCGTTGTTATTCGTCGGGCGGCGATCAAGCCCCATGAGTTTATAAACGGGCAGCAGGTACCGGTATTTGATCCGACCATACCTCTGTAGCAGTCTCCAGCCCAGCGTCGATCTCATCTTTTCGATATCGGCTTCCTTCTGTTTGAGCCGCGATGCCATCGCCGCCAGCACCTGCTCCTGATGAAGAAACGACTGTTCTCTTTCAGCCATTTTCAGATAACTGCTCGCGCTCAGGTTGATCCGCTCTCTCTCCCTGATCAGACTGCGAAGCGTTTCGATTGAAAGCAGATGGCGATCAGGATTGAGGCGAAGAGTTTCCATCAACTCATCGCGCGACTCGGTGTCGGAAGCCGTCAGCCTGACCATCTCGCTGATGCATGTTTCAGGCAGAAAGAGGCAGCACTGCGCGCGAGGTTGAATTTCAATCGCGCGTTCGAGGATTTCCTGCGAGGCGCAAAAAATTTTCGATGCGTCTTTGAGTACGATATGTTCGAAGAGAAAGAAGGCTGACACGCTGGTTGTCGAAACGAAAAGAGATGGCTCATCAAGCAAGACAACGAAAGGAATCTTCAGCCGCGCGGATGCCAGAGCCCCGATGACGAACAGATCAGCGGAATCGAGGTAAAGCAACGCGCTCTCCGCGGCGAAGTCGGCTATTTGATCCGCGAGGCGGAGAGCATCGGCTCCGAGCAGGGTTTGCGGCAGGCGGAGGCGAAGCGCGCGGTCGAGGATTTCTTTTTCGAGTCCGTCTATATTGGAATCCGCATCGAAAGCTATCGAGGCCCTGTGGCCTTCCAGGTTAAGTTGGCGGACGAATGCGGTTAGTTTCGTTTCCTCATAGCGGCTGATATGCTGCGTCGCAATAACGATATTCATGATCGATCATCGTACATTTGAGGCGAATGAGCAGAAGCAACAGAAATCCGACAGATCAATCGGGGTCTTCGAATTCGAAGTAGCCTATTCTGTATTCGCCATCGACATCCACAATCGCCATCCAGAAATCGAACCAGGCATCAATATCAAGTTCCGCGTCTTCGCCTTCGGCGGGCGTAAACTGGATGACCAACCACTGGCGAAAATTCTCGCTCGTGATTTCATCAGAGATAGCTCTCTCGGCACGCCTGTTATAGTATCCCCGTTTCCTGATCTCGCGCAGGTCATCAATCGTGCAGATGTTGGAATCGATTTGGAAATCTTTCGGGTAAATCAACTTTTCCAACTCCGCCGCATCACCCGTTTCTCGAAGCTCAGTTTCGACCATCTCCCTCAGCAGGTCGGGCGTGATCTCGCCGCGCAGCCACGGAGCGAGAAAAAGTGTAGCCGCCTGGAAATCCCCGGCGTTGATTTTTCTGGCGAATTCTTCGGCAAACTTGTGATAAGCAGGATCGAGCATAATGGCCCCTTTTTCTAAGCCGACATCGCTTCGTAATAATCGGCCACGTCTTTCGTCGGCCCAAGCTTTTTGAGTTCTCCTCCATCTATCAGCGCCGCGCGCACGCATAGCTGGCGGATCATGCCCATCGAATGGCTTACGAACAAAACAGTCCTGCCGCTGCGCATAACGTCCTGCATCTTGGCGAGACATTTTTTCTGAAAGCTGGCGTCTCCCACGGCCAGCACTTCATCGACTATGAGGATTTCAGGGCTGAGATGCGCCGCCACCGCAAACGCGAGGCGGACATACATGCCGCTCGAATAATGCTTCACTGCTTCGTCGAGAAATTTTTCCACTTCAGCAAACGCCACTATCTCATCGAACCGAGCATTGATTTCGCGCCTGCGCATCCCCAGCACCGCGCCGTTGAGATAAATGTTCTCTCTGCCCGTCAGGTCGGGATGAAAGCCCGTGCCGACTTCCAGCAGGCTTGCGACTTTACCGTAAAGCTCGACCCTGCCGGAAGTGGGTTCGATGATGCGGGAGAGAACCTTGAGCAGAGTCGATTTACCCGCGCCGTTCGGGCCGATGAGTCCGACGACTTCGCCGGGCATCACATCGAGGTTTATGTCTTTGAGCGCCCATAATTTCTCTTCCGACCGGTGATGATTCCTCCTGAAAGCGTTGCGAAGCGAACGCACGAGTGATTCGCGCAGAGTTTCATAACGCGCCGCGCTGCGCTCGCCCGTCGCTATGCGAAATTGTTTGCTCAGATTCGAGATTCTTATTATTGGCTTCATTACTCCAAACCTGTCATTCAACAACGAAACCGCCGCTTGCGCAAGCCGGTTTAGGCTTTGAGTCTTTCAATCACCATCTGCGCGCGGGCAGTCCATGAATTAGCCTGTCCGAGTTTTCTCAGCCGCTGGCGGAAACGCTCGTCCTGCGCGCTGGCTCTTGCAATATCGAGCGAGCGCGAGAAATCGCGCGCGCCTTCGGCTGTCAGCGCCTCTTCAAAAGCGAGGCACTCTCTTATCGGAGTGGCGACTACCGGCTTTGCGGCGGCGAAAAATTCATAAAGCTTCAGCGGAGACGTGGCTCTGGTGATGTCGTTTATGAGAAACGGAATCATAGCGACATCGATGAGCCGCAGATAGCCGGGAAGTTCAGTGTAGGGGCGCGGGCCGATCCAGCGGACGTTTTTTCGTTTGAGCAGTTGCCGCCCGCGCTCGCGCAGGCTGTTGTCGTAGGCCGGCCCGATGAACAGAAAATTCCAGTCCTCCCTTTCTTTGGCCACCGCTTCGATCAGTTCATAGTCGAACCACTCGGCCATCGCGCCATAGTAACAGGCTATGGGCTTCGCTTCGCGTTGGAGCGATTCGATATCCGGGTCATCAGGAATCGGGGCTGACTGGTCGGCAAATCGCCAGCATTCGACTGCGTTGGGAAGATAGAGGGCATCGGGCCTTTTGAGCGCCGCCTGCTCGTGAAGACTTCGGGCGACGCAGGCGACAACGGTCGCTTCACTCAGAGCTTTCTCATGATTGCGTTCGAGAAAATCGCGGTCGTAGAGGAACACGTTGAAGTCATCAATCCAGTCATAAACCACTTTCGCCGTTTCAGGGTAGATGCTCCGGCGATCAAAATTATAAGTCAGAGTCCAGAGCGTAGCGTCGGGGATTTCAGCAAGCAGTTTGTCAGGCCCGCGAAACAAAAACAGATTCGGCTCGATCTCTCGAAAGCCATCGACATCGTCGTAGGCGTTGCTGCTGTCGAATACGGACACGAAGCCGAGTCTGGCGAATTCGCGGGCGAGGTGATGCGACCGCTGGGGGTTGGCGATCTCCCATCCGGTCGAGGGCAGAAAAATCACCGCGCCTCTTGCGGACTCGGCTCGCTCGATCACACGGCGGAGTTGATCGCGGTAGAGATGTTCATTCGAGCCGTTGAGAAGGCGGGCCAATCTTTGCGCGCCGCGCAGAGCCAGCGGGGGAGCCGAATTGTTTTTTTTATTGTCGAGTCCGAGCATCGTGTAGATGGGCAGCAGGTAGCGATACTTGATCCGGCCATAAGCGTTCAGCGACCGCCAGAGCAACGAAGATATTCTGTTCGCATTTTTAGCAGAAGGCGCGCCCGGTTTTCCCACCTGTTTCTCGCTTTCGATGCGAACGCATCGCCCGCCGATTCAATAACGGATGCCGATCAGTTCCCGGCGCATTTACCGTGCGCCATCCACATTCTTCTGTATCTGTCAGGGCTCAGAACAT